>NZ_CP030034.1:662642-1325284 GCF_006874625.1 Bdellovibrio sp. NC01
CGAGCAAGTGCAAGAGCAGCGCCTGAAGTCGATCATGCAAGCTCAAGAGTTGATGAATTGTATTGTGCTTTTAAAAGGTCATCACTCGCTGGTGCAGGGGAAAGGGCGCACGTACAGAATTATGTCGGGCAATTCCGGCTTGGCAAAAGCGGGCACGGGTGACGTGTTAGCGGGAATGATTACGGCCCTGCGTGCACGTGATTTGAGTCCCGCAACTTCAGCTTGCTTAGGTGCCTATTTACATGGCGCTTGTGCAGACTACTGGCGGGCTCTGCACCGCGATCCGCTATCCCTGATGGCTTCAGACGTTATTGAGCTTTTACCTTCGATAATTTATCAAATCCGATCTTCGACGCAGTGAATATTTTTCAGCCGCGGTGCCCTTAATGAAAGCCTGACTTTCCTTTTGGGGTGCGAACAGATAGAAACTCGGGTGTTTCCAAAATCCAAAAAATCCGGAGATCTCGATGACTAAAGCCTTTGTTTTTAGTGCCCTGCTTGGTCTGTCTTTGACAGCCAACGCTCAGACCTCAACAACGACTCTTTCATTACCTGCTGGTTCTGAGACTTCTGCTTCTTCTTCTGCAGATGCAACTCAAACTTCAACTCTCAAAGTTGGCGAGGCTTTAGGACAAAAAAAATTCGAAGACGATAAAGAGATCACGGATTCTAAAATGAAAGCGGATTCTGGTTCGCTATCTCGTTACTCTTTGAAATTTAGCTTGAGCTATTACGGCCCTCCAGTGGGTGACTTGAGCAACGAGATGCAACCGAAACCAGACGGTGGTGTTTCGACGAATCAAACATCTTTGGGTGGTTCGATTTCAGCGCGTCTTCGTATCGACTCTAAAAGTTCAGTGGGTGTTGGTACGGGTGTGAGTGCTTTGACTCCGGTTCAAGGTGCGAAACGTTACGACGTTAAAAATCCATTCTTGTCTTATGATCGCAATGCTCGCGTTTGGGATATGCAAATGCGCAACTCTTACGGTGTGACTGCGGTTACAAATCCTGACTACCGCGCGATCGGCGAATTCGCTGGCGTGAACTATTCAAACTCTTTGCTTTATAACTTGGGCACTTCAGGTGCGGCAGTCGGTGTTGATACGAACTTGGATTACTACTTGTACGATCGCGCTGCGAATCCAAAAAAGAAATTGGAAACAGGCACAGGCCGTTACAGCTTGGGTTTCTTCCCGCAAGTGAAATACAACTTCTCTGATAAATTCAGCGCTTACACTTCGCTTGCGATCAACTTCATCAACCCTCGTGGTACTGAAGATCACTCGGTATTGTGGAATCGTACTTTGAGTTCACGTGTTGGTATGGGTTACGCATTCACGCGTGATATCTACTTGGCTCCGTACTTGAATTTCTATCCTAAAACGGCAGAGTGGGAATCGACGACATTCAATATCTCTACGACATTCTCGATCCTATAATCTGATCTTACAGTCGTAAAAAAAGAAAAAACCAGGGAGCCTATTCTCTCTGGTTTTTTTATTTCGCTTCTTTAAAATTAAAGAACCGGTGCAGTTAAGGTGGCCCTGTCTCAGTTCGAGAAGGCAATTCACGAATCTCCTTATTCCAGATGTATTCGTGACGTACTACATTTTTAGCCTTAGACATTCAAGGCCTCCTTCTTATAGGTAGTAAGCTTATCGGCTGGACCTTTGGATAGTTGAGGCAAAATTTGCGAAATTTTAAAAAATCTTTGTCTTAGGCTGAAGCATTGCTGACTTGTTGGGCAAGTCAGCGTCACTTCTTGAAACATCACAGAGAATTTTCGACGACTTGTTGTTTTTCCAGAAGATCCAATAGTTCCATCGTCATAATATAAGTCAGTCCCCACAACGGTTGCTCGTGATCTAAAGAAATCGCAGGTACATGCAAAGTCACACCATCGCGTTTCAATTCGTATTTCATTTGTCGTTGTGGATTGCGCAACTCATTTACTGACACCCAAAAGAAATCAGAAACCTCACGCGGGTCGAGTGTGATATTAAAATCGCGTTCTGTGTAAAACACGAAAGGGCGGATAAAGAACTCAAGCATTGTTCCATGCTTGCGTGCCTGTATATCGTTGATACGACCCATGAGTTCTTCTGGTAGAAGATCGACACCGATCTCTTCAAATGTTTCACGCAAGGCTGCGCCTAAATCACTGAAGTCTGAATCTTCTTTTTTACCACCGGGAAAAGCGAGATGACCGGCCCAGCGATCACTGTCGTTGGCAGCACGTTCAATAAAGCCCACCTCTAGATTATCCATTGGTCCGCGCAGAATAATCGCGACACACGCATACTTATCAAGTTGCGTGGATAAATCAGTGGGGCGCTGTGAATGAAGGGCTCGGTAAATTTCGTTCAAGCTTCACTCCTTTGATCTATTTAGGATAGCACGGGTAGGGGCTTTTCCAAAGGATGACTCGAACAAAGAATCTGCCATAACACAAATCTGTTATGGCAGATCGTAAAAAACTTTAGAATATTAACGGCATGAGCGACGAGACACTGTTTCAGAGTTTTCGTTGCAGCTAATAATGCGGCAGTTTTGGTAACGGTATTGGCGTTGGCAAAGATCCATGACTTGGCGTTCTGTTTCGTAACGACTTGGTGCGCGGCCTTCCAAAGTCATTTTGTATCCACGGTAGTCTACGCCTTCTGCTTGGCAAGTGAAGTAAGAGGCTGAACATGTCTCTGTACAGTTGCCATGTTTTGCAACGCACTCACGACAATCTCTGTGACCGCCCCAGTGTTCTTCCCAGCCGTTATCACGTGCAGAACATGTGATGTTAGGACGACCTGGATTTGGTTCGTATGGGTTTGGTCTTCCTGGTTTAATCCAATCACCAAGTCCACCAGCAAATGTGTTCACGGAAAAAAGTGCGATCAAAAGAATGCTTGCGATGTGTTTCACTAAATACCTCCATGTGGTTTGTTTCCGACAAAGGAAGTATTTACAAAATGAGTGCCAAGCAAAGCAGAGCCGTTTTGACTCTGCTTCATTGACTCTGACTAAATGAGATAAAATAAAATGCAGAAGTACTGACAGATGCTTCCACCCATCACAAACAAATGCCAAATGCCGTGGAAGTGACGGACTTTTTCATCGAACAAAAAGAACGCGACGCCACCCGTGTAAAGCACACCACCCAGAGTCAACCACACAAGTCCCGCAAATGGTAAAGCCAGTGCCAGTGGTTTCAATGCGACCACAATCAACCAACCCATTACAACATAAATGATCAGTGATGGAATGCGCGTGCGATGTGAAAGTGTCAGCTCATAAATAATTCCGAGTGCTGCCAGCGACCAATTAATTCCAAATAACCACCAACCCCAGGGACCACGCAAAGTGATCAATGTAAATGGCGTGTAAGTTCCAGCAATCAAAAGATAGATCGAGATGTGATCGAGTTTTTGCAGAACCTTTTTCGCTCGGCCCTGCATGCTGTGATAAAGAGTCGAGATTGTGTAAAGCAAAACCAGCATTCCGCCATACACACTTGTGCCCACGATCTTCCACGCATCGCCTTGAATACTTGCAAGCGTGACAAGAACAGAAGTCCCTGCGACAGAAAGAACTGCGCCTACTAAGTGACTGATGCTGTTGAAGCGTTCTCCGTGATAGATAAGCACCTCCGACCTTTTAAAAGAATAGCACAGTCATTTTGAAATGCAGAGGAATCAGTTGTGTTTTTGTCGGATAATCCATTACTGTCATCCAGAGTATTTCTCAGAATGGTTCATACCGAGGTTTAGATGACGACGACGACTCAACGTGCCGCTAGTGTGCGTTTTATCTTTGCGACTATTTTCTTAGACGCGCTTGGCATTGGTTTGCTGATTCCCGTATTTCCTGAAGTGATTCGCCGCTTTGGCCACAATCCAGAATTTGTAAATCACTACTATGGTTACTTTATCTCTGTGTATGCATTGATGCAGTTTTTGGCTTCACCGATTTTGGGTTCACTGTCAGATCGTTTTGGTCGTCGTCCTGTGTTACTTGTTTCCCTTTTGGGAGCAGGTCTTGATTACATCTTAATGGCACTGGCGCCGACGATGGGTCTTTTGTTTGCTGGACGTATTGTTTCCGGTTTAACGGGCGCAAGTATGACAGTCGCAAGTTCGTACATGGCCGATATTTCTGACGACAGCAATCGTTCTGCAAATTTCGGAATGATCGGTGCAGCTTTTGGTTTAGGTTTCATCGTAGGACCTGGGCTTGGAGGTTTGTTGGGCGATTACAGTCATCAAGCTCCGTTCATCGCCGCTGCCGTTTTGAATTTACTTAACTTCGCGTTTGGTTATTTCATTTTACCGGAATCATTAGATGCAGAACATCGTCGTGATATTCACATCAGTAAATTGAATCCATTCAAATCCATCTTGAAAGTTTTGAAACCATCTTCAGCGATGGGTGTGTTGGTGTGGATTTATTTGTTGTTGTATCTTGCGGGGCAATCGCATCCAAGCGTGTGGACGTTGTATACGCAGTACAAATTTAAGTGGTCCGCGTTGCAAGTGGGTCTATCACTTTCGATGGTGGGTTTGATGGTCGCGGTGGGGCAAGGTTATCTGACTCGAATTATCATTCCAAAAATCGGCGAAGAAACTTCGGTGAAACTTGGGACCTGGATTAACTTTATCAGTCTTGCGGGTTACGCTTTAGCTCCTGAAGAATGGATGATTTGGGCGATCTTACCGTTGATTGCACTATCAGGTGTTGCCGGTCCTGCGTTACAGTCTTTGATTTCTAAAAATACTCCGCCTCAAGAGCAAGGGGAGTTGCAAGGTTCATTGATTTCTATCGCTAGTTTAACTGCGATTGTCGGGCCGTTGCTTTATACCGATTTATTTGCACGTTATACTGCTGCGGATAATCCTGTGCATATGCCAGGGGCCCCTTATCTGGCAGCCGCCGGATTCTGCGTCATCTGTTTGATTTTAGTGTATGTCGCAAAAGCAAAAGGAGCCCACGAATAGGGCTCCTAAAGTTTTAAAGAATTTGATCCAGATACTTTGGCAAATCCATTTTGCGTTGTGGATGGGGTGCTAAGACCGTCGTATGGTCGCCTGGCAGACGTGGGAAGAATGTTTGCAATTCTTTTTTTACCATCTCTGCCGTTAGCTTTTGATCTTTTGAAAGAGTCATCAGACTGACTTCGAAGTACGTGTACTGCGATGAACTTTTCAACGCTTTCCAAAAGTGCATCTCTGCCAAAGTTCCACTGACGTCTTTGCCGGTGTTGTAGTGATCGGCAATTTTTTGCGGGATCATGCGAAGAGGACCTTCCGAATAATCCCAAGCTTGATCGCCTTCTTCTGCGAAGAACAAAGTTGTCGAGAATTTTTCTGGCAACTCGGTCGCGTAAAGACCTTTAAAGAAATCAGAGCAGGAGCGCATATCAGCAACAGCTGCTGGCAAGAATAACTCGACAAAGTTATCAATGCGAGACCCTTTCATGTCGCAGTTGCGTGAACTGCCACCATGCCAAGGCGAATCGATCGCGATGACATGAATTTCAGGCAAAAATTCAGGTTGTGCAGACTTGGCCAAAAGGTTCAAAGCTTCACGAGTCACCAAACCACCCATGCTGTGTGCAAGGATCGTCACACGCGGCGAGCGCAGTTTACGAATACCGCGAGCAAGCTCAAGGGCTGAGCGTTTTAACGAACGGTGAAGATCGTCATAAGCGAAATAAAATAATTGATATTGAGAAATTTTTTGCACAGCCGGCAGCAAGTTCACGAAGTTCTGTGCTGAGCCTGACATCCCGTGAACTAGGATCATCGGATCTGCGTCTGTCAGTGCTTGCGCGTGGCTGTCGGTTTCAACCGGAACCAAGCGTCCCTCGTAGTGAGGTCCCAGCAAGCGTCGTTCTGTGCTGCGATCCATAGAGTTGATTTGCTTTGCATGCACCGGTGGTGCAAGGACAAAGCTTAATGTCGAGACTAAAGCAGTAATTGGAAATTGTGCCGTCGTTTTCATAGACGGCAGTTTCAAAGACGAACGCAGATGCGTCCAGTTACCGAAAATTCATGACTGAATTTTCATTCTAGATCGAGGATAAGCTCTTTCATTTTGCTGCGAATTCTTGCGAAGTCTTCAGGAGCACCGCGCGCATGAATTTTGACACCAGTCCCGTCGTAAGACTCTGACAAAACTTTAACACGATTGCGGATTTCGCCCATGATGCCGTTTTGAATCTTGTACGGTACGATGATGTCCTCATCGACCATATCTTCTTCAAAGAAATCAACCAAACGTGCACGAAGATCTGCAAGATCTTGTGGATCACGAGTTGAAAGTTGAATCGCTTCAGGGAATTCCTGTTTCAACGCTTCTGCTTCTTCCACCGACAAACGATCGCGTTTATTCAGAATCAAGAAGCTTGGAGTCTCTTCAACGCCGACTTCGGCAAGAACCTTCTTAGTGACTTCCAGTTGTGAACGGAATGACGGATCGGAAGAATCCACCACATAAAGTAGCAACGAAGCATTGTGGGCTTCATCCAAAGTTGATTTAAATGATGCCACCAGATCATGCGGAAGCTTTTTAATAAAGCCAACAGTATCTGATAACAAAATCTTAGGCTGCGTTTCAGGATGTAGCGAGCGCACCGTCGTATCAAGAGTCGCAAACAATTTATCGGCCACTAAAACTTCACTGCCAGTCATTGCACGCATAAGCGATGACTTACCAGCATTCGTGTAACCAACAAGGGCCACACAATTTTCCTGAGCACGGCGTGAACGTCTTGTCAGATGTTCTTGGCCGATGGCGCCCAATTCAGTTTTAAGTTCTTTAATGCGATCGCGGATTTTACGACGATCAAGCTCAATGCTGGATTCACCGGCACCTTTACCGCCACCACCGCCTTGGCGATCTTCCAGTGCGCCCACTTCACGAATACGCGGAGCCACGTAAGTCAGGCGAGCAATCTCGACCTGCAAACGAGCGGCACGTGTACGCGCATGGCGACTGAAGATTTCAATGATCACACCAGTACGATCAAGAACCGATGCACCTGTCGCACTTTCCAAGTTACGTAATTGTGATGGTGAAAGATCACAGTCGAAAATAACGATATCGGCTGTTTCTTTTGGTTTTGCCGAAGACGATTCAAGATCGGAATCGCTTTCCGCTTCTTCAACGAAATCTTCTTCAACAACTTCTTCGAATTCGTCGGTGTTAAGATTGAAGCGCATTGCTGCTTTATGTTTTTTCTTAACAAACATCGCAGCCACTTTACCAGTGCCACCAGTCCATTCAGAAAGTTCCTGCAACTTACCATCGCCCAGAACCGCAGCGCCCTTTGTTGAAGAGCGACGTTGTGACATACGGCCGATAACATCATAACCCAAGGTCGTCACAAGACGTGACAGTTCATCAAGTGAACTGTTGAGTTCCTGATCTGTCGTGCGGCCCAGTTGCACACCAACTAGGACAGCTTTCAAAGTTTTTGCTTGGGTTGAATGTGTACTCATTTTTTCTTAGCACTCTTTTCGAATGTTGGAGCTTTTTTACGCGGATTGAATCTGCGACGTTTTTGGATTTTACCACCGCCACCACCTTCACGCTCGCCACGACCTTCGATGATCGCTTTCGCTTTACCTTTAGACATGACCGCCGCTTTTTCCACATCTTCAGAGTGGTAGGGCTGATCTTTAATCACAGGAATCGATTTGCCGATAAGCTTTTCGATTTCGCGAAGGAAAGATTTTTCTTCTGCATCACAGAACGCGATCGCTTGGCCTTGTTGACCCGCGCGAGCTGTACGACCGATACGGTGCACGTAGCTTTCTGTTTCGTGAGGAAGTTCAAAGTTAATTACGTGCGTGATGTTATCGATGTCGATACCACGAGCAGCGATATCAGTAGCGACCAGCACGCGGATACGGCCTTCACGCAAATTTTCTAAAGCACGTTGACGTGCGTTTTGAGATTTGTTGCCGTGAATTGCTTCCGCAGGAATTTGATTCTTTTGAAGAGTTTCAACGACACGGTTCGCACCATGCTTTGTACGAGTGAACACGATCACGCGTTGGAACGCTTTGTCTTTCAAAAGCGTGCGCAATAAATCGCGTTTTTTGCTCTTATCAACGAACATCACGGATTGTTCGATCATTTCGGCCGTTGAAGAAACTGGATTGACTTCAACACGCACAGGATTTGTTAACAACGAGTCCGCAAGTTTCTTGATATCGTGGGGCATCGTCGCAGAGAAAAACAAATTCTGACGTTGTGCTGGAAGCAATTGCACGATTTTGCGGATATCGGGCAAGAAGCCCATATCCAACATACGATCCGCTTCGTCTAAAACGAAAACTTCAAGTTTGTTCAAGTGCACGTATTTTTGTTGGATCAAATCCAACAAACGACCCGGCGTCGCGATCAAGACATCAACACCTGCTGCGAGTTCTTTCGTTTGTGGACCTTGGTTCACGCCACCAAAAATCACAGAATAGCGCATGCGAATGTGCTTGCCGTAAGTTTTGAAGCTTTCGTGAATTTGAATCGCCAATTCACGTGTTGGTGAAAGAATCAAAGCGCGCGGATGTTTCGGTTCCGGGCGACGGTGATTTTTGTAAAGAGTTTGAAGCATCGGCAACGCAAAGGCTGCCGTCTTGCCAGTTCCTGTCTGCGCAGAACCCAAAAGATCGCGTCCCTCCAACAAGTGGGGAATGGATTGGATCTGAATCGGAGTTGGGTTTGTATAACCAGATTCTGCAACAGCTTTTTGAAGAGGCTCAATCAAAGGAAGATCAGTAAATTTCGTAGTCTGCATAAGACCCGGGAAGCTACAGGTCGGCCCGGGGAAGGGCAAGGGTTTCCGGCTCAAATGTCTAAAAATACAGGGTATTTTTCCCTCTAAAGCATTAGGTTTCTTTTAAAAGTTTAGCTAAGCCTTCAGATGCTGAAAAACTGAGCTCAAAACCCTTGGCCGTTTCGGGTTTTACTAAACCGACTGCCGTTGCATGATCCACGAATTGTTGCAGGTGCGAATAGAAGCCATCGACATCAATGATAGCAATAGGCTTTTGGTGATAACCGATTTGGGCCCACGTCAGAACTTCGAACAATTCTTCCAGAGTACCGAAGCCTCCGGGCAAGGCGATAAAGGCGTCAGCTAATGCTGCCATTGTCGCTTTTCTTTCGTGCATGTCGTTGACGATTCGAAGATCAGGAAGATTTTTGTGAGCCTTTTCAATGTCGACTAATTTCTGTGGCATCACCCCAATGACTTTGCCGCCTTTTTCCATCACCGCATCCGCCAGAATGCCCATGATGCCAACATTCGCTCCACCATAGACAAGTTCAATATTTTTCTGTGCAAGCAAGTGGCCTAGTTCTTTTGCGACTTTTGCGAAGTTAGGATTGGTACCAGTGCTGGAAGCGCAATACACACAGATTCTTTTGATCGCCATTGGGGACTCCCGTTCTGGCTCTAGATTTAAACTTTCGACGTAAAAAAGGCTAGGCCTTTTTATGCTTTCCTACAAGACTCGGTCTTCGCGTTAACGGTCTTTGTGGGGCGGGCTTAAAATGTAAAAGTGAAGCGAAAGGAGAACATCATGGCAAGCGCTCATACTCAGGCCAAAAAGAATCTGACTAAAGCGGAGTTCAAATTATTCAGTGGCAGTTTTCCTACAGAAATCAAAGCGTCCACTCGCAGACATTTGAATTCAGCCATCTTCCAGCTTGAAAAGTTACTTAGAAAATATCGTACTGCCAGAAGTACGGCGGGCGAGAGGGACATGCGACTTGTTGAGTTTCGTTTGAAAAGTCTTGCTCAAGCACAGCAACGCTATCAGAAAAAATTAGATCGCATGGATCAGGACACGAAAAAATTATTATATCCAAGAAAAAAATCGTTAACGGTGCAGCCAAAAATGAAAGTGGAGTTGAAGGATTCTCCTCGCGATCACTTTCTATACCAAGATAAACAGAAAATTTATGATAATTCTAATAAGGCTCTACGTGAAAAACATGCTTTTGAAAATGCCAACATGAAACGTGTCGCCGGTTATTCAAAAGCTCGTTCGCGTAAAGCGCAAGTGGCAAGGGACAGAGTAACTTCTGCGAAAGAAAGCGCTTAGCTCTTGTGACGAATCTTTACATATTAGAGAGTCGTAACTTCTCTTATTTTGGGTGAATGGATACTGTCTGGGCCTCAGGAGAAATCTATGAAGCACGGACAGTTTCTTTTTGCGTTACTGCTTGCACCGCTATGGGCGTCGGCTGACAGTTCGTCTAAAGACATTAGTTTTTCAACAAAGTGTGATACCCGCAATGATATTGCGACGGTTTCGTTTGTTGGCGATGTGCTGATTCATAAGCCACTGTATGAAATCGTGGTGAATGATACTAAAAAATTCTCTCAAATCTGGAAGCGCACTAATCCATTGATTCAAAAAGCGGACTTGTCACTTGCGAATTTAGAGGGGCCCGCTGCGATGGGCATTGATCGCAAGGGTCGCGATCATGGCGACATCGGCTTTGTCTATGACGGCGAAGTCTATTCTGGCACGAACATGTTGTTCAATTATCACCCACAAATTTTAAAAGACCTGAAGGACTCTGGTTACGATCTGCTAACTGTCGCGAATAATCACAGTTTGGATCGTGGCTCGATGGGTATTGATAAAACTCTTCAAGCGGCTCGAGCTATTGGTTTGCCAACTGTAGGCACTCGACTTTCTTCGGAACGTAATGCCGATTTTTATCAGATCGCAAAAGTAAAAGGTCTGAATGTGGCCGTTGTCGGTTGTACGGAAATGACGAATGGGAGTTTTGATTCCAAGGATCAGATTTTAAATTGTTATAAAGACGGGCGTGCGGTGCAAATCGTTAAGGATCTTGCGGCTCGCAGTGATGTTGATGCAGTGATTGTATTCCCGCATTGGGGGCAAGAATATCAACCGTTGCCAGATTCAAGTCAGGTCGTATTTGCCCATCGCTTTTTAGAAGCGGGAGCTGTTGCCGTTGTGGGTTCGCATCCTCATGTGGTGCAACCTTGGGAAAAGTATGTCACTCAGGATGGGCGTGAAACTTTAGTGGTTTACTCGCTGGGAAATTTCGTAGCCGCCCAAAAAGATGTTGAACGTAAAACCGGCCCGATTGTGTATTTGGGTTTAAGTAAAGAGGGAAGCCAGAAAGCCAAAGTTTTTGGTGTCGCTTATACGCCGACGTTCCGCGTTTCCGCTGAACTTTTTCCAGTAGGAAAAGATGGCAACAAGGACGTCTTGGCCTATGCCGCGAAAAACTTCGGAACTGTCAATCGTTTAGAGCCTTCTTCAAATCTTCTAGAAAAAATCTGCAAATAAGTTGCGATCTTAAGCGGGGCAGTTTAAATCTGCCTCGATGTCATCAATCAATCCGCATTTCACATTCAATTACTCGCAACCGGAAGAATACCGATTTTCTCACGATTCGGTATTTTTGGCGCGTCGGGTGTTTGAGTTATTAAAGCCTTCTGAGCTTGACGGAATGCGCGGATTAGATTTGTGTTCTGGATGTGGCATCATCGGTTTAGATTTCTTGTTTCACTGTCAGAAAGAATGGCAACGAACACCGCAGATTTTTGATTTCTTAGAAGTGCAAAATGTTTATTTGCCTCACTTCATGGAAAATAAATCACGCCTAGGATCAGTTGCTTGTGATCTGAATTTTGTGAATGAAAATTATGAGTGTTTAAGTGCTCCGGAATTTGCGCAAAGATATGACTTGATCTTATGCAATCCGCCTTATTTTTTCGCGGATAAGGGGAGCTTGTCTCCTTCGGAATTCAAAAATCGTTGTCGCTTTTTTATCGATTCTGGTTTTAAAGAATTACTGTTTGCGATTGCCAATAGTTTGTCGGCGCGCGGGCAGGCCTATTTACTTCTTCGTGATCTCTCGGAACACGGTTGGAATTCCCTCAAAGAGTGTGAAAAAATTTTGCAAGGCAAAGCGCTTGTGGAACGCCTGGGTGATATTCGTGGGACCCATTTCGTTCGCCTCATTCCTGCATAAATTGGTTATTGGCCCACGCTTCAGGCAATTGGTTTTCATTTATTCATCGTAAAAATGCTGCGGATGACTTTGTTTAGGGATTTGGTTACTTCATGGGCCTTCCAAAAACGAGGTTATTTCCATGAAACTTCTTTTATACGTACTTTTGACTTTTGCTCCTATCGCTTCAATGGCTTGCCCATTGGGTGCTAAAGATGACCATTTGACGATTCAACGTGTGATGATCAACTTCGGCAAATATGTTGGCCAAGCTGATCACATTGCATTGTTGGGCGCAAAATATCCAAATGAAACTGTGACGGATGCGGATATCCAAGATGCGATCACTAAAATCGGTCTTGCAATGTCTTGCGCTCAAGCGGTTGTTGATAATCCAACAGGTGATATGCTTCCTGGTAAAGCCATGTTCTTAGAAGGTGACGAGCTTAAAGAATACGTTGAAGACTTCGTGTACTTCATGGCTGAATTCAAAGACCAGTTGGCTCACTACCAAGCAAGTTTCCAAGCGATGCTTGCGACTAAAGCTGCTGACAGAAAATGGGATCCTTTGTATGAAGAAAGCGAAAAGTTAAACGACTTCATCGATCACGCTCACCGTAAGACTTCTGTTAATGCCAATACGAAGTTGATGTCGGCTCAAGTAGCAGCGTTCGACGTACAAACTGGCAGCTTGAAGCAAAACATGAAGGCGGCAGAGAAGAATTTGAAAGCTATCGCAGCTTCAATCAATGATTCTTCTAAAAACGAAGCCAACGCGGCTTTGGCTTACGATGCGGCTTTGTATTTCCGTGCCACTTACGATCAAGTTCCTGAAAATATCAGTGATCTTCCAAGCAGCCAACAAGCGGCAGCGATGCAAGGCTACCAAGCAGAGATTCGCAAAGTTGTTGAAGCTTGCGTCAACTTGCAAAAAGCACTGTTGGCGGGCGACACAGCGACTGCAACCCAACTTCTTAAAGATTTGTCTCATCTAAAAGATACAGGTCATGATGAGTACAATCACTAGGGCTTCTTTCTAACCAGTGATTCAAATAAAAAAGCCGCTGTTTCCAGCGGCTTTTTTTTATTTTGTCTGTTTCAGAAATTAAGAGTTCGCAGTGAGCTTTTCGAAGTTCGCGATCTTTTCTTTGATCACGTCGATCGATTTTTGCCAGAACTGTGGTTTTGTGATGTCTTCGTTCAAATGCTTTTTGATCAAATCTTCAGCGGTCATGCGGCCTGTGTCGCGCAAGATCGCAACATAAGTCTTCATGAAGTCTGCACCCAGCTCTTTACGACGAGCATAGATGCTTAAGCTGAACAAGTAACCAAACGTGTATGGGAAGTTGTAGAAGCTAATTCCCGCGAATGAGAAATGCTGCTTATGGGCCCAATACAGATCATCATTTTTTGAAAGACTTGTGCCGTACCATTCTGTCCAAGTTTCATCCATTAATTGGCGAAGCTCTTTAGAATTCAACATACGTTCTTTGCGACGTTCGTAGAATTTTCTTTCGAATTCAAAACGGCTTGGGATGTTTAGTAGCATCGCCATGGCGTTTTCCATGTCACTCCATGCGAATTCAACTTTTTCTTCCGGAGTCGCTGCATTCTTCACCAAAGCATCGTGCAACACAGTTTCAGCAAAGATGCTGGCCGTTTCTGCAAGAGTCATTGGATAATTCATTTCACCACGGGACATGTCGCGCATTACCCACGAGTGGAAAGCGTGACCCAATTCATGTGCTAGCGTCGAAACGTCATTGGCAGAGCCCATGTAAGTCATGTACACGCGTGGCTCAAGACTTTTAGCAAAGCCCGTGCAGTATGCGCCAGTGCCTTTGTTAGGCAGAACACGGCCTTCGATCCATTGGTTCTTCACCATCATTTTAACGAAGTCGCCCATGTCAGAAGAAACTTCACCGAATGATTTACTGATAAGATTTGCGCCTTCTTCAAACGTCAACTCTTTACCAGAACCAGAAATTGGGCTTGGGGCCAACAAATCCCACGGATCTAATTTTGGTTTCTTCATCACTTTCGCCATCAACAGCGGAGCTTTTTGAATGTCAGCGATATTATTACGACAAGCGGTCATCAACGCATCCAAAGTTTCACGTTTGATGTGATTGTCCCACAAAGGTTGATCCAGGAAGGTCATTGTTTTGTTGCGTGAACGTTTGCCATTCACTTCATGGCGCCAGCCCGCAAGCGCGTTCAGAATCGCCGCGGCTGTTTCTTGATGTTCAGTCCAAGCGGCTTGAATACCTTCCCATGCGACACGACGATCTTGTTCATTCGATGTGCGTGTCATCGAGTGCGCTTTTGCCAAACCCACTTCTTCTGTGCGATCTGGATATTTCAATTGCACACGCAATTTACCACTGAGGTCTTGATACAAACCGTGCCACGCGCTGTGACCCGAAACCGAAAGACCTTCAAGCAACGTTTCTTCAGCTTCGGTCATTTGATAAGCGGCACGTTCACGACGTTGCTCCCAAGTAAAACGGTAACCACTGAGCTTTTCGTTCGCGGCAATTTTTTCGAAATGCGTTTTATCGCAAGACTGCATGAACAAATCAATCGGCGTCATGATTTGTGAGCCTTTAGAGTAAAGAACTTCTAATTCTGAACTTTTACTTTTCGCAGCCGCATCCGTCGCATCGACAGAAAGCATGCAGTGCAGATACGTCCATAAGTTGCCAACCAGGATGCCACATTGTTCGTTGGTGATAAGCAACTTCTGAACTTGTTGAAGAGTGCCCTCGCTAGGATTAGCCAAATCCTTTTTAATTTCTGCGACACCTTTTTCAAGTTGGTTCATATAACCAACGACGCTTTCCCAATCGGCGTTAAAGGCTTGTGAGTTAATAGACGGGTATTCTGATTCGATATTCCATGCTGGTGTTGTCATGGGAAAAATCTAACAGTGGGTTTTAACTTTTCCTATTTAATTCGTGGCTGACCCGATGCGCGTATATGCTTGTAATTCAGTTCAGCG
The DNA here is from genome assembly GCF_006874625.1 of Bdellovibrio sp. NC01. Taxonomy (NCBI): domain Bacteria; kingdom Pseudomonadati; phylum Bdellovibrionota; class Bdellovibrionia; order Bdellovibrionales; family Pseudobdellovibrionaceae; genus Bdellovibrio; species Bdellovibrio sp. NC01. The sequence goes on from NZ_CP030034.1 coordinate 677,641, forward strand.
CGATGTTTCAGCTTCCTTTGTTCGGAAACAATATTGGGAGGATTCAAATCAAACTCTTTTTCCAATACTTCCAAGTCATGCAGACGACCTAAAGATTTTTGCAGAGTCTTTAAAGGCATTGATTTGATGCCCAAGTGTTCAAGACGGTAAATTGCTTTTTTTGTCGTGATGCGAATTTTGTGCAATTCCTTTTTATCAACGGGCAATTGTGTTGGCCACTTCTTCAATGGTTTTAAAATCCGTTTTTGCAATTCTTTTTTATGATCCGTGAAGAATGCAATTTGTGTTTGCCGTGTGATCGCTTTATCAATTTTTTTAATTTCTAGATCTTCTAAATATTTGTGAAGCTTTTTATAACTTTTATCGCGAGTTTTTTTGATGGCGGTGGTTTTGAAGCCATAAGTCTTTGCGTCTTTTAAAAGGACGTCGTTCTGGCGGCAGTCTCCGAGTAAATTACCAAGCTTGCGTAACACTTTGTATTCGTGAATTTTGGTGCTGTCATGAAGCCACAATGCAGCTCGGGCTTGGCGAGTTAAAATGCGTAAACGATGGATTTTTCCAGGTTTGGCATCCTTTAAAACTTTGTGAATTAAGTCGGCGAAGCTTTCCATTCATATTCAACTTTCGCCGAAGCAAAAGATCGGGTCTAGGGGCGCGGTTAAATACAGACAAGTGTAGGAAAGCAAGAATAACTGTTAGACGCCCTTCGCATTTGCAATTAGCATAAACATCTATGCGTATAATTCTATTCATCGGGATGATGTTTTTTTCTGTCCACTTCGCTATGGCAAAGACCACTTTTCGAGTGGGGCTTGTTGAGGGTGGTCCTATGGCTGTTTTCAAAGCCGGAGAAACGAATCCAGGTGGAGTCGGTCCGTTATTTCTGAACACATTTATTTTTCCCGAAGTTGAAAAGAAATATGATCTCAAGGTTGTTTGGGATTTATCACCGACGGCACGTCTCTTTAAAGAACTTGCGAATGGCAATCTGGACATGATGTGCTTTGTTGCTAGAACTTCAGAGCGCGAGAAAATTTTTGCGTTTAGCTCGGTCGACATGTTTAACGAAGCCGGTGGTCTTGTTGTCAGAAAAGATCGTTATGCAGGTAAAGATACGATCACACCGCAAGAATTAGCGGGTAAAACCATTGGTCAACTGATTGGAACTTACGTTCCCGGCTTTTATGAGAAATACAAAATTAAATCGTTTCAGGTGTCGGGCGAAGACGTGCCTCAACGAATCTCTGATTTAGTTGAAAGCAAAAGAGTCGATGGTGCCTATATTCATGTGCATGCAACTGCACAATATTTGGTGAAGACAAGTAACTTAAAACAGTTAAAGGCGGTCAAGGTCGTAGGTTGGCCACCGCTTTCAATCACGGTGGCCTATCGCAAGAATATTGATCCAGCTTTGAAGAATGCGATCGACGAAGCTCTTCGCAAGAATAAATTCCACTTCGATGAGATGATCAAAAACTTCCTAAAATAGTTAATTGCTTATTGGTGGTTGCTCTCCAGGAACGGGTGGTTCCGTTGGTGGCAACTTCTTCATTTTCTCTGGCTCCGTCACGGGCTTCGCAATAGGTGGCTCCATATTGTGGGGCTTCGGAGTTTTGCGAGGTGGCGGCATGTTCACTGGTTTTTCTTTTGGTTTTTCGCTTTTAGGTTTCGGCGCCTGCATCGTGTTTTTGGTTTCATTAATTTCGTCAGGCGTATTCATGGCGTGTGCATAGGAAAGACCGATAAGGCTCGCTGACAGGGCAAGAATAAATCTGTGCTGCATTTTCATTGGGCCTCCTTTTAAAATGCGAAAAGCTGCCATGCTGTAGGCAGCTTTTCGTAATCCGTTAGGGTACTCAGTGTCTTCTTCGCGCGATCATGCCCGCTAGGAATCCCACTGCAGCCGCACCTAACACAACTCTAAGGGGTCGTGCTTTGACGAAATCCTCAGAGCTGCTGATTGCTGTTTGAGCTCTTGATTGAACATTCGACCACATGCCTTTCAAATCAACTTTACTGGCAATTTCATCAAGAGGTTTTTTAAGTGACCGTTGATTTATCGGACCTTTTGATGAACGAAGTCCAGAATCGCTAGAGCTTGTAGTACTTGTGAAATCAGCCATATTTATGCTCCTTTCACTTTGAACTAACATCTGTCCTCATTGTGCTCCTGATTTTGGCAATGTGCGATCTGCGTTTCGTCTTGTTCGCCATGAAATTTTCGTAAGCAATCGGGTCATACTTTGTCCTCTGAACTAGATTTTCATATTAAATAGTATCAAATACTGTTACATTAAAAATATGAAGAAACTCGTTGATACAAAACTCTCAGTTTTAGATTTGGCTCCAGTCGCGCAAGGTATGTCTATTGCCGATTCATTCAAACACACTTTGGATTTAGCACAACACGCTGAAAAGTGGGGCTATGAGCGTTTCTGGATGGCAGAACATCACAATCTTGATGGTATTGCGAGCGCCGCGACGGCGGTGTTGTTAGGCTATGTTGCGGGCGGTACGAAAACGATTCGTGTGGGTTCGGGTGGAATTATGCTGCCGAATCATGCGCCTCTTGTGATTGCAGAGCAATTCGGAACTTTAGAAACTTTGTATCCCGGCCGTATCGATCTTGGATTAGGACGAGCACCAGGCACAGATGGACTGACGATGCGCGCTTTACGTCGTGAAATGACGGGGCGAGAAGCCGAGTTTTCTGATCTTGTTCAAGAGCTGCAATATTATTTTGCCGAAGTACAACCCGGTCAAAAAGTTCGCGCTATTCCTGGCGCGGGTTTAAAAGTTCCATTGTGGTTATTGGGCTCAAGTCTTTACAGCGCACAACTGGCTGCTGTTTTAGGATTGCCATATGCCTTTGCAGGACACTTCGCTCCTGAACTGATGATGAGAGCGATTGATCTTTATCGCGTCGGCTTTCAGCCCTCTGATGTTTTGAAAGAACCAAAAGTGATGGTCGGAGTTCAAGTGGTCGCTGCGGATACAGATGAAAAGGCGGAACGTTTAGCTACGTCATTGTATATGCGCTTCCTTGGTATCATTCGCAACGAGCGTGTGAATTTGCAACCTCCCGTTGAAAACATGGATGCGGTTTGGAATCCGATGGAAAAAGAAATTGTTCTTTCTAAGCTTCGCACGTCTGTGATTGGTGGACCTGAAAAAGTAAAAGCAGGTTTACAAAAACTGATTGATGAAACACAAGCTGATGAATTGATGATTGTGTCAGATGCCTTTGATCATAACGATCGTCTGCGTTCATTCGAATTGATTTCTCAGGTGCGTGGGGCGAAATAACGCCAAAGAGTGAAATTGCCCCAACCTTCAAGGTAAAAACTAATTTGCTTTAGCTCACGTCGGAACACTTCTTGAATCTTTAAGCGGCAGTGACACCTCACTTCGAGGTCCGTCCGTCTTAAGACAAGGAGGATTTTATGGCTATCGACAAAAATGAGAAAGAATCCCTCTCTCACAAAGTGGGCGATAAAATTGAAAGAGCCGGCCAGAAAATTTCTGAGAAAGCGCCTAAAACTGGCAAAGCTATCTATGATGCTGGCGATAAAATCGAACATATGAATGACAATAAGAAGAAAAAAGTTTGATTCAGTAGATCGGTAGTAATGCGGGGATTTGCGGGAGAAGTTAATTTAACTTTAGCTTCTTCGGCACGCCTTCCTGGCTCGGTCGTGGCCCACGAGCCTTTGGCTCGCGGGTGCGCGCCATCGTGGCGCCCACGAAGGCCTCATGCGCTAAAGTTAAATTAACTTCTCCCGCAAATTTTGCCTTCGACGGATCTGGTGGAATTTTTTTTCTTTTATTGGTTGGGTGTGTTGGTTTTGTAGCGCTGTTTTTTTTCAGCGTTTTTTATTTTTGTAGGAGTTTTATTAGTTCTTCTTTGTGGGATAGGCCGTCTTTGCGGCCTATTTCTATTAGGTCGGCGCAGAAGGTTGGTTCGAAGAGTAAATAGCTGATTAGTTCGCTGGCGTCTTGGAGGGAGCCTAAGCCCTTCAACAGATAGCGAACGACTCTTGGGAGTTTTTGGGCTTTTTGGACTGCCATTTCGCCGATGTCTTCGGATGGAGAGATGAACAAATGGTCAATGGGTCTTAGAGAGACTGCTCGTTGTTGTTCTGGTGGGATGGCGATGGCGTAGTCGTTCAGACGACGTAATCTTTCGACGTCTTGTTCTACCGCGTCCATCAGTGCACCGTTTAGAATTGTGTTTACGACTCTGGCTACGCTGGGAGCTGTTGCGTATTGAGCGGCTCTTTGTTCGTAAGCTGTTGTCGAAGATTGTAAGCGTACGCCGATCACTAATAATTTTTCAGCACCAAGATAAATCACCGGGCTGCATGGGGCGTGATTGCGGATGGCGCCGTCGCCGAAAAATCTGTCGTCGACTTTTACTGGCGGGAATAGCAATGGAATTGCTGAAGAGGCCATGATGTGATCTGTAGAAATTGTTGTGCGTTCGCTGCGCTTGCGACCCTTATCCCATGAAGGCAAAACGTTTTTGCCTTGGATAAAAGTTGTCGTTGCAGATTTTGCGTAATCAATCGAAGTAATTGCTAATGCTGTTAAATGGCCGTCGTCGATATTTTTTTCGACTTTGGCGTAATCCATATTTGAATGAATCAATTGGCGAAGGGGAGCCGTATCCATCAACGCTTTACCGGGAGTAGTTCCCGTCATACCGCCTAAAGATAACTCACTCATCCATTGCAGACCAATTTTTCCCATCGTCATTGAATCCGTGGAAAAAACTTTTTCGAAAGAAACGTCACTCCAAAGTTTCGCGAGTGATTCAGTTGCAACTTTTAAGTTATCGGCATTGGAAGCAAGTGAACTTGCATTGATCGCACCGGCACTGACACCAGATAAGAAGTCATACTTGACGGGAACACCGGATTTTTCGCTGATTTCTTGTACGGCTGCAAGTACACCGGCTTGATAAGCACCGCGGGCTCCGCCACCAGATAAAACCAGTCCCATTTTCTTCATTTGTGTTCCCTCAAAATTGCATCGTGCATTTTCAGTTTATCGATATTTGACAACAATTGATAAGTTGCGCCGAAACGAGCCTATTGGATTTGGCCCTTAGTCCTTTGCTTAAATTGCTTATGGATGCGAACCAATAAAATTTAAAAATTTTGATTTTCCCGTTAACCGACGAGGCACCTACCAAGGTCTAAGTAATAACAGAGGGAGAGCAAGGATGCGCTTCTTAATACTGGCAGTAATTACGATGTTTATAGGTACTCAACCAACGCTGACAAAAACAAGTCAGTCATTCACGAAGGAGGCTTCTGTTTCTGACAAAATTCTAAGAAGAAGACTCTTACAGAGTCTGCAAAAAATAGAGATTTCGATTGCAACTTTTCGTGGAGGCAAACACCGGAACACTGAAAATCTAAATAAAGAAATTAACGCTTAATAAAATTTAAAAACTTATAAAATAAAAGGAGCTCCTTGGAGGAAGCTCCTTTTATTTTTTGTACATTCGCATTTTGTATTAAACCAAGTCTGGTCGACGGAAACTTTAAGACTTATTAGCCTTAAAGTATGAAAACACTTTCCATTTTTTTAAGTCTTTTTATCGCAATTCCTGCCATTCCGTGCACACGCGTGATGTGGGATCATAAAAATCAAGATGTCATTGTTGGGCGCAATATGGATTGGTCGGAAGAGACCGGCTCTAACATGTGGCTATTCCCACGAGGCATTGCTCGTGATGGTCGAGTCGAAACGAATCCACTGAAGTGGACTTCAAAATATGGCAGCGTCGTTATCTCGATGTACGACATCGGCACCGCTGATGGAACTAACGAGAAGGGATTGACCGCGAATATTTTGTATCTGACTGAAAGTGATTTCGGTCCCCGCGATGCGAATTTACCAGGTTTGTCCGTCAGTCTGTGGGCGCAATATTTCTTGGATAACTTTGCGACGGTGAACGAAGCGATCGAAGCCATGTATGATAAACAGTTTCAAGTCGTCACGGCATCGGTGAACACCGCAATGGGACCGCGTTCTGGCCATGTTCACCTTTCAATTTCGGACAAAACGGGTGATACCGCGATTATCGAATACATCGATACACAGCGGAAGGTGTATCACGATCGCAAATACACAGTGATGACGAACTCTCCTCCGTTTGATCAGCAATTGGATTCTCTGAAACGTTATAAAGGTTTCGGAGGTGATAAAGATTTGCCAGGAACCACTGCCGCTGCCGATCGCTTTGTGCGAGCTGCTTATTATTCACAACAATTGCCAACACCCGCAGACTATAGAGAATCCGTGGCTGGAGTTTTAAGTGTGTTGCGAAATGTTTCACAACCTTTTGGCAAGCCAGATCCGGTGCGGCCTTATATTTCCACAACACGCTGGCGTACCGTTGCTGATTTAACAAGAGGTATATATTTTTACGAGAACACACTAAGTCCCAACATAGTGTGGGTGCAACTACCGAAACTTGATTTTAAAAAAGGCAGCGAGGTTAAGAAGATCACGCTAGTTAAAAACTTTGATTTGATAGGTGACGTGACATCGCAATTCAAAGCGACAAAAAGTTTTGAGTTCTTAAAGGGTTCTGCTCCCTTAGCTCTTAAAGCAATGAACGAATAAAAAAGCCGCAGCTCTACAAAATGAGCGGCGGCTTCTGGTCTGATCCCAGGCTTATGGCGCTGGATTTGAATTTGGTTTTTGTGGTGGTTTTGGTTGACCCATACCCGCACAAATTTCTTTAAGTTTTTGTGCCTTTTTCATTTTTGCCCAAGCCATGGCACATTTGAATGCAGGCTCTCTTTGTTCTGGTTTTAAAATATCATAGAAAATTTTAACTTGAAGGGTACCAACGGCGTCACCTAAATTGCCCATTGCCGTTTTGGCAGCAGTCAGACTGTTGTTCGCATCGTCTTTTGTTGATGCTGTATCCATGAAGGTGTGAAGCACATCGAGCATCGCATTTTTAACTTCTGCTGAAAGCGTATTCTTTTGTTTTGCGAACTCGTAGTACGCTTGTTTCAAAGATGCTTTCTGAGTGTCATCCAAATTTACCGTTTTGCAGACATCTGGAGCTGCAAGTGGATTAAACAAAGTGCCTTCAGAGAATGCTAAAGCTACTTCAGAGCTGTTGTCTTGTTCTTCAGCCACCACTGATGTTGGAGCGGCAAACGCTGGCATTGCAATAGCCGCACTCGCAAGAAGACTGCATACGTAAAACTTCATTAGAAACCTCCTATTGGTTTGTGTGAGTTCGATTTTGAAAACACAAAGCCAAGTTGGGAAGAACGAAGCGCGGAGTTTGTTGAAAGTGTTTTGAATTGATGAATGGGTTTGCGGGAACTCAAGGAATACTTCTAAATTTGTTTTTCTGCTTATTCCAAACTCTTTACATAATTCTGATGAAGGAGTTTTTTCCTTAGTGCAAAGGAAGGCGACCTTTTGAAAGGCCGCCTTTTCTAATTACATAGTTCTGTCTTGGGCGCGCGAAACTGTGCGTTTTGCATTTTTCTGTGCGAATGAAAGCAACTCTTTGTTGATTTCATCTTTGTGAGTCGTTGGCATGCCGTGGCTGCCGCCTTTTACAATAATAAGTTCCGCCTGTTTTACGAATTCGGGAACACGTTTCGCTGTCACTTCGATAGGGACGATTTGATCGTCATCTCCGTGAAGGACCAATGTCGGCATATCAAACTTACGAAGATCATCGCGGAAGTCTGTTTCAGAGAATTGTTTTACACAGTCATAGTGCGCTTTTAGACTTCCTTGCATGCCTTGCAAATAGAAAGACTCTTTCACGCCTTCGCTGACTGATTTAAGTAGGCGATTTGCACCGTAAAACTTTTCAGGAAAGTCTTTAAAAAGTTGCGCGCGATCTTTTTGTACACCTTCACGAATGCCATCGAAAACTTCCATAGGTACGCCTTTTGGATTGTCTTCGGTTTTTAACATCAAAGGTGTGACGGCGCCGACGAGTACGGCACCTGCGACACGATTTGTTCCGTGACGGCCGATATAGCGCGCCACTTCACCGCCACCTGTCGAGTGACCTACCAGAATCGCGTCTTGTAGATTTAAAGTTTCGATCAATGTCGCCAAGTCATCAGCGTATTGATCCATGTTGTTACCTTCCCATGTTTGTTCAGAACGACCATGACCACGACGGTCGTGTGCAATCACACGGTAACCACTCGATGCCAAGAACATCATTTGATCTTCCCATGCATCAGAGCTCAATGGCCAACCATGACTAAATACAATTGGTTGTCCTTTGCCCCAGTCTTTATAATAAAGTGTCGCACCGTCTTTTGCTTTGAATGTGTTCATATAAATCTCTCTTTCGTTTTGTGTTTTTGATTTCAAATAAATTTGAAAGCGTTGTTGATGTATTAAGAAATAAACGGCAGAGCTGATAAAGAATAGTATTAGTTTTTTATGTAGATGATTAACATAAACTATATAGTTTTGTGGGCCATCGAGGAGAGTTTCATGCGTAAGTTCTTCTTAACTGTGTCAGTTGTTTTAATTCTCGCGATCGTCGTTATTCAGGTTTCTTCTTATTTTTCTCCGTTCGCAAAATCGATGCTGGTGCGTTTGGTTTTTAATGTTGGTGCTACGGTCGCTTCACACAAGATGGAAGGCCATGTGCCTGAGCATATCAGCGAAAGATTGGATGTGCCTTACGATGCGACGGATAAAGAAGCGCTGTTAGATATTTTCTCGTCAGTCGATTTGGAAAAGTTCAATCATGGTTTGCCGACGATTGTGTGGACCCATGGTGGTGGTTGGGTGTCGGGGAATAAGTCACAAGTGCGCAACTACGCAAAGATTCTAGCTTCAAAGGGTTTTACGGTTGTGGCGATCGATTATTCGGTGGCGCCCGGGGCACGATATCCAACACCTGTGCGCCAGGCTTTAAAGGCCCTTAGTTATTTGAATCGTCATGCAGCTGCTTTCAAGATTGATCCCAAGAAAATATTTTTAGCCGGGGATTCGGCAGGGGCGCAAATCACGGCACAAGTTGCGAATATCTTGTCATCACCTGAATACGCAAGGGCCATTGGACTTGCTCCGACGATGAAGCGAGAAAATGTCTTGGGTTTGCTTTTGTATTGTGGAATTTATGATCCTGCAATCGTTGACGTGAAGGGTGGCTGGGGAAGTTATATCAAGGCGATGATGTGGTCGTATTTTGGTAAGAAAGACTTTCAAAACACCAGCGGCTTTAAAGAGTTTTCAGTTGTCGATCACATGACTCACGATTTTCCTCCGTTTTTTGTGACGGTCGGAAATGGTGATACAGTGATGCCGCAGTCGTTGTCCCTTGTTCGCAAAGCTGAATCTTTAGGAGTTCGTCACGACATGCTGTTCTTTGAGGCGGAATATTCGCCCAAACTTAAACATGAATATCAATTTGACCTGGATAGTGATGCTGGCAAGCAAGCTTTACAACGTGCGCTCGCGTTTATGAATGCACGTCTCAAGGACACGAACCAAGAAACGAAATCGCTTATCAGTTTACAACATTGAACGATAATTATTTCGGCATCACTTTTGAGCTAACAGTCGGCGCATGCAGAATTGTAAAGTCGACGGCACCGGGGATGCTGATTTGTTTGGAATCAGCATTGCCGTAAGTGCGATAAAAGATCGTACCTGCATCGTTCATCAAAGCTTCGTATTTCAACCCTTGGAAATATTTGCTGCCTCTTCCTTGAATTGGAAAATCTTTGTTTTTAAGAGTGTACGTCGTCACTGAGTGATAGTCGTCAATCTCTTCAAATTGAGAGCTCGCTGTTTTAAGCTCTCCTGATTTATTTAAAAGATAAAGATCTTCGTAAACGACGCCACCAGTACCATGGACCCAGCCTTGCGGATCTTGCAGGCCATCTGGTTTTTTATAAAAGGACAGTGGCACTGTATCTTGCGACATCAGATAAAGTTCCCCCGTCGTTGTCAAAAACACCACATCACCAAATTGCGCTAAGAAGTAACGCGAAAAATCCGGAGCTGTTTGTTGATCGTGATCAGGTACGAATTTAACCAGTTTCAGGGTTGTTGCACCGTCTAGAAGTTTTGCTGCTAAATATGTTTTTTCTGAAGTTTGTACCGAGAAATAAGTGCGATTTGCCTGTCCCGGCATTCCTACGCGGGCGGCATCCATCACAAACATATCGCGCGGAATGAGACTGTCGTTATAGAACTGAAGTCCCGCGAAGGTACTCCATGAATACAGGTGGCCTAGATTTGTGTAGATCATGATGCCGCTATTGCGGAACGCGAATTCAATGCGTGTCGCGTATTCATGAGGGTAAGAATATTTGAGCGAAAGCTTTTTGCTAACGCCAGTTTCAGGCGCGATAATGATGATATCGTGATTATGATCAAGGACCGCAAGCACGTCTTCTTTCTTCGCAAGGGCAGCTGGGATTTCATTGAAGCGACCTACTAAATAAACTAACGCCCATGTTGAAAGATATTCTCTTTCAGCTTGTGATAGATTCACACCATAAAGGGCCATGCCTGCATTCCACAAAACTTCGTAAGCGTAGGCACCAGCACTGGTGGCACTGACGTCGAAACTTTGATCACAACCGCCATCACTGCGCGGAATGTCTCCACCTCGGCATAGAACGTGTTTCTGTGCTGTTTGGACTGAGTGACGTGACTCGTGAATGATCGTCGAAATGGCTGAAAGCGGATCCATGCCGAAGAAATATCCACCGATGTAGATTTTCTTTTCCACAGTGTTGTTGTAAGCAATGGAACTTTTTTGTGTCAGATCGTTTTCGATGCTCACAACATTTTTGCCAACGTATTCCAAATTGTCGGCAAAATCTTTTTGCACATCGGGCAGCCAATTTTTTGGCGCACTCATCTTAAGCTTACTCATGTATAGCAAAGCTTTACCTAAGATCGCTCGGTAGGATTGATCACACGTTAGTGGACCTTCAGGAATTATCAGATGAACTTGTTTTGCCATCGCCTGATATTGTTCTTCCGTCGGGCAGGGCAAAGTCGCAAATGACACCGGGTCTTGAGACGGAGCTTCGGAGCTAAATTCCGCTTTGCTCTGAGTAAAATCACACGGAGAAAAATATCCCCACGAAAAACCCAGCACACACGCGATGAATAGAAATGAAAACTTGTAAAGCTTACTTCGCATCATGCACCACGGCTTGCAGAAGTTCTGCTTCCGACTGCGAAGCCAGAGCGACAACACGCGAATCTAAGCGCGAATAATAGTTCTCGCGCTCGGAAGTCGTCAGAAATGATTTTACATTTTTAAACGCCTGACGTTTTACCAACCAGTTTTCGTCTTTGTTATCTAAAACCGTCTGATAAAAACTTTTAAGCTGTGGGGCAAGAGTGGCGCTGGGTGAACGCTTCGCTGGTATCTGTTCTTCAAGCGCTTTCAAAATTCCCACGCGATCAGCAATCACAGCCTGATATTGCGCACGCGTCTGCGGATAAGCCTGCGTGAATAAACTCTGCAATTTCTGAACATCAGCGGGCTGCAACTGTGCCAGTGCTTTTCCACCGAAGAGCTGACGATAAAGTGGCGCACCGTGCGTGCTGGTTACAACATCAATAAGTGAGCGAAATGAAGGTGCTGTGCCAGGTTTGATAAATCCAATCAAAGATTTTTTCTGCGGCTCACTTGGCGAAGCGGTTTCATGCGCCTCATTTGAAACAGCAGAATCTTGCACAACCGAAGTCACTTCCGGCAAAGAAACAGTTTTGGCTTTTCTGCCTAAAAAATAAAACGAGAAAAACAAAACAGCAAAAATAGATAAGTATTGGAATTGTTTCTTATTCATCCATTTCTTATCGGAATGAAACAGGAAGCACAGCACGGATCAAGGTCGAGGAGAATCAGAAAATAAGAAGATATTGGCAAGTGCTCTTGGTTTTTAAATGCAAAGATGACCTTCAAACTATGGGTCTGCGTTTTGTGGCGTCAGGTACGGCTGGGGCTAATAACGTAAAAATGACGGACGGTGGTGTGCCTGGTGCTTCGTTCGCAAAAATTAACTCTGATACTGGTAAAACAGAAACGTCGGTGACTTGAATCGGCCATCGAGGCCGCTTCAAGTCATAGGTGCCCCGCGAGGGAGTGCGACTGCGGGCCATAGTGGCCCTTGCGCCTTCGGCGTGATCGCAAAGCGATCATCGAAAAAATAGCATCCTGCTATTTTTTGGAACCCCCAAAGTTCTGAGTTCCAGCCCGCTCGTGGATACTAAGGTAAAAATAAAAAAAGCGACCACTTTGGGTCGCTTTTTTTATTTTTAGATTTGGTGCCCCGCGAGGCCACTTAACCACCCACACAATCTAATTTTCCCATAGAAAAGTCAATGAATTCCTGTGTCCTTACCTGTGGATACGGGAGTGAGCTTTTTGTTTTGTTCTGAGACGGCGTGATCACGCCAATTCCAAATTAAAGAGAAATCAGTCGTTTTTGAAGGTTCCGTATCCTACGGAAGATACGACCAGTAAGGCTTATTCAACGTGTTAAAGGGAATGAGCACTTCCGTATCCAACAGTAGGAGCGAACTTTCAGTTCTTCTAACGAACAAGAAAATTTCGCGAAAAAACGATTGGCGAACATTTAATAAATATGGGGGCGGCAAATCCCTAGATACGGAGGTATCAAATGAAACGAAAAGTTAAAGTAGACAGTCATCGCATTCCGCTAGTTTCTGAGCTCGATATTATTGAGTCCGGACAGAGACAGACAGAGTCAGGCGAGCCGGAGTACTTTGCAAAAGTTGCAGTTCCTGTACCTGACATTGATGAAAGTGGTAAAGCCGTGATCATCATGGCGACAAAAGATCTCAAGTCAGACGTTGCGTTAGACAAGAAAGGTAAAGGGACTTTCCAAGTGTATGTAACCGCATACCCAAGTGGTCGTTTTGCTGACTTCTCAATTCGCATTCGCAAACAAATCAAATAATCGGGAAACTTTGCCGCCCTCCCATTTTAATGGAGAATTTTATGAAAACATTAGATTTAGAAAAATTGGTTAAGTTAGCTTGGAAATTTGTTGTTACTAAGAAATATTCGTTTTTAGGTGGGGCGCTTGCGGTTGTCTTGGTCGTCGCAATTATCCTGGTTGTTGCTAACTGGAGAGCTCGTCGCAAAGATTTGAGAGCTAGTGGTTTCGCGGATAAAGAAACTGGTGCTTTGTGGGCTTTAAGATTCTACAAAGATATCTATCTGCTTCGTTTTAACAGAGAAACTAGTGTTTCCAGTATTCGAGCTAAGTTTCCTTGGCTCAAAGATAAATTTGGTCAGCCTTTTGTCATTGCTGTCGAAAGAAATTGGCCAAGATGGTTTTTTATTCAATCCATTTTTCATATAGTAGCTGAGAGGTTTCCAGCCAAAGCATTTCCCCAAAAAATGAGCAATGATAACCCTTGGATGCTGTTGATTGGACAAGACGGTCTAAAAAGGCAGGTGTCGATAGATATCAGTAATATCTCTCTTCTCTATCTTTGTGGTGAAGCCGGATCTGGAAAAACTCAGTGCGCCAACCTAGTCTTAAAGCAATTTGATCAAAAATTTGTGATTTCTACCAAGCCTTTTGATTTCCCAGAACTTCCGGTCGTCGATTCGTCCGACTCTAAAAACTTGGATTCTATTGAAGAAGTTTTAAATGAAGTGGCGCGAGAATTAGAAATTAGGAAGAGTAAGCTAGGCGAAGGTATCAAACATGTCAAAGAACTAGGGCTGAGCAAACTGGTCGTCTGCTTCGATGAAGCGAATATCCTTCTGAATGTTGGCTACTGGGATCGAGAACATAAAGAACAAATTTTAAGAATCATTTCCAAAACTAGAGCGCTTATAAGACAGGGAAGAGCCTATGGAATTATCGTTATGATTTGTACTCAAAAAGGTCGCAGCGATGAGTTGCAGCTGGGCTCCGTAAAAGATGGCATCCTTCTGGTCGGAAGAGTTGACACAAAGGCAATCTCTACTGAGTTAATTGATTCGGAGGAAGCCTGTGATCCAACTTTAAAGCCGGGAGTATTCTTTCTTCGAGATAGCTTTGGGATTCGCAAAATTCAAGTTTATTGGGATTTGAGGGGGTAGTTATGCAAACGCAACAGCAACCTCTTCGCATTGATTTTATGAGCATCAGTCTTAAGGAAGAGTACATTAATGTTCTAACGGAGATGATTCAGAAAGTGTTTTCGGGAACTATAGAGAAACGACCGAATGCCTTCGATATATTTCAGGTGTCGTCACGTTCAAATATAGCAATTATCCACTTCACAAATGCAGCAACTATCCAAATTCAGTTTGAAGGATCTTTTTTTGGCGATGCAACAAGCTTTTCCAAAGTTCAGGAGTGTTATGAATGGCTTCGACTTGCGAACTGCGCACCACGAATTAGGAGATGTGACCTTGCCATCGACTTCATTGGCATTTCAGTAGGAACAATACTTCCGGTGGAGAAGGTTGATCCAAAAAGATTTGTTCACAGCAAGAGTCTTAAAACTGCAATCTTTGGTAACCCTCCGGAAACTATCTATGTTTCCCATAGGCACTACAAAATTCGCATTTATGATCGGGTAAAAAGAGCTCAGCATCTCGTTGGAAAATTTGTCGCCAAGAAAAAAGATCACGAATTTTTGGCGTTATATGCTGGGGATATAGTTTCGCGGGTTGAGTTTGAACTAAGAGCTGATTTTTGCAACTATGCCGATCAACTAATGAAGCTGAAAATGAATGAAGATGAGTTTCGTTCGAACGTTCTGAGTCACTTTCTCTCACAAAATAGAATGGTCGACGAATATGGCGAAACTGATGAGCTATGGAAAACGCTAGATCCACTTAATAGCCGATATCAAAGGGTTGATCGATATGAATACGAGCGATCAAATCGAAAGTTTGACGATCTTTCGAGATCATTTTCATTTATTGCCAATAAGGTCCGAAAATGGGGTCTATCTCCAGAACAAGCATTTGACCACCTATGGGATGCTCTCGGCTTAAATAACCCAATCAGCGGAATGTTCAGTGGTACGCCAATGTACGCCTCCAGGGCCTACCTGAATTTAAAAGAGTCACAGGCAGGTGATTTTGTATGCTGGCTACCGGATGACTACTTCGACAAGGCTTCTGCCAAGCGCGCGGCCTGTGCCGCCAGCGCGAAGGCGGAAGCGACTCATGGTAATGAGTCCGAATAACGTCTCAGAACAAAACACGATTTATCTCTCCCGTATCCTACGGAAGGAAAGGAAGTTTATATGAATGACTTAAAACAGAAGGCCCGAGAGGTTTTAGAGAATGCTGGTTTTGAAATTGAAATTAAGGGTGATCGCTTAGTTTTCTGGAGACGTGAAACTTGCAGATTCATTGGAGTTCTAAATTTTAGTGAATATCCAGTTTTGGTTGGCTTTGGTGTTGGAGTTCAATCCGAATACCAAAGTAAGCCTTATCTTCAAACAAGATTGATAGTAACTAAAGAGCATGCTGCCGAATTATTTGAAACTGTAATCACTGAATACAATTTTTTAAGCACAAAATGAAATGCCAATTAAAAAGGTGTGAAAATGTTGAATACTATTAGAGCAGTCGAAAAAGTTCTAGTCCACAAAGGCTATCAAGTTGAGCAGAACGATGGCTTGCTTCGATTAAAGTTCAGAAGGAATACCTCGCAGAACTTTTACGGAGTGATTGAGTTTCGAGATACTATCGGATGGGTTAAATATGGAGTTACCGGTATGTTTCTAAAAAGTCGATGGGTTGAGGATCTTAAGCAGTTAGATGCATTAATTGAAGCAAGCGTCGCTGAATACGAGAGCTGGCCTCCTTGAGGCCTCAGCGATCTTGTTCTGGCCCCCAACCCGTCCCCCCAAATGCAGAACTTCTAAATTAAAGAACTACTTAGCAATATCAGTTAGTTGATGAGTATAAACTAGAACTAGGTCTAGAGGCGGATAGATAAAATACCTTTCCCAATGTCTAGGTTTTATTGGAGATTGCAAATATGCTCAAATTCGCTGGTTAGCCTGCTTAAAATTATCTCAATATGAATAATCAGCAGCTCCAGAAGTTCTTAGATTCTTTTAATAAATCTTCAATTTCAAAAAAAGGACTTTCTTTTGACGAGGATCACTACACTGCAGAGATCTTTCCGTACTTCAAGGAATCGCTAAATGTTTATCCCGTCTTCAATACAGGCGATCACTTTAACAAGCGCCCTGACATAACAATTTTTCTTAATGAAAACGATGCAACTAAATTTGAGGGAGCCGTAGCATTTTTCGAATCAAAGCTGCCGCAGGACTTTGCAGGTCTTAGCGCGGAAAAGGTTCTGGAAAAGTACTTCGTCGACAAGATATTTCCATATGTTTCTTCTTGGAATACTACGTTGAGCTGCTTTGGGATACATTGCTTCAATCGCTTTATTCTTCTGAAGGTAACTCGCGAAATAAAGACTACAATACAGTCCACTAATATTAGTTCCAAATCAGAAATTAAAAAGACCGTTAAAATTCTGATGGGTCATTGTGTAGACGTTGACTTGAGTTCTTCCTCAGAGGCAAAAAGCAATTTTAAAAATTTGACTTCTTGGTTGCATAAGAATTGCTCCCTCGACTCGCTATTGAGAGAGACATCAGACTCATATATTGGCTGCGTAAAAATCAAGGACAGGAAAGATATTCAGAGAGCAGCATCGTCGATTGTGGATATTTTACTATCGGACATGGGAATTCTATCGACTGTCCAAAGTAGATTTGACGAAGCTCTCTTAGATGATAAGTCATCCGTTGCAAACTCATTTAGACTGTTTTTGTCCATTAGATTTCCTGAGCTGAGTGATGAGCAGTTACAAGATAAGCTTGGATCTAAAAATGAAAAAGATTTATTTAACGTCGCAACTGTCTACAATCTTGTTAGCAAGCTATTCTTAATAAGATATGTAGACGAGGTTTACTCTAGTGACTCCTTCCCTTTGTATGAAGCAGACCTTCGATTCTTTGATGAATCGGTAAAGAGCAAAAAGCCGGAGATTGTATCTCAAATATTTGTATCAGGAATTAAAAAGCTCAGAAAAAACTCGCATAGTTTATATTCTAAGATTTTAACGAAAGACAGTCTCTTTGATTGGATACTGGATTCCGAAGTTCTTGGAACAAGTTCCTTTAAGGATTTATTTATGACTTTTCAGAGCTTGGGGTTTGTTTCCGAGGCTGGAAAAGTATTTACTGAAGAGGACTTTCTAGGATGCTTCTTTGAAGCCTTTGCTCAGAGATTTGATGCAGAATCTAGAAGAGAGTATGGACAGTACTATACTCCAAAAACGGTAGTAAATTTTATTTGGGACAAAGTTCTCGATGTATTAGAAAAAGAGAATATATCTCGGAATGATGTTAAGCTTCTAGATCCCGCATGTGGATCGGGGACGTTCCTGACTACAGGAGTAGGAAAGCTTTTAGATAACGCGGGACTAAGTCTTCAAGAGAAGTTGGTCGCTTTTGATATCTCGCCACTTGCAGTGCGCCTCACCGAAATTAACTTATTCCTAGAGTTTCTAAAAAAGCTAAAGTCGGAAGATCGGCCGTTGTTGAAAAATTTAGAGGTCTATAACACAGATGCTTTAGAAATCTCTGAGAGTGAGTATTGGAGAAAACGTCTCCTTATCGAGGAAAATCCAGACAGAAGAGGTCAACTCACGCAAGAAACTGAACTCAATAAAAAGCACAAAAAGAATAAGGAATATACATTAATTGTGACAAACCCTCCATATAACGGATCTAGCTCGCGCAGCTTAGAGAGTTTGCAAGGGCGTTTTACGTTATTGGATCATTTAATTGAGACCCGTCATTCAACTGATAGGCTTCGCGATGACTATGTATGGTTCTTTGGAGCAATCGATAGATATATTAACGATAATGGTGTAGTTGGACTAATTACGAGCGATACCTATTTGAATAAATCTTCCTATAGAAATCTTCGGGCATATTTATACAAGAATTACCGCATTCATTCGATTCATCATTTAGGCAAAAATATTTTTGACGATGTGAAGGTTTCTACATCAATTATTGTGATGTCAAAGCTTCAAGATCAGAAGGTGCTAGACAATGCTCAGTACGAAATCGATTACTACAATTTTCGTTCTCTAAATGAAAATAAGACTGATCGCACTCTGGATGAGCGCTATCAGGCAATGACCGGCAAACTTAAGGTAGAGCCAGAAAAAATCATTCCGACCTTGGAAAATCATTTTAGCTTTAGCTCTTCTGTCGTGCTTTCCAACGTCATTCCGTTCTTCGCAAATAAGGCAAATTTACGATTGGTAAATGAAAAGAGTCCAGGAATTGTTACCGGACTTAATGATTTCTTTATTTCTAAAGATTCTACTGTCTTAAAAACAAGAATTCAATCCCTAACGAGACTTGTTGCGACAGTTAAAGGTTGCGTAGATCAGAAATACTTTAAAATTGTAGATGGCACAAATGATGAAGTAAGAGATCTTGGATTTGATATTTTTGAGGGCGGCAAGTTTTCAAAATTTCAAATAGCACTAAAGAGCGAGGCTTTAGAATTAGGCCTGATTAAACCCAAGGAATCTGAAAAGAGCAAAAAACAAACGCTTTTGTATCTTAGTATGCTGGTGGCTTGTTGTATTGTGAAAAAAGTATCTTTGTCCTCCGATAAAATTCGGCAGATAATCTCAGTCGATTCCAAAATCGATGCTGGTAATCGCTGGGGGCTCAGAGCAAATCAACTGGATTATATTTTCTTCGAAAATAAATTGGTGATTCCAAGAATCACTAAAAATGGATCTACCATCAGTGGTGGGCCAATTACCTGTTGGCGAGAAGGCCACGATCCAAAGGTTAAGATTATCTTTACAACACCTTCTGGTGACAGTGGCATTCCAAGGATGTTACTTTTCAACGGATCCGAGAAGCCGTTAATGCTCAAGACCGTTGCCGAAGGAGAAGCTGAAGGTCACTTCTGCGGTATCGACGACGTTGTTTTGCCTCAAAGTTTTCAGGCAGTGTTCCAACAGAACAAATTAAATGCCTTATATTATGTTCTTGGTGTTTACAATTCTAAGTGGTGTGCTAATAATATCGAATATATAATGAATGCTGGCGTACCAATTCCCGTTCCAAATGATTTAAATAAAGAGCGGGTAATTGAGATTTCTCGTATTGCTAAGGTTATCTGTGAAAATCAGTCCCAAATTGAAAAGGCAAAGTCTAGCGTAGATTGGGATAGAATTAAAAATATCTTTAAGAAGAACGATTTGAATTTTTCTGAAAGCTCAGATGATGACTCGTCCCTAATCATAGGAGCTGCAGAGAAAAAAATTGATGAGCTCGTGTCCTCTCTATTTGTTGAAAATATTGTTCAACAAAAGCCTGCAGAGAGTGAAAACACGGATGCAGCTATTATACCTATGGACTTTAAAGATGTAGTCCGTAGAAGATTGGCAATATCGTCTTATATCGTCGAAAATCTTCGAGACGACAACAGACTCGGCTTAGTAAAGTTTCAAAAGATATTTTATCTCCTCGATTCCGTTCTTGGAATCGACCTGAAAACTTCCTACAAAAAAGATGCAGCTGGTCCGCATGACTCCAGCTTCATATATGGGAAAAAGTCTGGAATTAAGGTTCTTGGCGATAGCCATGGTATTTTTTCTATTAGACCGGAAGTAGTTGGCGATAAAGAGTTAGCCAGACTTGTTGTTGGGGAAAATGCGGGTCGATATGCGAAGTCTTTCCACAAGTGGCTTTCAGAGCGACCCGAGCAAATGGCATTCGCAAATCGGATTTTGCGGGAGTTTAAGAATATCTCGGGAACAAAAGCCGAGGTGATAACAACTCTTTATTCATTACTGGCACAGGCCAACGAAATGGGTATTAAGTTAAGTGATGATCAGCTAATAGAAGCCTTTTACAATTGGCATGAGAAGAAGAGAACCAAATTCCAAGATCGAAGTTTTGTTAGTCGCACTTTAAAGTGGATGAAGGAAAATGCCTTAGTTCCGCCTAAGTTTGCAAAAAGCAAACTTATCGCATAAGCATTTGTCGTTAAAAACGCGCTCAAATATTTGGGCGCATTTTTTTTGCTGATCCTAAGAGAAAATTAACCAACCTTTTTATCTAAAGTAACACGCTTGCGATTTTTGTATCTTGCGAGGGTCATATTGATAGACTGATGACCTAGCCATTGGCTGACTTCATATATCGTTCTATTTTTAACTGTACACATGAGATCTTGGAAGCCTTTGCGACCACCATAAAGGGTAATGTATCCGGATGTGTGCTTTTGAAGAGTTTTTAGTAAAGGCCTTTTAAAATTCTTACCCTCAATAAACTGAAGTGCTGTCTCCTGTTCTGAGAACAATATAGGGATGAGCTTCCATCGTTTCTCTCGATCGATATTTCCGAGTTTCGACTGATATACCCAAAGAACATCAACTTCATTTTCGTGATCGTATTTAACTTCAAAATTTTTGGAATTAACGAGACTGTCAACTTCACTAGGTCTCAAGCCAAACCATATTGAAATGAAGAGCCACTCGTAGTTGCCTTCTACGGTTAAGTCTTTCTTTATCTTTTTTAACATTTCGGGAGTAAGTGGATCGCTTTCACCTTGATATGAATCTGAATCCATATATGTATCGCGAATATCTTGCTTTAATTCACCATGAGGCGGCTTAACGGATGCATATACTTTTTCTTCGCGATCTAGCACGAACTCACCCCAGAGATTAAGAACGCGGATAAGTTTCTTCGCCGTATCTGGGGAGTATTCATTCTTTTGCATCCAGCGATAAATCTGAATTGAGTTCTTCGCATACTTCTCAGGTGAGATTGAAAGATCTGATATTAGTTTTTGAACTGTATTCCAACGAGAGTAGATCTTTCCCTTAAGCTTATCGCTGGGGTCATATCCAAGTTCTAAAAGATGATCTTCAAATGCTTGTACAAGCGGTTCGGGTAAGAAGACGCTTTCGATTAAATTTCTTTTAGCCAAACGATCCCCAATATTGACGATCTTCTTATTCATCTCGCGCTTGAATAGGCTTTCAGAGTTTAATTGAGAAGCATGCTCCTTGGCTTGCTGTCGGCTCATGTCCTGATTGAAACCAAGCCCTGCCCAGGCTTCCTTCTTAACGGTGCGCTTAGAGCGTGTGCCGTTCTTATAAGTAACCTCAATAACCCTAAAACCGTCTTTGCCTGATTTATAGACTTCGTATCCCATAACCATCCTATCGGAATGAAAAAAGTTATGGTTAAGAGGACTGTGGCTGAAACGCCAAAAAACGCACCCACACACCCCACTCTTTTGTGGGGGATGGTCTGCGGATTCTTCAATATTTTTAATTATTTAGAGAAGATTTGGTGCCCCGCGAGGGACTTGAACCCCCACGCTTGCGCACTAGATCCTAAGTCTAGCGTGTCTGCCAATTTCACCAGCGGGGCAACACCGTTTTAGCGGAAACAAAGATTTAGCGAACTGTTGCCGCTAAATCAACGAAAATTATTTCTCTGCGATCAATTTTTTGTAATCTGGAGCTCTCATAAGGTTTGCGAGTTCCTTTTCAGTATCCATTTCGATACGAACCAACCAACCTTCGTTCACTGGGTCGTCATTCAAAACTGATGGATCGTCGCTCAAAGCTGCGTTTACTTCGATTACAGTGCCTGAAACAGGCGCGTAAAGGTCAGAAACCGCTTTTACAGACTCAATAACGCCGAAAGTTTGGCCTTGAGTGATTTTTTGACCTTCTTCTGGAAGTTCAACGTAAACGATCTCGCCCAAAGAATCTTGTGCGAACTCTGTGATACCCACAGTTACGATGTTTTCGTCAACTTGAGCCCATTCGTGTTCTTTTGTGTAGTAATAGTCTTCAGGAATATGGAATGACATTGTCAGGCTCCTTTAAATTGAATTCTTTAATCTTTATTTCGTTACAAAAGGCGTTTTCACGACAACTGCTTTGACCTTACGACCGCGAATATCCAGAAGGAATTCCGTGCCTTCTTTAGCAAAAGCCACGTCGATAAATGCGATGCCGATAGGTTCATCTAGAGTCGGAGAATGCGTACCACTAGTTACCTTGCCGATTTCTTTATTGTCAAAAGAAAACAGGGAGTAACCTTGGCGAGGGATGCCCTTCTCAAGCATCTTGAAGCCAATCAAACTGCGCTGAAGACCCGCTTCTTTTTTGCCTACAATTTGGGCTTTATTCATGAAGTCTTTCTTCGCAGGTTTTACAACCCAACCCAAGCCAGCTTCATATGGATTCGTCGTGTCATCGATCTCGTGACCGTACAGAGAGTATTTCATCTCTGTGCGCAAAGTATCACGCGCGCCCAAACCAATTGGTTTCACGCCAAGATCCGCACCTTTTTCCATCAATGTATTCCAAAGAGCGACGGTACCCGCGGCTTCAACGAAAACTTCGCAGCCTTTTTCGCCAGTATAGCCAGTCGTTGCGACCATGATTTTATGATTTTGGAATTCACCAGATTTCACAGTGAACGGCTTCATCTCGCTCACTTTAAATCCAAAAACACGATCGCAAAGTTCCAAAGCTTTCGGGCCTTGAATCGCGATCTGACCCCATTTATCGCTCTCGTCAGTAAGATCCGCGCCCTTGTTGTGTTTCGTCATCCACGCAAAGTCTTTGTCTTTGTTAGAGGCATTCACGCACACCAAGTAATCAGAATTTTTAGACAAGCAATACACGATGATGTCGTCAACCAAACCACCTTGATCATTCGGCAGCAAAGAGTATTGAGCCTCGCCATCATTCAATTTCGCCACGTCATTTGTTGTGAGCCACTCTAGAGTTTCAAGAGCTTTCGGGCCTTTCACACGGACTTCACCCATGTGTGAAACGTCGAACAAGCCGACATTTTGACGAACGTTATCGTGTTCTTCGCGCAAGCCCGTGTACTGGATCGGCATAAACCAACCAGCGAAATCAACCATGCGTGCGCCCATTTTTTCGTGTGTATCTGCGAGAGGTGTCTTTTTCATGGCTGCATATTCGCTTTGCCATAGATATTCCGTCAACTGTACAGTGTTGCCGCATGCCGAAATTGTCCGAGAGAATGAATCTGATTTTTGACTACCTGATTCCAGGAGAGCCCGTGTGGGATTTCTGCTGCGATCATGGCTATATGGGCTTGAAAGCCTATCACAGCTGCCAATTCCCAGAAGTTCATTTCGTCGATCAAGTGCCGCACATTATCGCGCGCCTTGAACAAAGCTTTTTAACCAAGCATCAAAAGGCCGAGTACACACAGAAGGTTTTTTTCTGGGCGCAGAGTGGAGAAAACATCAATTCTCCTCTGAACGGTACGGCCATTATTGCGGGCGTTGGTGCCCACACGATCCTTCAAATTCTCCGAGGATTATTCGCGCAAAACACGATGAATGCTTCGCGATTTATTCTTGCACCACAAAAACAGGAAGAGTTTTTGGAGCAAGAATTGAGTGCCTGGAATGAGTTTCAAACGCGGTTTAAAATTGCGGACGTAACACATATCCAAGAAGGAAGTCGTCACCGTAAGTTATTGATATTTGATAAAGTTCTGTAATGTTTGCGTCCTTTTTGACGCACCCCGAATAGCTGTATTAAATGTCTGTAAGGCTATGAACAAGACGTTGATTATTTGGGGGGCTACCCAGTATTTGTTCTGCCATGCAGGATGTAAAAATTAATTCAGACTTTAGACAGTTTCTTGAAGATGAACTCGCTCGTCGCAGCCAGAACTACCCACGTTATTCACTACGTGCGTTCGCTCGACACCTTGAAGTGGACTCGTCATTTTTGTCCAAGATCTTGAATGGCAAAAGAACGGTGACTTTAAGAACTATCCGCATGTTCGGTGAGCGCCTGAACTTGCAAAACGATGAACTTCACAAGTTCGCAGAAGTGAGCCGTGAAAAGAAGATGAAGCGCAAGCTTGAGCGTCTTCTTGAAAAGATGCCTAGCGAAGAGCGTGAGCAATCTACGATCACTATCACTGTGGATGAAGCTCGCTTGGCTGAAGCTAAAGAGAAAATCAAAGGCTTCCGCAAAGAACTAGCACAATTCCTAGATGCTGGCGGCGCCTCTCAAGGCAAGACTTATCAAATCTCTGTATCGATGTTCCCGGTTGCGGGCTTTAGCTACAAAGACTAGAAGTCCAAACTAACAAACTACTCCGACGAAGTCGGAGTATAGACAAATAACTCGACTCTCAAAAGGCTGTCCTCCGGGATGGCCTTTTGTGTTTTTTCCCAGAGTATATTTCCATGAAAATCCATGGATTCTTAAGGGGTTTTTGAGCGCTATCCGAGAATTTTTTTCCCAAATACTTCGATCAAAAAATCTTATCTACTCTCTAAGAGGGCTCTCCTCTATAACCGGCCTCTAATCAAAATGAGGTTGAGTAATGAACTTTAAGGTAATTCTGTCACTTTTGGTGGCAGCGACTGTTGCGCACGCACAAGAAAAAACTCCACAGCCACCGATGACTTTGGAAGAGGCTGCGAAACTTTATAAACCGACATACAAAACAAATTTCAGCACGGACATGACAGCGTTCATGCAGAACTCGCCAATCTATAATGGCCTGGGTTTCATCTATGTAAATCCAGATGGCGTGTCTCCGAAAATTACTCAATCAGTTATTTTCAATACCAACACTGTGAAAGTTCCTGTGACGACAACAACGATTGTTGATGTGCCGTACACATACACAGTTCCAGTGACTACAACTTCGACTGTGATGGTTCCATATACTTATACAGTTCCGGTAACTACGACTTGGACAACAAGCACAGTCATTCAAACTGAAGTTGTGACTCCGTATTCTATTACGACAAGTTCGAGCAAGTCTTATTGGAATAGTATGATGTTGCAAGGCTTCGGAAGTACTTCTGCAGCTGACTTCGCTAATTCTGTTTTAGGCGCTCCAGCGGACTCGAATATTTTTACGGAACAGCTTATTCATCCATATACCGGGGAGACAACCACGCAAAGCTATTGGTTGAATCAAAGCAAACCAACAACAAAAGAGGAAGTTTACGCCGCTTTACAACAATCTGGGACTGGCGAATATTTTTGGGGTCAGCACGTTGATTTAGCAAACACTTCGGTTCTAAGCGGAACAACAACGAGTACAACGATTTCGAATCCTTCAACTTATACGGATTCTAATGGCGTTACGTATCGTTCTCGCACTATCACGACAACGACTTATTCTTCTGTGGAAGATCGTTATATCACTCGTAGCTACAAGTGGGTCGATACAAATGAAAATGGTGTTGTTGACGATAACGACCGTATCACTGTCGCGAATATGACCGAGCATGGAAGTGCTGTGCGAACGACAACGACTGAAACTGGCGAAAGAGTAACTACGGAAGAGCAGACTATTACTGAGCAGCACTCTGAAACTCACGATGAAACTCGTGAAGGTACGCGTGAAGAAACTCGTACGGAAACGCACAATGAAGAGCGCACAGGCACTCGTCAAGAAGAGCGTTCTGAAACTCATGATGAAGAAAAACAAGAAACGACTTCGCAAGTTGTTGAGAATAAAAAAAACGTGTGGAAGTTCAGCTTCTCGCCAATTCTTTCTTTGGATATTCAATCACCAACTAAGATCACAAGCTTGGATTCACAATTCGCTATGCCAGTTGCATCTGCGAGCTTGAATCCGGTTGATAAAAAAGTGGGTGTTGCGGGTCCTAATAAAGGCTTCTTGGTTGAAAAGAAAATTCAAATCACTGGTGCTGTGGGTGGTGCAGTTGTTGCGCAATACTCGGCATGGAAACCAGGTACAGCTTTGACTTTGGGTATGGCGCCAATCGCTGGTACTGAAAAAACTTATCGCACGATCGTTGCGACTGGTATTGAAGCAGAAAACGTAAAAATCCCTTCGGTTCCTTCAACATTAGCTGACTTGCAAAAATTGAAAGTGGGCGACTCTTTGGCGTTTGGTCAAATGGGTGGCGTGATGTTCACAGCAGGTGCTGCTTATGTGGCATTGAATGTTGGTGTGAACTATGTAGCCGTTGGTCAATGGAAAACAGAAATCCAAAAAGTTGCGCCAAGCATTTACTATGTGAATCGCACAGCAGTTAAAATGAATAACTTCGGTGCTGCAATTGGTTCATCTTTGACTGTGGCTTACACTGTAAACCAATTCAAAAATGCGGATTCGCAATTCTCTTACTTGTTTAATGTAGCTGACGCTGCTGGTGCGAAAGCGCTTGAAAACTTCGTGTTCAACGGTATTGCTTTGGATGCGCAAAAAATCGTGAACTCTCAAGGTCAAGCTTCTGTGATGAAAGTAACGAAGCAAGAAAACATCGCTCGCGGTGCGCTTCGTACGATCAGCATGGGTGTGCCATACGTGACGGCAAGCTGGGGTAAAGGTCGTATTAACTCGACTCAGTTAACTCAATACTTCCCGGACAGCACATTGGGTGATGCGAACTATTCAGTATACTTGAAAGCTCGCGACAGCCGTATGTTTAACTGGATTGAGAACTCGACAGTGGCGTTCTCGGCTTCTCGTTACAACGTGAAAGACGCAGGCACATTGGCTCTGCAAGACTCTGGTTACATGGGTCAGTTTGTTTTCTCGTACACTGATACGCATACATCAAGCAATGAGTTGCAAGCTGTTGTGAACCAACTTGTTGGTATCACGGGTATGTACAATGAATTGTATGTTGAAATTCCTAAGACTGAGAAAAACTTGGGCTACGGCACAGTGGCGTTCCAATTGAACTTCGATAAATCAGCAACTGATTTCTTGATGGCTTTGGCGCAAGACCGTGCTGCTTCAGCAAAATTGGAAAGAGATGCGCAAGCATTCTTGACGAACTATGTTCGCGCGAACAAGTTCAACCGCCAAGCTGACACGGCACAAGCGGATCCAATCAAAATGTGCGGCACTGTCTACAACTATCATATTGGTGCGTGCGTTCGCCAAGCTCAAGATGCAACGTTGGATGCGACAGGTGAAGTGATCGTAAATCTTCGCGACATGAAAGCGGCCTTGGATCGTAATGATCGTGCGGCATTTACAACAGCTTACGCAGATATGGGTCGTTCATTGACGGCAAGTCCGTTCACGTTCCAAGCGGTTCTTTCAGCGGCTGTTGCTGGTACTGCGGGTAAAGGTGTTTCTTCGACTTATAATGTGTCGGGTACACGTATCAAGAATTACTCTTTGACTCCGTCATGGGATGCAAGCTTGGTGAACCAAGTTCTTCCTTTGAAAAAGTAATTCATTTTTAGAGTGAAAATTAAAAAGGCTGGGATAAAACCCGGCCTTTTTTCTGAGCAATAGAGATTTCCAAGTTGTCACTGTGCTTTGCTGACGGAGCTGCGTAGATTGAGTTTTTTGGAGGTCTTCTATGAAAATTCTTTTGGCGTTGTTAACGCTTTCTTTTGTTTCTTCCGCACATGCTCTTTCGAAATGTGAAACGGATGACGGTCATATGAAAATCACGGTTGTGCAAGCTGGCAGTGATCTTTCAATGCAGTTGGTAGAAAGCAAGTTTTCTAAGAATTCAGAAATCAAAGATACGGAAGTCCTTGAGCAGGAAGCTGTGAACTTCATCATCAAAAATACGCAATTAGAACAACTTGAAGCGAAACGTGATGCAATTACAAAAGCTTTGGTTTCTGGATTGTTCCAAATGCGTGTGATGGACGGTGAGTACGACATGGTATGGTCGTATGCAAGCGGCTACGCTCGCAATTTAAAGTGCCAATAGTTATTCGTAGATTTCGACGGGCGATTGAACGCGCAGTTCATTCGCCACTTTTTTAAGATCCGCTGGAAGTTTCACAAGAACACCACGCGGGATTTCTTGTTGCAGGCCAGTCTTGTGCATCCACGCCAGGAATTCGCGCTCTGGGCCTTCGCACACCATCTGACGGTCTTTGCCTTTTTCTTTCAATGGATCGCCAACAATACGCGCGGCTTTAATTTCCGCAGGCTTCGTTTTACGCATTAAAAGATAGCTTGTGGTTAATGTGCGATTCTTCATCGGCAACTGCTCTTCCATTTTCTGGAACCAAACGGGAGCTTCAAAGTGAATGCGGTCATGACACCAGTCGTGCTTTGATTGAGTCAATAATGGACAAGCTGATTGATGAGTGCACGGCGCCCACGCGTAATAACCTTTATCGATCAACTTCTGGCGAAGCTGCAAAAGCTTACGGCCATCTTGTTGTGTCGACGGTTCTGCGATCATGATAGCTTCACATTGATAAGCCCATTCAGGCAAATCAGTAAGTTCCGTCAATGAATAAGAAAATAACGCCAAAGTCTTTTTAGGATTGGCAGAGTGTTCTTTGCCGTAAGCGCGACTCCATTGTTTGGCTTTGAAGTTCGGGAAGAAATTTTCAATCAGCTTTTGTGGTTCTGAGGATCGTTCAATCAATGAGTAATTGAAATTCTGATTTTCGGCCAAAGTTAAAGAAGCTGTCGCAAGACCCGCGCCGAAGTCGATGACTTCTTCAAGACCGTCAAAGAAGCCACGTTTAGCACCCTCTGTGATCACGGCACGCAAGCGTGCTGAGTTCAACGGAAGATAATAAACCAAATAAGCGACCTGTGCGAAAGTTTCATTCCACGGTGTTTGGCCATCGGGTTTAGAAATAAAGAAATCAGATAAAGCCAAAACGTGTTTCGCCAAAACCTTGGAATCATTCAAAGTCAGTTTGTACTGCGCAAGTGCCGCAGCAATAGATTCTTCTAAAGGTTGTGGAATCGAAAAGCTTCTGTTCATGTAAAATGGAGTCTACAACATCGCGATCGTTTTAAGAAGCTCATCGACAGTAATTTCCTCCATCGCCTTATCATATGGAGGATTTTCGTTTTTAGAGACGAAAGTATGAACTTTTTCCCCACGCGCGGCCCATCTACGAGGATGCTGCACGCGAATCGGCGAATAAAGTCCCAGAACCGTCGCACCCAAAGACGCCGCCATATGGGCGACCCCCGTACTTGGAACGACCACGGCTTTGGAGTTTTTAAGAACTGTAAATAGCTCTGAAGCTTTCAATTTGTTTTGCAACGACAAGACTTTGGGATTTGCAGCAAAGTGAGCTTTGATATCTTTTAAGAACGGCTCATCGGTTGGTGTACCTGTCAGCACAACTTGCGTTTGTGGCGTTAACTTTTCGATAAGCTCGATATAATTGCGAGTCGGCCAGTTCAAAGCAGAACCCGCCATACCAGGGTGAACAACGACATAGTGACCAGTTTGCAAACCGTATTGCGCAAGCAATTGTGGATTGACCGGTGCCACCAATTTTAAAATCGGAGTCGCAGGACGGGCGGACGAATCACCCAAAGCAAAACGCAAAAGATCGAAGTTATAATCCGCTTCATGCTGAGTTGCACGCGAACGTTTTTGGCGAAGGCCTTTGTTTAAGAACAGAAAGCTATGCCATTGCGAGCGAACTCCCGCGCGAACCGGCACGCCTTCCATCCATAATGCATAACTAACCCACCATGGCGCTTGAAAGCTGACAGCGACATCAGGTTTAAATTCACGGATGTAGTTTACGAGTGCGCGAATGGATGTTTTCCAGTCGTCTTTAGAAAGTTCTAAGTAAGTGCGTTTAGGATCGGCATTGTCAGGCACAAAGCCCATACCTTTAGCGATCACCCAGCGAACCTCATCGCCCTTCAGTAGATCGGCTTGATCCACAGGCATTGTAGAAATCAAATCACCGATTTTATCTAGGCGGATTAATAAAACTTTCTTCATGAAGATCACTATAAGTTTAGCTTTTAAAAAATGCAGCCCTAAAAATGCAAAAAGCGGAGCCGATGCTCCGCTTTTTTATTTATTAATATCGGTAGAAGACTATCTGTACTCTTCAATTGAAGGGCAAGAGCATACCAAGTTTCTGTCACCGTAGGCGTTGTCTACGCGGCCTACAACTGGCCAGAACTTGTTAGCACGCAACCACTCAACTGGGTAAACCGCTTCTTCGCGAGAGTAAGGATGATTCCATTCAGGTTTCATCAACATCTGAGCTGTGTGCGGAGAATTTCTAAGAGCGTTGTTCTCTTTATCCATTTTACCGTTTTCAACAGCTTCGATCTCTTTACGGATAGAAAGCATTGAATCGATGAAACGATCCAACTCTTGTTTTGGTTCAGATTCAGTCGGCTCGATCATCAAAGTACCAGCAACCGGGAAGCTCATTGTTGGAGCATGGAAGCCGTAGTCGATCAGGCGTTTTGCAACGTCTGTGACGTCGATGCCAGATGTTTTCTTAATATCGCGAACGTCGATGATACATTCGTGCGCAACATAACCGCTCTTACCTTTGTAAAGAACTGGATATGCTTTTTCCAATTTCTTCGCGATGTAGTTTGCACTTAACAAACTAACCAGAGTCGCTTTGCGAAGACCCGATGCACCCATCATTGTGATGTAAGCCCAAGAGATCGGAAGAATACTTGCAGAACCCCAAGGAGCAGACGTTACAGAAGAGATACCATTTGCAGGACCTGCTTCTTTCACCAACGAGTGCTTAGGTAAGAACTCTTTCAAGTGCGCACCAACACCGATTGGGCCAACACCAGGACCGCCGCCACCGTGAGGGATCGCGAATGTTTTATGCAAGTTCATGTGAGACACGTCGGCACCGAATGTTCCTGGGCGGCACATACCAACCAGGGCATTCATGTTCGCGCCGTCCATGTACACTTGACCACCGTTAGCGTGAACGATTTCACAGATCTCTTTGATACCTTCTTCGTACACGCCGTGTGTAGAAGGGTAAGTGATCATCAAGCATGAAAGATTATCTTTGTATTGTTCCGCTTTCGCTTTCAAGTCAGCGATTTCAACGTTACCCAAGTTGTCGCAGTTCACAACAACAACTTGCATACCCGCCAAAGCCGCAGACGCTGGATTTGTTCCATGCGCTGAAGAAGGGATCAAGCAGATGTTTCTGTGACCTTGACCACGAGAGTGGTGGTACTTACGAATCACAAGAAGACCTGCATATTCACCTTGAGAACCCGCATTTGGTTGCAAGCTGACAGCCGCGAAACCAGTGATGTCGCAAAGTTTTTGTTCAAGATCTTTGATCATGTCAATCAAACCAGCTGCTTGCGCAACAGGTGCAAACGGATGAAGTTTGCTGATTTCTGGCCAAGACACAGGAACAAGTTCCGTCGTTGCATTCAACTTCATTGTGCAAGATCCAAGTGGAATCATTGAATGAGTCAATGTGATGTCTTTGTTTTGCAAGTGGTGGATGTAACGAAGAAGTTCAGTCTCTGAATGGTGAGAGCTAAATACTGAATTCGTCATGAACGCCGACTTACGAGTCACGTTCGCTGGCAAATCCAATTTCAAAGTGTCATCGATAGCAGCAACAGAAAGATCTGTTTTCTTGCCACCATGGAACGCCATCCAGATTGTTTCAACGTCTTCAGCAGAAACAGTTTCATTCAAAGCGATAGAAACTTTGTTTGCAGAAACCAAACGGAAGTTCATACCCAATGCTTCCGCATCAGCGATGATTGAAGCTGCTTTATCAGTCGTCACAGTCACTGTGTCGAAGAAAGCTTCTTTAGAAACGTTGTAGCCAAGTTTCGTCAAACCATCAGCCAAGATACCGGCCAAACGGTTCACACGTTGAGCGATGCGTTTCAAGCCTTCAGGGCCGTGGTAAACGGCGTACATTGAAGCCATGTTCGCAAGCAACACTTGGGCTGTGCAAATATTTGAAGTCGCTTTTTCACGACGGATATGTTGTTCGCGAGTTTGCAAAGCCAAGCGCAAAGCTTGTTTGCCTTGAGAATCCACACTCACGCCCACGATACGACCTGGCATCATGCGCTTATAAGCATCTTTCGTTGCAAGGAAAGCCGCGTGAGGACCACCGAAGCCGAGTGGTACACCGAAACGTTGTGAGTTACCCACAACCATGTCAGCACCCCATTCACCTGGAGGAGTCAAAAGTGTCATCGCCAAGATATCAACTGAAGCTGTTACTAGTGCACCGTGATCGTGGAATTTCTTCGCTGTCACAGAGTAATCTTCAACTGTACCTTCTGTATCAGGGTATTGGAAGAACACGCCGAAGACAGGTTTGTTGAAGTCATACGTTGCAGGATCTTGCACGATCATTTCGAAACCCAATGGCTCTGCACGAGTGCCAAGAACTTCGATCACGTGAGGATGCATTTTTGGTGAAACAACGAATGCGTTTGCTTTGTTTTTGCAAAGTGCATGCGCCATGAACATGGCTTCCGCAGCAGCGGTCCCTTCATCAAGCAATGAAGAATTTGAAATCTCCATGCCAGTAAGGTCTGCGATCATTGTTTGGAAATTCAACAACGCTTCCAAGCGACCTTGAGCGATCTCTGCTTGGTAAGGAGTGTAGGCTGTGTACCACACTGGATTTTCAAAGATGTTTCTTTGAATGATCGTTGGTGTGATGCTGTCATGGAAACCCATGCCGATGTACGATTTGAAAACTTTGTTTTTTGAAACCATTGCTTTCAATTGTTTCAAAAGATCGTATTCAGAAACGCCGCCACCAACTTGGGCGAAGTTATGATCCGTACGGATTTGTGAAGGAATGATTTTATCCGCCATCTCATCAAGAGAAGCGAAGCCTAAAGTCTTCAACATCGCTTGGATGTCGTTGTCGTTAGGGCCGATGTGACGTGGAGTAAACTCATTCTTTGAAGAAAGATCTGCTAATTTCATTTGTACCTCGGAAGTCCGAAATTTATGCCTTCAGTTCTAGCACACACACTAAGGGGATTAAAGCTTTGCAAGCTATCCTATCAGAGGGTAATGCGAGGCGATATCGACTCTAGGTAAATGTGAACACGATTTCAGCAAATGCAAGGCCTTGAGAGGGGAAAATGACGCCCTACTCCGGCGCAGGCGGAGCATAGACGAGCTGTTCTAGTTCGGGAATTCGCGACGGCAGTCTTCTAAAAGCTGTTTTTTGGGAACGGTATTGCAAGAACTCATAAGCCCACGGAGGACGTCGAGTTTGCGAGATTCTGACTGAATTTGCGCCCAGTGAGTTTTAATGCCGGTCATTTCAGAAAGCACGACGCCTTCTAAGCGCAACGCGAGTTTGAAATTGCTCGTTCCTGTGGGTGCATTCCAAATATCTGTCATGATCATGCGCATAGATTTCGGGAAAGCTTTGTTGAAAAAGCCCAACTCTTCCATCTTCATGCGAAACGAAGGATCTTGCAGGGCCGACGCTTTTTGCGTTTTGTAGAAGCTTTGCAAGTATTCACCACGTTCATTCAAAAACCGTTCATGATCTAACGCGCTGGCATTGCACAGGGTTGAGCACAGAGGGGGAGATTTGCGTTTTTGAATGTCAGCAGAGATTTGTTCGAACTGTTCGATCTCTAAAATATATTTTTGCCCCAGACGACTGACTTCTTTGATGTTGTGATCGGCATTGGGATTGGCAGAAATATTTGTCAGAGTTTGCACCGTGAAATATGACAACGCCGTCGTCGAAACGAGAGCAAAAACTACAACAGCCATGACGATGACTCCGCATAATTTTGCCAAAGACAAAAGCAGAGTTTTAAGAGCCGATCCCACGAAAACCATGGGATCGATCGTAGCAAAAAATTATTGCTCAGTCGCCAAAGAAGCGGACTCAGCCAGATTATTCTCTTGCTGCTTCTTTACGTTGGCCCAGATCTTTTGACTGACGGGTCCAGGTAAAGCCGCGGCAATATTCGCATCAGCATCTGGGTCGACAGCGGACCAGGTAAAAAGGACCTCGGCTTTTACGCCAGCCAAAGCTTTTCGTGATGCCATATCGGTTTGTTCATTATCGACGGCAGGATCTGCGGCAACAGCTTGCAGGACCTTCACGACTTCGTCATGCTGACTACCTTTCAGTGCTTCAAATAAAAAATCCACTGCGATGTTTTGATTGTGCGACATCGTATTGTCTAAAGCAGCAGTTAGCAAAACGGATTTTAGCGAGCGAATGAACGCCACATCGTTAATCAGTTTTTTCTTCGCCACTTTGTCATGTTCAAGAAGCAACGCCTTATTGGAAATCATCGCAAATTTATCAAGCTCTGCATGAAATTTATAATCAGCCCAAAACTTTTTAGATTTCTCTAATGAAGGTGAGGGCAGAGCAGCGACAGCGGGCGCCGTCGCTACAGGTTGTGAACTTGGAGTTCGCGATTCCATTTGCGTCTCTGCATTCGTGTCGTTGATCGCTGGCATAGCGACCGAGCTTAATTTTATTTCCGGGTGTTTAGGTGGTGCCGGGACCAAGGAGATCGCGGCCCCGACACCTATCGCAACTAGCACACTTGGAATAATTATTTTCTTGCTCATTATTTAAATACTCCACGAGTCAATTTATCTTTGAACAAGGCACGGTTTAAGTCTTTGGCGTTTCTATCCATTTGGAAGTAAGCCGTACCGTTTAAGTAACCGTTTGTAATCACGATGTTGTGGTACACGTCGTTTGAATTCACAAACACGTTATAAACTTTACCGAAGTACTTCGTATTCTCGATGGATACGATTGGGTCTAATTTACCGCCCAACTCGACAAGTGCTTCTCCGGCTTTGAAGTCTTCAGCAGCCTTCATTGAACCGTCAGCAGTCAAGATTGGATGGTTCGGAGTGACTTTCAATTGACGACCTGATTTCATTTTGAATACCAAGATGTCGTGTTCAGTGTCGATCAACTCTGTCACCCATTCGTCAACTTTTGTATTTGCCAATGCCGTACTGCTGATGGAACCGCCGTTTTGCATTGTCATAACTTTCTTCTCGTTGTTCGTCAGAGCATCAAGGAAAGTTGTGTACTTCATGGATTTCGCAGCTTTTGCCTCCACAAGGATCTGCTGATCAGGAGTCGCGCAAGACGATACGCACACAGTTGCTACGTAGACCGTCGCTGGCATCACACAATCCGCATTTTTATTTTTCGGAGCAATCCATGGTTTTTCTGGTTTGTAAGCGTAGTTCATGAATGTTGGATACAATTCACGACTTGAACCGCCCACAGTTACATTCGTACCACCCACTCTGATTGCAACATCGGCAAAGTTCGTTAAGAACTCTTTGATGATTGGAAGTTTGTCCTGACATTTCACCATCCAGTCGTAACGACCTTTAGCTTCTGTATTGCTTAAAGAGTCTTGTGAACAGCGCATAGCCACGTAGTCACGGCAGTAAGCCTCTTCAACCCACGCAGTTGGAGTTTCTACTGAACTTTCAAGTTGAACCGAGTGATCGATACAAGCGTAAGTATTTGTAGTCACCACATCGCGTGTTTTTACGATCACACCAATTTGGTTTTTAGGACATGTATTAGAGCTATTTGCTTCCTCTTCACGAGTCGACTGTTCTTGTCTGCGAACAGCATCTGGATTTCCGTCACAAACGCGTTCTTCAACAGGAGCTGCACCCGTACAACGAGCACTGTCTGCTTGATTACCTTTGTCGTCTTTACATACGAAGATACGCGATTGCTTACCACCGCAGTCCGCAGAACATGCAGTGAATGTATCCGTACCAACCCAAGAGTAAACTGGACATTGACCCGCAGTTTTAATGGTACCTTGGCGAGCGTTGCTAGAAATCACTTGGCCATCAGTACAAACTTGGTCAGAAATTTGTGTATAGATATCAAAGATACCTGTTTCACCGTAAGCACAAGTTTTTGCTACTTGCACTTCGCCAGTCTCAACACCAGTTTTCACTGTGCCGTGGGAACCGAAGGCACCGCAACCATCATGACAGATCAATTGGTTTGCAGATGCTGAACCTGAAAGAACACCGTTATTACAAGTACGTGATTCACTGACTGTCGAGCACGAACCTGCTGGGCTTGCTGAAGTATAAAGGACTTTAGAAGCACCGTTAGCAAGCAATGAACCGTCAGGCAATGTACATGACTGTCCTTCGCAAGGGCCTTCGTTTGTAACTTCTTTCGTACGAGAAACTTCAACCCATTTCAAACTTTCAACAACAAGTTTACATTCTTCGACCACACGGTCGCGGTAAGAAACAGTTTTAGTACCGTTCACGCCGCAAGACTGTGAGTCAGAATAGATTTCACCTTGGCTTTCACGAGTTTGTCCTTGAACCGAACAAGCTTGTGGATCCACCGGAACTTCAGGTTGTACCGGCACATCAAGGTTTTCAATGACGTTGATTGAATGATCCAAAGTGATCCAAGGATCGTTACTGCCGACCAAATATAAAGTCGCAGTCACAGGATATTTACCCACCGCTTGATAAGCGTGAGTCACAGACTGATTTGAAGCTGTCGAGTTATCTCCGAAATTCCATTTAACCGCGCCAATTTTATTGGTTAAGCACTCGGGGATATAAACTGACATTGAGGTATCGACTTTGACTTTCGCCTCTGTCGCACCAGAAATCGCAAGGTCGGTGATGCAACTCATGTTGTCTTGGAATGTGATGATTGTAAGGCGTTGACTTAGGTTCGTCACCGCACCGTTTGCATCCGTAACCGCGACGCTGACGTTATAAACGCCCGCATAATAATAGGTATGGCTTGCGGCTTGGACGTTATTAACGATGTTTGTGCTAGCGTTACCGTTCGCATCACCGAAGTTCCATACAATTGATGTCGGAGTGATATTGCTTGGAACAATAAGATTAAAGGCGATGTCATTTAATGCAAAACCGGCTTGGGGTCCCGAGATCATCATCTGATCTGAAACGACAGCCGTTTTATAAGACACAACTTGAGTCGTTGCCGAAGTCGTCGACTTTTCTTGTGCCGTAATCACATAGCTACCAGACAATTTGAACACGGAAGTTAAGCCAGAAGATGTTGTCGTCGCTTTTGAAGCACCGATCGCTTTCCATGCGACCTTTTGACCGTTCACGCAAGTACCAGAGTCACTCAATGAATATTTAACTGCGCTACCGCTGGCAGCGGCTTCAGTACCAATGATCTTCAAAGCTTGATCGCTATCTGAAGAAGTGCCATTCACACACTCTACAGCAGCGGCTTGAACAGCATCAGCGCTTTCCGTCGTAGCGGTTTTTTGGCATCCAGCGAACAGAACAAAACTCAGGGGCAGTAAGACTCTTCCGTAGTTCATCGGCCACTCCTTGCTTGCATGCTTTAATGTTTGCAACCAAGTTCGAAAGTCACAATAAAAAAACCGGATACGAATCAAGGTGAGTTGTATCACCAACTAAGACTTTTACACTTTTTTGGATCTTTTAAATGTCGTTTTTTTCGTCGAATAATTCGACATCTTCAGAGGAGAAATCGTTATCTATATAAATAGTGAATTCGCGGCAGATGCGCCACTAGTAAGTCTTTGCAAGGTTTGGCTGGAGGCCTTCAAGCATAGATGTGCTATGCGCTGATATTCTTCTTTGGTAAGCAAGACAAAAAAAGAAGCCTCTGGGTTGCAGAGGCTTCTTAGACAGTTTGCTCAAATTTTTGCTGTAAAAGACTTACGCTTTTTTAGAAGTCTTTTTGCGAGTCGTAGCAGCTTTTTTAGTTACTGCTTTTTTCGTCGTTTTTGCAGGCGCTTTTTTAGCGGCTTTCTTCGTTGTTTTTTTCTTCGCTTGCTTGCTGAAGATTTTTTTCTCTAGTTCAGCTTTTTTCGCCAATGCTCTTTTCTTAGCAACAACGATGTTCTTTTCTAAAGAGTCAGCAGACTTTTTGATTTTGCTCAAAGTGCTGTTTACTTCTTTTTCAAGTTTCTCTTCAGAGACGCTAAGAACTTTTACGATCTCTTGGTATTTCTGCCAAGCTTGTTCCAACTTCTCGTCTTTCTTTTGATCGAAAGCGCCTTTAAGTTCAGCTTCGCGTTTTTTAATTTCGTCGCTCAACGTTTGGAAGCTCTCAAGAAGGCTTTGAACGTTTTTGTTTGAAGAAAGATTGTTCAAGATTTTTTGGAACGCTGTAGATGCCATAAAAGTCTCCTTTAGTCTGCTAGGCCCACCATACACCCAACAAGGGTGAATTTAAAGGGGCTAAGACTTATTTTGACGTAAAATTAATTGTCTCCAACCAGACCTCACGGTGGGTAGAGAACTGACCTGGGAATTTATCCATAGCTTTCTCGCGAAGTTTCATCGCGTGCTCAGACATGTAAGCTTTCAAAAGCTCCTCATCTTTGACGTGAAAGACGATGCGGACTTCTTTGCTTGAAGCGACCATAGAGCCGCCTTTGCGCAAGCAAAGTTCTGCGTTCAAAAAGCCAGGAACCTGAAGGAATTCAGGGATGTGCTCGGTTTTAAGCCATTCAACGTAGTTGTCATAAAATTCGTGTTGAACTGTGACGTGCACAAGATAAGTAACCATGGTTTTCCCTTATAGAGTAAATTTGAAGTCTTTGATTAGCATGCCAGGAATCTTTTTGCCACCGAAAGAGCGGTTCTCGTAAGTGGAAACTTCGGGGTCCACCTCTTGGAACTCAGTCACGGCTAACAAGTTTGCTCCTAGGCAATCATAAAGGCTTTCGTCAAAACGCAAATCCGCGATGGGTGCAACGATTTCGCCGTTTTCCACCCAGAAACACGCATAACGAGTCATTCCCGTGATTCGAGCATTCATTCTATCGGACCAATTCAAGTAATGCAGATTCGATAAATAGAGTCCCGTACCTAGTTCTTTCAAAATGTCTTGTTCTTTCAAAGTGCCAGGCAAGATTTCCAATGCGCGTGGGTACTCACCCTCGGCCGCATTGTTGCCTTTCACATCGTACTCTTTTGCAGAACGACTCGAGATCAGATAGTTCTTCAGCTCACCTTTGGTAATAAGTTCCAAAGTCTCTGGCGCAACTTCACCCAAAGAGTTGTATTGATGAGTTAATCCCATCGTGTAGTTTTCACGAAGCGACAACAATGGCGATAGGTGTTTTTCTTTATTCGCCAATTTTGTCAAAGAGCTATTGCCTTGTTTGTAGCCATTGAAGCTGAGTGAGCCCCAATAGAACATTGTCGAAAGTTCAGCAACTGCACCAGGAGCCAAGTAAGTACGATACGCACCCGGAGCCAGAACTTTTTTCGGGCGGTCCATCAAGCCCAATAAGTTTTTCGACTGCGCAAGTTTGGCTTCGAAAGCTTGTTGATCCCAACTTCTGCCGGCGTAAGAACCTTTCACGGCTTTTTCGCCCATATACAAAGAGTAATCCATAAAGAATGACTCATTCGCGAACCAGTGGCTTTGGCCTTTCGAGTTTCTGTTTGCAGAAATCAAAGCACCACCGCAGTAAAGACCAGCAAGGTCACTGCCTTGTGCAGCACGCGTGATCGAAACGAAAAGGTCTTCGTCATTCAACAAATAACCTTTCACTGTCTTATCACTGCTGCCATTGTTTTGGATTGGCACAATGTATGGATCTTCCGGAAGTAAATCACACTCTTTGCGAGCTTCTGCCAACCAATGATCGGCGCGTTTTTTATCTTCAGCAGTCACACCCGTGATTGAAAAACTTAAATTTGCGGATTTGCCTTTGCTTTGTAGACTTAAACCCAAAGTGCGTTGTTCAACGAAAGTGTTTTGGCGAACTTTGTTGTTATTAAATCTTACGAAGGTTGTTTCTTCTGCATGCAAATTCAAAGTAGCTGCTTCATCAGCAGTCAATTGACCAAGAAGATAATCCGCTACTTCGTTGAAGGATTTTTTTGTCGATTCTGTGAAATTCATTTTGCGTCCTTCCTGCAATTAAGCGCCGAAAACTTCAACGTTAGAGAACAAGCAATAAGGAGTCGTATGGCCCACACGAATCACTTGGTTCGGTTCGCCCTTACCACAATACGGAGAACCGTAAGTTTCGCGATTTTCGCTGACAGCTTTTAAGCTGTTCCAGAATTTCACAGTCGTGCCGCGATAGTTTGGATTTTTCACCGTCTTCGTTAATTTGCCGTTTTCGATAAGCTGTCCGTACTCGCAACCGAATTGGAATTTGTTGCGGTAGTCATCGATCGACCAAGATTTATTCGCATGCATGAACACACCACGCTCTGTCGATGCGATCATGTCAGCAAGTTTGCTGTTACCAGCTTCCAAGTTGATATTCGCCATACGATCAATCGGTGCACGATTCCAAGAAGACGAACGTGTGTTCGCAACTCCTGGTAAAGTTAAACGAGCTTGCGATTCAAGACCGCCTAAGCCACGTACTAGCAAACCGTCTTTGATCAAGAATTCTTTCGTCGCTGGATTGCCAGAATCGTCGAATGAATATGAAGCCAAAGCATCAGGGATCGTTGGATCGAAAGTCACGTTCATCAATTTTGAACCGTATTGCAAGTGGCCGAAGTCTTGTGGTTTCACGAAGCTCCAGCCAGCATAGTTGCGCTCGTCACCCAAGATGCGATCGTACTCAAGCGGATGGCCGATAGATTCATGCACTTGCAAAGTCATTTGATCCGGAGCGATTAACAAGTCCATCACTGTGTCAGGACAATTTTCTGCGTGAACTAATTCTACCGCTTCAGTAGCAATTCTTTTTGAACGTTCCAAAATAGAAGCACGATCAAAAACTTCAGCACCGATTTGCAAACAACGCGCAAGACCGCCTTGGTCAGAACGAGTTTGTGTTTCAGTACCATCTGAAGCTGTCGCTGAAAAATCTGTGCTGACGATAGAGAATTTTTGGTGAACGTCAGATCCCGAAGTGCTGACCGTGAAGAATTCTGATTCGACGATCATCGCTGTTGCTGAACGGCTGACGATTTTGTCTGAAACTTTCATCGCGCGAGTAGCATCGACGAAAATATCCGAGATTTCCTTCGCAGAAATGGAATCCATCGCACGCGTGACGGGTGAATGATAATGGCCCATAGCTTTGGGACGCTGCAAAATAGAAAAGTCATGAACTTTGAACGCCGAAGCTTGGCGCGCCATCAGGGTTGCTTTGGCAAAAGCTCGTTTAATGCCCTCTTCCGAAAGGTCGCTTGTGCCGGCATAACCGAAATGACCATTGACCAAAACCTCGGCCATCAAACCGTGATCGAACGAGATGCTGTTACGATCTGGTTTTTCATCACGAACCGTGCGGTAAGTAGTTTTTTCTGTCACGTGACGCAATTGGGCCCAGTCAACCGACCCCTGAAGTTGCGAGAGAGTTTTGTGCAAACCGATATTCAAATTCACAGTTCGACCTTTCTTCAAAGAAATTCGCTATTTCTCTATCGGATCAGAGAGGAAAAGACAACTTTCGACAGCCATTTTTGTGGAAAGTTCCATGAGTTAGTACCTCAAGTGTAACAGGGACAAATTGAGTCCGTTTATTCTTGGCAAGGTGATTGCTTTAGTAAAAGCGCAGGATGTTCCTGGTGCCAAACCGAACCATCACCAGGACGGGAGTGAAACATGAGAGTCGTACTTGCAGCACTAACAACTTTCTTAATCGTCCTTTTCGTACAAACTGGATCAGCGGCGGAAGCGTCTCAACATCCAGCTTGCTCTATGACAAGCGAAGGCATCTTTAACGGCCAATGGGTGAAGCACCGTATCGTTTCTGGTGAAGAAGTCCTGTATGGCTCAAACACGATGGAGTCGATCTTTTCTCAACTTGATTCCTTGCGCGCACGCGGTCTTTGCAACTAAGGTGACCCCTTCGGGGGAACCTTGGATCGTATTGAGTATTTAGCAAAAATCTGGAAGAAATATCCTGCCATGCCTGCGGGCGCGATTGTGGCCGGACGCATTTACAACCTTGTTCGCGAAGACGGTGCTCTTGAACTGACTTTGCAACGCGATTCACTGACTCATAAAGTTAAA
Organism: Bdellovibrio sp. NC01; assembly: GCF_006874625.1. Taxonomy (NCBI): domain Bacteria; kingdom Pseudomonadati; phylum Bdellovibrionota; class Bdellovibrionia; order Bdellovibrionales; family Pseudobdellovibrionaceae; genus Bdellovibrio; species Bdellovibrio sp. NC01. The sequence continues at coordinate 719,436 of NZ_CP030034.1, forward strand.
TTTGATAACGCTCCTGAATTTTCAGAGTTCCTTGATTTCGGCGACATCGTTGCCGTCCTTTCTGAAAAAGAATTGATTCTACTAGCCCCACAAACGACATCGTTACCGCGCAGATTTTACGACAAAGAATTATTCATAAAATGGAATAACTATCTTGATCACGTCCGTGGTTTTTTTAAATTCAATAACTTCGTTTCATTGCGCACTCCAGGCCTTGTTGTGTGTCCCGGCACTGAACCAGCACTAGATGTTTTTGCAACGGAATTGAAAGTGGGTTCTCGTCGCGAAAAACTTTATTTGCCGACAAGTCCTGAATTGCATTTGAAAAAAGCTTTGGCTTTGGGTGCTGATAAAATTTATGAAATCACTCCGTGTTTTAGAAATGGTGAAGTGACGGAACGTCATCAGCCGGAATTTTTGATGCTGGAATGGTATCGCGCTTACGATACCTTGGCTGCGATTAAAAAAGATGCGATTGATTTAGTAACATATCTTTCGAAATCTTTGCGAGTACCGGGTCCGCGCCAAGTGATTAGCTACACGGTTGCGGAATTGTTTAAGATTTACTGTGGCTTCAATCTGACGCCACAAACATCTGCTGCTGAACTGAAAGCTTTAGCAGAAAAGTTGAACGTCGATGTGCGCAGTGCTGAAAGCATTGATGATTATTTCTTTTTGATCTTCATGGATAAAATTGAATCGCAACTGCCACCAGAAGATTTGATCTTTGTTGAAAAGTATCCGCCGTATCAAGCAGCACTTGCGCGTTTGACAGAAGACGGGTGGGGAGATCGTTTCGAATTTTATTGGAAAGGTCTGGAGCTTGCGAATGCCTTCCACGAATTGAACGATCCGTCGGTGCAACGTCTGCGTTCGCAAGAAGATCTGCAGAAAAAAGCTGAAATGCACAAAGAAGCTGTGCCGTTGGACGAAGAATTCTTCGCAAGTCTTGATGCAGGTATGCCGCCATCAGGTGGAATTGCTCTTGGAGTAGAAAGACTTTTTATGTGTCTTTATGACGTGAAAAGTATTTCTGAGTTGCGATTGTTTCCACAGGGATAGCGAGTTGTAAAAAACAAAGGCAGTGTTTCCTCCCTACAGGAAGAAAACACTGCGCTTAAGAAAAAGGCGGCGCAATCTGATGCTGTTAACGCAGAGATCTTAAAACGCCTAGAACGTTTAGAAAAAGCTCAGCAAAAATAGTTAGCCACCACATTCATCACCCCATGCTGCCGTAAATGTGCAGCGTGGATTGATAGCTTCACCGCCAGAGCCATCTTTATTCACTTTGCATTTAATTGATTTTGCATATTCATAGACGTGACCTGTGGCTCCGTCTGGCATCACACCCATTTCAGACATTGCATCCCATAATGCTTTTGCCGTAATCGGTCCCACACCACTTGGTGACGAGCAACTGTAAGCAGGCATCAAGTCAGCAGTGACGCCACGATTCGTTTGCCCGCATTGTAGTTTTGAAAGCGACCACGTCGTTGTATTTCCGGAAGTGGATTTTGTAGCAACGGTTGAATTCTTAAAGATGTAGGTCAGCGTGACGGCTTCATCACCATTGAATGTACGAGATGATAAATCTCCGCACGCTGCATGAGCTGATGAACCTGCGCAGATGACTGCGACGAATGACATAATCCATTTCTTTTTCATAAAGACTCCTTTTGGGGATTTAGAACTTTGAGGCGATTTTCTCACCAAGATTGAGTTGCGCAATTGATAAACCAGTAATGTGTTCGGGGGCAGGAACTAGTCTGTTAGTCCTGAGAAATGACGGGAGATTTATATGAGATAGGGAATGATTCGCGAAATGTCATTGTTTAGCTGCAATAGGTTTAAGCTGTCTCAAACTGGTCCAAATATTGGTTAAAAAATGTTGTTAAGGTATCCGATAAGTATTGTATGCAGAATCTGGTACGTCCTTACATCGTTCTGATAACACTATTTGCGTGCTTCGTCGCCAGTGCTGCGCCTTCGTCTTTGACCTATCAAGGTCGTATCTTGAAGTCAGATGGAACTCCCTTAGAGTACAGCAACGTGAGCTTTCAATTTGAGGTCACTAGTCCTGACGGTCTTTGCGTTGTTTATCGTGAACAAGTGAACGGTGTGAACATGGTGAACTCGGGCGGTGTGTTCGATGTTCCGATTGGTGCCGGCACAAAAAGTTATCCCGCTTCTGGAACCTTCATTTTATTAGACGCTTTCGACAATTCATCACCGTTAACTTGTGATGGTGGTGTAACTTTCACTCCGCAATTTGATGATGGCAGAAAATTACGTGTGAAATTTCATGACGGAGTAGGTTGGCAGACGATCTCTCCTGATTCGACGGTGCGTTCGGTTCCTTATGCGGGTCATGCTTATAATGCAGCGAAGTTGGGTGGTAATCCCGCTGCTGACTTCTTGCAGAAGACAGGTTTACCGACATGTCCAGCAAGCACTTTCTTAACGTGGAATGGATCGGCATTAACTTGCGGTGGTGTGAGTGGTGCAAGCGGTGGTACGGTTACGAATGTCGCTTCGGGAAATTCCTATATCACGATTGTCAATAATACGACGTCACCAACATTAACTTTGAATGTCGGTACTGGTGCTAACACAGTCGCAGCAGGCAATGATCCACGTTTAGTGAATGCTATTCAGTCTGGTGCCGGTGCAAGTGGTGACTTAAGCGGAACTTATCCCGGCCCTTCTGTGGTTGCAGTGCAAGGAGTGAGTGTTGCGAATACGACTCCGACAACGGGCCAAGTTTTTAAGTTCGATGGTACGAAATGGAGTCCTTCTGCGATTGCTATTGCAGATGTCACGAATTTATCTTCGACATTGACTGGTTATCAAACGACGTCGGCTTTCAATACGGCCGTTGGTTCGGCAAATTGTACATCCTATGAAACTCCGTATTGGAGTTCGGTGTCGGGTAAGTTTTTGTGTCAGGCTATCAACGTTTCGTTAGCAGGTGATGTTAGCGGCACAATCGGTGCTGCTTCCGTTGATAAAATCAAAGGCTATGACCTTGATTTTTCTTCAGCGCCAACAAATGGCCAGGTGTTAAAATATAACGGTACAAAATGGGTTGCTGGCAGCGATAACAATGGTGGTGGGACAGTTACTTCTGTTTCTGCCTCTGCACCATTGTCTGTCACGAATGGTACGACGACTCCGTCACTTTCGATTTCGCAAGCGACTACTTCGACAAGTGGTTATTTATCTTCGACGGATTGGAATACATTTAATGGGAAGCAAGCAGCTGGAAATTATATCACTGCACTAACGGGTGATGTGACTGCCAGTGGTCCTGGTTCTGCAGCTGCAACGGTCGCAAAACTTCAAGGATCGACGTTAACGATCACGACTCCCGCGAATAAAGATTATTTAAAATTCAATGGTACAGCGTTTGTGAATTCGCCACTGGCTGCAGCCGATCTAACGGGAACTCTGGCAGCTTCAAATATTCCATCACTTGATTGGTCTAAAATCACGACAGGTAAACCAATTAACTTAAGCGGCTATGGTATTACTGATGCGATTTTGAATGCAGGTGGTACACCATCGATTCAAACAGGCACGGACGCTTCTAAACCTGCGTCGCCAAGTGCTGGTGCGATTTATTTCGCAACAGATTCAAAAGTTATTTATCAATATAACTCGGGCGCATGGGTTGTGATTGCTTCTGCGACGGGTTCTGGCGGCACAATCACAGGTGTGACAGCCGGTACCGGTTTATCTGGTGGTGGCACAACAGGAACAGTGACTTTGAATTTGGCGAACACAGCGGTGGCAGCAGGTTCGTATACGCATGCTTCTATTACTGTGGATGCTCAAGGTCGTTTGACTTCCGCTGCGAATGGCACCGTAAATCTTTCGACTGATACGACAGGCACTTTACCAGTGGCAAAAGGTGGTACGGGCCAAACGACTTATACGGACGGTCAGTTGTTGATTGGTAATTCGTCAGGCAACACTTTGACGAAAGCGACGTTAACTGCGGGTTCGGGCGTAAATATCACGAATGGCAACGGTACAATTACGATTTCTTCCACAGGTTCAGCTCCTACGGGTTCCGCAGGTGGAGATTTATCTGGTACTTATCCAAATCCTTCCGTTGCAAAATTAAGTGGTACAGCCTTGTCGATCAGTTCGTTGGCTTCAGGAAATTATTTAAAATACGACGGCACAAACTGGGTGAATAGTGCGATTGCGATCGCTGATGTCACAGGTCTTGCAACTTCTTTAAGTGGTAAGCCAGATTTCACGCAGTTCCCGATTTGTACTTCGGCGCAAACTTTGACATTCGTTTCACCAGTCGGTGGTTTTGTTTGTACAGGCATCGCGATTAGTGATGCCGCGATCACGTATGCATCTAAAACAGCGAATACATTTTTAGCGGCACCGAATGGTTCTGCGGGGGCACCAACATTCAGAACGATTGCATCCGCAGACTTGCCATCGGGCGGTTACGATACGACTTATTTTAAAAACGGTGGGAATAGTTTTGGTTCGGCTCCGTCATTGGGTTCGAATGATAACTACAACGTCACTTTCAAATCAAACAACACCACTCGCATGACGATTGATAAAAACGGTAGCGTGGGAGTGGGTTCACAAGGTTTGAACTGGTATGACTTCTCGGTTTACAAAGCGAACGCCGATGCGATTGCGGCGGTCGTGTCAGAAAATACCTCTACGACAACAGCACGCTATCCAACTGTCAGCGTTGTGAATTATGCGGGTTCACCGGCAGTGGGCGCTGCAGGAAATCCTTCGATCAATTTGATTAATATGCGCGGTACTTCTGGCGTTTCAGCGGTGATGAAATCAGGCGAGTCGTTAGGGTCCGTGGCATTCAACGGTAGTAGTGCAACGAATGGTAACTACAAAACGGGTGCAAGTATTTGGGCAGCAACTGTCGAGGATTTTTCTTCGACAACGGCTGGTACCGATATGATTTTCCAAACGACAAAAGCAGGAACTGTGTCGAATGCGGAAAAAATGCGTCTAACAAATGCGGGCCGTTTAGGTTTGTTGCAAGCCTCACCGCTTGCAACTCTTCATATTGGTGGTGATTCTGATATATTGCTTGATGGTTTGACCCCGTTTTTGGTGGCTCGTTCGACGACGTATCCCACGTCAGGGTCGGTTGTCAGCGGTGTAGCATACGTTTCGGAAAACTCTGCGGCCTCTTCAAACATCTGGCCGCCGCAAGCTGGAATGTATTTTACGGCAGCAGAAACACATACGGCTTCCGCAAAAGGCACTCGTATTGACTTTAATACAACGGCAAATACAACGACGTCATTGCAAACACGAATGACGATTGATCACAACGGCTATGTCGGAATCGGAAACACGGGCCCAGCACATCCGCTCGATGTCGCAAGCACTGCTGGTGTTATGACAGCGGTATTTTCCAACGGCACCAATAAAATTCGTTTAAGTGGTACTGTGATTGATTCAACGAACGTTGCCGAAAATGTTGGAGCCCCACTATTATTAAATCCTGGCGGCAGTTACAGCGGAAGTAACGTGGGCATCGGGACCTCAAATCCGACAGCGAAGCTTGAAGTTGTAGGTGGTGCCATCGTCAACACGCAAACTGGAACGGACTCGTTAGTGCAAGCGCGTTCCGGCACAGCAAATGAAGTCATGGGCATGGGGTGGTCGACGTCTGGCTTCGGATATTTGCAAGCGGGTAGTTGGGGCGGAACAACGAAAACTCTTGTGCTTCAAGGCGGTGGCGGCAGCGTTGGCATCGGCATGAGCAATCCATCTTATTTATTGGATGTGAATGGATACATCCGTGGTACCAACGTCACTCCGTCAGATATTCGTTTGAAAAAAGATGTGAAGACTTTGGAAAACTCACTGGAGCACATCAACTCTATGCGCGGTGTAAGTTATAATTGGAAAGATCCAAAACGTGATCCTGATTTGCAAATTGGTTTGATCGCGCAAGAGGTGGAAAAAGTTTATCCTGAAGTTGTTAAGACAGATAAACAAGGCATCAAAGCCGTGAACTATTCGTTCTTGGTCGGCCCGATCATTAATGCCATCAAAGAGCTTTACGCAAGATGGATCGATGATCATAAAGAGCTCGAAACACAAAAACGCGAAATCGCCTCTTTAAAATCGACATTGGCAGAGAAGGATCAAGAGATCCAAGCCATCAAAGAGTTCATGTGTAAGAAGGACTCTTCCGCCGCTTTCTGTAAGACAAAACCTCAAAAATAGCCCATAACCAAAGCAGGGGCTTTTCAAGCCTCATTCGAAGTGTTCCACTATTTTCCAAAGCGTCTAAAGTTTAGATAGTCTTTCCATTTTTATACTCGAAGTACTTTACCCAAGCGCTCTAAAAGATCATTCGCTATAACGTCATGGAACTTAATAAAAAGGATCATGTATGAATAAAGCGGTAATCACTTTGTTAGCGACTTTACTTACGACTTCGGCGGGCTTCGCGCAAACTTTGAAATGTGTTGGCTCTTATGAAACTGAACAGGGCGGAACAGACAAAGTTACTTTGACTGTGAACTTAGACGACTCTGCAAATCCATTCGTAAAAGTTAAAACTTCTGAGTATTCAAAATATTTCGTGTCAGAAGACCCTATCACACTGAAACAAAATATCGATGGCAGCCTGACAGCTATCGCAGGTTCGGGTGATCGTGGTGAGCTTTATTTGAAACTGACTATCGCAGGTAACGAGGCTTCAGCACTTTATTCTGAAGATGATTCTGGTTGGAATTACGAAATTCAAAGTTCAGATCTTCAATGCAAATAATCTGAAGACGACAGAAGACAAAATAAAAAAGGGACCATGTGGTCCCTTTTTTTATGCAATTTTACGAGGGAAAACGGACTAGCCGCCTTTGCCTGTATTGATGTCTTCTTTAAGTTCTTTACCCACTTTAAAGAATGGAAGTTTCTTTTCTTCGACATTGATGATTTCGCCAGTACGCGGGTTGCGGCCTTTGTAAGCGCCGTATTGACGGTTCACAAATGAACCGAAACCACGGATTTCAATGCGGTCGTCACGCATTAACGCCTCAACCATAGAGTCGAAAATAGTGTTAACGACAGTCTCTGCTTTTACGCGAGTGATGCCTGCTTTTTCAGAGATCAAATTAATCAAATCCGCTTTCGTCATCTTCCAGGTTCCTTCAGAACTCACTTAGGCAATTTCATCTGCCGCTGATCGATAAAGTATTGATAACACTCCCGATTATACAGAAGGGATCAGGGCTGACTACCACTTTTCAATAGTTTAACTCAATGCTTCTTATACATTCCGCTATTAATGAGGATATTACGGTAGGCATCAAGCACCGATTGGACCAGTTTTGGGGTATCAAACAGGTCTACAACCCGCTGACGGGCCCTTTCGCCGATTTCGTCCGCAGGCATAGTGCCCGAAAAGATCTCAACCAGCAGGTTACTCATCGAATCGACGTCGGCGGGGCGAAGCAAAAAGCCATCGCGACCGTCTTCGATAATATTGGCAATTGGGGAAACTTCCGAACCCATAACGACCTTTTTTTGCGCCATGGCTTCTAAAGTCGATGGCTCAAAACCCGTCGTACGCGAACTCATGTTCACGAAAACATCACCCAAAACGATATAATCTTCCACTTCCGGGGCAGGCACCGCGCCTGTCAAAATCACGCGATTGCCCAAGGCTAAATTTAGAACTTCGTATTCGATGTTTCTAAATTTTGGACCGTTACCCACGATGATCAAATAGCTGTTCGGTTTTTTAATCGCGACTTTTTCAAAAGCTTTTAGGAGCGGAATCATCTCTTGAACTTCAGTCATGTCGCTGATTGTAACTGCGACATGCGAATTTTCAGGAAGACCTAACTTTTTACGTAGCTCCAGCGACTTTTCTTTCGGAGACAAGTCACCTAATTCAATCCCATAAGGAACCGTATACGTGTGAAAGTCGGGATAAAGATAATATCTTTCAAGAATGATTCTTTGCTGCGGATTCGTGACGAAGATACCGTCCGCTGTTGATAACAACTGACGATCGCCACCATAATAAGTCGTCAAAAACTTATAGGCTGTTGCGATCGCCGTCGTCAGCATACTGCCCAACGTTTCGCGTTTCATCGCAAGGATCGCGAACAACTGTGACATTTGTGTCGCTTCTACGTCATAGGCCATCGCAATATTGAAATCTTTTTTGCGAGTGCCAATACGGTAGCCTGAAGTGTCGATACTGTGAACTAAGTGAAAAGGTTCTTCGCGGTGAAGTTGTGCGAACTTCTGGCGTGCCGCCAATTGGAAGTTCATGTGCGAAAGATTTTTTGCACCTTCATGAAGATAAAATACGCGCACGCCATCGCGAGTGACTTCTGGCTTTTTTAAGAATGAAGTTGTCGAGATGACTGTGACCTTATGACCTTCGCGCGCAAGACCACGAGCAATCGGCCATAAAAATCCGTGATCAGTCGCACGACTTAAAATAGGAAAGCGTGCTGACGTTAGGCAGATATTTAAATTTTCAGGAAGTTTCTGCTTCGAAGACCACATGCCTTTATCTTAGATGAGATAAAGCCTTGTTGTACAGACGATTGAGTTCATTTAAAGAAGAATCGATCAGATGACTGTTTTGAGCACGCTGTTCAGACAGGACTTCTGGCAAGCGCAGGTGAGGACGCGATAGCAATTTCACCAAGTCTCTTTGAATGTGTTCGTGGTTTAGAACCCAGCAATTCACCGTATTCTTCCAAAGATCGGCGTGCACGCTGGTCTGTTTTGAATCCAAGACCATGATTGCTTGCGATTGAATGGCGCGCAAATAGTACTCGGTCATTTCGACAGGAGTAAAACGTTGCCCAGCTAAAACAAAAGCCGTCGCACGTTCCAATAAAATCTTTGTCAGGTGGGGAGCGAGCGATCCGGTTACAACCCAACGGTTGCCGCAGTCGTATTTTTCCATCCACGCCGCAAACTGTTTGCGATCACGAAGCGGCCAGTGAGAATAAGATCCCCACAATGCGACTTTGTGTTTCTGCGCCAGTGTACGAAGACGAACAAATGAAGCTGAATCGGGTCTAAAACGCGATTCGCGGAAAGGAACAACGAAATATTCTTCATCAGCCAAATCCGCGATCAAACGAGCTTCGCTGCCATCGGCATACGTTTCACTCATCGCTGATTTGCTGAAATCCAAAGCGGGCGGCAAAATGCCGCGACCTTGTTGATTGGCTTTCACATTCAAACCACGAAGTTGCCCCAAAGTTTCAACAGTTGGGCATGTGATGATGTCACTTTCTTCAACCAAGTATCTGACGGGATTTGTTCTGCGCAAACCAAAACGAATGTTTAGCAAAGAAGTCGTTAACACGCATGAAGGATGTGATTTCGCAAAAGTCGAAAGCACGATTTGTGCTGGCGACATTTTATCTTCTTCTAAAACAAGATGCAGAATTTGCGGTTGCAGTCCGAACAGGCCCGGGATGATTTTAATCCCTTCAAGGAAACTCCACTTTTTGAAGTAAGCCATGAACTCGATATTGCGAAGCTCACCCAAAGGTTCTTCGCCATAACTTGTTAGCATCACCACTTCGTGTTGTTGACTGCGCAAAGCTTGCGCTAGTTGCCACGAAGTCGCTGTGATTTTTTTGCTAACAAGAATTATTTTCGCCATTCAATCCCTAGGGCTTTGTAAATCCTGTCCAGGATTTTACGGTTCGCTTCCGGAATGTTTCGGTGCTTTAGTTCTTCAGGGTGAATCCACTCAAGCATCATATGGTGTTTGGCACGAGGCTCGCCCTTCCAATACAGGATCTCATAGAACAAAATGAGAATCCCTACATCCCCATACGAATGGCTGCACGCCAGCTTCAATTCGCCGACTTCAGCTTCAATACCGAGCTCTTCATTGAGTTCACGAGCAAGGGCTTGTTCTGGAGTCTCGCCATTTTCGATTTTGCCACCAGGAAATTCCCATTGACCTGCAAGAGAGTTGTTTTCAGGACGTTGACCGACAAGAATTTTGCCGTCTTTGCGCAAGAAGCCCGCAACCACAGGAATCCAATGACCCTTACGGATCTTAGATTTTCTAGGTTTAACTGCAGTGCTGCTATCTTCGCTCATTGTACCTTCTTGCAACCTCGTGGAAAAAACCAGGACCTTGAAACACGAGTGCAGAATAAATTTGAACAAGATTAGCGCCCATTTGCAATCTTTCAAAGACATCGTCTGGGGTCATAACACCTCCAGCGCTTACCAGAAGCTTATCCTCGCGATTTTTGCCTAAAATTTGCACAGCAATTTGCAAGGCGCGTAGCGAGAGGTCCTTTAATGGAGCCCCTGAAAGGCCGCCTTCCTCTGGAAAATGGCAACCTTGAGGGCGAGAAAGTGTGGTGTTCGTCAAAACGAATCCATCAATTCCGATATCGTTGCAATGAGTGATGGCCTCTGCCAAGGCATCTTCGCCCATGTCAGGACTCAGTTTTACTAACACCGGAGTGGGTTCAAAATGTGAAACTTTGTCGATGATTGGACACAAGAGGTTGCGAAGGTTGTCTTTGTTCTGAAGGTCACGAAGTCCTTTGGTGTTGGGACTTGAAACGTTCACAACAAAAGCATCCGCAAAAGGACGGAATGTATCGACCAAACTTAAATAGTCGCTCACGGCCTCATTGTTTGGAGTTGATCGGTTCTTTCCAATATTGATGAAAATCGGAGTACGAAATTTCGGTGCATAAGAGGCAAGATTATAAAAGACTTCGTCAGCACCATGGCTTGGGAAACCCATCTTGTTCCACATCGCTTGCAGTCTTTTATCGCGATCCATGATTTTGCCAGGATTCGCATTTTGTGGCAGGGGAGTGACCGTACCGATTTCGACGAAGCCTGCACCAAGTCTCCACCAGTCGTTCAAGTGTTCTGCATTCTTATCAACACCGCCCGCAATACCCAATGGATTTGCAAACGTCATATCCTTCCAAGTGAAGCTATTCCACTCGGGAGTTTTCTTTCCATAGGCCATTGAAATAAAAGGAAGTGTGAAGGGAATCAGATCATGAGCGAGTTGCGGTGGTAACAAAAGCCAAGGGCGCATGCGACTAAACTCCAAAGTCCAAAAACTAAAGAGGCGACTTGCGTCGCCTCTTTTAAGAAAACTATCTTGGGTACAAGCCTCTTAGAAGCATTGCTTTTTCAAGACGTTGAACAGAAACCGCCATAGCAGCAGATCTCATATCGACGTTTTTCTCTTTCGACATCGCAAAACCTTTATCGAAAGCTTTTGTGATGATCGTTTTCAATTTACCGTTTACTTCTTCTTCGTCCCAGAACAACGCCATCGTGTCTTGAACCCATTCAAAGTAAGATACGATTACGCCACCGCCGTTGGCGATAACGTCTGGAGCGATGAACACACCACGTTTAACAAGAATTTTAGTTCCTGCATTTGTGATAGGACCGTTCGCACCTTCAACGATGATTTTCGCTTGGATTTTTTCAGCGTTGTGAGTGTCGATTTGGTTTTCAAGAGCGCACGGGAACAAAGCATCACATTTTACTTCAAGCAATTCTTCATTGCTGATTGGTTGTGCTTTTGGATAACCCTTCAAGAATTTGTGAGCTTTCACGTATTCAAGAACTTCAGGGATATCAAGACCGTCACCGTTGAAGATACCACCAGAAACGTCAGACACTGCTACGATACGCGCACCACGATCGTGTGCGAATTTCGCTGCGAATGAACCTACGTTACCGAAACCTTGGATCGCGATAGTCGCGCCCTTCATGCTCATGTTGCAAACTTCGAACGCTTTTTCAGCTACGTAAACAACGCCCAAACCTGTAGCGTGGTTACGACCCAAGGAACCGCCGATTTCAACTGGTTTACCAGTGACAACACCCGGTTGCGCAAAGCCACCTTGCTCTTGTGAGTAAGTGTCCATGAACCAAGCCATTGTTTGTGGATCAGTACCCACGTCTGGAGCTGGGATATCTTTAGTTGGTCCAACAAATGGGCCAATTTCAGATGCATAACGACGAGTTAGATTTTGTTTTTCAGTGCGAGAAAGTTTAGTTGGATCAACAGTGATACCACCTTTCGCGCCACCCAATGGAAGACCTAGAACAGAGTTTTTGAAAGTCATCAAAGCGGCAAGGCCGACAACTTCTTGAAGGTCTACGTTTTGGTGATAACGAATACCACCCTTGTAAGGGCCCAATGTTGGAGAGTATTGAACGCGGTAACCTGTGAATACTTTCACAGAGTAGTCGTCCATACGCACAGGTACTGAAACCGTGATGCTACGACGAGGGCGTTTAAGACGTTCTAGTACGTTAGGGTCGCAGTTAATAATTTTAGCTGCTTCATCGAGAGTCTGAATGGCGTTTCTAAACAACGGGCCATCGTAAAGTGGCTCGATTTTGTTTTCCATGATATGTGTCTCCTTAAAAATACACGATCGAATTTTAATTAAGTAAATACTCAGTGTCACTCAGGAAAAAGGGTGATGACTCGGTGGTTCTTTTCGTCCACAATCAAGACCTATGCTTCGGTCTTGCTTTGCTTCTATCACACTCATTTTTCTGACAATTCCGGTTTACGCTTCGCCAAGTCAGAATCCGCAACAAGCTTTCATGGAGCAATTCCAAAGCTCCCGCATCCAGTTTCCTTCGGAAGACTCAGCGATTTTGAAAGACAGCCCGGGGCGTTATCCTTCACTGATGAACTTTCTCTTCGAAAGTGTACTGGGTTGGGCACCCACCGGCATAGGCAAGACAATGTCTGCCGGATGTAATCCCGATGTTTGGCAGGAACGCATGCTGGACCCACGGGTTAGAACCTCGCCGCAAATCCAGGGTGCACTCGTACAAAAATACCTCGGCGATTGCCGTGCGGAGCTAGAAACGGGCGTTACGGGCGATCTTGAAAACGGTCGCAAGATGATGAGTATGAGTTTCAAGCCGCAAGCTCATCCCTTTTTACGAAGAGTCGTCATAAATCTTCCGGGCAACGTGCGTTTAAAAGGTCTTTTGGGACTTAAAGGAGACTTCAAACGTCGTCCTCTTGTGATCATGCGCTTGGGAATTTTTTCGAGTGTTGAAACGTTCAGACCCGAACGCGCATGGTTGATGATGTTGTTTGAACAATCCCCATTCAACGTTCTTGTTCTAGAGAACATGTCGAGCGCTGACTTTGTCGCAGACAACAATCAGTTTTCTTTCGGTGGTTACGATGAAGGGATTCAAAATATCCTGATCGCAAAAATGTTGCGTGACCCGAACGAGCCGCTATCACGTTTGATCGATAGTGTGCATGTTTTTGGAATTAGCTTGGGCGGCCATGGTGTGCTGTTCTCTTCATTGTTGAACAAGTACAATTCGCCTGCGGGTTATCCGTTGATTCAAAGCTCTTTGGCATTCTGTCCGGTTGTGAACTTGCAGAATACGATGCACAACTTAGCGGAAACGCCAGGATTGAAAACGGCCTTTGTCGATATGTGGAGCCGAAAACGTTTAACCGGTCTTGATAAAAAACTTCCCGCTGTTGATGGCCACGATTCGTTTCGATTTTTATCCAAAGCAGTGTCAGAAGTTGTGCGCAACTATCAAGGTGGTTTGTCTTACGTGTCCACTGTGAAGCTGCCGCCGGGAATGAAAGATGGCAGTGACTTTTGGGGCTTGAATGATTTCTGGAAATACTATCAAGATGTGCAAGAGCCGGTGATGGTTATGGCGACGGAACGCGACGCCCTTGTGCCTTACGATATGAACGCTTATTCAGTGATGAATAAGACCATGAAAGTGGCCAGTAAGAACATCAAAGTTGTCGCATTTCCGCAAGGCAATCACTGCACGTTTCCAATCGCCTATGACTGGAAAGCGATGTCGACCGTGTTTCAATCTTACATCTTATCGCATTCGCCAAGTTTCCGTCTGAAACAACGTGATCTGAATGTGGAATTAACGGATGACGAATGGAAAGGTTTTTTCAACGGTCCGGTTGTCACGAAGTTCACGGTGCAAGAGCCCGCGAAAGATCATAAGTTTGTTCGTCTTGATGTGAAGCTGACAAACGCCAAGCAAGACAACAAAGATATGAATCTAAGTTTGCCGCTGTCAGAGTTTGATTTCCGCTTCTTGAACAAAGATCTGAGTGTCAGTGAAAAACAAATGATCGTGCGTTGGTTGAATCAGAATTTACGTGTGACTTTGCTTCAGAATAACAACAAGCCGACGTTGAAAGTTTCGTGGCCTGTTGCTTTGTAAAATTACTTCGTTAAAGCCTCTTTGAAAAACTCGGAACGTTCGCCGAGTTTTTGCACGTACGCTTGTACATCTTCTTTTGCTTCGTCGGGAAGACGATGAAACGGAACGATGTGTTCGTCGGGAACATAGCGGAACGTAAAGTTAATACGACGAGTGTCGAAATTTGAAATCTCATTCAATTTAAAATGTGCATCTTCTTTCGTGTCCACGCGTTGCACGCGGTGGAACAGATGCTTTTTAAATTTATCGCCACCAAAAATTTGCAAGGACGAATCTTCCAGCCACTGTTGTACAACGACGTTGGATTTGCTTTCCGTGCTGTGACTTTGCACGAACTGGAACAAAGCTCTTTCGCCGAATGAAATGGAAGCCACGGGACCTGGTTCGAAGTCTTTGTGCTCACCCACGCGCGCGCAGTCCAAACGCTTGCCATCGGGAAGAATTTGATCGCCATAGTAATTAATCAAGCACGTGTTCAAGTGCCAGCCGCGAGGAATGTCGCGGGGATTGTAGTGCTCTTTCACTAAGGTTTCGATTTTTTGAATCAAATATTCCAAGATCGGTGGGAAGCCTTCTGCCGTCACACAACGGTTATAGATACCCTTGGGTGGATGGTAATAATTCAAGCATGCGAATTGCCAATTTCCCAACCAGTAAACCGGGCGTAACAACGGACGTTGTTTTTGATTTTCTGGCGGCGGATTATTTTTAGAATAACGCATTTCCCAAATCGGGTAGAGCGTCGAAAGGTAAGTCAGAATCTCTTCTTTTTCGCGCTTAGAAATGTAGTTTTCTTTGTAAATCAAAGCGTTCGGGGCCGAGCGATCCTCTTGTGCGCGAGACGACAATGGACGACCTGCGTTCTGCGGTCCACGTGGTTTGCCCTGCGGCTTGCCGGAATTTTTATTTGGCGCTTTGGATTTAAACATAGGCCGAGGTTCTATCATAGAGCCGCCCACCTCGCCAAGCCCGCGATGTTAGGGGGTGACAGGGGGCTGCGGTTCCGCTAAAAAGAAGGCCTGGAGATGAAAAAATGACAACACCGGTCCAGGCCCAAGTTGGTCCTAGCGAAAAACAGCTTTTGATTAATCAAATCCCTGCTTTGAAAGGCAAAAAAATCCTCATCATTGGTGATGTGGGTTTGGATGAATATGTGATGGGCCAAGTCCGTCGCATCAGCCCTGAAGCTCCAGTTCCAGTTTTGGAAGTTGAAGAAGAAGATATGCGTTTGGGCCTTGCCGCAAACGTGGCGCAAAACGTAGCAAGCCTTGGCGGTGTTCCGATGCTTGTTTCCGTTGTGGGTGAAGACACAGGTGCCGAGTTGTTGAAAGACTTGTGCATTAAAAACGGTGTCGCTTGGGATTACATGATCGTAGATAAAGCGCGCCCAACAACACGTAAAACTCGTGTGATGGCAAAACAACATCACCTTGTGCGTGTCGATTATGAATTGAAAAGATATTTGTCTGAAGAAGCAGAAGCCCGTTTGATCGCAACGGTTGAAAAAAATGTGACGACTGCGGATTGCATCGTGATTGAAGATTACGCAAAAGGTGTGATCTCTAAAAACGTGGTCGAAAAAGTTTCTGCGATCTGCAAAAAAGCCAATAAAAAGCTTCTTGTCGATCCAAACAGAAACAACCCAGGCACGTTCTACAAAGGTGTCGATTTAATCAAGCCAAACTACGATGAATCTGTAGCTTTAGCGGGTATGGATTTCGATGATCTTAAAGGCAACCCAAATAAAGTTGTTGAGGTCGGTCGTGCTCTACAAAAAGTAACGGGCGCTAAAGAAGTTGTTATGACTCGTAGTAAAGACGGTATGACAATTTTTTCTGACGATCACATCACGGAAGTTCCAACTTACGCGCGTAAAGTTTACGATGTGACAGGTGCTGGTGATACGGTAATCGCAGCCTTGGCCTTGGGTCTTGTGTCGGGATTGTCATTGGTTCACAGCTGTATGCTTGCGAACTACGCTGCGGGTGTGGTTGTCGGTAAAGTCGGTTGCGTGCCTTGTGAAATTCCTGAATTGATCGAATACATCAATACGGCTCACTAATTATGAATGATCCGAAGACTTATCAAGTGAACTCGAAATTAATGCCTGCGGATTTTCCCCGCGAGTTTGATGCGCACATTTACTTCGATGAGTCTTCGCGTGCTTTTGCTGAATCCATGCATGAAAAAGCATTGCGCGATTTTGGTGGCGACAACGTGTTTACGGGTATGTTGTCACCTCATGGGATTGGGCCTCATCCAATTCCGATGTTTGAAATCAATTTTCCAAAAGAAAAATTCACTGACGTTGTCTTGTGGTTAATGAAAGAGCGTGGAAACTTGTCTGTGCTAGTTCATGAACTTACGGGCGATGACTTGTATGACCATACTCAAGCCGCAATGTGGTTGGGGCCTCAGGTGCCTCTTAAATACGACGTTTTCAAAAAATAGGTGTATGACCTTTTTCGCTCTGTGTTCGGCTCTTGATCGCTGGGCTTCGTAATTCTTTTCTCTAAAGTGATATCTTCGTACTCATAAGTAAATAAAGGCATGTGTCTCACACTGAGACTGGTTCATTCGTTGCTCCTTTTCAGTCATTGAGGGAGTTTCTTATGAAATTGCGTTCACTTGTTCGTATGAATTTGGTGGTCTTGACGATGATCTTGTCGGGCTTTGCGGCACACGCTGCGGATGATGACACGAATCTTTTGATTATCGAAAATCCAGAGCAAATTACTGAGTCTTCGCCAAAAGCGGAAATGACTGACGATGTTCAAGTGAAATTCGATCCTTCCGAAGTCACGGAACCTGAAAAGGGATTTAATCGCGAAGCTTTCATTCAAAAAGCCCAAGCCAAGTTCACTGAAGAGATTCCTAAAGATCAGCTTTTTGATTTTGAAACTCCGCGCACGCAAGCGGAACTCGATAAGTTATTGCAACTGAGCGATACAGAGATCGCGTCGTTCCTTGGTAAAAAGAAAGCCTTCCTTGGAAAGTTCGCAAAAGTGTTGTCCTTCTTCCGTGTGGGCCCGGGCAAAATTAATAAAGCATTGAATGAATTGAATGGTCGCTTTTACGAAAGCTCGCATGTCGTTTCACGTAGTAACGTGAAGGGCGGATCGATGATGTTTTCAGTGTCGGGTGGTTTAGCGTTGCCACGTAAAGCGATGGAGTTTCTGCGCAAGAAAAGCATTGGCAACTTTATCCCAGACTCGGGTGGTTTCTATTACATGTTGGGTTTAGGTGCGGGTTTCACTCGCCAAGTTGATTCGAACAATAAGTCAAAATTCGTATTCGAAATTTTCATGGATGTCGAAAAACTTAAAAACACTCTAACAGGTATCGTTGAAGTTTCTGCTGCAGGAACTTACGGCTTGGTGTTTGAAAAGCGTGAAGGTCCATTCATGACTCAAAAGAACACGACGATGTATGGTGGCGCAACGGGCGTATTTCGTCAGGGACCTCATCAATTTGGGTGGGCTGCTTCAACAGGCTTGTCATTCCCACCAGCGATCGGTGCCTTCTTGGTTTACCAAGATCACGCGACAAGATTTTATCTGTTCCGCTTAGAGGGCCTTAAAGCCACTTTACCGGCGTTGAGCTTAGTGAAGGACAACGTCCTTTCAGCATTCCGCAATATTGCCTTTAATAAAGGCCGTCTGGTTCGCTGCGAGAAAGCGCTGATGTAAGCTCCTTTCAGATTTCAGGCAATTTTTCCATGAAAAGGCTCGGTCGGACCGGGCCTTTTCCTATTTTGAGCCCAAATGAACGGAATCACTAGGCTATCTGGGCCCTCTATGCTACAAACCCTGCACACATATCCTTAACTAACGGGATCGTTTAAAGATCCCAGCTGTAATAAGCATGGCTGTCGCAAGCCAAGGAGCAAACATGGAACTCAATGAAGGCACTGGCGTTCAGCCACTAGCCCCTGTGAATTACGCTGACGATAACGTCGCGAAGCCTCTAGAAAACAAACCGACAAATTTTTATTCTCTGACACTTGAAGATCTAAAAGCTTTCCTTAAAGGAAAAGGCAAAGAGCAATTCCGTGCGCAACAGATTTTCAAATGGGTTTACGAACAACGTATCACTGACGTTGAACAAATGACCAATTTGTCGAAAGACTTCCGTGCCGAGCTTCCAAAACTTCTTTCTTTCGAACTTCCAAAAGTGGTCAGTCACTTAAAGTCTGTCGATGGAACACAAAAATTCCTGTTCGACGTTGGTGACAACATGACGGTTGAATCTGTGTTGATTCCATCTGAAGGCCGTCAAACTTTGTGTATCTCTTCAGAGGTTGGTTGCAACATCGGTTGCAAGTTCTGCTTCACTGGTAAACAAAAATTGAAACGTCGTTTGCGCACTGAAGACATCGTTGGTCAATTCATGCACGTTCATGATTTGCTCGAAGAAGGTCAACGCATCACGAATATCGTATTCATGGGTATGGGCGAGCCGCTTGATAATCCTGAAGCGGTCTTTAAAACAATCGACGTTGTGCACTCGCCATGGGGTATTAATTTATCTCGTAAGAAAATCACAGTATCGACTTCTGGTATCGTTCCAGAAATGTGGCGTATTGCTGATGCCAAAGTTCGTTTGGCAGTAAGCTTGAATGCACCAACTGATGAGATCCGTACGCAAGTTATGCCGATCAATAAAAAATGGAACACTGAAAAGTTGCTTGCTGCTTGTAAGGACTATACTGACAAGACTGGCGATAAAGTGACATTCGAGTACGTTCTTTTGAAAGGTGTGACGGATTCAATTGAAAACGCACGCCAAGTGGCGAAGTTGACTCGTAACATTCCGTGCAAGATCAA
Source organism: Bdellovibrio sp. NC01 (assembly GCF_006874625.1). Lineage (NCBI taxonomy): Bacteria > Pseudomonadati > Bdellovibrionota > Bdellovibrionia > Bdellovibrionales > Pseudobdellovibrionaceae > Bdellovibrio > Bdellovibrio sp. NC01. The sequence continues at coordinate 738,512 of NZ_CP030034.1, forward strand.
CATCATTCCATTCAACGAACATCCAGGCACAGACTATCAACGTCCTGCTGATGAAACGATTGAGGCATTCCACTCTGAATTGAACCGTTTGGGTGTTCACGTTCTGCTTAGACGTTCTATGGGCCGCGATATCTTCGCAGCTTGTGGTCAGTTGAACAGCACGCATAAAGAAAACGATGCGAAAATGGACATCTCGAATTCGAAATTGGCAGGTATGCCGAAATCAAAAAGAGAATTACTTGCCGCGCAAGCCTTGGAAAATGCCGCACTAAATGCGACATTCACTGCCATGAGCTACGAAGGCGACGAAGAAGCTTAAACTGTTTTAATTTTTAGGGAGATTTACATGTCAGAAATTCTAGTAGTAGGAAGTTTAGCTTACGATTCTATTTCAACACCTTCAGGAAAAGTGGATCGCGCTCTTGGTGGATCAGCGAACTATTTCTCTTTGGCAGCTTCATTGTTTTCAAAAGTACGCGTTGTTGGTGTTGTTGGTGAAGACTACGAACAAAAAGATTACGAATTGTTGAATGGCCGTGGCGTTGATTTGACAGGTCTTTCTAAAGTTCCAGGTAAAACATTCCACTGGGCGGGTTCATACGAAGGCGATATGAACGAAGCGAAAACTTTGAATACAGAGTTGAACGTTTTTGAACATTTCAATCCACAATTGCCAGAACACTACAAAGATTCTTCTTTCGTATTCTTGGCAAACATCGCTCCAGAACTTCAATTGCAAGTATTGTCGCAAGTGAAAGCTCCGAAGTTTGTAGGTCTTGATACAATGAATCTTTGGATCAATATCAAAAAAGACGTTCTTCTTGATGTTGTTAAAAAAGTAGACCTTGTATTGATCAATGAAGGTGAAGCGAAAATGTTGACGGGCGCTGGTAATGCAATTGCGGCAGCTCCAATGATTACAGCAATGGGTCCTTCAGCAGTTGTTATCAAACGTGGCGAATACGGCTTTGCGATGTACACGAAAGCGGAAGGTTACTTTATCCTTCCAGCGATGCCGATTCCTTCAGTGATCGATCCAACAGGTGCTGGCGATACATTCGCTGGTGGCTTCTTCGGTTACTTGGCAGCACAAAAAGAAGTTCCAACTGTGAACAACTTGAAACAAGCGTGCATCATGGGTTCTATGATGGCTAGCCACACGATCCAAGATTTCTCTGTGAAAGCTTTGGCAAAAGTGACTTTGGGCGATCTTGAAAAACGCCTCGCTGAATACAAAAAAGTTATCACTTTGTAGTTCGCTGACGCGAAGACAAAAAATAAAAAGGCGTCGACTTCAATCGATGCCTTTTTTATTTTCTGAATCATTCGTTTCTAAAGATTAGAACTTATAAACCAAAACCCCGAACGTGCGATGTTCGACGCCGCGGCGGGTTTCAAAGCCACTGACAGATCCTTCGCGGATCGACAACTCATGCGCCAACTGGATGCTTAAGTTGCGAGTGATCTTAAACATCACGTACACTCGGTGAGACATAAACGAATCAGAGAAGTCCAAAGGATCTTGCACTTCATCGTATTTTCTATCGCGACCGTTGATATTCGTCGCCGAAGAAACCTGACCTTCATAGCCCACAGTCCAACGCCCTTTTTCTACAGAGATCGAAGCCAAAGTCGAATGGCCGACACCCCAATAATAACCACGTTTGCGAACCGTGCTGGCTTGAGTGGCCAGTGCAGGATTGTTTTTTGTGTCTTCGATCGGGCTTAGCGCATAAGACTTCACCATCGCGAAGTCGCCATAGAAGCCGAACTCAGCTTTGATTTTGTAGCCGCCATAAAAGATCGTCGCATGAGCAGAGGCGCCAAGGATGTTGATTGTGCCGTAGTAGTCTTCATTGCCACCTTTTTTATCGGTGCCACGATCATTCCATGTTGAAGCTGTCCCTAAACCAACGATCAAATCATAACCACGAAGATCGCCGCGACCATCTTTATCTATCGATTTCTTGTGATAAGCGGCGCTGACGATTTGAGCGATGATTTTTAAGTCACCCATGCCTTCGCCGCCATTGTTTTCAGCCTTCAGGTTCACAAGTGAAGTATCAAAGATCAAACCTTGGTCTTCGCCGGTTTTATTGTAATTTGGAATCGTCACCACTTGTGCATTTAAGCCAACGATGTAGGTGTTCTTTTCGTTTGGTACGAAAGGTTTGCTGCCTTTTTCGACCCCCAAATAAACAGAAACATCTGACCAGCGTTCTTTCGCGCAATCGGGTTGTGATGAAAACTTGTCGCCCGTTTTCCATTTATTCATTGAATAGTTCAAAGCACCCACAGGATTTACTGTGTAACCTAATGCCTTCGCAACTTTTGAATCCTTTTGTAACAAAGCACATGACAACTGATAAGTCGCTTCACCCATCACATAACCACCAACCGGAGTCATGATCTGGTCATTGATGGAGAAAACTTCGTGATACTCAAACATTTCCCAAGCCGCAGAAGATGCGAATGTCACAAGGAAGGATTCAAGCGCACCAGCGCCATTTGTACGAGCGACGTTGTAATACAATACGCCGGCATAGACGTGACCGTAGTTTGCAAACTTATCGTTATCGTCGAATAACACAGCTTCGCCGCTTAATTTTTTACGGATACCTTCGCGGAAACCATAGTCGAAGTCTTGAGCATTATAGACCAGATTTTTATAATACCAAGCGATACCAGAAGAGAAAACCACGCCCAGCTCGATACCTGCGCGCAGATAGTTTTTCTTACGCGGGCTTTCGTCCTCGAATGAGCTATAAGCTTGATCGATGGTTAACGGCGTGCCCGTGGATTTATCAAGGAACAAACCGTGATCTTGATCGTATTTCACGCGTTCAGATTCTTCGACACCATTGACTAGCAAAGCGGCGCGGAAAGCATCTTCATTAGCGATATAGTAAAACACGTTAGCGACAGTTTTAGCGAAGGCTTGTTCTTTAGTGACTTTGCCTTGAGCTGCATTTTTGAAGTCCCATCCAAGATTTGTGAAATCCGATTGAAAACGACGGCTCCAGTTGGTGATGTCCATGCCGATTTCACCATTGCGATCACGAATAATTCTTAGGTGATAGGAATTATTTTTTTGCAAAGCCGGTAGATCTTTATCCAAGAAATTGTCCGTGTCGAATGAACGACACGTGATATCGACACCTTGTTCAGCGATGTCGTTGGCGATCATGTACACCTGTGCACAGATCTCTTTTTTCCACAGAGTCGATTTGTTTTCTTTAAGATCGCCTACGGAGACGACCACTTTGCGAGTCGCTGAATAGCTATTCGCAAAACTGACTGTCGAGGCCAAAAGTACGCCCAGGGCTATGAAGACTGCCTTCATAACAAACTCCTTGGATAAGGTGTCAAAACTTAGAACAGTTTTTAAGAGCAAGAGCTTTGCCAGCTAAACAGGGGCAGGATAGAGTTTTATTAAATTTCAGATAGAATTAAAGAGCGGTGACGGAAGTTGCTAGACAGATTTCAGAGGAGGGGCAGCCAATGGCCGCCCGTTCGTCTTTTGCGTTCAGGGAAGGGGAGGGGAGGGGACTAGATGAGCTCCAATGAAACTTCGATATTTCCACGAGTCGCATTCGAGTAAGGACATACTTGGTGAGCAGCTTCCAAAAGTTTTTGTGCTGTTTCACGATCGGGTCCTTCAATTTTCACTTTCAAGCGCGCGGTAAGAAGAAATCCACCCGTTTTATTTGGACCGATTCCGACTTCGGCATTTACTGAAGTGCTTGTTAACGTCACTTTTTGACTGCGAGCTACGAAGGCTAAAGCGCTATCGAAGCATGCTGCATATCCAGCCGCAAAAAGTTGTTCAGGATTTGTGTAGGCGCCACCGGGGCCACCCATTTCTTTTGGGATTCTTACTTCAAGATTCAATACGCCATCAGAACTTTTGACTGTACCATTACGGCCGCCAACTGCTGTAGCAGATGCAGTATATAAGCTACTCATGCAAACCTCCTTTAAGGGTTTTATTCATTTCCACAACGAATTTGTTGAGTTGAGTTCTTAAACTATTTAATTCTTCTTTTTTGCAATTCACGTCACACAAAAGCTGATCGGGAATGCTCGCAAATTTTTCTTCAAGCTTGCGACCTTCCGCAGTCAGATGAACTTCGACCGCGCGTTCGTCAGTTTTACTGCGCTTACGCGTGACCCAACCTTTTTGCTCCATGCGTTTGATCAGGGGAGTGACCGTGCCTGTATCAAGCAACAGCAGATTTGCGATCTCCGTCACTTTTTGTGGAGCTTTTTCCCACAACACTAAAAAGACCAAGTACTGCGGATAAGTCAGGTCCAGCTCTTTAAAGTGTGGCGCATACATTTGCGTAATCAAACGCGAAGCTGCGTAGATCGGGAAACAAAGCTGATTTTCTAATTTGAGCTTCTTGTTCATAAAGCCAACTTATCGCGAATTTATATTGCACACAACATAATTGTGTAAAATATAAAATCTACACCACAGATCAGGTACTTATGGCGCGACGGAGTGTTTCATTTTGGGATTTTCAGAGGAATAGCAGGACCTTCATCCTGATCTCGACCTGGATCTGCTTTGTCCTCAAGAGACCAGAGAAAAATACCGATATTTCGTATAGCCATGAGCAAAAAGAAAAAGACATCTTCAGCAGCAGAAAACCTGATTGAATCCTTGATGGATGATTTAAAAGACATCCAAGCGGATTCGTCTTATCACAATGCTCATGTTGATGCCGAGAAAAACGACTTCGAAGGTCTGCCAATGGACACGGATGAAAACCGTGTTGATAGCACGAATGTAGCGGGCGGTCTTTGGGACAATCTTGAAAAAGATTTGGGTGTCCAAATTGAAAAGGACATCGTCGCTTCAGAATTCACGGGTGGTGCGCACTCTGAATACGATGGCTCAGACAATGATGGCTATGAAGGCAGTGACTCTGGCGCTGGCAAAATCGAAGAGTTCGAAATGCCAGAAGGCTTTGGTGAGCTTCCTCCTTCAGAACGCTTCATGATGAATTCAGCAGAAGAAGAAAAGTATCAAGGTCCATCTTCAGATGGCGGGTATCAATCTTCTGACGAATTGTTTTCGCCACCACAACCAGAAGAAGCAGCAGATGACGAAGCAACTCGTCCTGTGGCATTTACTTCTGCGCCTTCATCAGGTGGTGAAGATAAAACTATTTCTATCCAACAAGATTTAAATCTGACTTCTTCCGTAGCAGCAAGCACTTCTGGATCAGACGCTGACAAAACAGTGGCTGTTGATGGTTTTGCCAATGCCCGAGTCGGAGGCGCACGTAAGTCTTCTGATGTTGACGTCAAAGTCAGCGTCGGCAACTTCCGTGGTAGCAGCCGTACTGGTGCTGCAAACGTATTGACGTCCGTTGATGCAAGCCTTGCGCAAGCCGAAAACTTAAAGCTTGCCCAACAACGCATCCTTGAACTTGAAAGAGAAGTCGAACATCTTCGTGCAGAAAATGAAGAGCTTGCATCTGCAGGTGAAATCATTCGTACACGTACAGATGAATTAGGTATCCGCATCTCTGCTATCGAGAAAGAAAAAGCTGAAGTGCAAGAATCTGCACAAAGTGAAATTCTAATCTTAAAAGGCAATTTGCAATACAAAGAGAACGAAGTTGCCAAAGCTCGTATCAAAGTTGAAGAGCTTGAAACTCGACTTAAATCTGACTTTAAAAAGATTCGCGTTCGCGAGAGAGAACTTGAAAATCGATTAGAGCTTTTGCGTGCTGAAAAAGCCGCGTTGGTTCGATCGAAGGACGAGTATATCCTCGACCAAAAAAGAAAGATTGATCAGCTATCCCAAGAACTGGATAATTATCGCAAGAAGTGTCTTGAACTTAACAAGACCCTTGAGGCGAACCAAGACCAGTTCAAACGTACTGAACGTGCCTTACGTTTAGCTCTGACGAACTTAGAGGTCAAAGAGGAGAACCTCACGCCACTTAAGAAAGCAGAGTAGAAACGTATGGAGTCCACTGTCGCAGTAGAGTCCAGCGACGGCTCAGCGGTCGTCGCCAAACCCGCGCCAATTAAAAAAATCAAAGTCGTCGTCAGCGATTTGCATTTGGGCAAAGGTCGTTTATTACCTCAAGGTGGTTTGAACTCCTTAGAAGAATTCTATTACGGCGAAAAGCTGGTGGAATTCATTCACTATTACTCCACAGGTATTTACAGAGACTATGAAGTTGAGATGATCATCAATGGTGACTTCTTTAACTTCTTGCAGTGCGATTACAAAGGTCACTTCCTTTCAGTTATCACGGAAGCTGTGACACTGGAGATCTTGAAGGACATCGTGAAAGGTCACGAAAACGTTTTCAAAGCTCTGGCCGAATTCGCGGCAAAGCCTGGTAATAATATTACTTATATCGTCGGCAATCACGATCAAGGCATGTTGTGGCCTGCGTGCCGCGCGTACTTGAATCAAGTTATTGGCGCGCCCGTGCGCTTTAAAAACATCGTGTATTTCTTTGATGGCGTGCACATCGAGCACGGTCACATGCACGAAGCCGCGAATCGTATGGATCCCAAAAAATTCTTCTTAAAAAAGAATCTGGTTGAGCCCATTTTGAATCTGCCTTTCGGTTCGCACTTCTTCTTGGAAGTCGTATTGAAAATCAAACAGACATATCCACACGTCGATAAGATTCGACCTTTCGGCAAAATGGTGCGTTGGGCGCTGGTTAATGAAACCATGACGATGGTGCGTGCGTTCTTTATGGCACTTGGTTACTTCCTTAGAAGTGCTTTTGTTAAGGACCCGCGTCGTCATTGGCCGATCAAACGAATCATCCAAGTCATCCTGGAAAGCGCGATTTTCCCTGATTTAAGTGAATCAGCGCGTAAGATTCTTAACGATGAGCGCGTTCACACGGTGGTCTTTGGCCACACGCACGTTTACCAGTATCGTCAATGGAACGAGAACAAAGAATATTTTAATACAGGAACATGGACGGAGCTGACTTCTTTGGATATTGTGTCCCTAGGAAAAATCACGAAGCTTACGTACTGTTTAATCGAATACCCTGAAGACGGCGGACGCCCGCGCGGTCGTTTGAAAGAGTGGAAAGGGTATCACCGTATTGAGGAAGACGTCGCTATCTCGTGATTTGCGATTCTCGCTTTTGCGAGAGTGTAGACACATGGAGATATCACGATGTTAGAAATCACTCAATCCAGTCACCAAATTCCAAACGAACTTTTGCAAGCCTGCCAATCATCTTTGAAGCTTTTCATGGAAAGAAAAGAGATTGGCTTTCCGCAATTGGTTGAGCGCATTCAGTTGTGGCAACAATCGCACAAGCACGGTGCTGACTTCGCAGCCAAATTCAAAAAACTTGTCGTCGTCGGTCTTGGTGGTAGTTCGCTAGGGACTCGTGTTATCGCGGAAGTGTTCAATTCTAAAAACATGTTCTTCGTTGATAACGTTGACGCTTTGGAATTTGAAACTTTGATTGAAGAGCTTGGCAGTCTGAAAGATGTTGCTTGGGCTTTCATCTCTAAAAGCGGGACAACGATCGAATCATTGTGTGCCCTTGAACTTCTTTTGCAAATCTACGAAGAAGAAAAATTAGATCTTTCTAAGCACAGCATCGTGATCTCTGAAACAAAGGAAAGCTCGTTGACTCAATGGGCGCGTAAACATCAAGTTCCAGAGTGTGAAATTCCGCTGGATGTTGGTGGTCGATTTTCTGTTCTTTCTCCAGTCGGTATGTTCCCGGCAGCGTTCTTAGGCCTGGATCTTGAAAAAATCCGTGTCGGTGCGAAGCGCGCGTTGTTGGATACAGCAACTGTGACACAAACGATGGCCCAAGTGATCATGAGCTACCAACGTGAAGAATGGATCACTTTGTTGTGGTCGTACAATTCACGCCTTAAAAACTTCGGCGGTTGGTATGCACAGTTATGGGCTGAATCACTAGGTAAAAACCAAACTCGCGCCGGTGGAGCAGCTCCACGTGTAAGCACACCAATGGCTGCAATCGGTGCTTCTGATCAGCACTCGATCTTGCAGCAGGTGATGGAAGGTACGAAAGATAAGTTTGTGATGTTCATGCGCTCTGAAGAATCAGAAGGCGGATCACAAAAAATCCATAAAACACATTTCAAAGAAACAGCCGATCTTCACGGTCGCACAATGGGTGAGTTGCTGCGCGCCGAAGCTCTAGCAACGCAAGAGGCATTAAATCAAAATGGCGTTGCCACAATGACTTTGAAAATGAAGGCCTTGGACGAAGAAACTTTGGGTTACTTGTTCATGTTCTGGCAGCTTGTCGTTGCAGGAATGGGCGAATACCTAAAGATCGATGCCTTCAATCAACCAGGTGTGGAACTTGGTAAAGTCCTTGCGAAAGCAAAATTGAAACAGCACTAAGACAGTTTGAGTAATTGAAGTGGTCTCTGAAAATGAGATAAAAAAGGGAGCGTGAGGCTCCCTTTTTTATGGTCATCAAAGATATTTTTCTGACTAGGATTTCTTTTGCGAATAAAGATGCGGAAGATATCCGGCACCTAAAACACCCGCGTGATTTTTTGACTTCGCAATTTCGATCTTACATTCGAACATTGGATTCAATTGGCGAATCATTTTTGAATAGTTCGCTTTTAGTTCTTTCAGATACAAGTGCTTGATTTTAATCAAGCCACCGCTGATGAAGATCTTTTCTAAATTAAACGTCAAAGACAGATCGTAACAAAGAGTCGCCAATGCCCACGCCATATCCGCATACAAAACGTTGTACTTTGGATCTTTAGATTCAACCAACTCTTCAACCGAATTGCCAGTGAAACCCATTTCACGAGCGCGACGTAAAAGTCCCGTTCCTGAAGCGATGCCTTCGACAGTGCAGTGGTGAAGTTTGTCTGGATTGTTTTTTAGTTTATTGAAGTCGGCAATCAAGTGACCACATTCAGAACCCATGCCTTGAGATTGGCACGGGAAGTGATTGAAGATGATGCCAGAACCGATACCAGTGCCGATGCTAACAACCGCGAAGGAAGCCATACCCTTAGCACCACCAACCCAGCCTTCAGCTAAAGCTGCAGCCGTCGCATCATGCTGGAAGAACACTTTGGTTTTGAAGCCTTGTTTGTTGATTTCTTTTTCTACTAGATCGCGAATTGGAACGATCTTCCAGCCTGGATAGTTCACAGGATTGATCAATTTACCTTCAGCCGCATTCAATGGACCGGCGCTCGCAAGGCCAATACCTTTAAAAACAGAAGCAGACGTTTCTTTAGGAAAACGTTTTTTAAAATCCAAAGCGATGTCGGCCATCAATTGAATCACGCGCTTCTGCGTTTTAGCTGCAGAGTTTTCGCGTTTCATGTCGACAGGAACTTTTACGAAGTCCAGCATTTCGCCTTTATCTGTTAAAAGCGCTGCTGCCAGTTTCGTTCCACCTAAGTCAAAACCGATCGTATAAGTTTGTTTTTTCATAGTGCTTTTTTCTTCTGTGATGCAGTCGTGCGGTTTAAAAGAACCATTGCTGAGTAAGCTTGGATAACAACGTTGGCCTTACCCTGAGCATTCACTTCAATCATATTAGGACATGAATGAGTGTTCGGGTTGTATGAAGCGCCAACGATATTGCAGTACTTGCCAGCAGGAAGACCGGTTTGGAATTCCTTTGGCAATTGATTGCCTGAAAAATTAATTGCAACAAAACCTTTTTGCCCACGACTGAAAGCAAGCTGATCCGTATTGTTGCTCCAGAAATTATTTACAACGAATGAACCGTCTGTTTGATTTCTGAAATCAACCATCGCTGCCACTTCAGGCAAACGATGTTCACATGTAAACGGAGCTGTACATTGATTCTGTGAACTTAATACTGGCAAAGTGCGCAGTTGTTCATTCAGTGGGGGGCCGTCGTCATAATTCGTAAAATCATAACCCGTATAAACTTGTGGGTAACCAAACGGCCACGCCAACATGAAGATCTGTGCCAGGCGATACAGCTTTTGATCTTCGCTTGAGTACTTCAGGATGTACGGATCACCTGTGCGTTCAAGATCGTGATTCGTCACAAAGACAATCGAGTCATTCGAAGCCGGAAAGTTTTCTCCGATGTGTAGAAGACCGTCCATTTTTTTATCTTTGATGGCAGCACCCAAACGGTGAGCATAGTCGTACGCTGTCACGTCACCAATCGGCGTGTAATCAGCGTAAGAGATCGGTCCTGCGGGATCATAGATCACTTCCTGATAAACGTAAGCAGAGCGTTTCAGCTGGCTCATGATCGCTTTTAAGTCTTTAGCAGGAATGTGTTTCGCAGCATCGATGCGGAAACCCGCAACACCCAAATCCAAAAGGTGATTTAAGTAAGCAGCGATGGTGTTTTGAACTTTTGAAGTTTCAGTTGCAAGATCAGCAAGATCGACCAATTCACAGTTTTGTAATTCGTAAAGGTCTTTGTAGTTCACGATGTCATCATTGCCATTGCGACCGCAGTGATGGAAATCATTGAAGTCATAAATGCCAGGATAGTCATAGTGAGTGAAGCTTGTACCACCAACAGCAGTGCCACCAGGAATGCCTGTCATGTGATTGATGACAGCATCAGCGTAAATATCAACGCCCGCTCTGCGGCAGCGTTTTACCATGTCGGCGAATTCGGCTTCGTTACCGCTGCGTGATTCGATTTTATAACTTGCGACTTGATAGCGTTCCCACCACGGATGTTTTTCCCAAACGATGTGTTCATGTGGTGGCGAAACTTGAACGGCAGAAAAACCAGCAGGGCCCAGATACAATTCACACTCACGCGCGATATCTTTCCACGGCCACTCGAACATCTGCACAAAAACGGTGCGTGGAGCGGCTTGCGCTGCAAAGCTTGCGAAGAACAGGCAGAAGATGGAAAGACAAAGGCTTAGCTTCTTCAAAGTTTAGGCTCCTAAAGGCGTTGATTCAGGCCCGTTTTTTTATCAAACAGGTGTGCCTTTGTCAGGTCGATCTTCAAAGGAACCGACTGACCCGTGGAAAAATTAGCCTGTGAATCGACGAGGATTCTCACACTTTGGTTCCCTAACTGACCGTGCAGCATTTGTTGGCCGCCTAAATTTTCTGACAGCTCGATTTTAAAGCTACCTAATTCCACTTCATTCTGGGTTAAAGCGCCCTCTTTCACTTTAAAGGCTTCTGGGCGAACTCCCAAAACCTGATCGGATTTTTGGGCTTCAGACCATGGAAGTCTTTTCACGATATCGCCTTCAATGAAGTTCATTTCAGGGGAGCCAATGAAACTTGCGATGAACATGTTCTTAGGCTTGTGATAAATCTCGGAAGGAGTTCCCACTTGCTCGATCACGCCGTCTTTCAAAACAGCGATACGATCACCCATTGTCGTTGCTTCCATTTGATCATGTGTAACATAAATCATGGTGCTTTTAAGTTGTTGGTGAAGACGTTTGATTTCCACACGCATTTGCGAACGAAGATGGGCATCCAGATTCGAAAGCGGTTCATCGAATAAAATCACCGGCGTTTGACGAGTCAATGCACGCCCTAAGGCAACACGCTGACGTTGACCGCCAGAAAGTTCTTTGGGTTTGCGAGCCAGCAGGTGAGAGATCTGCAAAAGATCCGCGATCTCTTTCGTGCGCGAAGAAATTTCTGCAGGATTCAGACCTTGTAGTTTCAAGCTGAAGCCCATGTTTTCTTCAACGGTCATGTGCGGGTAAAGCGCATAGCTTTGGAATACCATTGCGATGTCACGGTTTTGCGGTTCGATATTATTAATGACCTTGCCTTCGATCTTAATCTGACCGGCATCCAATGTTTCAAGGCCCGCAAGAGTACGTAACAAAGTTGATTTACCGCAACCAGAAGGTCCGACAAGAACCAGGAATTCTCCTGAAGAGATTTGCAGATCAATTCCTTTAAGAATTTTTGCCGCGCCAAAGCTTTTTTCGCATTTTGCAAATTCAATTGAAGCCATAACTAACCCTTCACACTGCCCATCGTTAAACCTGAAACCAGATAACGACTGATACTAATAAACAAAATCAAAGCAGGAACGCTGACGATCAATGCGCCCGCTGCATACAAACCCCATTGCGTTGCAAGACTTGCCTGGAAAGAGCGAAGCCCCAACGGCAATGTATAAAGTTGTGGGTCCTGTAATACCACCGCCGCAATCACGTATTCGCTCCAGCTATTCATGAAGCTGAATAAAGCCGTGATAACCAAAGCGGGTGATGACACGGGTAAAATAATTTTCGTAAAGATCATCCACTTTGAACAGCCATCCAACAAAGCTGCTTCTTCAAGCTCCTTCGGGATAGTGTCGTAATAGGCTTTCATCTGCCAGATACAGAATGGCAAAGCCGTCGACGAATAAATCACAAACAAGCCAATGAAGCTGTCGATCAAGTGAAGTTTAGAAAGAATCACAAAAAAAGGCAGCATCAGCATCGTCGCTGGAAACATCTGTGTCGTTAACAATGAAAACAACATCATATTTCTGCCACGGAAACGATAGCGAGACAGCGCATAGGCGCTTGTCGATGCCAACGCCACACCAACAAAAGTCGTCACGGCACTGATCAACAACGAGTTACGCAGCCACAACAAGAAATCCGTTTCCACAAACAAGGCCCAGAAATTCTTTAACGTTGAATTCGGTCCAATGATTTCCAGTGACTGCGTTTGGAAAGCGTTGTCACCACGCAAAGAAACTGAAATCACATAAAGGATTGGATACAACGAAAACGCTGCAAACAATAAAATGCTAAACCAAGCAAAAGCTTTTTTAATCATTACTGAGTCTCCTTACGGTATTGCGCGCGCAAAGAGCTCAAGCCCCACACCACAAGAATCAAGAAGATCAACACAGACACGGAAGCTGCGTATCCATAGCGGTACAAGTTAAAGGCCGCTTTATAAACGTAGCTGACAAGAATGTGCGTTTGATCGCCCGGCTCGCCAGAGTTGGAAACAAGCCAGATCACGTTCAAATTATTAAATGTCCATATAGAACCCAGCAATGCTGCTGGCGCCATCACTGGCAACAACAATGGCCAAGTGATGTGACGGAAACGTTGCCATGCATTCGCACCATCAAGCACTGCGGCCTCATACAACGAGTGTGGAATGGACTGTAAACCACCCAATGCTACGATCATCATGAATGGGAATCCCAACCATACGTTCGTAAGAATACAAGCGGTAAACGCCGTAAACGGTTGGCTTAACCACTGAACCGGAGAGAGATGCAAAAATTTTTGCAGGAAGATATTGATCGGGCCGTATTCTTGATTGAACAGAGCTCGCCACGTAAGTGCTGTGATGTATTGCGGAACCGCCCAAGGGATGATGAGCAAGGCACGCCAGAAACCTTTGGCTGGCATCACTTGGTTGATTACAACCGCCAAGAACACACCAATCGTCACGTGGAAGAATACGTTGACCACAGTCCAAATCACCGTCTTTAAGAACAACGAATAGAAACGTGGATCCGTCAGTGCGTTCACATAGTGAGTAAAACCAACTAGCGACCAATCTTGGAAGGTGCGAAGGCTGAAGTTCGAAAACGAAATCGCGATATTATAGAAGAACGGGTAGATGATCACCGCAAAGATGCCGATGAACGCTGGCAACATCATGTAGTAAGCGAAACGATTCGGACCTTGGAAGCCTTTGACGAACGCAACAAATGATTTTCTGAACGCAAAGATCGCCCACAAGATCAGAACCAGGAATAAACCTTTCAAGATCCATGCACCGGGGCCTGGTTCCAGAACTTCATTCATCTCGGTGATTTGTTTTTCCGCTGTGATCTGTGCACTTTCAGCAGCTGCTGTTGGCGTCGCACTGCCAGCCAAAACCTTTTGATATTGAATGCGTAAGCTATCCCAGATCGCGCGCACTTCAGGAACAATCGGCATCGGGTGACCAACGGCCATAATGTCTGAAGAGATCTTCAATAAAGGGTTGTTCTTCACAACATCAGATTCACGCGCTTGCAAGTTTGAAGGAAGAATTCCTACTTTTTCTGCAAACAACATTTGTACAGGTTGTGACGTCAGATATTTCAACAATTTCACCGCGGCATCATAATGCTCTGGTGATTTCATGTTTACGTTTAAAGAATAACCTTTAGTTCCAACAAGCGGAGCCGGCCATTTACCTGTTGAAGAAATCATTGGGATGCGAGCGATGCCGAAATCAACTTTCGCTTCTTTATAATCACCCCAAGACCAGTCACCATTGATCAACATCGCAGCTTTGTTACCTTTGAACAAAGCATTTGCTGTTTCATAGTCACATTCTTTAGGAATGATTTTATATTGATCGCGCAGATTTAAAATAAATTGGAACGTGTCACGCAAAGCCTTTGTGTTCAGGTTTGGTTGCGTGTCGTTCTTCATGAAGTCTTCGCCAAATGCCGGAATAAACGGGGCAAAGAAGAATGGCTCAGTATAATTAAATACCAGACCCCACTGATCAATCTTGCCGTCACCGTCTTTATCGATCGTCAATTTTTTGCCCATCGCGATCAATTCATCAGAATTCGTCGGTGGGTTTGGCATCAACTTCTTATTATAAAGAAGCATCAAATGATTGCCGACGCCGTCACCGATCATGAAGTGCTGATCGTGAAACTTTGGTGCTGCAAGTGGATCAAATTGCGTAAAGAAATCAGCGCCTAAGATTTCATCTAACGGACGAATGATTCCCATTGTGGCAAACGGACCGATTTGATCGCTAGGACCGTAAACCAGCTCAGGACCGCTACCACCCATAGCTGCTGATTGATAACTGCTGCGCAGTTCTTCAGTTTCCCGATAAGTCGCTTGAACTTTAACGCCGGGATTTTCTTTTTCGAATTTTTCTAAGGCCTCTGCCAAAACTTGGCGATGGGCATAGATCATTTGATGCCAGATGTGCACGCGAATTTCTTTCGCTTGCACGCTGACGGCAAATAGAAGGCTTAACAGGAAAAACAGACTACGCATTATCTAGCACCTTTAGATTTTGTCGTCGCAGAAACAAGTTTCAATACAACAGTGCTGCGACCAGGAATCTGAATAGCAGATTGCGCTGGCATCAAGACGACTTGGGCTAAAGCAGGATCTACTTTAGCGTCTAACAATGGATGAAGCTGCCATGAATAACCCAGCACTTTATTCGAGAATAAACGCGGTTCACGAGAGCTATTAAACATAATCAATAAAGCTTCATTGCCTTGGTGAAGAGCCATCGCAATCAAACCCGGTTGCGGCGTCACTTCATCATCAATGAAAACTAATTTCGCCATGATTTCATCTAGCGAGTTCATTTTAAACAACGAACTGCTTTGGCGCACACGAATCAAGGCTTTGAAATAGCGATCCGTTTGTTGAATCAACTCTGGCGATACTTTCATTTCAGGCACAACCAAGCGCGGCTGCCAGAAGGACCAATCATCAAGATTTTTCCATGCTGGAGGTAAGCCTTCACCCCAGTGATTGTTTTGTTTGCTCCAATCAACACGGTTGAAGAAGTCGCCAGAATCATAACTGTCTTGGTCGCCATTTTTTGAACGCAGCAATTCAGTTCCAGCTTCTACAAACGGAATGCCTTGGCTCAGCATCGGAATAGCCAACGCCAACTGCACCATACGTTGACGATCTTCAGAAGTCGTTAATGTTGGAGTACGACCACTTGTAAAGAACGGGGCTTTGGCTTGAACCGCATCCCATAACGAATAACCATCGTGAGCCGAAACGTAGTTAATCGTTTCAATCGGTGTCGCCGATGTGCCCACCGATGAAGAGCGGAAATAAAGATCGCCACCGTGAATGACAGAGCCTAAGTGTTCACGGAAAGTGAAATCACGTAAGTTGCCAGCAAGACCGACTTTGATAACGTCGCCCAAGTGAAGCAATTTATCGCGTTGGCCATCAGCATCCGGAGGCGTGTTGCGATTCGCAGGTTCACGATTGAAATCGAAATACAAACCCGTCGCAAAGCCTTGATCCGATTTTTCAGTGGAGTTTGTTGTCCCACCACGAACAGCATCGCGCAGACGATCGTTGAAAAGACCAATGCCAGCGCCGAAAGAATTTGCAGCCGTCATCGCACTGCCAGGATCTTGGCCAAATAAGGAACCAAACGACCAACCTTCGCCGTAAATATAAATTTTAGAACCATCGATGCCGTCGTTTTGTTCCGTTAAAGAGCGAACTGCATCTTTAATTTTCAACATCGTTTGACGAGTATGGAAAGACATCAAATCAAAACGGAAAGAGTCGATCTTGTATGTACGTGCCCAGAACAAAACGCTATCGATCATCAGCTTTTCCATCATGCGATGTTCAGAAGCCGTGTCATTACAGCATGAAGACGTTTGCACATTACCTTCATCATCAAGACGGTAATAGTAAGAAGGCACGATCTTATCGAATACCGATTGCGGCAACAGACCGTTTTTGTAAGTGTGATTGAAAACGACGTCTTGAACGACGCGCAGGCCAGTTTGATTCAAAGACTGCACCATGCTGCGCACTTCTTTAATGCGTGAAGAACCTTGTGGATCTACTGCATAGCTGCCGTCTGGCGCTAAGAAATGCACGGGATCGTAGCCCCAGTTAAAAGCATCTTGCGAACGAATCTGTCCCAAAGCACCTTGCACGTCTTGCAAGTTTGTACTTGGGAAGTTCACAGTCTCCCACGTATTTTTGTCTTCATCGACAGAGCCAAAGTCATTGAATGGCATCAAATGCACGTGAGTTAAACCGGCTTCGCTTAAAGAACGAAGCTGAGTCATACCGTCGCTGTTTTCTTGAGTGAACGCCATGTAAGAGCCGCGATACATAAACGGCACCGTTTGGTCACCCGCACTGAAATCGCGAATGTGCAGTTCATAGATAACGATATCTTTGAAAGAATTCAAAGCAGGCTTGCGCAAGTAATCCCAACCCGCAGGTTTTAAATCAGCAGCATTGACGTCAACGATTTGTGACTTCGATCCGTTTGTTGCAAGGCTAAAGCTGTAGGGATCAGTGACCAGTGACGTTTCAAGTTTATCCGTCGTCGGTTGGTACACAGTCACTTCATAAAGATAGAAATAATTTTGATATTGAGCAGGCAATGTCGCAGACCACACGCCATGATCTGTTGTCATATTGTAGATCTGCTCTGGAGAAGTGTTCGGTGTATTTCCATTACGGTAAACGAAAACACGCACACTCATCGCAGTCGGCGCCCACAACTTTAGTTGCCACTGTGAGCCTTGTGAACTGACGCCTAGGTCTTTGCCGTCATAGAAATATAAATCATCAAGCAGGCCCGCATACTGAATGGCTGTTGCATCCAAAAGCTGTTGATTGCTGTTGATCGTGTAGACTTTTAAAGGACGACGAATCAATTCGTTGATATCAGAAGCTTTGATGTTTGCTGTGCTTAAAAGCGCATAGTTATCATGGGCTTCAATCACTGGCAGAGAAAAATTCAGGGGATTATTTTTGAAAGCAACTTCGCTGTTCGCAAGCACGAAGTTCATGTTGTCAGCAACACGAAGTCCTTGCGAAAGCTTCACCAAAAGTTGACGTGAATTCAGCCACTGCGCACGCATCGGTCCCGCGAAAACGGGCTTCGCGAAAACGAAAAGACTGATCAACATGAACGCGGCAAAACCGCGGCTACAACGCCTTTGAAGCAAAACACTTCCCCCACGAATTGAGTGTCTACTTTTATTCCATGAGCTAGTCAGCTCAATGCATAAGTGCTAGTCAGGGCGGGACTTTATGGGTAAGCCTCGTATTTTTCAAGGGACGAGAATGAAAAGAATTATTTGGGCGCTATTATTTGTATTCTTAGGTGAACAATCTTTCGCATTAAATGCTGATTTTTTAGGCTATCTACGTGGTGGAACGGGCTTGAATCTTCAAGGTGGTTCTAAGGAGTGTTTCTATAACAACGGATTACCGGGTAATTTCCTACGTTTAGGGAATGAGTGTGATTTCTATACTGAACTTGCCTTGGTTTTTAATCACAAAACTGCGACCGCGGACGACCCAACATTTTTTAAGACGCAACTGCGCTTTGCTTACAGCTCTAAAGGTTTGCGTCAATGGGAATCCACGGTTGTTCCGGTAAATTCTAGCAACAACACAGTGAAAGTCCCTCAATCAGAAATTGAAGCTTTCGTAAAGGCCGGCGGTTTTTCTGAAGTCCCTGGCGAGTTCTGGGTCGGTAAAAGATTTTATCGTGACGTCGATTTGCACATCTTCGATTGGTACTACTACGCCGACATGAGTGGTGTTGGTGCGGGTATCGAAGCGTTGTCTGTGGGCCCAGGTCAGTTGGCGATTGCGCACATGATTCAAGCGAATGAAGACTTCAATACAACGTCAGTAGGTCGTCCGGCATTGAATGCGATTGATTTGCGTTACACATCTTTGAAAGTTGCTGACGATGCAAAATTAAATTTCTGGGGCGTATATGCATGGGCACCAGGAAGTTCTGATGGTTCGACAGAGTACGTTCCAACAAATGGTTACGTTCTTGCGACACGTTTGGATTCAGTCGCATACACTGGTCACAGCAATACAACTTTGATGTTCGGCCAAGGTGCGATGAAAGATTTCAACATCTACGGAAGTAGCGCAGTGAATTCTAACGACACTTCACAAAATCACGCATGGAACGTGCGCTTTGTTGAAGACTGGAGTCGTGATGTCACTGATTCTTGGGCTTTCATGTTCGGTTTGGCTGCGAATTACGGTAGCAACGGCAAAGATCAATACGATATCGTTCAATGGCAAGAGATCGGCATTCGTCCGATTTATTTTGTCTCTGACAGATTTCAGTGGGTTTTTGAAACGGGTTACTCGCACATCAAAGATGAATCGGAAACTTTGTCGAACGGTCAACTGGCGGGTGATCGTGAACTTGCACGTGTGACAGTGGCTCCGCAGTTATCCATGAGCAAAAGTATTTGGGGTCGTCCTGTGCTTCGCGCCTACATGTCGTACTCGTTCTGGAATAGCGCAAATGAGGACGTGAAATATATCGGAGCGAACGCGCCAACGTTTGCAAACAAATCATCAGGAATGACATTTGGCTACCAATTCGAAGCCTGGTTTTAAACTTGCGATACGTGACCGCCTCCTGCGTTGCTTCGTCGTCGGCGTACATTTCGTACGCCTTCCTCCTTGCGCCTTGGATTCGATCACGTCTCACAAGTTTAAAATTTGTGAGTACAAATGTTTTATATTGGGAATTACTTACTATCTGTTGATCAACTGAACATCTAAATATGAACTAATAGAGTCAGGACTTAGGTCTTATCTCGCTCGTAGCTAGGCGTGAGACTAGCGGGATCATTTTTGCGATCTGAGCGATTGTCATTCAGCGCATGAAGCCTCATAATTTTTTCTATGGCTCACAACGATGATTCTTCCAATGATAACTTAGAAAAAACCAGTATTGTCGCGAGTGACACTTTCAAGGGTCGCTTGCGTGAAGCGGACGATGTTCCGCCCGCTGTTCTTGTGTTGATTGGACCTCCGGGTTACGTGGGGAAACAATATCCAATTACTGCGAACGATATCGTGATTGGTCGTTCCGTAGAAAGCCAAGTTTACATCGACGATAAAAGTTTAAGTCGTTCGCATGCGAAGTTCGCCGTGAATAGCGGTGAAGTTTCGATCATCGATTTGGGCTCGACAAATAAAACAATCGTGAATGGTCAGGCTTTGCCACCTTTAGCGTCGTGTTTGTTGAAAAATAACGATCAAATCAAAACGGGTAACGTGATTTTCAAATTCCTTGAAAAAGGAAGTTTGGAAGCGATCACGAACCAAGCGATGTATGAAAAGTCTCAGAAGGATGCTTTGACGGGTGCACATTCAAAAGGTGCATTGATCGAAAAAGGCCCTGAAGCTATGAAGCGTTCAGAAGTTCTGAACGAACCATTAAGCCTTGTGACTTTCGATATCGACCATTTCAAAAAAATCAACGATACCTATGGTCACCCAGGTGGCGACTACGTTCTGAAAGAACTGTGCCGTATCGTGATCACAAAATTGATCCGCGCAAATGACTTCTTTGCTCGTTATGGCGGTGAAGAGTTCGTTCTGCTTCTTTCCGGTTCAAACGCAAAAATAGCCGGTGAAGTGGGTGAGCGTATTCGTCACACTATCGAAACCAGCGAATTTGTATTCGAAGGAAAAAAGGTGTCTGTCACTATTTCAGTAGGTGTTGCAACGAAGAACGCCACTGAAACAGAATGGACTCAACTGTACGAACGCGCCGACAAAGCCTTGTATCAATCAAAACAAGGCGGCCGTAATAAAGTCACCATCGCCCCTTAGTCTTTAGGGGCACGCACCTGAAATAGTTGGATAAGATTCACACGAACTGCGAGCTGGCTGCATGCAAGCTTGCAGACATACTTGCGAGTTTGCAAAATAGGCGTCTTCAAGTTTGCGGGCCGCTTCCTGAGCCTGTGCATATTGTGAAGGATTTGCTCCCGCTGTGCGAGCGCAAACGTCTATCATGGCTTGGTAGCTACTTAATACGCTATTCATCGAGTTAAGAATATTAGCGCAAGGATCTGCATAGGACGTTGAGGCAAATGTTAAGACAGTCAATGCGCTAGCAAACATTATTTTTGTCATAGAAGACTCCTTTGAGGCGCACCCTATGTTCTGGCTTCCAGGACGGCTATAAGTTTTCTTGATTTGTAGCTTTTCCTCATCATTAAGTGGTTGTAGCTAAATTTGCGCTCAGTTGCATAAAGACTTTCTTTTTCTCTAAAAATTTTATGAACTGTACATTCAGGAGGTAGAAATGCCGGTAGTGAATGTACAGTTAGTTTTTCCTATGATTGCGTTGGTTTTTCTGACGATCATCGTTTTAGTTGTGACTTTTCGTCGTCGAGTAGCGGCAGTGAAGACGGGAAAAATTCCAATTACTCACTTTAAAACATACACAGAGGGCGAACCGCCTGCGGATATAGTTCAGGCCGCTCGTCATTATGCGAACTTGTTTGAAGCACCGGTGTTGTTTTATGTCGCGTGCCTTGTTGGTATGGTTTTGCCTGTTCAAGGAATTGCGTTTGTGGTTTTGGCGTGGCTTTTTGTGATCGTACGTGCCATTCATGCCGTGATTCATATGGGTCAGAATAAATTGTTCTATCGTATGCGAGCATTTTTCACGGGTATCGTGATTTTAGCGATCATGTGGATTATGATTCTTGTGAAAGCGATTCAGATTTCGTCCATCGCTTAATTTTTTCTAGAGATCTTCACCTAGGTCCGTTGTCGAAAGCCAACGGCCTAGCGACAATAATGGAATGACTGGTACGTCCCTTCACTTCGCCATTTCCATTCTTCTTTTTTGCTCTGCTGGCCACGCACAGACTGCGGGCGGTAGAAAAAAAGTGACCTTCAATCCACCCGCAAAAACGCAGCCGGCAGCAAAAGCTGATGGCGGGAATTTAAATGCTGATTGCGGCGACATGGATTTGAATCAAGGTGCAAATTCACCGTTCAATAAAATTCCAGTTTACGATCAAGATGGCACTGGGATTTGTTATGCTTATACGACAGCACAAATGACAGATTACTATCGCTTCAAAAAAGGCGATACCTCTTATGATTTAACGAATCCTGTCTATGCGGCTTACGACACTTATGGAACTAAGAATCCATTTAAGGCCAACTCTCTTTACGCAGGTGTTGCGACCGATGTGAACGATGCGATTCGCGCAAAAGGCGTGTGTAGCGATAAAGAAGTGAAAGCGCGTCTTGCTGAATATATGAAAGTCAGTGGCGGTTCCGAAGCTGAAGTTTTGCATTTCCTTGAAACTGTTTATCAAAATTTGAATCCTAAAAGCAACAAAACCGATTGGACAAAAGTTTCAAGTGTCATGACTTCAACAACCGGAGTGTCGTGCAAGCAGCAAGAGCAACTTAAAAGTGTTGCTCTGAAAAGGAATGTCATGGGCGCTTCAGCTCCAGCGGTTTTGCAAAACCTGTTTAAGAATTGCAAAACTCATCCGGTGAAAGTTCCAGACATTGAAGTTTTTCAATTCGGATCTGACGTGAACATGAAGCGTGCGATGGATAAGGGTTTGAATCAAACCATGCCAGCGCAGCTTATGGTCTGCGCGAATCTTTTTACAGATAAATCTTATAAAGGCGTCGTCAAGAAGTCTCAGAA
This sequence comes from Bdellovibrio sp. NC01, assembly GCF_006874625.1. Classification (NCBI taxonomy): domain Bacteria; kingdom Pseudomonadati; phylum Bdellovibrionota; class Bdellovibrionia; order Bdellovibrionales; family Pseudobdellovibrionaceae; genus Bdellovibrio; species Bdellovibrio sp. NC01. The sequence goes on from NZ_CP030034.1 coordinate 760,683, forward strand.
TTCGCAGCGTGATGCAATGGATGGCACACGTCCAGACTGCGAAGCGCATTCGATCTTAGTGACGGGTCGCAAGAGCATCAATGGGCAATGCAGTTATCTTGTGCGCAATTCTTGGGGCACGAATTGGAAACCCAAAGGTGCCAAAGCCTGTGCGTGCCGAACGTGGTCAGGTCAGTACAAACAGATCTGCTCGAATCCTGATGAAGTCGACGAGTACGTCGGCTGCTGGTACGGCGCCAGTGAGTTAACTGCTAATACGGGGAGTGTCGGTGTCTTCAAATAAAATACTTTTTTTAGTCATCACATTTGCTTCCTTGGCGGCTGGGGCCACTTGTCGTCCTGCGACTTGGACTGCGAACGAAAAAGATTTTACGGTTTGTTACGATATGAAAACAGACGCGTTGCTTTCTGAATCTTGTATTAACGGTTCGTGTGATGCGCGTACGTTTTTAGATAAAGTGCGCGGCGTGAAATTACCTTCAGAAGGAGTGAATCCTCATAATCCAGGAAGCAAATACTGCAGATGGGTGCAGGGTACTGTGGTCATCGCACGCAATGCACGCGGCTCGCAAACGGCCTTCTGCCAAGGATCTGATGGAACGCTCGTGGATCTTGCAGGGCTTGCGGAATATGCGGACGACTCTGAAGAACAAAAATAATTAACTAAGATTTCAAACTCATAACAAGCCAAAATTTCTTCGGCTTGTTATTCCTGCCTTCGTTCAAATAACAACCTAACGAACGAGGGCTTCATGAAGAACCTATCTTTACTTACGCTCGCTGTAATTTTGACGGCGGCATCGCTGACTTACGCAAAAGACATTGATAAGTCGGGACAACAACAAGCTCCGGCAAGTAAAAAAGAATACTGCACGCAGGGCACAGATCCGAACTACTACAAAAGCTTGATTTACAATTATCAAAATCGTCTGTCGTTTTTAAATGCCGGAGGCATCGGTAACGGCGGAGTCTGTTGGTGGCATTCGATGTTCACCCGCAACGCCACTTACATCGCGGTCTATCGCCCGGAACTTCCCCGTGCTTCAGCGGATCGCGCTAAACGTATCATTGATGCGATCATCGCGAACGACGCGGTCGTTGAAATTCCTGGTTATAAAAACTTGTATGAATTTTCAATCGACTATCATCAACAAATTCAATCCGCTTTGAACCGTTGGCAAATCAGCGAAGGCATTGCGTTTGGATGGTTGCGTGGTCTTAGCGGCAAAACGCGTGTGGCTCCGGATGTTTTAAAATCAATGATGGATGAACTTTATCAAGAAGTGCGCAGCGGGCGTATTGCTTACCAGAAACTGCAGATTCCCGGCATCATGGCGCATGCATGGCTTGTGGTCGACATGTGGAAGACCAATCTTGGTTATGACTTTGAAGTGGTCGATAGCAACACTCGTGAAGTTTATAAAGTGCACTATCAAAAAGGCATGACTCATTTGAACGAATACAATTCCGTTCCGTACACGGGTAGGAATTCTGCGAACTATAGTTCCTATACGTCGGCTAAGAAAAATTATTGCAAGCTGGGGATCAATTCAGAAAATAAACCACAGCTTCAGCAAAACTACGCTGGCAATTAGTAAATCTTTAAAAGAGGGACGAAACGAAATTAGTGAATACGTTCGTCCTTCACCTCTTTTTCTTTTTTCTTCATTTCTTTTTCAGCTTTTTTTTTCGCTTCTTTCTGCTGCTTTTTTGTTCCCACTAAAGTGGTGTCAGGCATTTCCGTTTGTTTTGGAGTTGGCTCTGGTGGCTCTGCCATCGCTTGCGAGCTCTGACTTTTGGGAGTTTGCTGGGCAGAATGTTGTGGCTGCTGAGCATATATATAGATGGGAAGGCAGACAGTTAACACGGCCAGTGTTTTCATAAGTCCTCCTATTTATTAGGATCATTTCGTTGGCAAATCGAGTCAACGCGACCTCTCCCAAGGCCATATCCAGACCCATAAGAATTTCTTATGTGCGTCATAACAAAATGCGTAATTCCTAAATAGTTTCATATATTTAGGGCCACATTGACTCTGCACAAATTGGCATCAACGTTGCTTATTAGAAACAGTGTAGGCACCGCGGGTTTGGGGGCGAATTTACCGGGGGCTGAGAGGGGGCAAGATGGCTCTTCTGGAAAAAAATTCAGAACGTTAACCGAAAATAGACAGAAACGAGTCAAAGTATGGAGAGAGATCTAATAGTGCTATCGGATCTTGAACTGGTAGAAAAAGTGAAGTCGGGGGACAGACGCTCTTTTTCCGAACTCGTGAAACGACATCAGAGAAGTTTGCTGCGCTTGAGTTTGAGGTTTGTAAAAGACATGGATGTAGCTGAGGACGTGACTCAGGAAGCTTTCATCAAAGCTTACGAGAAACTGAACTCATTTGAAGGGCGTGCGTCTTTCAAAAGCTGGTTGTTCCAAATTGGCGTGAACACAGCTCGCAACAAACTGCGCGAATTTAAGCGCGATACTGTAGATGTTGAAGACGTGCATTTAGCAGTGGAAGCAGAGGCTGAACACACTCTGGTCCACACGGCGGTGGCTGACATACTTCAAAAAGAAGTAGATAAGTTGCCAATGAAACAGAAGACAGCCTTGGTTCTTCGTGTGTACGAAGATCTTAGCTTTAACGAAATCGCTGAGATCATGGAGTGCCCATACGATACAGCCAAAGCGAATTACCGCCACGCTTTGATGAAACTTCGTCAGACTTTTGAGCAACAAGAAGAGCTTAAAAACTGGACTGAAGAAGTTGGTGGTTTCTTTACAGAAATGAATCATAGATTTGCGGAAGCAGAAGGATAGGTACATGGATCGTCGTGATGAGCAAAATGTCCCTTTGGACAAAGTTCGCAAGAAAATGAAGGCCATGGATGATTTCGAAATGGCGATGAGTGACGACTTCTTCGATTCACTCCATGACAAGATCATGGCGAAAGTTGAAGAAGCTGAAATGGCACCACCGCCAGTCTTGATGACGCCCAGAAACATGCTCCGTGCTCACTGGCGCGGATGGCTTTACCCCGTTGGGGGGTTAATGTCTCTGTTCCTGATGTCTTTCATGATGATCGGGCAGGTGTCAAAAGTGAACCAGGGCATGCAACGCGTGGGTCTTTTGAGTGACGGTCATGAACGCATCGTCGCAGAAGCTTTATTGGCTCCTGAAGATGTGTCCCAGACTTTAATCAGCACTCAGTCTGAATCTGACTTTTTTGTGGACGTAGCTAATGAATCATTTGAAACTTTATCAGTAGCTAAGTTCAACAAAATCATGGGTGAGAGCGTGCGCTAATCACCCATTGCGGGTGGATCGACGTGCGTTTCATAATCCTAGTTTTTACATTCATCGTCTTCCAAACAGTTCAGACCCAAATCGCAAGGGCTGAAACTTCCGATAAAAAAAATCAGTTAGAAGAGCTTTTCATTTGGAAATTAAGTGATGAGCTAAAGCTTTCTCCGGTTGAGGAGAAAAAATTCACTGACATTGTGAAGGACCTCAACCGTAAGAAAGCCGATCTTAATAACGAACTTCAAGAAATTACCGAAAAGATGTCAAAAGCCGCGAACACAAAGAAACGTGAAGAGCAGCTCGTGGCTTACCGTAAAACACTGCAATCTTACAATCATATTAGCGAAGAAGAGTTTGATAAGCTGAAACCACTTTTAGGTGCTGATCGTTTTGTTCAGTATCTACAAATTAAACAAGACTTAACAAAACGAATTAAGTCGATGCTTGCAAACCCTGAAGCTCCGAAGACAGACAAAAAAAATCTTCCAGCTCCGAAGGTCATAGAAGAAAAATGATATGGAACAACCAACAAGCTTTGCGAGACTCTGGGATAAGTTAGCTACCCTGTGTCTTGTAAATCTGTTGTCGTTCTACTGCTTCTACCTTTCCGGCATTCTTTATATCGAAAGCACCACTCTGTTTTTCAATCCTGCTTCCACAGGCTTTGCTTCTGTCAGTTCACTTCTTAGTTTCTTTCTTGGATTTTTATTGCGACCGATTGGGGCGCTGTTCTTTGGTTTCGTTGGTGACACTCGTGGTGCAAAAAAATCTTTAGTTCAGAGCATGGGCTTGCTGGGAGTCATGACATTAGGAATTGGCATTTTGCCGTCCTTCGAAAAGATTGGCATCGTTGCTTCTTTAATGAATGTCTTTTTGCGGCTGGGACAAGGTTTTGCAATTGGTGGAACGTATTCCTGTTCAGCAATTCTTGGCTATGAATTAGCGCCTGAAGGTGCGAAAGGCCGCTACACAAGTTTATTACAGCTGTCTGTACCTGCTGGGTATTTAGCGGCGATGGCGATCATCGTGATTCTAAAATTAATGATTGGTATAGAAGCGTTTCTATCGTGGGGATGGCGTGCGTGTTTCATGCTGTCGATTCTGGTTTTGTATTTTACTTTTCGTCTTCATCGCAGCGATGAGTTTGATCAAGTTCATACAGAACGAAGTACCCCTGCTGAGTATCGCGATCATCTTGCCGGATTTCTTAGTAATAAAATCCAACTAAAAAATTTCTTCCTGATGATCTTACCGCTCATGGTGGGGTTGGGAGTGGTTGGATACATTAGTAACATCTATAAACTTTATTTCTTTCAATCGGTATTGAAGGTTGATGCGCCAACGGTCAGTTTTATCATTGCGACTTCAAGTCTGCTGTATATGCCAAGTTATTATCTGTGGGGACGGCGTGCAGATAGGATTGGGAGTGAAACTGTTTTGTTGCATGGATTGACATTAAGTTTAATTTTTATTTTTCCTCTGTTCATGCTCTTGCAATATTGGGTCACTCATCACGCGGGCGCACAAGCGCGCTTGGGATTCAGCACGCTTGTGATGATCCTGATTTCCGCCGGCATAAGTTCTGTCGCGATTATCGGTTACAGCCCATTGATTGCTTATGTCTGTCAGCGAGTACCAACGGCCTTGCGTTGCACGCTTTTTTCGCTCGTCTACAATCTTGGTTTTGGCATTTTGTCAGGGATAGTGCACTTGATGAGCGGCTTCCTTTTTGAAAAGTACCGCTGGGTATTTGTGGGACTTTGGCTGATGGAAATAATTGGCGTGATTTGCGCGGTGATTATTTTGTTTTATCGTCGAAAAATGGTTACGTCGGATTCGCGATCAGCTCTTTAAGTTTAGCGGCAGGATCTTTTTCACCTTGTAAGGCTTTGCAGCGCTCAATAAATTTACTGAAATCGCGACCTGATTGTTCATACAAAGTTTCAAAGTCACTCATGTCTTGCATGTAGGTTTTAAATACCAATAGGCGAGCGTTGTTGAGTTTTGCTTTTGTAAACTTATCCCAGTCACGGGTTTGCATTTTTGGCAGAACCTCGTCGGCGAAACGTTTTTGAATTTCGGCAATTCGTGCGGCACGAAGTTCTTCTTTGCGATCTGTTGCCGGAAGTTTTTTATACCACTCTGTCAAATCACGAATTTCTTTAGAGATAAAAGCTGAAAACAATTTGTCGTCTTCGTTGTTTTTGCGAACCTCAGCTAATGTCGCTGACTGGGGGCCTTCCGTTTTTAAGTAGTACATCTCTGCACCCTTATTGCCCAGGAAGTTTGCTAAGCGCTCATTGAAGTCAGCTTCGTGTTTGATGTACAAAGTCGCATGCACGGTTTCGTGAATGATTGTATTCACAAGATCGAAGTCCTTATAACGAAGCATCGAGCTTAATAAAGGATCTTTAAACCAACCGAGTGTGCTGTAGGCGGAAACGCCACGCATGTAAGTATCTAAATCTTCTTTTTTTAATTCTTCTTCTTCAGATTTAGCATCGGCTTCGTTGAAATAACCTTTGTAAGGCATTTTGCCAACGATAGGGTAAGACCACTGATAGTGTTTCAATTCCCACTTATAAGCGGCACTGACAACGTAAGTGACATAAGGACGATCCAATTTCACATAAGACGTGTAGTTTTGTGTGGGCTTAAGATGCAGATCGTTTTCCGCGAACTGACGTGCTTTTTGTGCAAGTTCCAGTTTACGTTTTTCTTCAGTCGAAATGTTTGGATCTTTGAGGGCATCATCAATTGGAACACGGCTGTTCAAAAGTTTGACTTGATTGTAGGCCGAGCTAAACAGGTAGCTGACTTGGCAACCTGTTAGCAGAGGAAAAAGTAAAATCAAATACTTTAAAGAATCCACGAGATACCGGCACGGAAGGCAGAGTCGTCAGTGGATGTATCGTTACCCACCGGAGTTTTCCACGCATCGTAACTGAATTTTAAACTAAAGCTGTCAGTCAAAGCGACTTTCAAACCAACACCGTAACTTGGCGCCAATGCTTTTTCAGGATCATTGGTGTAAGTGTCTACGCCTTCGATCTGAACTGTTTGCGTGCGATTGATTTGCGCCACGCCGCCCTTAATATAAGGTTGGAACAACGCCGTTTTTTCTGCCAAGACAAAGATCAAATCCGCGCCCAAAATTTGTGAACGTTGTTTCGTCACGCGGCGAGGATCGGCAGTGAAGGCCTTTGATTCTACAATCGTCGTTGCATCTGTATAGCTAAGCTCCAGAGCGATTCGTTCCCAGAAGTAAAGTGATACGGAGCCCGTGAAAGATTCTGTTTTGTTGCTGTTGTTTTCATCGTAAGTCTGAGTCTTAAAGCCATATTGGGCACCTAACTCAGTGTACATAGCATTTGCGGATAACGTGACGAAACTGACCAAAACGACGGCTAGCAAATTAAAACATTTCATATTCATCTATCCTAACAAGGCGCCGTGGCGAGTAACATGAAATCCGTTGTCCTCTGGACTAAAGCTCTAGGAAGGAATAAAACTTTGGTATGAGTGATAAGAAATTGAAGTGTGGACTTCCCCAAGACGAAGCTGAATTAAGAAAACTTCTGACTCCAGAGCAGTACCGAATCATGGTTGAAAACGGAACCGAGGCACCTTTCCGCAATGCCTATTGGGACAATCATGAAGAGGGCATCTATGTCGATGCAATTTCTGGCGTCCCGCTTTTTTCAAGCGAAGATAAATTCGATTCAAGATCGGGATGGCCAAGTTTTACTCGTCCGATTGATTCGGCAGCGATTGTTGAAATCGAAGATCTGAGTCATGGAATGATGCGTGTCGAAGTTCGTGCGAAAGGTTCCAATTCGCATTTGGGTCACGTGTTTGATGATGGACCGGCACCGACAGGTCTACGTTATTGCATCAACTCGGCGTCTTTAAAATTTATTCCTAAAAAAACTTAATCGGAAAGTACTAGCGAGCATTCACCATCATCGGTGGACGATAGTTCACCGTGAATGTGAATTGCAAATGAATGTAGCCGTCATCCTGAACCATCTCTTGCGGTGGGTTCGGGAATACGCGCGCTTCTTTGAAGGCATTTACCGCGGCGGCATCGAAAGATTTAATTCCAGATTCTTTCATGATGATGGCTTTTTGTAAAAAGCCGCGACGATCCAATAAGAACTCAACCTGCGTGTTCCAATTTCTGTTGCTGGCAGCCATTGCCGTCGATTGATCAAAGGTATTGATCGCTTGTTGTACGCGTGATTCCCAGCGGAAACGTACAAGTTCTTCGATGCGCGCGTAGAATGTATAGAACAGATAACGATCCGTATTTAAAGCTGTGAATGAGCCAATTTTTACGTCTGTTGGCAGTGATTCGCCGACGGAAGAGCGACCTTCGTTCAATTGATTCATCTCGCGCAACTCTTTAGAGATATCAACCGTGCGATAACCGTCTTTATCTTTTTCAGTGACATCTTCTTTGTGGGCTTGCTGTTTTTGCTGCGCTTGTTGTTGCTGTTGTTGGCGAGCTTGTGCGGCAGCTTGGTTGCTACGATTTGCAGTCATGCCATTATCAGCTGCTTGCATTTCTTTTTTCACGCGTTGTTTTTGCTCGGAAAGGAAGCGCGCCAACGTGTCGTCTTCTTGCGCTTTCAATTGGTCAGGCACAAGTGCTTGGCGCACGATTTGTTTTTCTTTTTTCGCCGTTTTTTTCATGAGCTCCGTCGGCGGCGGGGGAGCCAAGGCGATTTCGATCGTTTCTGGAGGCTTATTTTCAAAGCGCGGAGCAAGGACCACCACTGCCAATAAAAGCAGAATGTGGAAGAGTAAACTCGCGGATATGGCCTCTAGAACTCGTTTCATGGTCTCATTATGGTACAAACTAGACTTAGGTGCAAGATGGCTAAAGTTGAAACAATTCCTGCCGATAAGAATATCACTTATATGGGGGATAAATGGGGAAAGTTCTCGAGTTCACAACGCGCCTAAGATCTGAAAACTCTTTGGGAAAGAATAAAACCGAAGCGGCACAGGTTCATGACATTACTGAGGCACGTCAAGAGATCCTGAGCAGAGATCGCCGTGAAGTAAAACGCACCATTTTGACAGAATTTGTGGGTGCTTTTGTCATCCTTCCAGAGAAAGGCCTTTTGAAGGCTGCTTTGTACGATATCTCTGAAAATGGTTTGGCATTTGAATTGGACATGTTGGAAGGCGCATTCCAAAAAGACGAAGAAGTTGCAATGCGTGTTTATCTTAATCACTCAACTTATTTCCCATTCACGATTCGCGTAACCAATGCGCGTGTGATTGAAGATGAAGGTATCGTTCGTCATGGTGCTAATTTCGTAAAAGGCACTGTGAATGATGTTGCACTCCATCATTTTATTAAGTTCATTGAGACGGTCAGTGCGAGTCTGAAGACAGACACAGGCGACGTCGTTGTTTCTCATATTTCTTAATTTTTCGTTCTTCTAATTTTCGAGTCACGGGGCTTTTCCGTAGACTTTGGTCTTGGGATTTGTTGCAATTTAGCTGTGGGGTCTCTGCAGCCGGATGCTTCAAATCCCATGTTTTATTTTTACCTCGAGCAAATCGAGGAAAGACCAAGTCGGAGGGTTCTCTTGAGTAAAGCGAAACGCAGAAAAATTGTTATTGATACGAACGTTATTCTTTTCGACGCTCAGGCTATTTTGCGTTTTGGAGAAGCTGATGTTCATATCCCTATCTCTGTTATCGAAGAAGTCGATAAATTCAAAAGAGATCAAGGTGAGAACGGTCGCAATGCTCGTCAATTCAGCCGCTTCATCGACGTTCTTCGTGCGAAGGGCTCTTTAGCAAGTGGTGTGCAAATTGATAACTCTGAAACGATGGTTTACATCAATACGGATTTGATGTTGGCTGGTATGCCGTCAGAGTTGGATCACCACAAAGCGGACAACCGTATCTTGAACACTGCTTTGGCTTTGCAAAAACAACATCCACGCTACAAAGTGGAGTTGATTTCTAAAGACATCAATCTTCGTATTAAGGCAGACGTTTACGGCGTTATCGCTAAAGACTACGAAACGAATGACATCAACCGCGACGATTTGTACGAAGGCTACCATGAGATCATGGTTTCTCCTGCGCAGATCGACGCTTTCTATAAAGAAAAACGTTTTGAATCAGATGCAAAATTGTACGCGAATCAGTACGTGATCATGAAGGATTCTGCGAATCCAAATCACTCTGCAATCGGTCGTTACAGTGCTGCTGAAAAAGCCATCGTTCCGTTGATGCAAGCTGCAGATTCTATCTGGGGTATTCATGCACGAAACGTTGAGCAAGCTTTCGCACTGGATTGTTTGTTGAATGACGAAATCATGTTCGTATCGCTGGTGGGTAAAGCTGGTACTGGTAAAACTTTGATGGCGATCGCTGCGGGTCTTCATAAGACGTTGGATCAAGGGCAATTCCAAAGATTGCTGGTTTCTCGTCCGATTTTCCCAATGGGCCGCGACATCGGTTACTTGCCGGGTGATATCGAACAAAAATTGAATCCATGGATGCAACCCATCTTCGATAACGTTGAGTTTTTGATGGGTGCGGACAAAAAAGCAGCGGGTCGTGCGCAAGAATTAATCAATCAAGGCATGTTGAACATCGAGCCTTTGACTTACATTCGCGGTCGCAGCATTCCGAAGCAATACCTGATCGTTGACGAAGCACAAAACTTGACTCCGCATGAGATCAAGACGATTGTTACTCGTGCCGGAAGAGGAACAAAAGTCGTTCTTACGGGTGACGTTTATCAGATCGACAATCCTTACGTAGATTCAGCGAACAGCGGTTTGACGTATGCGGTTGAAAGATTCAAAGGTCACTCGATTGCAGCTCATGTCACTTTGACTAAAGGTGAACGTTCAGAGCTTGCAGAGTTGGCAGCAAATATTCTGTAGGAGTTAAAAATGGCAGCGAATAAAAACATCGACGTAGGATTTACAAGTTCAGTGACTGTGAAAGTGACTGATAAAATGGTGCACCAGTTTGCAGAGCTTTCTGGCGACCATAATCCAATCCACTTAGATGATGCATACGCTGCTAAAACTCGTTTCGGTCGTCGTATTGCTCACGGTATGATTTCAGGCGCGTTGATTTCTCGCGCGCTTGTTGAGTGCATCGGTGGTGGCGGTGTTTATTTGGGTCAATCTTTGAAATTCGTTAATCCGGTTTTCATCGACGACACAATCACAATCACGATCAAGATCACTGCCGTTCGTAAAGAAAAAGGCATTGCGACTGTCGAAACAAACGTAACGAAGGACAATGGCGACATGGTCGTTAAAGGCGAAGCCGTTATTATGGTTGGCCGCGACATGGAACATGCCTAAGGTTTTTCACCTAATTTATTTAAGTCACGCAGTCGCGGATCTCAGTTACACTGACATCCGCGATATCTTAGAGACCTCTCGAAAAAATAATTCCCTGGCTGAAACTACCGGCGTATTGATTTATCGCGACGGTTATTTCGTGCAAGTTCTTGAGGGTAACAAGGCAACGGTTTTAGATCTTGTTGAGAAGATCAAAGAAGACGATCGCAATTATAAACTCAAAGTTCTTGTGCAAACTGAAAGTTCCCAGCGCTATTTCAAAGAATGGTCGATGGGATTTTTAGACGGGGATATTGAGGCTAATACAACGGATGCGTTGTTGGATCTTTTTGATATTTGTTATGAGTCTGAAAAAACGGATGAGGCGAAAATCATGGAAATGGTAAAGCGCTTTAGTGAATCCGTTCCGCCTTTAAAATAGCTCTTCTAAAAAATAAAAAACCCGGTCTTGTGAACCGGGTTTTTCGTTTTTATGTCTTAAAAATTATTTTTTATTCAAAGTCTTAAGGAATGAACCCCAGTCAGAATTTTTATGGAAGCGTAAACCTTGGTAACGTTCAGCATACTGTGAATAGTCGCTGTCATCTGAAGGCAGCCAAACAGAAACACCCCAAGTTTTTTGATCTTGAGTTTGGTCGTTTGAAAGCACAAAGCTGTTTTGTGCAGAACGAAGAGCTGCGAAAGAAGAGGCAGTGATGCCGCCTTTTTCAAGCTGAGTTAAGAAGTCCAAAGCGTCTCTGTAATCCCAGTTCGTGAAGAACTTCGTATTACCTGCTGCCATTTTTGCTTTCGCGATGTCTGAAGCAGAAAGTTTGTTCAAATCGCTACCCACTTGTGCGAAGGCTGCTTCGTAAGCACCGATTTTAGACAAATCATATGCTGACATTGTTACGGGTCTTTTGCCGTTGATGCCGCCGTTGTATGAAGCTGTATAGTCTTTTGAAAGAAGAGCTGCCACTTGTGCTGAATTCAATGAATCAACTTGTGCGGCCCATTTAGTTAGGAACGTGTTGTAAGGCCAGCCGGCACCTGGCTCAACATCTTGTGAACCTACGTAATAGCTAACTGAATCTTGCATTTCAGAAGCAACTTCGATCATACCCATCAAGCACGCGTCGGAAGCGTAGATATCTACTTTATGACCGATGATTTTTGCTGACTCTGCCATTGCTTGAGCCAATTGTTCAGTCGTCATGTAGTTGCCAGTTCTGTCATCCCAAGAGATATCTTGGATATGAGTGCCGTTGTTATTAACACTCGTCAAATGCCAGCCGTTACCATGATCCCAAACAACGATGAAGTAGTGTTTTGCTGGATAGTTTTGGTTTGCCCAATCAACGAAACGAACAAGTTCTTTCCAGTCACCCATGTCAGCGCCACCCAAGTTTTGTACAACTGGTGATGTGACTTTCTTTTTGTCGTTATCTTTTTTAACAAGCAGACGTTGCACGTTTGGATTTTTAGCAGAACCCCATTGAACAAGAATGTTCATCTTGTCTGAAGAACCAACTTCTTCCATTTGGTTGATGTTCTGAGCTCCGAAGCTATCAAGGTTGTTCACACCGTTGATAAATACTAGGAAGTTCCATTCTTTCATTGGCTCAGCAGCATGTGCGAATGAAGTTCCAATAAGTAACAGAAGGCACACTAGAACGCGCGACAAGTGGTTTGTCATTTTTCCTCCGTGAAAAATGTGTCAGGCGCCAGTGTAGCTCCAATTTGGAACTGGACCAAGCAATAACTCACATTTGATAAGACCTTCGCTCGATCTAGATTGTTGATCCTTAGCTGCGCGAACGTCTAGTATTCACTTTGGAAAAGCAGTTCTATTCATGATGACGAAGTTTTGCTTTCTCGTCTGATTGTTCAGCAGTGCCACCAGTTCCTGAACCCGATACGGCTCCAGTTCCTTGTGTGCGATTTAATTTTTTCCCTTTGGTGCCCGTGCCCTTTTTCTCAGTCGTATGGGGCGAGTCACCTTCGTGGCCTTGCTCCATAGGTGGGCCGCTCATGTTATCTTTTTCTGCTGGTTGCGCGTGCGAGTTCAGTGCAAAGAAGAGCGATAGAATGGAAAGTGCGATCAGATGTTTCATGCGAACCTCCATATAAGAAGGTTAGCGATTTCTACACATCATAAGAAGGGAATGATAGTTGTTCTTCACCAATTGCTGACTGCCGGTCAGACGTGCGATTTGCAACGAACCTTGCACCATACTTAAGATCAAGTTCGCAACTTCCGGTATCTTAAGTCCCTTACGAAGGTCGCCATCAGAAACACATTCGCGCAGAACTTGTTCGATCCATTCCTTCTGTCCTTTATGGAGTTCAAGCAAGGCCGTTTTCATTTTTGTGCCCAAAGTGTTGTAGTCGATGCAAAACACACCAGTCGGGCAGACCTTCATTTTATCTGATGACATATCTTGGAACATGTCGAAGAAACGTTCTAGCTTCGTTAGAGCTTTCACTTCACCCAGCGAAAGCGTCCATTGTAGAAATGCATCTTCATAATCTGAAATCAGAGCTAAACCCAGGTCTTCTTTTGAGCTAAAGTAATAATGCAAACTGGCTTTGCGGATACCCAAATCGTCAGCGATATCCTGGAAGCTAAATCCATTAAATCCTTTTAGTTGGAGCTGAGCTTTGGCGCTTTTAATCGCTTGTGTTTTAGTATCCATGGGCATATTCTACCTACCAGTAGGTAGATAATCAAGGCCTCGAATACGAGGTTTCTGACACAAAAGGATTTCCTTATGATGAAAACGAAACAAATGCGACCTGTAGCGATCATCGCGGGTTCAAGAACTCCATTCACGAAATCAATGGGTCTGTATTCGCGCATTTCGAATCAACAGTTAATGACAGCAACAATTCGCAATCTTGTAGAGAAAACGAATCTTCAAGGTCAACGCCTTGGCGACGTCGCTTTGGGTGCAGTTATGAAGAATGCTTCTGACTGGAACTTGGCGCGTGAGTCAGTTTTGGGTTCAGCTTTGGATCCTCATACTCCGGGTTACGACGTACAACGTGCCTGCGGTACAGGTTTGGAAACTGCTTGGCAAATCGGTTTGAAGATTGCTTCAGGTGCGATGGAAAGCGGTATCGCTGGTGGTACTGATACAAACTCTGACATCGCAGGGGTTTTGCCGCACAGATTTTCGTGGATCATGATGGATGCACAAAAAGAAAAATCTGTCCTAGGTCGTATCGCAAAATTTGCGGAATTAAGACCAAAAGATTTGAAACCAAAATTCCCAGCAGTGGTTGAGCCGCGCACAGGCCTTTCAATGGGTCAGCATACAGAATTGATGGTTCAAGAGTGGGGCATTTCACAATTGGAACAAGATAAGATTGCATTGGCATCCCACCAAAACGCCGACAAAGCGTGGAAAGCGGGCTTCTTTGACGATCTTGTTTTTGAATTCAAAAATTTGAAAAAAGATACGATCGTTCGTGGTGATACAAGTCTTGAAAAGCTAGCGAAGTTAAAACCAGCATTCGACTTCACAGGCAAGGGCACGTTGACAGCAGGGAACAGTACGGCATTGACGGACGGTGCGGCTGCGGTTCTTCTTGGTAGCGAAGACTTTGCACAAAAGCATAATCTTCCAGTTCTTGCTTACTTGGTTGATGCGGAAGTGGCAGCGGTTGATTACGTCGCTGGTGAAGGCTTGTTGATGGCACCAACCTATGCAGTAGCTCGTATGCTTCGTAGAAATAATTTGAAACTCCAAGATTTTGATTTCTATGAAATTCACGAAGCATTCGCGGGCCAAGTCGCTTGTACTTTGAAAGCATGGGAAACTGAAGAATATTGCGTGAACAGACTTGGCGAGCCCGGTGCACTAGGTTCCATCGACCGCAGTAAATTGAATGTGAACGGCGGAAGTTTGGCTCTTGGTCATCCATTCGCAGCGACAGGTGGACGCATTCTTGTGAGTCTTGCAAAAATGCTTGCACAAAAAGGTTCGGGTCGCGGTTTGATTTCGATCTGTACTGCGGGCGGTATGGGCGTAACTGCTATCGTTGAACGTCCATAAAAATATCTCTCATTAGTTTCATGACATCTCTCCTAATAATACTTAGGATTACAAGGGAGAGGTGTCGTGTTCGCTAAATTCTTTCTCTTCATGTTATTGTTCGTTGGCTCTGTGAGTTTTGCACAAAGCACTCAAAGCACGCCTTCGCCAGAAGAGATGTTAGGCGAAAAGCCGATTCCTAAGCCACCTACGGCTCCAGCTGGAACGACAACAAATCTACCTCCAGCACCGTCATCAGAAAAAACGATGACCAACACGTTGATCACACCCGCGGCAGAAGCCAAACCAAAAAAGAAAAAGAAAAGACTGAAAGGTCCTGTCGATACCGAGCCTGAAGATTTCGAAAAAGAGCCTGAACCGGCAAAGCCCTTGATCGAACGCGCCGCTGATTATTTGCAAGGTCCGCAAGAAGGCATGTCAGATCGCGTGATCGTTCTTGCCAATGAAGTCGACCGTTTGTTCGGTACCACTCGTGCCTTGGATGAATACTACGAAAGCAGTTTGCGTATTTATCAAACGTCTTACGTGAATTCGAAAGGTTCTGGGTCCTATGATATTTCTACCAATTTAAATTTAAGTTTGCCGAATTGGAAAGACACGGAAAAGAAGTTTCAAAATTGGTGGAATGGTCCGCAGGACGACGAAGGCAAAGTGACCCAAAAGGAATTTAAAGAAGCCAACCCTTGGGAATTCAACCAAGGTGTTAATCTTCGCTTCAGTCGTCCTGTTGCTTACGGTGCTTTAGCGCGTGTAAGTAAGAACTTTTTAACTGGCGATGTCGTGAATCACTTTTATCAACAAGTCGGTTGGGATTCCGATCGTTTGTGGGAGTCTGTGACGTCACTAACGAATGACTATGCCTTAGATCGTAAGTTGCTGTTTCGTTTTCTTGATGAGGCGGATTGGGGAATTAGCGATGAAAAATTTAATTCTTATCACGGGCCTTCACTGATCTATACCATCAATCGTGTCAGCTTAACGTCATTCGATTTACGTTTGATCACGATCATTGAAGACAACAATCTTTACACTGATAACTACACCGCAGGCATCACTTATCGTACCGCTGTGTTGCCATTGAATTGGCTGTTCGTGCAAATCACGCCAGAGCTATCATGGCCACGCCGCGAACACTTCACTGCAACCTGGACAATGTATTTCGAAATCGAAATCGTCTTCGGTAGCGTGAAACAATAAAAAAAGCCCAAAAAAAAGAGAGTGTTGCCACTCCCTTTTTAAATTCAAAATTTAAAATCTGAATTAGTGTTTCAAAGGTTTTTGGATGATGTGGATCGCGTGGCCCAAAGTTGCCTCTGCGCACTCCATGATCGTTTCGCCCAAAGTTGGATGCGGATGGATCGACAAAGCAAGATCTTCGATTCTTGCGCCCATTTCGATTGCAAGAACTGCTTCAGAGATCAAGTTTGAAGCTTCAGGACCCACGATGTGAACGCCCAACAAAACATGTGTTTTCTTGTCAGCGATCATTTTCACGAAACCTTCAGTTTCCATCATGCTCACAGCACGGCCGTTCGCGCCGAATGGGAATTTACCGATCAATAGATCGTTGTAGCCCTTCGCTTTCGCTTCAGCTTCAGTCATACCCGCAGATGCGATTTCTGGATCTGTAAATACAACCGCTGGAACTGTTTTCGCATCGTAAACACGGTTTGCACCAGAGATCACTTCAGCAACCAACACACCTTCGTGTGAAGCTTTATGCGCAAGCATTGGTTGGCCCGCGATATCGCCGATAGCAAAGATGTTTTGCACGTTTGTTCTGCGTTGAGCATCCACTTTTACGAAGCCACGCTCGTCAACAGCAATGCCTGCTGCTTTCAAGTTCGCTTGGTCACCGTTTGGACGACGTCCTACAGTTACAAGAATCTTATCGCATTTAACAACTTCGTCTTTACCGTTGATTTCAACAGTAACCTCGTAGCCGTCTTTAACTTTTTTCTGAGATTTAGCTTTCGCACCGTACATGATTTTTACGCCCGCTTTATCAAGCTTACGTACAACCACGTTTGCGCAATCTGGATCAACAACACCAGCCAATAGAGAAGGCATCGCTTCGATCACAGTCACTTCAGTACCTAGTTTACGAAGGTACGAAGAGATTTCCAAACCGATGTAACCACCACCGATAACTGCAACACGTTTTGGGATTTCGTCGAATGCCAAAGCGCCAGTAGACGAGCAAATATCTTTTTCGTCGAATTTGAAACCAGGGATTTCAATTGGACGAGAACCCGTTGCTACGATGAAGTATTTTGATTGGATCGCTTCCGTACCAGAAGACGATTTTACAGAGATTTCTTTAGAAGATTTGAATTCAGCGTCGCCCTTGATGTGAGTGACACCGTAACCTTTAAGAAGTTGACCAACACCGCCAGACATTTTGTCACATACGGATTGTTTCCACTTCACAAGTTGTTTCATATCAACGTTGATATCGCCTTTGATCATCAAGCCCATATCTTTGAAGTTATGTTGAGCTTTATGAAGAAGGTGAGTTGCCGTGATCATTGCTTTTGATGGGATACAACCCACGTTCAAGCACACGCCACCCAAGAATTCTCTTTCGATAACTGCTGTTTTAAAACCAAGCTGAGCAGAGCGGATAGCGGCGACATAACCGCCAGGACCCGCACCGATTACTACTACGTCAAAAGATTGAGCCATATTACAGCATCTCCACCAAAAGTTTACCTGGGTTCTCGATACGAGCGATGAATGCTGCCAAGAAACGAGCTGCCAACGCGCCGTCGATCAAACGGTGGTCCGCAGTCATCGTGTAGTTCATCACTTTGATCGCTTTCAACTGACCATCTTTGATAACCGGTTTTTCGTCGATTTTGTACATACCAAGGATCGCCACTTCAGGGTGGTTGATCACTGGAGTTGCGTAAGTGCCGCCGATTGAACCGATGTTAGTGATAGTGATTGAAGCACCTTTCATTTCGTCTGGTTTCAATTTGCCATCACGCGCGCGTTTAGAAAGATCGATGATCTCTTTAGAAATCTCAAGGATCGTTTTTTGATCTGCATTTTTGATCACTGGAACAACAAGACCTGTTGGAGTGTCAGCTGCGAAACCAAGGTTGAAGTATTTTTTGTAAACGATTTCACCCGCAGCATCGTCGATAGATGCATTGAACATTGGGAATTCGCGGATCGTTGCAATCATCGCCTTCATCACGATAGGAAGGTAAGTGATTTTTGTACCGTTCTTTTCAGCGAAGTCTTTCAAAGACTCACGAAGAGCAACCAAAGAATCGACCTTAGCTTCATCCATGATAGTGAAGTGCGGGATGATTTGTTTTGAACGCTGCATGTTTTCAGCGATACGTTTGCGGATACCGATCAATGCTACACGCTCTTCAGCCGCGCCCGCAGGGCCTTGGTAAGAAGGACGTGGGATTGTCATACCTGGAGCAGAAGCAGTTGGAGCTTTAGCAGAAACTGCACCCGCACCAGCACCGCCACCAGCCGACAACACGTCTTCACGAGTCACGCGACCCGCAAGACCAGTACCAGTTAGTGAGTTGATATCAACGCCAGTTTCGCGAGCAAGTCTGCGAGTTGCAGGAGTTGCCAAAACTTTTGAATCAGCTACTGGAGGGAAGATACCATTCGGAGCAACAGTTGCTGCCGCTGGTTTCGCTGCTGGAGCTGGAGTTGAAGCTGCAGATGCACCTGCGAAGTTTGCGTGTGCAGAAGCAGGAACTTCACGTTGCGCGCCCGCCGGAGAAGAAGACGGAGCAGATGCCGCAGCACCCGAGCCTTCAAGTGTGATCATTGTTGAGCCAACTTTAACAACGTCGCCTGATTTAAATTTCAATTCTTTGACGATACCAGCTGCTGGAGTCGGAACTTCAACAGTTGCTTTGTCAGTCAAAACTTCAGCGATTGCTTGATCTGCTTTGACAGAGTCACCTGGTTTTACCAACCACTTAACAAGTTCACCCTCTGTAACGCCTTCACCCAATTCAGGAAGTTTAACGTCTTGAACTTTACCGCCACCTGCAGCTGCTGCTGGAGCTGGTGTTGAAGCTTGAGGAGCTGCTGCTTTTGGAGCTGCCGCTGCTGGAGCCGGAGCTGCTTTGCCTGCGCCCGCTTCCAATGTGATCATTGTTGAACCAACTTTTACAACTTGGCCCGGTTTGAATTTCAATTCTTGAACAGTACCAGCAGTAGGAGATGGAACCTCTACAGTTGCTTTGTCAGTCAGAACTTCAGCGATAGGTTGATCTGCTTTTACAGAGTCACCTGGTTTTACCAACCATTTTACCAATTCACCTTCTGTGACACCTTCACCAAGTTCAGGCAGTTTTACATCAGTTGCCATGTTGCGAATGTTCCTTTCAATTTATCAAATCTCTCGTGCAAAAAGGTCCTTTCAGAAAAGTCCTTTTCCAGAGCGATTTTGCTGTCTTTTTTTAAACAGTTCTTTCTAAGCCTGCCATAGAGTATTTGCACCGACTTACGCATCGCATAAGGCGTTATTATCAGAGGCGGGTGGAAGGGGGTTGAAATTGGCCTCAAGCCCCTTTAAATTCACCGGGAAATTCCAAGTAGTACGGGGGACCGATGAAATTTTCTGCACAATTGCAAGAGGGCGTGTTTTTAAAACGTTATAAACGCTTTTTCGCTGATATTGAGTTCCAAGGGCAAACTTTGGTAGCTCATCTTCCGAACACGGGGAGCTTGAAGACTGCGAACAATCCAGGGCAAAACTGCCTGTTTTCTACGAGTGACAACCCTGAAAGAAAGTTAAAATACACACTTGAGATGATCCAATCACCGGCTGGCGGCTGGATCGGCGTGAACACGGCAACACCCAACACGGTGATGCGTGAGACTTTGATGGATCTTGTGGGTAAGGGCTCACATGAAGCCGAAAGCTTCTCGCACTGGGCTTCGTTTGATGAAGTAAAGCCCGAATACAAAATCTCGGCAGAGACCCGTTTGGATTTCATGTTGAAGAAAAAAGCTTCAGATAAAATGCATTTCATCGAAGTGAAAAACGTTACGTTGGGTGAAAACGGAGTCGCGAAATTTCCCGATGCCGTGACAGAGCGTGGGCAAAAACATTTGCGCGAACTGATGGCGTTGATCGACCAAGGCCACTCGGCGGAAATCGTTTTCACAGTACAAAGACAAGACTGCGAAACGTTCGCACCGGCTGATGATATCGATCCTGAATACGGTCAATTACTTCGTGAAGCCGCTAAAAAAGGTCTTAAAATTTCTCCGTTAGTTGTTGATCTCAGTCCTGCGGAAGCGGCTTTATCTGCGAAGAAGTTAGCTTTGAGTTTTTAAATTTTTAAAAGGAGGTCCCAGACCTCCTTTTTTTTAGCCCAGGTGCCGGCTCTTAAGGATTCGAGCAGATTTTTCATTCTGACCAAAGTCCAACTCCGCTTTGAACCGGACATATTTTGCGACAAGTTTTAGTCCAAGATTTAGACTGAAATAATGAAACATCTCGTCGGGTTAATCCTGTTTTTCATTTCTAGTTCTGCCTTTGCGTGGGAGATCTCGTTAGATCGTACCAATCATGTTGGTATTCGCAAAATCGACATCCTTAAACAGGAAAACGGTGCTTACATTTTTAATGGCAAAGATTTGGGAAAAACGCTGCCCGCAAAAGTTTTAGCGGCGTGGAAACAAATCGAAAAAGGACCGGTGAAGTCTTCGCGTTTGTTGCAGTGTGAATCCGGCAAATTTGTTTTTACCAAAAAAGATAATAAAAAATCTTTGCGTCGTGAAGGCTGCACGGAAGGCGATGCTTACGGGCAGATGATTAAAAATATCGAAGAAGTTCGTACTTATTCGCAGGGAACCTAACTCATGATGAAGCACGTGATTATCGCTTTGACGGTTTTCTATTCGTTGCAAAGTTTTGCTGCCGATTCGAATGACATGAAGGAATCGATCAATAAAATTTCGCAAATTCGTAAAAGTTTGGCTGCATCTGCAGGTGTGACGGCGGCTTGTGATACGCCGAACTCTCCAAATTGTAGCTTTCAAAATTATTGCAGTGCTTTTGCTGATAAAACGCAAAGCATGTACTTGTTCCAAGACGCCGACGGTCGCCAAGTTCCTAATTTCCAAATGGCGATGTATTTAGATGTCGCTGAAGCGTGTGCTCGTCGTCCATTCCCGCAAGCGGCAGTGCAAGATCCCTTTGTCTATCCCGAACAGCTTATCAGTGCGGCTAAAGCGGGCGGAGCTGCGCAATTGAAAAAAAATAAAGCGCGCTATCAAGAAGCATTAACTCGCACCCGTACGATTTTTGAAGACGCGCGTAAAGGTGTTATCGAAATGTTGCAAGCTCGCCGCACGAGCGATAACGCCGCGGCGATTGATAATATGATTCAACGTATTCAAAGTGCGAAGATGGCTACTCCAGTATTTGGCGATGCCAAATACTCGTTAAGTGTTGAGGGCTGTGAGGCACCGAATGCGTTTTATAGTCCAAGCAAACATGAAATCACGATTTGCCCGCAGTTTATGAACATGCCTGAAGCGTCGTTATATGCGACGATTTCCCATGAGCTGGGGCACGCCATCGATCCATGTACAATGGCTTTTGGTTTTGAAAAAGACAAAGGTGGCTTAGCGATGTCCGTTCCAGAATTTATGGGCGGTGTTCCCGCTTCTGGCAAAGAAGTGTTCAAAGCTTTAAAAGCCAGTGCCAATCCGTATTCGTCTGTGATTTCGTGTTTACAGAAAAAATCTTCGATCGGCGTCGATGTTCCTTCTGCACAAGAAATGCTTTCTCGCATTGATAAAGATGAACAAGAATTGTTGGATGAAGCGCGTGGTGACAATACAACGGAGATCGAGAGCGGTTCATCGCCTGGTGACGACCTTCTTGATGCGACCAAAGCGCAATTCGAAGATCAGCGCAATGTGATTCGCAATCACTATGATGAATATAAATATTGCTCGACGTTCAGTAACAACGGTCATATGCAGGAATCATTTGCTGACTGGGTTGCATCGCAAACAGTTGCAAAAAAGATTGATGGTATTCAAGACTCTGCGAAAGCTAAAGATTTTGCGTTCGCTTCCAATTCCATCTTCTTCAGTATCGATTGTGAAAACGTACATCAAGCGGTGGTCAGCAAAATTAAGGCAGCCGCTGGCGAACAATGCTCTTACCTGGATGGTATGGAGAAGGTGATTAAAGAAAGTGGCGAAGGCCACGGTGATCACCCTGAAACTTCGCTGCGTGTGAATCGCATCATGTTTGCGAAACCTGAAATTAAAAAAGCGCTCGGATGCAGCTCTAGTGGCGGCGACACGGGCGACGAGTGTAAGTAATTCGTAGAAATTTCTGACGTGATTTTTTAAATTCCTGTCGAGGAATCTGACAGAAAAAAAGAGTTTAAAGTTTTAATATGAGCGCTCCGAAGACCTTCGTGAAACCACGGAGGTCGGCATGAAGCCCTCAACATTTAAGAGTCTTCTCTCGGTATCCCTTCTCACTTTTGCCTTGGCGGCCTGTGCGCCGGGTGGCTTTGAATCTTCAGCAACAAAGCTTGCCGATGATCCCGATAATGAAACGACCTCGGTCGGTGATAATTCTAGCCAAAGCAGCGGCAGTACGGAATTGCCTTCGACTTCTGGGGGTTCCTCCAGTTCGTCAAGTGGATCAAGTTCATCGTCCTCATCGGGATCTACGTCTTCGGGATCGACGCCATCCAGTACTGACGTGATGGCAAAGTATTCGTATGTTGATCCAACTAAAATTGTTCCAACGGGCCAGTTGAAATCCGCACTAACTTATTACGATAAGAACGCTTCAAAAATTAAAAACAAAGACTACATGTCGGTCATCGATTTCAGACAGTACTCGGGCAAAAAACGTTTCTTCATCATCAATATGAAAACGGGTGAAGTGTGGGCGATTCGTGTGGCGCATGGTAAAGGTTCTGACCCTGATCATGATGGTTACGCGAATAGTTTCAGTAATGTCTCTGGTTCAAATTCAAGCTCTTTGGGCTATTACCTGACGGCAGAAACTTATGATGGCAGCCATGGTTATTCTTTGAAGTTAGACGGGCAGTCTTCGACGAACTCAAATGCGCGGTCACGTGCTATCGTGGTTCATGGAGCTGACTATGTGTCTGAGTCGAACGTGATTCAAGGTCGTAGTTGGGGTTGTCCTGCGGTTGCGATGGAAAATCGAACGAAGGTGATTAATATGATTAAAGGCGGCAGCTTGATTTATGCTTCTGCGACTGAAAATTAAGAAACATAATTTGATTACTTGTTAGAAGGTGCATAATAAAAAAGCGGAGGTAAAACTCCGCTTTTTGTTTTTATGCTGACTCAGCAAATATTGCCGAGCGAATTTTTTGACACCTGATTAGAACAACTTCAATTGTTCGCCAACAAGCTTCTTAAGGTCTTCCGCGTAACCCATGTACTCTTTTAAATCCAAACGATCTTCTTTGCGAACATGGGCGCTTGTATCGTTGTATTGAGTCAGCTCAATAACGTCTGCGTGTGAAGAAACCTCTGCGAAGCCTTCTTCTTCCAAGATCGCCATTAAATTATCTAGGTCGTGACCTTCAGCATCGTGTGGGTATTCAAGTTCACGCATTTCCAACATCGCTTTCAGGTACAATTCACAAGCCTGAGCTAGGTTGTAACCAGCGATATCGTGTTGTTTCTCATCGTTCAGATTGTTCTTTGCAGTTTCAAGGTTGTCTTGCGCCTTTAAAACCATCGATTTAGCTGTAGAAACGCTCACGAGAAACTCCTTCGGTAGAGAAAAATAAAAAACCCACAAACCTTGCGATTTGTGGGTTCAGTATTATCGAGAATTTTTAAAAATTCACGACTATTTTTACTCTTTTTTATCGCCACCGTTACCAAGTTGACGGTCGATGATAGATTTGAATTCAGAGAATGGGTAAGCACCACGAAGAGAAACACCGTTGATCAAGAAACCTGGCGTACCAGAGAAGTTGAATTTACGAGCTTCTTCCATGTCAGCTTCGATTTGTTTCGTGATTTTTTCGTCTTTCAAGTCTTTTTCAAGACGTTTCATGTCCGCGCCTGCTTTTTTAGCAGTCTCTTTCAAGAAACCTTCTTTTTTAGAACGAAGTTCGCCTTGGTTCTCGAAAACGATGTGGTAGAACTTTTCAGCTTTTGCATGGTCTTGCATTGCAATCGCTTCGAAGTAACGAGCTGAAGGCATCGCCATTGGATGGAAATCAAGAGGCATGTGCTTGTAAAGAACGCGAACGTCTTTAGGGTAAGCTTTCATAACTTCTTCGATAGTTGCGTAACCTTTAGAGCAGTATGGGCACTCGAAGTCAGAGTATTCAACGATCGTGATCTTAGCGTCTTTTGGACCAAAGATAACGCGACCTTCTTGAACTTCTGGTTTCAATGGGTTTTTGAATTCTTCGTCACGCTTTTTAGATTCTTCAGCGATCGCTTTTTCTTGAGCTTGTTTTTGAGCGTTTTGAGCAGCTTTGTTTACTACTTCAATGAATTGCTCAGGAGCTTTTTCGATAGCAGCGAAAACGATGCTTGGATCTTTTTCTACAGCTTCTTTTAATTGTTTCGCAGACGGAGCACAGTTCACTAGTGAAAGTGCGATAGCAGATAGACCGAATAACTTAAGTGCTTTCAAATTTTCCTCCAGATGGAAATTTTTTAAATGTACAAAATCAAAGCCACTCCATTTGACACCAAAAACTAGGTATAGAAAACAAAAAAACGCCTCGTACTTTAGTCTAGCTACGTCGTAATGCTTCGCTCTAGAATTAGGCTCCCTGAGTAGTCTCAGTTTGATAGCTCTGGACTTGCTCGAGGCACCGGAGCCTTTACACTTGTTACTATGAAAAATTCAAATTTTATTTTAGCAAGTTTGGTATTTGTATTTTGTATGAATGCCCACGCAGGGTTGTTGTTTAACTACTCTCAATTGGCAACAAAAGATCTCGATCAAATGAACAAGTTGGTTAACGACAAAGTGAAAGAATCGCGAAAGTCGCCGGGCGGCAAAGCAATTCCACTGCGTGAGGCCTTGCAAGCCGTCTACTCGAGACCCAACGAAGATGACATGATTGACAAAGTTGTCGCACCTCTTCGCACAAATTTAGATGAGTTGGACGCATGGGAAAAAACGATCAGTCAATTAACTGACGAAGCGATCGGCGCTTTGAAGCATCCAAATACATTTAAACCGGTGGTGCAAGTGACCTACGCCATCTTTCTGGAAAATCTTTTGGCAGAGATCAAGCCTCTCGTAAAAGATAACGGTTTTGAGAAGAAGATTGCTGAAAGAGTCAGAGACGCGAAGATTGAAATTTCGAAAGCCGCTCAAGATGAGAGGGCACTTCGTATGATGAAATCTTTGGTTTCTCCATCAGAAATTGCGAATCAAATTCTAACTCAACCTGCTCCTGAACAAGCAAAAACGACTGAAACGTCGGCAGAAAATTCCACTTCTCAGCAATAATTTCCCTCGACTTGACTGGCCCCTCGTCCGCGCAGACCACGGGCCAGCGTCAAACGATAGATCTCCTCAACTCTTCGAAAATCGCCTCAAATTGACTCAAGTTCTAGTGAACTCCTACCGATATAACAACATGGGAAGGGCACGAGCCGGATGCTTGTGCAGGCTTCGCGAAAGCGGAGCAGTGAACAGAGAATTAGGAGGATTCAATGTTTCTTCAAGGCGATTTGCAAATGATGTTTGATGCACTTTACACAGTAGGCGCTATCGATCCAGTTTTGAAATTAGACTGGTCAGAAGTGACGAAAGAGATGATGGCAAACCCACAAATCTTGAGTGATGCATTCCAAACAATCAATGGCTGCCGCGGAGACAAAGACCTCTTGGTTCAAAAACTTCACATGATGGATCCAAGATCCGTGAATTATATCGCGATGGAGGTTGCTCGTGAATTCTGTGAATTCCAAGATCGTAAAGACTTGCACTAAGATCTCTTTGCTTTTGTGTTTGGCTTCACCGGCGTTTGCCTGGGAAGTTGACTTTTCAAGACGCCAAGTGGAATTCAACAAGGTGAGCAACGAAGATCGTCTTCCAGCCAGCGTGCAAGAAGATCAATCCGCTTCAATTTTGAATAAAGTTTTCGACTCTGTTGAGCCCACTCAAGACATCGTTATCATGAATACGGAAAAAGGTTTCGTACCAGATACTGTGCGCTTGAAAAAAGGCAACAACTACCGCGTGCACATTGTGAACGTAAACGGTAAAGAGAAAAACGTCAGCTTCGTACTTGATGCTTTCTCTGAACACCACAACACGGTTTTCGGTGAGCAAAAAGTTTTCAACGTGACTCCTAAAACGGATGGAATCTTTTCTTACCAATGCCCTGAAACAGCGGTGCAAGGTAAATTCATTATCTACTCTGATGCTAACTCTTCAGGAAGAAAACCCGCTTCTAACTAAAGCGGGTTAAGGACGTTTTATGTCGGATCAATCGAATGTTTTTAGACAGACCATCCAGCAGAATCTGGGTCCTGTAGCAAAGTATCTCGACGATTCTACTGTCTCTGAAATTCTTGTGAATGGTCCCAAAGAAATTTTTGTCGAACGTAAGGGTAAACTTGAAAAGGTTCCTGACACGTTTATGGGTGAAGACGATCTGCGTGCGGCTGTGAACTCGATTGCCCAATCGGTCGGTCGTCGTATCGACGACGAAAACCCGCGCCTTGATGCGCGTTTGCCTGATGGCTCGCGTATCGCAGCGGTGATCCCTCCGTGTTCGCGTAAAGGGACGACGCTTTCTATTCGTAAATTTACAAATACTAAAATCAGTTTCACGGATTACATTAAGCTCGGCACTATTTCTGAAGACGGTGCGCGCTTTTTGGATATCTGTATGTTCCTTGGCAAAAACGTGATCGTCAGTGGTGGTACCGGTTCTGGTAAAACGACTTTGCTTTCATTGTTGTGCTCGCGCATTCCTAAAGGTCAGCGTGTGTTGGTGATCGAAGACTCTTCCGAGTTGCAAATCGATTACGACCACTTGGTGATGTTTGAAACGCGCATGGCCGATGCCATGGGTAAAGGTGAAGTCACAATCAAAGATCTTGTGAAGAGTGCTCTGCGTCTTCGTCCGGATCGCATCATCGTCGGGGAGGTTCGTTCCGGCGAAGCTCTTGAGTTGTTGAATGCGATGAACACAGGTCACAAAGGTTGTATGGGCACGGTGCATGCGAACTCGCCTGAAGATGCGATCGTTCGTTTGGAAGCGTTAGCCCAAGGTGGCGACGGCAAAATCAGCGAAAAAGCTTTGCGCCAACAAGTTTCATCGGCGATCGACATCATCGTACAAATCTCGCGTTACGGAGACGGCTCACGCCGCATCGGTGCGATCAGCGAAGTGCGTGGTTTCTTGCCAGACGGTTCGTACGACGTCGTACCAATATTCGAACTAGGTCGTTTAGTCCGCCGTCCCGATGGAAAACTAGAAGGTCAGTTGCAAGCAACAGGCAACGTCCCAACCTTCATGGAAGAAATCGTGGACAACAAACTCCCATTCCCAAAATCCAAATTCCAAAAACCAACAGCCGCCTAACCGAGGGTGTCTGTCACTAATTTGGGTCTACACCGCGTCATGCAAGGGTGCCTGCCACTTTTTCCGCAAAAGTGCCTGGCACTTTTTTGGGCCCATACTGCGTTAAAACGCCGGCCGAGTCGCGTTTATGACGCGCTGTAGACCCAAAAAAGTGGCAGGCACCTTTTTGGTTTTTGCATAATATAGTTATTTCAATGGGATGGGATTTGCGCTAAGACCATTCCGTGCACTTTAGTTGTAAGATATCTAACGCAGTTTTGACGGTTCTTGAAGAGCAGGGTGAAGACCTGACGCCGATCTATGAACAGACACATCTGTCTGTCGAACTTTTGCGTGATTCTTCATACTGGATTTCTGCTCCCGACATGGAGCAGTTCTTAGAACTTGTTGTTCGTCTTCCGTTGAAATCGAATGAAGGTGATGTGCTTGTCAAAGCAGGTCACAATGGTCCCGAGCTTCGTGCGTGGGGTGTGCTTGATAGCGTGCTTCGCATGATGCCACGTCCACAGGAAATTTTTAATCAACCGGAACAATTCCTGTCGTACTTCATTTCGCCAAAACCACCGATTGAAAATTTGCGCCGAGACGAAACAAGCATCGGCTTCGATCTTCCACTGCCGGCCGAGCAATATCCTCTGGTCACGACGTACTTAAAAGCGGCGTTCGAATCTTTGCCGGTGTATGTGGGACAACCGCCTGCTCATTGCGAGTGGACGGGCATTAGTTTGAAATTGAATTGGTCGACAGAGCAGAAGTCTATCTTCAGCGAAAACGAAAATGTCGGCCACCAAGTCAGTCCCGATTTGTTCAAGAGTTTGATCGACGATTTGCAAAGAACTCAGCGCGAGCGTGAAGATTTGCAAAAGTATGTTGGCGATCTTGAAGAAAAAATTCGCGACTACGAAAAACAAAAACTGCAATCTTCAAAAGATCTTGCGAGCAACGCCAAAATTTCTGCCGAGTCGCCATCGCTTCTTCCACAAGAAGGCACGTTGTCGCACTTGCATTTCGATAGCGAATCTCCAGGTTATGTTTTGAATCAGAACTTAGCGCGCATGCACGACTACATGGTTCGTGCTCAGCAATTGATTACGATGCTTGCCGCTCAAGGAAAAATGACTCCAGCAGTGAAGGAAGCCATGAGACGTGTTGATTGGGAGTTTGTGAAAACTCAATATCCACGCACGGTTTTCGAAAGCATGGAGCTTGTTAAAAAATTTAATAAAGTAAACACCGAGAAGGAAGGAAATCATCATGTCTGAAATCGTCAGTCTTATCTCCCGTGAAATCTTGGACAGCCGTGGAAATCCAACGGTTGAAGTAGAAGTAACTACTGCAGACGGTAACGTAGGTCGCGCCGCTGTACCATCAGGTGCATCAACTGGTGCGCATGAAGCTTGCGAGCTTCGTGATGGCGATAAAAATCGCTACTTGGGTAAAGGTGTTTACAAAGCTGTTGATAACGTTCGCGAAAAAATCGCTCCGGAATTGTTGGGCTTGCAAGCGACAGAGCAAGTTTACATCGACAAAATTTTGCGCGACATCGACGGCACTGAAAACAAATCGAACTTAGGCGCGAATGCGATCCTTGGTGTTTCATTGGCGGTTGCGAAGGCAGCAGCTCTTGATACAAATCTTCCGTTGTACCGTTACGTGGGTGGTTCACAAGCTTGCCGCTTGCCAGTTCCATTGATGAACGTATTGAACGGTGGTGCGCACGCGAACAATGGCTTGGACATCCAAGAGTTCATGATCATTCCAACTGTGAACAACTCTTACGCTGAATCACTTCGTGCCGGTGCCGAAATCTTCCACACGCTTAAGAAAATCTTGGGCAAAAAAGGTTTCTCGACGGCGGTTGGTGATGAAGGTGGTTTCGCTCCTAAATTGGGTTCGAATCAAGAAGCGATGGATTTGGTTATGAGTGCGATTGTTGATGCTGGTTATGATCCAGGTCAAAACGTATTCTTGGGCTTGGACGTTGCTTCGACTGAACTTTACAAAGATGGCAAATACACTTGGGAAGGTTCGCAAATCACTCCGAATGAACTTCTTGGCATCTACAAAAATTGGGCGGAGAAATATCCATTGATCTCTATCGAAGACGGCTTCTCTGAAGACGACTGGGATTCATGGGTGAATGCAACTGCACAAATGGGCCAAACAATGCAATTGGTTGGTGACGATTTGTTCGTAACAAACCCTAAACGTCTTCGCCAAGGTTTGGATAAAAAAGCTGCGAATGCTTTGCTAGTGAAAGTAAACCAAATCGGTACTTTGACAGAAACTTTCGAAGCTGTGAATTTGGCGCAAAGACACAAATACAAAACTGTGATGTCTCATCGCTCTGGCGAAACAGAAGACGTGACGATCGCAGACTTGTCTGTGGCGTTGAACTGCCACCAAATCAAAACGGGCAGCTTGTGCCGCGGTGAAAGAACTGCGAAATACAACCAACTTCTTCGCATCGAAGAAGACTTGGGTGGTATGGGCACATACTGGGACAAATCCGCTTTTAGATAATTTCCGAAAACGATCTGGACTAGCCACCGCGGACTTGCGGTGGCTACACTAGATTCATGTCTTATACTCAATTTGCACTTGGTGTTCGTCGTTTCCTAAATCATCCCACTCGCGTGGCGATGGTGTGCTTCGTTGTCTTCACAACTTCGATCGTATTGAACGGAAACTTATGGCGCCTGTGGGGTCTACACAGAGACTTCGCCCATATCGAAAGTGAAATTGGACAAACTAAAAAAAGCATCTTCGATTTGCAAAGTCAGTTGAAGCAAGCCAAAGATCCAGCTTTTATCGAACGTCAGGCTCGCGATAAATTGGATTTGGCTGGCGAACATGACCTTGTCTTTGTTTTTCCTGAACAATAGGCGTACCTAGACCTCAAATGCGACGCATTAACGCGTGCTTCTCGGTTATACTCTTACTAGTATTCATGCTCTAAACAGGTCTACTTTGTTTAATGAATCTAGAGGTTTATATGACTGAGAACGAAAACTACTCACTTGATTGGAACAAAGAAAGCGTTCGCGCCCTTCGCCTGCGTTTGGGTTGGAGCAAGTCAGACATGGCTCGCAGACTTCAGTGTTCTTTGACAGATCTTGAGTCTTTCGAAAAGGGCCAAAGCGAGATGAAGTCACTCATCAAGTCGCAACTTGAGATGATGTATCGTCAATGCCAAGAATGTTCTGATGAAGTGAAGTACACAGCTGCTTGTGAAAACGTTTTAGAGAAAAGCGCACTTGAACAAGTTGAGTTTTCTCGCGTTAAAGCAGACCTCGAATAATCCCGTATCGACAATAATTCACTCCCGTTGTAGAAATATTCTGCAAAGGGAGTTCTCGAATGAAAAAGCTCTATTTAGTTGATGTCAGTTCTATGTTTTTTCGCGCCTTTTACGCGATCAGACCGCTGACGTCTCCGGCGGGTGTTCCAGTGAACGCCGTCTATGGTTTCCTCAGCATGATTTCCAAACTCATGAAAGATGAGAAGCCAGAATACCTTGTGTTCTGTTACGACCGTAAAGAACCTTCTTTCCGTCACGAAATGTACGACCAATACAAAGCGCACCGTTCAGAAATGCCTGAAGACCTTGGCGTGCAAATTCCTTACATCAAACGTTTAGCTGACGTGATGGGTGTGCCATCGCTGGAAGTGCCAACGTTCGAGGCCGACGACATCATCGGCACGTTAACAAAATATGGCCGCCGTCAAGGCATGGACGTAGTCATCGTGTCAGGCGATAAAGACTTCGCGCAGTTGATCGAACCTGGCGTTGTTCTTTACGACACAATGAAGGACATCAAATACGACTCTGAGGGAGCCTTCAATAAATGGGGCGTGCGCCCAGATCAGTTCATCGATTTCTTGGCGATCCTTGGCGACTCGGTCGATAACGTCCCGGGAGTGAAAGGTGTCGGCGAAAAAGGTGCGATTAAGTTGCTTGAACAGTTTAAACACCTTGAAGACATCTACGAAAACATCGACAAAGTTGAAAGCAAAAGCGTGAAAGAAAAGCTTCTTGCTTCTAAAGACAATGCTTTGATTTCCAAAAAGCTCGTGATTATTTCAACGGATATTCCGATCGATGAGAATCTAGAGACCTATAAACTTCGTCCTTGGAAGACCGAAGAGCTTCGCGCTTTATTGCGTGAGCTGAATTTCAAAAACTTCGAGAAAAATCTTTTAGGTCTTGAAGGCGAAGATAAACTTAAAGCTGACGGTACAAACTGGTATTCGGAAACTGCCAACCCTTCGCCTCAAAAAGTGCAAGTAGCAGCGGCTCCAGCAAATGTCAGCGATCCATTGACGGCCTCTATTGCAGAGATCACTGAATACACCGCTCAAGAATACCCTGAAGTGAAAATGTCGACTCGTGAGCTAACAGAAGTGTTGGCAGAGAATCAGCCTTTATGGGGCTTCCAAGACGAACGCGGGGTTTTCCTTGGTACTGACAAAGAAGTGATTTCGGTTTCCGATTCAGAAAACTTGGGTATCTTAACTGATACTTTCAATGTTCGCTGGAGCGGATTTGATCTGAAAGAATTCTGGCATAAGATCGGCGCAAAAACTCCGGTCGCTGCGTGGGATAGCATGCTTGGTGCTTACATTTTGAAGGCCGGTGATGCGACTGACTTCGCAAAAATGTACAACAAGTTTATGGGTGAAGAGTTGCGTGAAATGCCAACTCCATCACAGCTTTACAATTCGCATTTACATTTTGCCAAGACAATCCAAAAACTTCTTAAAGAAGTTCACGGCGACAAAGTTTACAACACCCTAGAATTGCCACTCGCAAACGTCTTACTTGCGATGGAAAACTGGGGTATTCGCATCGACACGGATCTTTTGAAAAAAGAAAGTGAAGATTTGGCGAAAGAAATCTCGGAACTTGAAACCGCAATTCACAAAGAAGCAGGTGAAAGTTTCAACGTCGGCAGTCCAAAACAATTGGGCGTCGTTCTGTTTGAAAAAATGGGTCTGCCAGCCGGTAAAAAAACGAAAACTGGCTATTCAACAGATGAAGAAGTGATGTTGGGACTAGAACATCCGATTGCGAAATTGATTTTGAGCTGGCGTGAACTTTCAAAATTAAAATCGACATACGTAGATGCAATTCCAGCGTTGATCTCTCCAAAAGATCAGCGTGTGCACACAAGCTTCAATCAAGCACTGACAACGACGGGCCGTCTTTCAAGTACTCATCCGAACTTGCAAAACATCCCCGTCAGAACAGAGCGTGGTCAGCGTGTGCGTAAAGCCTTTATCGCGGCTCCACGAATGAAGTTGATGTCTGTCGACTATTCACAAATTGAGCTAAGAATCTTGGCGCACATTTCTGAAGATCCAAACATGATGAAAGCCTTCGCTGAAGACCTAGATATCCATGCGGCAACCGCTGCGGAAGTTTATGGTATCGACTTGAAGGCTGTGACATCAGAACATCGCCGTGCAGCCAAAGCTGTGAACTTTGGTATCGCTTACGGTCAGGGAGCATTCGGTTTAGCTGAAAACTTAGGTATTTCTCGTTCGGAAGCGAAAGATATTATCGATCGTTACTTCACGCGCTTTAAAAACGTGCGCGACTATATCGAAGGCACGATCAAATTGGCCCACGAACAAGGTTACGTAGAAACATTGTTCGGTCGTCGTCGTTACATCGATGAACTGAAGTCTAAGAACATGGCTTTGAAAAAATTTGGCGAGCGCGCCGCAATCAATGCCCCGATTCAAGGAACGGCAAGTGACATCGTTAAAAAAGCGATGATCGATGTCGCCGCAAAAGTTCCAGTGCGCATGCTGCTTCAAGTGCATGACGAATTGATCTTCGAAGACACAGAAGCAAACTTGCAAAAGTACTCTGCTGAATTAGTGAAGATCATGGAATCGGTGGTTGCTTTGAAGGTTCCGCTCAAGGTCAATTATGCCATCGGCGATAATTGGGACGAAGCCCACTAATCGTCGCCAGATCCTCGCCGATACCTTCGTTGCTCGTCGGCGGCGTACAGGTAGTACGCCTTTCTCCTTGCGCCTCGGTCTCGACGAGGCTTTGGCGCCGGAAGAGTGACTGTTTAACGGCGTGCCCAGAGGAAGAGGCGTTTGAAGGGGTAGAAGAATGGGCGGTCGTCGGGGAGGATTTTGAATAATCGCTCTTTGTAGGCCGTTAGGAATTTTTCGTAGTCGTCTTTACTTAAGCGGCTTCTGAAATGTGTCAGCATTGAACCTTTGACCCACTCAACCACTTCTTCGCGTGAGCCAAGTTTGTGGCCGTAGATTTCTACGTGAGCTTTTTGTTCTGCAAAACCGAGTTTAAATAATAACGTCGCATAGTCTTCGGCCAACATCATCGTGTTGGCTTTTTCGTAGGTTTGACCTTTCAGCAAAGTCTTCCACGGCTCTTCATGACTCATCTGAGCTGCTAATGTGTGAGTTGGATAATCGTGATTCATCGGCATTTGTACAGCCAACTGTCCACCTGGCACCAGTGCTTCGTACAAGCGTTTGAATAAATCAGGATGGTTGTCACACCATTGAAGAGCTGCATTCGAAAAGATCACGCCGTATTTTTTATCAGCGGACCACGTGTTGATATCACCAAACGTAAACGATAAACCGTTGCCAGCAAACTTCTGCGCATCTTGCATCATCGTATCAGATGAATCTAAGCCTGTTGTTGAAGACGCTTGCAAGTGACGGTGTAAAGCTGCAGTCAGCTCGCCCGTGCCGCAGCCAAGATCAATCGCAGTACCGTTTGGGATCGGATGAACCATGTCCATCAAATCGAAGAACGGTTGCGAACGTTCGTTTTTAAATTTTTCGTATTGATTTGGATTCCAAGAGGAAGAAGGGGAAGAAGTCATAAGCAATCTCCTTGCCCCACAATTTACGCTTACAAATGAACGCTGTCAGGGATTAATTATTCAGTTTCCCAACCGACAACGCGGCCACCCTCAAAATACACAAAACGTGTCTCTTTACGGTAACCTTCCGGTGAAGACGAGAAGCGTTGATACTTCCAACGTTCATTTTTGTAGATCGGATTTCCAGAAACTTCGACAGAAGCTGGTTCGCCCCACGAACGTTTCACGTATTCTTGCGGCATACCGATGGCGATGTCCTGCGTCTCGATCAAATCTTTCATTTCAGCTTGTGGAGCTTGCGAACGATCCCAGATCTTGTGGCTGTTCATCCATTGCTGGCGACCTTCTAAAGAAGGAATCGATAAGAACGAGATTTTTTCTTCATCGTTCTTCAACCATGGCAAAACTTTGGA
Organism: Bdellovibrio sp. NC01; assembly: GCF_006874625.1. Classification (NCBI taxonomy): domain Bacteria; kingdom Pseudomonadati; phylum Bdellovibrionota; class Bdellovibrionia; order Bdellovibrionales; family Pseudobdellovibrionaceae; genus Bdellovibrio; species Bdellovibrio sp. NC01. The sequence continues at coordinate 795,233 of NZ_CP030034.1, forward strand.
ATATTGTTCTTTTTCTTTTTTAGAGCTCAGGCTGCGCTCAAGTTCGCGAACCTTTTGGCGATTGCGAATATCTTCCAGATCGCTTTCCGACAGAGAGCTTGGATCTTTTCCTAATTCATAGGCAGTTTGGCGAACGGCTTTATCGCGACTTGAACTGCGATCACGTGAGTCGGAGTATTGAACCCCATCAGAACCATAACCACTGTTTGCTGATCTTTGGAAACCCGCACAACCTGCCAGCATAGGCACGGTAACTAGAAAAGACATCCATTTCATTGAAAGACTCCTAAAACTAAATTCTAGCCGATGGACTTCTGTTTATAAATTGTTCTTGCTGCTTATTTAGTTCTTTTCTTACAATCGTCTTGGGAGATTCGTTTGGCTGAAAATGAAAGCACGACCAAAGTAGAGGACCACAATAAAGAAAACTCTCCGGAAGAAACTTCGGAAGAGCTTCTTTCGTTGGATAATCTTGATTCTATTTTGGCGGAAGAAGATCCCGAGTTTGCAAAATCCTTGGGAGAGATCGGTCCGATCGATCCGAATTCGCAAATCGACAGCGACGGTACTTATACTGTCGATGATGAAAAGAAACTTTGGGCAAAGGGTTCAGCACTTCGCCAAAAGATCCTTAAAGTTTTCCCATTCCTTCCAAGTCTTTCTTATAAAATTAAAATGCAAAGATCTGCACTTCGTTTGAAGTGGATCGACACCAAAGAAAAACTCCGCGTAGGAATTAAAGCCGCTGGTCCCGCAACTTTGAAAGCGATCAAAGCAGGCTTAGGAAAAATTAAAGACGGTATAGGCGCAGGCCTCGCTGCATTCAAAGAATTTAGCTTAGTAAAAAAATTAGCATTCGTGGGATTAGTTGCAGCGACAGTGGTCGCCTGCATCGTGGGCTACAAAGCTGCAAATCACAAGCTTTTGCCAGAAGATCAAGATCTGTTCTTGCCATCATTGGAAGAATGGGCGCAAGCGAAGTATTTGTACGATACTAAAGAAGAACAGATGGAATCATTTTATGATTCCACAAGAACATCTCAAAACATGATTGAGATGAAAAAGATTGTTGCGAATATTCGCCCTTCGAAGAGCTCCGGGCCAAATCCTATGGCCGCGATGGAGTTTTATGTGGAAGGCACGGTCGCTGAAGTCGTTGTCGAAATCAAAGACCGTGAGCCTGAGATGAAGGATTTATTCCTGAGGACGATCGAAGAGATGAATTACGATCAGATGGCGTCAGGGGAAGGAAAACAACTTCTTTGTGACCGTCTTCGTAAGGACATCAATAAAGTCCTTACGACCGGTAAAGTTCGTCGTATCTTTATTAAGACCGCAATCGTTAAGCCTTAAAAGCCTCGACATCGATATCGTAATATTTCAAACGATCGTGCAAAGTACTCTTTGGCATTCCAAGATCTTGTGCTGTTCGACGTTGATTGCCTTTATTTGCTGCCAAACGTTTCAGGATCATTTGTTTTTCGATCTCTTTAATCACAGGGATGTTATTGACTGGCGTCGCTTCTTGAGTCGAAAGCAAAGTTTTATCCAAAAGTTTTTCAATGTGATGTTCTTCAATTTGAATACGTGGATACAAAGCTGAAGCACGAGTGACAAGATTTTTTAGCTCTCGGATATTACCTGGCCATGGGTGTTTCTTCATGCGTGCAATCGCGTTGAATGAAAAACGCACCTTCATTTTTTTAGCAAAGGCATAAAGAAGGTGATCGAAATCTTCCATACGCAAAGTCAAAGCTGGTGGGGATACCGTCACGACGTTCAAACGGAAATACAAGTCAGAACGGAAGGCGCCTTCGCGAATTTTATCAGAAAGGTTTTGGTGAGTCGCCGCAATGATACGTACGTCTGTCTTCACGTTACGATCTGCACCGACCGGGCGAATTTCGCTGTTTTCTAAAGCGCGCAAAAGTTTTGCCTGCAAGCTGTAAGAAAGATCACCAATTTCATCAAGGAATAAAGTACCGCCGCGAGCTGATTCAAACGCTCCTTTGCGGTCGTTGATAGCGCCCGTGAACGAGCCTTTGATGTGACCGAAAAGTTCACTCTCAATCAATGTTTCACTTAAGGCGCTGCAGTTGACGGACATGAACGGGCCGTTTTTACGAAGACTGTTGTCATGCAAAGCTTGGGCAATGACGTCTTTACCTGTGCCGGATGGGCCCAGGATTAAAACTGGAAAATCTGTTTTAGAAACGTTGCCAAGAGTTTGCAGTTCTTCATTCCAAACTTCGTTACGACTTTCGAGTGGGAAAGTTGATGTGACCTCTTTTTCAAGAGTGAATAGCAACTCTTGGTCGCCGATGCGGATAATGTCGCCCTCTTGCAGAAGGGCTTCGACGATCTTTGCGTCGTTCACAAATGTACCGGAAGCTGAACGCATATCGCGAATCATGAATCCGACTTCTTTTCGCTCTAAACGGCAGTGACGATCGGCAACGTCTTCGCCGGAAATTTGGACCTGGCAGTTGGAGTCTTTACCAACGGTCACGAAGTCCGTGATTGAAAGAGTTTTCGGGTTTTCGCCAAAAGTTTTAAGGTAAGCTTGTTGCATTAGGGTTTCTCCTGCTTAAAAAGTGTTCATTGTCGCAGGGAAGGCATTTACAAGAGGCTTGCCGCGCTCAGATGCAATTAAATGAACCTCTGCGGCATTTCGACTCGCCTAATTATCAGGGACAGGATGGCTTTCTCAGAATTGAGAAATGGAAAAGGCTTTGATAGACTCGGTTATGCCAAAATCGATTCAATTCATTAAAAGTGCTGTCCTGGCAAAAGATTACCCCGTTCATAACATGGCCGAAGTGGCTATCGCAGGTCGCTCTAACGCTGGAAAAAGTTCCTTCATTAACGGTCTTGCGAAAAGCAAAATTGCAAAGGTCTCTTCGACTCCGGGTAAAACACGTCTTTTGAACTTCTTTAATATGGAAGATTCGTATGTTCTGACGGACATGCCGGGTTATGGCTTTGCAGCTCGCAGTGGTAATGAATTGCGTGAGTGGCAACAGATGATCGAAACCTATCTGACAACTCGTGAAAACCTTAAAGGTTTGATTCTTGTGATGGATATTCGTCGTTCATGGACTGAAGACGAAGAGATCATGAAACGTTTTTCAGAGCGTGAAGGTTTTCCGATCGCTGTGGTGTTGGCGAAAGCCGATAAACTTTCTTACAGCCAAGTTCTGCAAGCTGTAGCGAAAATCAAAAAAGTGACAGGCTTAAGTGCGGTGTTTGCTTCTTCGGCGACGAAGAAAGAAGGCGCGCAAGCTGTTGAAGACTATATTTATGAGAATTGGATAAAAGAATGAAGATTGTCGGAGTGATTCCTGCTAGGTACGGTTCAACTCGTTTTCCCGGGAAGCCTCTGGTGTCTTTAAAAGGTCGACCGCTTATTCAGTGGACGATCGAGGGTTCCAAAAAATCCCGCCTTCTGAGCGATGTGATCGTCGCAACTGATGATGAAAGAATCAAAGCCGCAGCAGAAGCTGTCGGTTGCAAAGTTGCGATGACGGACAGTGATCTTCCTTCTGGAAGTGATCGTATTCATGCTGCCATCAAAGATATCGATTGCGACGTCGTTGTTAACATTCAAGGTGATGAGCCTTTAGTGACAGGCGAGCTAGTCGATAGATTAGCGCAGGTTTTTATTGATGATCCGACGATGGATATGGCGACACTTGCCCATCCGATCAGTGAAGAAGAACTGCAATCGGTCAATTCAGTGAAAGTCGTTTTGAATCACAAAGATGAAGCTTTGTACTTCAGTCGCTTTGCGATGCCTTATTCGCGCATGAAAGCTTCCGAGCTTGGTACATATGAGGGTTGTTTAAAACACATCGGCATGTATGCGTATTCGAAAAAGTTTTTAAAGCAGTTCTGTGAAGCTCCTCAAGCTTTGATTGAAAAAGCAGAAAGTCTTGAGCAGCTTCGTGCTTTATATTTAGGTGCAAAAATTAAAGTGGTTCGTGTGAAAGAAGCTAGCCTTGGGGTGGATACTCCTGAGGATCTAGTGAAACTCGAAAAGCTATTAAGCCAAGGAAAATAAAATGGCAAAAAAAGCGACAAGCAAAGCAGCAAGGAAATCAGCAGTAAAGAAGACCACGAAAATTTCGACAGCGAAGTCGACAAAGAAGGCCTTGAAGCAAAAATTTATTTTTGTGACGGGTGGTGTGGTTTCATCGATCGGTAAAGGCCTGACAGCCGCAAGTCTTGGAGCATTGCTCGAAGCCCGCGGTCATCGTGTCACAATCATGAAGTTCGATCCGTATTTGAATGTGGATCCGGGCACGATGTCACCATTTCAGCACGGTGAAGTTTATGTGACGGAAGATGGTGCTGAAACAGATTTGGATTTGGGTCACTATGAGCGCTTCACTTCAGCGACAATGAGCCGTTCAAACTCTGTTTCGACTGGTCAAATTTATGACACAGTTCTTGCGCGTGAAAGACGTGGCGATTACTTAGGTGGAACTGTGCAAGTTATTCCGCACATCACTGAAGAAATCAAAGCGCGTATTTATGAAGCGGCTCAAGGCAGTGAAGTTGTCTTGGTTGAAATCGGTGGAACTGTGGGTGATATCGAATCACAACCGTTCCTTGAAGCTATTCGCCAAATGCGCATTGATGTAGGCATGGAAAACTCGGTTTTGGTGCATGTGACATATGTTCCTTACATCGCAGCAGCCGGTGAATTGAAATCGAAGCCAACTCAGCACTCGGTTAAAGAATTGCGTATGATCGGCTTGCAGCCAGATTTCTTGGTGTGCAGAAGCGAAAAGCATATCGATGACAATTTGAAGGGCAAGATTGCGTTGTTCTGTTCTGTGAAGCCAGAAAATGTTATCGCGGCTCAAGACAGTCGCTTTATTTATGAAGTGCCAATGAAATTGAATCATGAAAACTTTGATCAATTGATTGTTGAGCGTCTTGGTATCACAGGTGGTACGAAGCCGAATTTAAAAGGCTGGCAGAATCTTGTGAAGGTTCTGACTCATCCAGCGCACACTGTGAAAATCGGTGTGGTTGGTAAGTACGTTGAATTGAAAGAAGCCTACAAGTCTTTGCATGAGGCTTTGGTTCATGGTGGTGTTGCGAATAACGCCAACTTGGAAATTATCTATGTCGATTCAGAAAAAGTGACTGATAAGACGGTCAACCAATTGCTTGGTAAAGTTCACGGTATCTTGGTTCCAGGTGGCTTCGGTACGCGTGGTGTAGAAGGTAAAATCACAGCGATTAAATATGCGCGTGAAAAACAAGTTCCATTCTTTGGTATTTGCTTCGGTATGCAATTGGCGGCGATTGAGTTCGCTCGTAACGTGTGCGGAATCAAAGACAGTACAAGTCGCGAATTCCATGCGGAAAATAAACGCAATGGCAATTTCGTGATCGATTCGATGGTTGAACAACGTGGTATCGTGAATAAAGGCGGTACAATGCGTTTGGGTGCGTTCCCATGTGCGCTGGCACAAGGTACAACGGCTTATTCCGTGTATAAGCAAACAAACATCATGGAACGTCATCGTCATCGTTTTGAATTCAATAATAAATATAAAGCATTGTTTGAAAAGAACGGTATGGTGGCGTCAGGTATTTGTCGTGAGCGTGATCTTGTCGAGATCATCGAACTTCCTGATCATCCATGGTTTGTAGGTGTGCAATTCCATCCGGAATTTAAATCAAAACCATTGGCACCACATCCATTGTTCGTGCATTTTGTAAAAGCAAGTTTGAAGAATAAATAGGTGAACGTATGTCGAAAGTAATTCAACAAGGTTTGCGAGTATTAGACGTCGAAGCGCAGGCAATTCTAGCTTTGAAAGGCAGAATTGGTGCTGAATTCGAACAAGCGGTGAAAACAATCACGGCTTGTAAAGGCAAACTGATTTTGACTGGCATGGGTAAGTCCGGTCAGATCGCTCGTAAATTGGCGAGCACGTTTTCTTCAACGGGAACGCCTGCGGTGTTCTTGCATCCGGCAGAAAGTTCACACGGTGATTTGGGTGTCGTTGAAAATGATGACGTCGTTATCGCTATTTCCTATGGCGGTGAAGTGCCAGAGTTCGCAGGAATTTTGCGTTTTGTTGCTCGTAAAGGTATGCCTTTGATTGGCATCACGGGGAATGTGAATTCATCGTTAGCGAAAGCATCGCAAGTTGTTTTGAACGTCCACGTTTCTGAAGAAGCTTGTCCGTTGGGATTAGCACCAACCGCAAGCAGTACAGCAACGTTAGCTTTGGGCGATGCCGTTGCAATGGCTGTGATGTCTGAAAAAGGTTTTACAACTGAAGACTTCGCAGAGTTCCATCCAGGTGGCAGTCTTGGTTACCGTTTGTTGACTCGCGTGCGCGATGTTATGCACGGCGGAGATGCTTTACCGACAGTGGGCTTGGAAGCGCCATTGCGCGAAGTGTTCTCGATCATGACTCATAAAGATGTTCGTGGTGCAGCAGGTGTTGTCGATGAAAAAGGTGATTTGGTTGGTGTGATTACCGACGGTCAAATTCGTCGTCGTCTTGAAAAGAGCACGGATCCATTGACTGGAACTGCAAAAGATTTGATGACTGCAAATCCACGCACGATTGATGTGAATGAATTGGCGGAAAAAGCTTTGTTCATCATGGAGCAATTCCAAATCAACATGTTGTTCGTTCTTGATAAAGACAATGTTCAAACAAAAAAACCAGTGGGTATCTTGCACGTACAAGATTTGTTGCGCGCGAAGCTTCGCTAGGCTGGTCTACACTCCGGCTCCGCCGGAGTAAGCAAGCCGAGCTTTTTTCTCTGCGAAATTATTTTCTAGAATGAAGCTCGGTTATCTTTTACTTTTCAATTGCATCTCAACTCTTAATCATCTTGTTCCGTTTTCCCTCGAAGAATTGCGTTGAGGACGTTTTTTTCATAGAAGCGTCCTATGAAAATTCAGAACATTCTAATTACTAAGCCTTACTCATTACTATTGTTAACTTTAGCATTCAGCGCAGTTAGTATTCGCGCGCAAGCACAAGACAACATCAAGATGGATACTGTTCGTGTGCAAGATGACGAATGGAAAGATACTGAAAAAGTCGATGCGACAGAGATCGAACAAAAACAAGCAACAAACTTAAAAGAAGTTCTTAAAAATACTCCTGATGTCACAGTGGGTGGTTTGAACAATACAGCACAAAAAGTTTATGTGCGTGGTTTGGAAGATCAAAACTTGAACATCACTGTTGATGGTGCACGCCAAAGTCAAAACATGTTCTATCACCAAGGTCGTTTGAACATTGATCCAGAGATGATGAAACGTGTAGATGTCGATGCAGGAACGGGGAATGCGTTGGCGGGTCCTGGTGCTTTAGGCGGCACAATGCGCTTTGAAACGAAAGATGCAGAAGATCTTTTGGCTCCAGGTCGCGTTGCTGGTGCGATGATTAAAGGTGAATACGGCACAAACGCTGACGAGAAAAAAGGTTCTTTAGCTGTTTATGCTCGTCCAACAACAAATACTAGCTTCTTGTTATACGGAACATCTTCAAAATTCAATGACTACACTGACGGGGGTGGCGATAAGGTTCCGCTGACGGGCGGAGAGCCATGGAGTGTGCTTGGTAAATTAACTTGGCGTCCAACTTCAGATCAAAAGGTCAGTTTGTCGCGCACGCAACGTGAAGATAATGGGACAAGATACATTCGTTCAAACTATGGTTCTGCGGGTGGTAATGCCATTGCCGATCAAAAATTCAGAACCATCACAAATACGTTGGCCTATGATATCGCTCCTGAAAATTCTTTGTTGAATTTGAAAGCTGAGGCGTACACATCTAGCAATACGATTGCTTACGATCAAACAGCAGGAACATCGGATGGTCACTGGGATAGTTACGGTGGTGATGTTCGTAATACTTTTAAAATGGGCGATAGCAAGTTAACGGTGGGTACCGACTACAACGTTGATAAATCTAAAGGTACGAATTCGAAAGGCACCGCCGACGAAGAAGGTAACATTTACGGTTTGTATGCGCAGTTTGATCAAGTGCTCACTCCTAATTGGTTGGGATCAGTTGGAGCACGTTGGGATGATTACAATCTGACTCAAGCAGATGACAGCAAGATTCGTAATAATCACCTAAGCCCGAACGTAATGCTGACTTACAATATCAATGGCAACTGGGCGACTGATTTGTCTTGGAGCCAAGCTTTCAAAGGCGCGACTCCGGCGCAGTCTTTCTTGCTAGGCAATGTGACGTCGGTGACTCCAGTCAGCGGTCTTGAAGGTTCTGTTGCAGAGACGACTCAATGGGCTCTTCACTATAAAAACAATCCATTCATGAGTGATTTGACTGTTTATGACACGATCATCAGCAATCCGATCAACGTTGGTATTAATAGAACGACCGGTGTGGTGACTCGTTCAAATATCGATAACGTTCGTTCGCAAGGTGTGAATGTGGGTGTCGGTTACACAGCGGGTTCATTCACTGGTAAAGTCGCTTATGCGCACAATAAAACACGTTTCGGTAGCGAACCTTTAGGTTACACAGCATTTGGTATCGGCAGTGGCTTCGGCGATCGTATTAACTTAAGCCTTGAAAAAGTCTTTAGTGAATACAATGTGACATTGGGTTGGAATTCATTGTTTGCGATGGAACTAACGGATGTGCCGGCTAATTCTCCGTCACAACCTGGCTATGATGTCCATGATATCAGTGCAACGTGGTTGCCAATTGGTGATGCTCGTATTGGCTTCGCCATCCATAATATCTTTGATAAAAAATACGTGGCGCAAGGCTCGGTCTTTGCGATTAATGGGAATGAAATTCCACTGTATGAAGAAGGACGTGACTTCCGTATCTCTGGAAGCTATTTCTTCTAGGCACAAGGATATTAATTAATGGTCATGGTCCGCCCTTACTTTTCATACATCGTTTCTTTGGCTTTGCACTTAGGTGTGTTCGGCTTGGTATCGGTGTATGCGATGAAGCCGGTTGCGATCCCTTACGGTCATTACAAAAAAGGCGATCCAATGCTTGTTGAGATTGGATTGTCTTCGCCAGCAAAGACTTCGGTGCAGAGTGCGAAAGCGCAACCTGCGCCGGCGGATAAAGGCGATGTCGTGATTCCTTCTACGAAGAAGGAAGACAAACAAGTTTCTGAAGCGAATTCAAATCAAGATCAAGTGGCACGCGGTGAAATCGGTTTTAAAGATGGCACTCATGAAGGCGGGGAGCTTGGTCATTCTAAAGGTTACCAAGCGACGGCTCGTGAACGTTACTTGTTCGAGCTGCATGTCTTGATCGAAGGACGCAAGATTTATCCAGCGCTGTCGAAACGTTTGCGTGAATCTGGCAAAGTCACTGTGCAATTTACTGTGAATAAAGACGGCGCGATTCAAGACGTTATGGTGAAGAACCCAAGTCATTTTGAAAGATTGAATTCAGCGGCATCTGAATTAATCAACGGAATCAAAAGATATAAGCCGTTGCCAGCAGGATTTGAGGGAGATCAAGCTAAGCTCGAAATCCCCATCGAGTATTCTTTGAACTAGAACTTTTCGAAAGTTCCTTTTTCTTTATTTTTACGAACATTTGGTAGAGCGAACACTTGGTTGTGGAACGAGATATAGAATCCCGGTTTCAAAAGTTTCGCTGCAAGTAACGCTTCGGTTACGTTTTGAGATGCATCGGAATCGTCGAAGCCCATTGGAATCATCGCACCAGTGAACACGACGGCCACCGTTGGATGGGGAAGCTTGTTGAAGCAGTATTCTGCGCTGACACTCATCGTATCTGTTCCGTGAAGAACCACCATCGGATGACCTTGCTTCATTTCAGCTTGAACTGTCGCTGCGATTTCTTCGCGGTCTTGGTCCGTCATGTACAAAGAGTCTTTGCTCATCAGCGGATGCACAAGGATGTTTGTGTACGGCAAGCGCATTTTTGAAAGAATGCGGTTCTTAATGCTAGTGCCACGATTCTGAAGAGAACCATCGAATTCATCGTAGGTCTTTTCGATCGTTCCACCAGTCGTAATAATGACGACGTCTTGATGTTGGTTTTTCATTTGAAGAAATCCTAATGCGAAGGCTTACGCTTGGCAAGCCCCGGCGCTAGAGTTTAACGCCGGAAGCGAAGAGGGCAATGTTAGCTTTTGTGTCAGTAATTTCGTTGGCGCCAAACATTTTAATCAGCTGCTGAACCAACGCATCGATTTGCGACTGGTTTTGCTCACGCTTTTGTTGAATCTGGTATAAGTAGCCTTGCACGTCATTCAACTCTTGTTGTGACGGGATGCCATAACCGGCTTTCACGATTTGGGCAGGGCCTGTCAACTCTTGGTCGAAAGAAAGAGTTTTAAGGATGCTATCAACAAAGCTTTTCTTCTGTTGTCCTGCTGCAGTTTTTTCGTCGATGTCACCCTGAAGGAATTGATTGTATGTGTACTCTGTCACACGTTTTTCAATGAAGCGCTCTAGATACAAGAAGGCTGCTGACCATTTTCTTTTTTGTAGTGGTTCAGCAAAGGACCTGCTTAAGTACAGTTGTCTGCGCTGAGAGGGCTCAAAGTTTAACCATTTCTTCAAAGAATATTTTTGACCCGAAAGTTCACGGATGATGCTTAAGGCCTGATCTAGGTTTGCTTGATTTGATGGGAAATAGTAGCCCGCGGCTTTGGCAGCAGGAAGGTTCTTCATATCTACTTCATTGCTGATCAGGTTATGATTTTTTAGTTCCTGCAAAACACCTTTTGGAGTTTGTGTACGAACATTCATAAGATCGGCGCGACCCAAGCCTGCTTTAAGCAAGTTCATGATTTCAACTGCGCAGTTGTTGCTTAGGAAATAATATCTGTTGTTATAAGACCAATGAGTTTCCACGGCTCGTTCAAGAAACGATTTGATTTCTTCGCGAGTTAATGACAACGGATAGCTTTTTAAATCACGCAATTGTGTAACATTGTATTCGCTGATGATTTGTACGAATGGAACGAAGAACAGGCGACTTGGATACTGACCCGTCAAGCCACCCCAGCCGCTAATTTGTGGGCTATCAAGAAATGCGCGGAATGATACGACGATATGTGATTGAATGTCTTGAAGACATTCAGGCCCCACAGTTTTTCTTTCAGGAGCACACACAACAATGCGCGCAAGGGAATGCCCGAAAGAACTCATCAAGGCATCGCCGTCTCCGGCAAGAAGATAATGAATTTGATAAACGCGACTTGGATCAATTGAGCGAATTGCTTTTTCAGCTTTGCCGAATTGGGAATCCACAAAGGACAACGTCTCTTGGCAGGCTTGTTCCCCAAATGGTTGAAAGTTGAAGTGCTTGGCTAGATATCTATATATAGACGGACGACGGCATTGATACTCACGGTCTGTCAGAAAGTATTCCATGTTCACGGCGAACATCTCTTGAGGGCTGCGAGCTTCATATGGATCTGGAGAACGATACCCAAATGTCGTCTCGTCCATGCGCATTCCATTGCCGTTTAATTCTTGATACCAACCAGTGGCATCTAAGAAATCAGGCATGGTTGAAACTGTCGTTTTTGTATTCTTATAAAGTTGGCAGACGTCGGGCACACCGTATTCACGATTATGCTGCTCTGACATCTGGCAATCCCACTTCGCATCTTTAATATCCTGAGGAATAACCTTCAGGAAATCATAGACGTGAGAAAGCTCATGCACGATCGTGCGAGTCACGAGGTCATCGCGATCAAGGATTCGGCTATTGATTGTAATCACGCCCTTTGAATTGGCTTCACCCGCAACGTGAGCATCCAAATCGACAAGTTGAATTTGATAAGCAGGGAACTTCACGCGGCCTTCTAAACGAATGCGCATGATTGGGGGTAAAAGATTGTAAGCGCCTAAGAAAGCGGTTGCCACTTGATCTCTTTGTTTGCTGGTTCCTCCAAAAACGGAAAAACGTGGCTGAACGTTTCCGCTCGCCCAAGAAATCGAAGCCGCCATAACTATAAATAGAGACAGTAGTGCTTTCATATATAGATATCAGAGCAAAGATCGCACCCAGTTTGCTTTTCGATTCACGCATTTAAGAAGCTTTGAGCATCTAAGTCGTCTATTTCATCAACACACGGACCGACAATTGTTGTCGCTTTTGAGTGTTTCGCGTCTCAAATTGAATAGGATCAAACTGAGACGGCACACCCGTTGCTTTATGGCTCTGCGACACATTAGGAGGTTATTGTGAAAAAGGTATTACTATTGGCTTTAGTTATGGGTTCGGCAACTTCTGCATTTGCAGCTAACAAATCTGTTTCTACTCAAGTGCTTGAGAGCGTATCTTCATCTTCTTACTCTAAAGTAGAGTGTTCAATGGAAGACTATACTTGCCAGAAATTGATTTTGGATATGGGCCGCCAAGAGGCGTTGAGCCGTGTTCTTTCTGGTGATGAAGGTAAATTGTCTGCTGTTCTTCAGCAATCAATCGCTATCGTTCGCCAAAACGATGCTTCTGCTAAAGATCTAACTGATGCGCAAATCATCGAGATCTTGGCTTCACAACAACAATAATTTTTTATTAACTACTTAAGAAGGAACGTCCAATGAAACACTTATTGACGTCTATGTTAGCTTTCTTTGCTGCTGCTCCGGCATTTGCCTATATCACGGCAACAGCTGCTAACAAACCAATTGATGTGAACACAAGAACTCACATCCTTATCGTTGGTAACGGTACTGACCTTGGTAACGCTTTGACTCAAGCAGCGACTGCTCAAGCAAAGAAGTATCAAGAGCTTTATCCGAACGAACAAGTTTATCTTATCTCTGTGAACGAGACGGGTAAAGATCAAGACACAGCTGAACTTAAAGAGTTCGGTTATTATAACATCGAAGAGAAGGGCAAATCGTTTAAGTCGAAAGACGTATTTAACGAAATGTCTCAATTCTCTAAGATCGCGTCTTTCGACGTATTCTCTCATAGCGTTGCTTACTACGGCGTGATCCTTGATGGTAAATTGAACCGTCTTGATCCTTTGGCTGATGGTTACGACAAACTTGCGAAGAACTTTACTTCTGACGCTTATGCATTCCTTCATGGTTGCAACAGCGGTCAATTCTTGGCTGGTGTATTCTCTAAACAATGGGGTATCCCAGTAGCTGGTTCATTCACAGGTACTGACTTCCAATACATCTATGAAGGTAAAGGCTTCTTCAATGACGACGGCCGTGCACCTAAAGATGCAAGCAAAGTCAAAATCAACAAAATCGGTTACGAGAAAAACATCGGTTGCTACACTGGCGCGTGTTCTCGTCTAATGCCAGACAACTTCGCTTACCACGGTTTCTGGGGTGAGTTCACTGAAGGCGGTCTTGGATTCTATAAATGGATCTGTGCTGGTTCGAACATCACTTCTGACAGATGTTTCACAGCAATGGCTCGCGCGGCATTGTCTTACGTCTCAATCAAACCATTGAGAGATAACTCTTCAATCGAAGATTATAAAGACGTAGTTCTTGATTTCTTGTGCCCAGCTAACAAACGTACTGAGTGCCGTGCGGCTCTTGAGAACGCTGTTAAAACTGGCAACATGGAATACGATCCATACGGTGGCAAATCACTTCAATGTGACTTCAAAAACTGTAAGGCGAAATTCACATGTGAACGTATCCCTCTTGTGAACTTGTTGAAATCTGGTTCATGCAAAGTTGAAAACTTGCGCGAATCAAACAAAACAACAACGATCGCAAACGAATACGCTGCATACTTGAAAGGTTACAAACTTCTTCAAGCGCAACTTTCTAAATAATTAAGTCCCAACCCAAAGTTCCCATCCCTCCTAAGCCTCACTTTCAACGAAGTGGGGCTTTTTTTATTCTTCTTTCTTTGAGAGTGCGGGGATTTGCCGAGGCTTTGCATTTTAGCTTTTGCTGCTTCGGCACGGCATCCTGCCTCGTCGCTTCGACGCCAAAGGCGTCGAGGGCCATCCAGGCCCCGCGAAGGCCTCATACGCAAAAGCTAAAATGCAAAGCCTCGGCAAATTGTGCTTCGAAAGAAGAATAAAAAAATCCAATCATTGAAGTGATGATTGGATTCGCTTGAATTGTTTCAGATTAATTTTTTAAAGTTGGCTGATTAAGTTTTTAATTCAGTGATCAGTGTGATGAGTTTTTCAATGATGTTTTGTTGGGTTTCTAGTTTCATCGAGGCTGTGTTTGGTTTTTCTTGGACCTGTTCTGGCAAGTAGGGGACGTGGACGAACAGGGTTGGGATTTTTGCCTGAGTGATGTGGTGTAGTGATTTAAAATATAATGAGTTGCACACGTAGGTTCCTGCGCTGAAGCTTGTTGTTGTTGGGCCGATTTTGTTGAGGTCGGTGATCCAGTCTTGATTGAAGAAATCGCTGATGTAGGACGTTGGCGCTTCTTCGATGAGTTTTTGTGGAGCTAGTTTGTTTCCGTCTTCGTCGGGGAGGGAGGTTTCGCTCCAGTTGAGGGCGACTCTTTCTAGGCACACTGCTTGTCTGCCTCCGGCTTGGCCTAACATTAAGAGTGCGTCGAAGGGGCCTTCGTTGTGCCAGAAGTTTTTTAACTCTTCGAAAGATCTTTCGTAGCTTACTGGTAAAACTAAGGGTGTTACGTTTGCGAACTTGCCTGCAAGATTCGTTGTTAGAATCTCTGCCGGATTAATTGGTTCTTTGTTGAAAGGTTTAAATCCTGTTAGCAGGATTTTGCGTGACATAAAATTTAGTCCTCGTCGCCGAAACCGAAGTTTACTTTGTGGCCGTCTTTATTCAACTGATCGTGGGCCTTCTGTAAACATGTTTGGTAAGCGGGATCCGATTTTTTGATTTCGCGGCCGCTGGCGTCTTGGCAGCTGATATGCATGACTTGTTTTTGTTTTTTCGGTTTGTACTCTTCAGGTTGTTCTTCCATTTTAAATGGCGCGAAGCCTTCTTCAACCGGGACTTTGAGTGTTTCTTCTGCCATTGCAGAGAACGTTAGTACTGAAACTGTCGCAAAAAGAAGCCATTTCATTGGGAAGCCTTTTCTTAAAGTTTGCTCAATGATAAGATGAGAATTCTTCAGGACCAAGACCAAATTTACAGAAGGTAGACTTTTGGAAACTCTCGGCAAGATTATTAATTCTGTTTTGACCAGTTTGATCGTCTCTATTGTTTTGTTTGTGATTATGTATTCGGTTATGACTGGCGAATTCCCACCAAACTTAAAGAGATTAAAGGGTAGCTATCAAAATCTTCATAAGATGGCGCAAGTCAGTCGTGAAATTCACGATCAAGATGTTCGTCTAAGAAAACAATACGCGACAACCGGGAACGTGAATCAAGAGGACGTCGATCATCTACAAGCTTTGAACTTACAGCGCATGGAACTTGGTGCTTCGATGTTAGGTGGTTCAACTGTCGATGAAGCTTCACAAAAGAGAATAGACGAACTTGAAAAGCGAGTTTCCAAATTAGAAGCGGAATTAAAAGTTAGGTCGTCGAAATAGCCTTATCATTTCTTTTTCAAATCATGCTTTTCACTCTGGAAGTTTGCCTTTTGTTCTAGAGAATTCTATGAAAACGCATGATGAAATCTTTGTTCCTTTTCTTGCATCGTTGGTTCGGTTTAACTGCGGGTCTTTATTTTGTTCTTCTAGGGTTAAGCGGCAGTTATTTAGTTTATGACGATAAAATTGATGAATGGCTTAATCCCGCTCTTCGCAAATCTGTCACGAGTTCAAATTCATTTTCGCTATCGGCATTGATTGCTTCAGCTCAAAAGGGCGTTGGCACTGATAAACCACCGATGCGTATTTCTATTCCTGAAGATCCACGCGCGAATGCCGTAATCGGTTTCAATTTGCCGACTGAAGGTCAACCACGTCGCTTTGTGACGGCATTCGTTGATCCGGTAAATAATGAATTCAAAGGGCAAGAGATTTTCACCGAAACTTTGACGGGTTTCATGTTCCGTTTCCATCACGATTTATTCATGGGACCACTTGGTCACACGATCATGGCGGTGTGCGGAATTATCATGACGTTGTTGTTGCTGACAGGTTTGTACTTGTGGTGGCCAAAAAATTTGAATTTTAAAAAGGCGCTAAGCTGGAAAAGAACGAAAAATTTCTTTCAATACAACTTTGAATGGCATCGTTTCACTGGTTTTTATACTTTGATTCTGATGTTACTTGTCACAGTTACCGGCGTTTATCTGTCACGTTCCGATTGGTTTACCTTTTCTAAAAAAGAAAAAGGCGGTTTCGAGCGACGTGGCGGAGAACAAAAAGGTCCAGTTGTTTTTGACTTTGCGAAGATCGAAAAGGTGCTCCAAGAAAAGCAGATGCAACTTCGACCGGCATCTTTACGTATTGATCCACGCAGTGGGATGTTGAATTTCCGTGGAGTGGAAGAGGGACGCGAAGTCGCAGTTAAAATCGATGCGAACTCATCTGAGATCGTTCCAGACAGTCCTAAAAAGAAAGAAATCAATGCTCGCGCGATCAATCATGATCTTCATGCAGGTGATTTTTGGGATTGGTTCGGTAAGTTTTTGATCTTTGCTTCGGGAATTTTGCCCGCATTTTTTTACTTCACTGGTTTCTATATTTGGTGGAAAAAACGCCAAGCTCGTCGACCTCGCACGACTTAGGTCTTGTTGACCTTAAGTCCTGTATCCAGATGGGGCGCTTGCCCCATTGCCTATAATTTTCCACAATGATTTAGTGGGAATAGAAATATCAAAATTGAAAAATATCAAGATGTTGGTCCTCGATGTGGACGGCGTTTTAACTGACACTCGCCTATGGTTCGATGGCAAAGAGTGGCGCAGGTTTTTCTCTATCCGTGATGGTGTAGGGATCAAACGTCTTATCGACTCTGGATATAAGACTGCGGTTATTACTGGCAGTAAGGCTGAAGACATTCGTGCCAGAGTGAAATCTCTTGGTATTCATTACTTCTATGAAGGGGCACTTGATAAAGGGCCTTCATTCCTTCAACTCCAAAAAGAATCAGGAATTGCGCCGCATGAGATGGCTTACATCGGCGATGACATTTTCGATATTCCAATGATTCAAGAAGCGGCCTTTGGGGCCACTGTTCCTGAAGCTGTCGATGAAGTTTTAGAAATCGCGGATTATGTGACTCGCAGACCTGGTGGTTGCGGGGCAGTTCGAGAAGTTTGTGATTACATTTATAAACATGGGGCCTTTGCGGGTAGGTAATTCATGCTCAAGAATGCATTTAAAGCAGTGATCGTTATTGTGTGCGCCTTCCTATTACATAAGACGGCATTTGCAGCAGAAGTCGTAGAGCTTCCTCAAGAAGAGTTGGCAACGGAATCTGTACTTCCAGTATTTGATAAAGCAGTCAGCGTTAAAAATCGTAACGTGATGACGGCAAAACGTTGGGACGCAGACGTATTTTATAGTTATGCGATGACAGAACCTATTGCGAACGTCAGCAAACTGGGTGTGGCGCTTTATTATAACTTCAATGAAGATCACGCACTTGGTTTGATGTACGCGAAAAACTTTTCGGGTCTTTCAAAGTACGCAGAGCAATTAGATAGCCAATACAACTTGGATTTCAGCCGTGCTCCACAACCGACGAATTCAGTGTTCCTTGATTACAACATCAAGGCGTTTTACGGAAAAATGAGTTTAACGAAATCGGTTGTGTTCAACACGATTCTTTATGGTTCAGCAGCAGCGGGCATGATTCAGTATGAGCACAAATCATATCCAGGTGTTTCAGTGGGCTTGGGCCAAAAATTTTATTTCACAAAACAATGGGCTTTGCGTTTTGACCTTCGCTTGTATGCGAACCAAGCGCCGATCCCATTCTTAAAAAATGGTTTGAAGCCTTCAGATCCAGTACCGGCTTACGGTGATTTTGAAGATCGTCTGACTTTCACAACAACCCTGGATGCTGGGTTGTCTTACTTGTTTTAAGAGGGGTTAAAAGATGTTGAACAAGAATCTACTGACAGCTTTGCTCCTTATCAGTTTTGCGGTTCCAGGAATCGCAAAGGCGCAAGCACAAAAAGCAGAAGGCGACGATCTTGATGTAATTGAGTTGGAGCTTGATAAGTCGGCTCCAGGTAAACCTGCGGAGCCTGCAACGGCGGCACCTTCATACAATCAAGAAGACAGCGCTAAAGATAATACTTTGACGGACTTCAAAGGTCTTGGCACGCTCGCGCCGTTTAAAGAGATTTCGATCGTACAAAAACGTTATCTGCCAAAAACAGGTCGCTTCCAATTGTTTGGTGGTATCACGACTGTTACGAACGATCCATTCTTCAACACGTTCGGGGGCGTCGCGAAAGCCGCTTACTTCTTGAACGAAACGTGGGGTCTTGAGTTGAATTACTTTGGTTTAACGACTTCAGAACGTCAGTCGACTAAAGAGCTTCAAGATAACAATAACGTGAAGACTGAAAGTTTGGCGTATCCAAAATCTTACATCGGTGTTGATGTGATGTACGTACCGATCTACGGTAAAATGACTTGGTTCAACGAAAGAATCTTGCCGTTCGATATGTATTTCTCTGCGGGTTACGGCACGACTCAAACTTCAACGAACGAAAATTCAGGCACTGTGCACTTGGCGACGGGACAAATCTTCGCGTTGACGAAATCAGTGGCTCTTCGTTGGGACTTTAGCTGGAACTTCTTTAATGCCAGTGTTGTCGACCAAAACAATGTTAAAGAAACGAATTCATTTAATAACCTGTTCCTTACTGTGGGTATGAGCTGGTTCTTCCCGGAGGCTAGTTACCGATGAGAAAACTATTACCATTCCTAGTTGCGACAAGCATGGCTTTGCCTTTGGTAGCGGAAGCGCAACCAGGGAAAAAATCATTAAAGCAAGCTCCGAAGAAAGCATCGTCTTCTTCAGCGTTTCAGGGTAACTCGCGTGAAAGCCAATTGAAGTATCAATTGAGCAATGCACTTCGTGCCGCACAAAGTGGCCAATATGAAGCAGCGGCGAACCAATTGTTTTCGTTAGCTCGTCGTCCTGAATTGGCTGCTGAAAGACCACAAATT
Organism: Bdellovibrio sp. NC01; assembly: GCF_006874625.1. Lineage (NCBI taxonomy): Bacteria > Pseudomonadati > Bdellovibrionota > Bdellovibrionia > Bdellovibrionales > Pseudobdellovibrionaceae > Bdellovibrio > Bdellovibrio sp. NC01. The sequence continues at coordinate 814,261 of NZ_CP030034.1, forward strand.
AAGTATATTTTGGGTACGATGTTGATGGAGCTTAAGCTGAATCAAACAGCGGCCTTCCAATTCGTCGATGTGATTCGCATGAATCATCCCAAGTACTCAAAGCAAGCGATCGAAAAACTTTCTATCGTTGCCGATACGTTGGGTGATGACACGATTTTGAATTACGCGATTTCACGTGTGGATGTGAACGATATTCCGCCGAATTTGAAAGACATGATCTATTACCGTTTGGGTGAGATCAAATTGCGTAACCGCGAATATCCTAAAGCTCAACAGTTGTTCAATAACGTGGGCCCGGGCAGCAGCTATTACTTCCAAGCTCTTTACAACAAAGGTTTGTCAGAGCTTGAAGCAAATCAACCGCAAATCGCAGTTGGCACATATCAAAAAATGTTGGCAGCACGCGGAAGAGCTCCTGTTACTGACGTGAACAGAGTTGAAGCGCAATTGGCTTTGGCCCGTGCACTTTATCAAAAACAAGATTGGGAAGCTTCCATCGAAGCTTATTCGCAGATCCCTCGCGACACAGTGATGTGGCATGATGCGGTTTTTGAACAATCATGGGCAATGCTTCGCGCGGCTCGTTTCCGTTCTGCACTAAGTAATTTCCAAACTCTCCACTCGGCGTATTATGAAGACTTTTATATGCCGGAGAGTTTACTTCTGCGCTCTATCGTTTACCTCTACATCTGTAAGTACGATGAGATGGAAAAGGTCCTTAGTTTGTTTGAAAAAACATACGGACCAGTGCGCACGAAGATTGGCGACTTCTTGAGTTCAACAAAAGATCCAATGATGTTTTACGCAGAAGTGGAAAAAGCTTATCTGATGAAAAATACGGATAAGACGGCGACTTTGCGTTTGCCTTACATCGTTCTTAAAAATGTTTTGGATCAAGGTGATGTGAAGCGTTCGATGCATTACCTGGAAAAACTAGCGTCTGAGAAAGCACGTGTTGATGCGAATTACGCATTTAAAGCGTCAGCGCTGGGTCAGTACTCTTTAAAGATTATCGCAAATCGTAGCAAGAACACGAAAATCGCAATCGGCGATATGGTCAAAGCGCATTTGTTGAACATGCGTGTAGAACTTCGTGATTTGTACGAACAAGCGGGCTTCATCCGTTACGAAATGATCAATGGTCGTAAGGAAAGCATTAAGAAGAAAATTGCTGGTAAAGATATCGGAACAGGACAGATCGACGAAAATGTAGATCGTCAGTTCTATATCCAAAATGGTTATCAGTATTATCCATTCCAAGGCGAATACTGGTTGGATGAAGTTGGTAACTATCACTATCTTGGGAAACAAAGTTGCGAGTAATTATGAAATTCAACAGGCATCTACTTCTAGCTCCAAGTATTCTTTCTGTGCTTTTTATGGGCCCGATGGCTCATGCGAAGAAAAAGACAGTCGGTGAACTGTTGTCTCAAGCAAACCAAAGCAGCCGTGGCGGTGGGCAAACGCAGATGTCTAAAACAGACACTTCGCTTCCTTCTGCAAGCCTTGGTTTTCAGCAACCCGCAGCTTCTGTAAATCTTGAGTCAGTGAAACCTCCGCGTTCGTCAGACATCATGACTCGCGACACGGGTGGCAGTGATAAAGTGAAGTACGAACGCATCTTGGATCAACAGATTCAAGAGTTGTACAAATTAACGCAAAAATTTAAATCGTCTCCAAATCGTGGTGAGTTATGGCTGCGTTTGGCAGAGCTTTACGTTGAAAAAGCAAGCTTGATCGACGGCCGTAAGCAAGACGAATACGATGCAAAGCTTCGCGCATTCCAAGCTGGTAAAATCAAAAAGAAGCCGGTTTTGAATACAGTGGAAGCTCGTGAATACAATAAAAAAGCAGTGCAGTTGTACGAGTGGTTCCAACGTGATTTCCCTCGTGACGAGAAGATGAGCCAAGCGTTGTTCTTCTTGGGTTACAACTACTTCGAATTGGGTGAAGTCCAAAAGGGTGCGCACTATTACGAAGAACTGACAAAACGTTATCCAAATTCTCCGTTCGTTGGTGAAGCGCACTTTGCATTGGCAGAGTACTATTTCGAAAACGAAAGATGGTCACAAGCTTATAAAGAGTACTCTTTCTTAATTAAAGATAAGAGACATCGCTTACACACATTTGCGTTGTATAAAGGCGCATGGTGTTTGTTCCGTTTGGACCGTGTGAATCAAGGTATGAGTTATCTTGAATACATCATTAAATCGGGACGTGCGGAAACGGGTGAAAATGTCGCTGGTGGAAAAGTGGTGAACCGTACGCGTCTTGAAGGGGAAGCCCTTCGTGATATCGTGGTGTTCTATGCTGAAGGCGGTGATCCTGCTAAAGCTGCTTCGTACTTTAAGAGCCTAATCGGTAACGACAATATCAATTCGTACCTCGAGAAACTGGCGTATCAATATGCCGATCGCGGTAATAAAGACGCGTCTCGTGACGTCTTTAAACTTTTGATTTCGCAAAATCCGACTTCGCCTAAAGCTTTCGAATATCAATATCAGATCGTACAAAACTATTACTACGGTAAGAACAATACTCGTTTTAAAGATGAATTGTATGGCTGGGTTAAAGACTATGACACTTCCGGTGCATGGTATGCGGCCAATAAGAACAATAAAGAGCTGACAGATAATTCGTACAAACTTCGCGAAACGACGCTAAGAAACTACGTATTGCAACAGCATCAAACGGCACAGAATTCCCGTGCGCCCTATTCGCAAGCGCAAGCGAACGAAGGCTATCAACTTTATATTAAAGAATTCCCAGATTCTGCGGCTGTTGGCGACATGCACTTCTATTATGGTGAGTTGTTGTACGATATGCAAAAGTACGACGAAGCAGCGATGCAGTACAAATGGGTTGTTGATAATGCTCAACAAAACAAATTCTATAGCAAAGCCGCGCAGAACTTGATCTTGGCAGTAGAGCGCAGCATCCCTTCAGATCAAGAGATGCAAAAACGTGTAGGGAATTCTGTCGACCCGGTTCCTTTAGAACCGAAAGTTGAAAGATTCATCACGGCAGGCAAATGGTACGTTGAAAAATTCCCAACTTCTGAAAAAGCGGTTGAGATCAAATTCCGTATCGGTCGTCTTTACTATCAAAGCAACCACTTTGATGAAGCGACTAAATACTTCCGCGAGATCGTTCAGCAAAATCCTAATACAAAATATGCTGAATATTCTGCGAACTTGCTTCTTGATATTTACAACTTGAAAAAAGACTACGTCGGTCTTGAAAAGACGGGCACAGAGCTTTTGGCCGTGCCATCGATCGCGTCTTCAAAAGCGGGTTCAGATATCCGCGGCGTTCTTGAAAAAGCATCGTTCAAGCGTGGTCAGGATTTGGAAGTTGAAAAGAAATATGGCGAGTCAGCGCAAGTATTCGATGCTTTCGCGAAACAAAACCCGAAATCGACTTTAGCAACGACAGCGTTGTTCAATGCCGGTGTGAACTATGAACGTGCGGGCATGACGGCTCCAGCGATTGCATCTTATCAAGGTGTGTTGGCTTCGAAAGATCCAGCTGCTGATAAAATCAAATCGAAAGCACGTCGTTTGTTGGCAAAACAATATCAAGATTCGGCGCAGTTTGAAGAAGCGGCAAAATTGTACAAACAAGCTGCTCAAGAAAATCCAAATGATCCGTTGGCTGCAAACTTGATGTTTAATGCCGCGGTTCTTTATGAAGCTCTAGGTAAATCGGATGAAGCGATTCGCGCTTACACTGAATTTACGAAAATGAATAAGAAACATGCTGATAACATCGAAGCGACTTTCAGCATGGCGCAAATTCACCGCAAAGCTGGTCAAAACGGTGCCGCCATCGCACGCTATACAGAATATGTTGAAGGTGGCGGTAAGAGCCCAGAAAAAGTGGTCGAAGCTGCTTACTGGGTCAGTGAACTTTATGGCAAACAAAGAGCTGTGACGAAATCTAATGAATGGAAACAAAAGACTTTGGCTATCCAGCGTCGTTTGGCTCCGAACAAAAAAGGTCCTGGTGCGGCTTACGCAGCAAAGATCAAGTTGGATGATGCCATGGCAACTTACGCAGAGATGAAAGCCATCACGTTCCCTCGCGATCCAGCAAAACAAAAAGCTGCGGCTGACAAAAAAGTTTCATTGTTAACCAAACTAACGGGTGAGCTTGCGGAAGTGATCAAATTCGACAGTGCTGAAGAAATCGTAAGCGCATTGACGGTCTTGGGAGATGCAAATCAAAACATGGCGTCAGCGATCTTGAATGCGCCACTTCCTCCGGGCTTGAACGCGGAAGAAACAAAACAATATAAAGCGGGTGTTGAAAAGTTCGCAGAACCGTTCAATGCCAAAGCGAAAGATTCATTCAAGCTTGCAGTAGAGCGCGGTTGGGAATTGGAAGTGTATAACGATTCTTACCGTCAAGCGTATGAGTACATGAATAGAATTGATCCTAAAACTTACTACAACGGTGGCGAGATCGGTTCTGATATTCGTCTTGTGAACTGGATAGGTCAGTAATGATGAAGAAGAGTTTAATTCTTACAGCATTAGTTTTTCTAGCAGCGTGTTCTTCTTCGACAAAGAAAGAATCGAAAACCGATTCTATGGCTGAAGAAACAAGAGTGACCGAGGCACCGACGGTTCAAAAAGAAGAACCAACGCCAACGGTCAGCGAACCTGAACCAGAAAAACCGAAAGCACCGGTTGTGCCTTCGCAGTACGCGGCTTTAAATGATGCGATCAAAGCGCAAAGTGACGAAAGAATCTATCAAACGGCGACAGCGATTCTTACGCAGTCATCGAATGACGTGAAAGCATTGAATGCGCTTTCAATGTATCACTACAAAAAAGGTCGCTTTGAACTGTCACGCTTTCTTTTGAACAAGGCCATCGCAGCAAGTCCGAAGATGGCAGAGCTGTACTCAAACCTTGGTATAGTTCAACTTGCGCAGAACGAACGCAGAGAGGCCGTAAAGTCCTTCCGTAAAGCTTTGGAAATCAATAACGATGACCCGGTTGCGGCAGCAAACTTGGGTGCCGTTTACGTGCAAGAAAAAGACTACAACAAAGCATCTGTTGTTCTTGAAATCGCCTACAGAAAAGGCGTTCGCGATCCTCGCGTGTTGAACAATTATGCGATTGCATTGAGTGCCACTTCGAAGTTGGACAAAGCAGAAGAGCTTTACAAAAACATTTTGAAGGACAACTCAAATAATAAAGAAGCGATGTACAACTATGCGGTGCTGTTGGTGGATCGCATGGGAAAATTCCAAGAGGGCTTAGAGGTCATTAACAGACTAAAGTTTGTAGGTGGGCCTGCAGATACTCGCAATAAAATTATTGCTTTGGAAAATAAGGCGAAAGCTGGTTTAAAATAGAACGAAGGGTCAGGTAGAGACTATGTTGCAAAGTTTAAAGTTCATGGGAGTCTTGTTAGCGGTCAGTTTTGTCTGCGAGTTTGGCTTTGCCCAAAATGAACCCATGCTGACTCAAACAACTACCAGCACAACACTTGGTACAAAAACGACGACAAGCACGGTTCGCAAAGAGCGTCGTGCCCAGTTGAACTTCGAGGACGAATTGGTCGAAGGTTCTACGCAGAAGCCAGAACTTTTTTATTTGTTCCAGAAAAAGAACTTCAACTACAAACGTTTGATTAAGCTTAGAGAAAACTTTTTACCCGAGATGAGAAGATCAGCAGAAGATGTACAGCGGGTTCGGGGTGGTAATTGAGATCGCCATTAATATTTAGAATTTTCAAAAACAATCAGCTCGTAGGTGTTAAGCAGTTCGATCAAGATCAAATCGTGATCGGGCATAATGCTGACGTGAATGTGGATCTTGATTCCGATCAGGTTTCACCAATTCACTGTATGATTGAACGTCGTGATAGCGGTTACTATATCTGCGATCTGGGTTCTCAATCAGGTACTTTCAAAAACGGCAACGCTGTTCTTGATGAAAGCATTTCATCTGGTGATGAGCTGACAATCGGTCCATTTAAAATTTCATTCTTCGTTGGAGTACCAAAACCGAAGGCGGCTCCGGGTGCAACTCCTGAAGCTCCGACTCCAGCACCAGTATCTGTTGTTCCTGTCGCACCAGTTGCCAAGGCAGAACCTAACATGCCGCCAGCTGCTGTTGTAAAAACAGAAGAGATTAAGGTGACTCCTTCAATCCCAACGGAAACACCGAAGATTGAAGACAAAGCTGCTATTCCGAATTCTCCGGCTCGTCCCGAGATTAAATCAGGAAAAGTGAGCTTTAAGAAAACGAAATCTAGAAAAACTTTTGCACCTCCAAGCGAAGTGCAGGATTTGAAAACTTATTTGAAGCCGACAAAAGGCAATGTTGTACAAGTGATCGTCGCTTGGAAAGAGCGCATCATTAACACTTACCACTTTAAAGGCAACAAACCTGTAAAAGTAAACGTAGGTGAAGATCGTTCTATTGCACTTCCTGATGGTTTAGCACCAAAAGGTTTTTCAATTATCGATTTGAGCGCAGGTTTGCGAGTTAATACTTCTGGCGACATGAATGTTGAAATGGTCTCTTCGGCAGGTTTGCAACCGGTTGAAGATTTGACTCGCGCGGGGAAAGCTTCGCGCGGTGGCCAGGGATACACGGTTCGTGTCGATCAAAATGAAATGCTGGTCGTGACTTTGCCTGGTGGATATTTGTCATTGTATATCCGCTACGTGCCGTCTGCTCCAGTCGTACCGATGCTTCCACCGATGATGTTGTCAGGGTCTGAGTTAACAGGCTTGGTGATGTCGATTGTAATGGTTGCGTTGTTGGCTCTTTATATTTCTGCGACAATTCCAAAAGATTGGCAGGAAAATAAACAGGAAGACGTGCAAAGAATTGCGCAGGTTATTTTCAATAAGACACCTACGCCAACTCCGACGCCGACGCCTCCAGCGCCGAAAGAGCCGCCTGCACCGCCACCACCAGTGGCGACGCCAACTCCTCCTCCACCAGAGAAGAAAGTTGTTGTTGCGGATCAAAACAAAGATGCTTCTCGTAAAGGCCCACAAGCTCCGCAAGCAGCGAAAGCGCAAGTGGCGGCTCGTGCCAATGAAGTGGCTCCGAAACCGAATGCAAAAGATCGTACGAAAAAATTCACTTCGACTCGTCAAGGTGGCGCAGTGAAAACGGGCGAGACGGCTGGTGCAAATGCACAGTCAGGGAACAAAGATCTTTCGAAAGTGGGATTGTTCAGTGCCTTTGGTGGCGGTGGCAGTCGCGCGAATATCGACAAAGCTTACTCTGGCGCCGGCGAAGTTCTTGGTATGGCTGATAAAGCTTCCGGAAGTTCGGGCTTCAATGAAAACCGTGCAGGCGATGACTTGGGTTCTAAATTTAAAGACTCAGGCGCAGGTGGTAAAGGTACGGCGACACAAGGTATCGCTGGTATCGGTACAAAAGGTCGTGGGTCAGGTCAATCTGCTTACGGTGCTGCGGATGGTTTCGGTTCGAAATCGACAGTCGCAATCGCGGGTGGCGGTATGGAAGAATCATTCGATGCCACAATCGATAAGGAAGCGATCCGTCGCGTGATTAAAGCGAAACTTCACGAAGTAAAAAGCTGCTACGAAAGAGCACTTAATACTTTGGAAAAAGGTCGCAAGCTTGAAGGTAAGATCGTATTGGGATGGGAAATCATCGAAAAAGGACAAGCTCGTAACGTCAGCGTGAAGAGTTCGTCTTTGAACAATCCAACGGTTGAGAATTGTATTCGCGATCGTTTGGCAAGTTGGACGTTCCCAGAGCCTCCTCCAGGTCTTGTGGCCGAGGTGAAGGCGTACCCATTTGTTTTCAATCAACAGAATTAGTTTTTAAGAATAGAAAGTTTTAAGGAGATACCATGAACCCAACAGTAACAGCAGACAACATGAACTTCATCCAGCGTGCGTTCGCTGAGGGCGGTTTCGTCATGTACATCATAGCGGTTATCGCTATTCTTGCGATTATCGTGATCGTCGACAGATTGATGAAACTGAAAAACCTTTCAGTAGATAAAAAAGAATTCACAGATCAAATCTTCCGTATGGTTGTTGCTGGCGATCTTCGTCAAGCAGTGAGCTTCTGTGATGCGCGCCCAGCTCCTTTGACGAACACTGTGAAAGCAGGTTTGGTTCAAGCGATGAACAAACGCCCAGACGAAGAAATTCAAGTGGCAATGGATGCAGCAGTCATGAGAGAAATGCCGAAAGTTGAAGGTTGGGTTTCTTTCCTAGCCGTATTCGGTAACATCGCGGTTCTTGCCGGTCTTCTTGGTACGATCATCGGTATGATCGGTTCATTCCGCGCGGTTGCAGCCGCGGACCCAGCAACAAAAGCACTAGAGCTTTCTAAAGGTATCTCGCATGCCTTGAATTGTACTGCTTTCGGTCTTGGTGTCGCGATTACTTGTATTATCGCTTACGGTTTGTTCCAACATCGCATTCAAAAAACTGAAAACGAAGTTGTTGAAACAAGCATGACTCTTTTGAATCTAGTAGTAGCTAACCGCGAAAAAATCAGAGACTAAGCTTTAGAGAACAGAGGCGAGTATGGCGCACATAGATAGTGGTGGTTCAGGAGGCAGAGAGCGGAATATCGAGTTGAATCTCGTGCCCGTGATCGACTTGATGAGTGTTCTCATCACGTTCTTGCTTATCACTGCAGTATGGACTCAAGTGTCTATGATTCAGATTGGCAGTTCCTTGTACGGAAAGAAATCTGATACGCAACCGAATCCAACTCCGCCGCCAATGGCTGATGTGGTATTGAAGGTTGACGTAAAAGAGATCGGTTATGTTTTAACTGTTGGGAAACAAGTGATCAGTCTTCCAATGCAAAACGGCCAATTTGACGACGCGGGTTTGATCGCGCAATTGCAACGTGTGAAACAGCTTTATCCTGAAAAAGTGGATGCAGTTGTGACGGTGGCAGATGCAATGCCTTATGAACAGCTAATCAAAGCTATGGATAATCTTTTGAGCTCTGGCTTTTCAGCGATTTCCGTAGCAACAGGAGCGGCGAACTAATGGCGATTTATAAACCAGGTGAAAGACACCGCTACCACAATATTTTAAGCAAAAAGAAAAGCAAACGTGGTGTGACTGCGATCCTGTCTTTGACAGCGATGGTGGACATGTTCACGGTTCTTGTGATCTTCCTTTTGCAAAACTACAATACGACGGGTGAAATTCTTTATATTCCAAAGGAAGTCACTTTGCCGAAAGCTGCCTCTGTGCGCGAACTAAAGCCCGCACACGTGGTGACGATTTCAAACAAAGAGATCCTTTTGGATAAGGACCCAGTTGCTACTTTTGACGAAGTAAAAGCTTTGGGTGCTGAAGAATGGAACATTCCGAAATTGAAAGAACAGTTAACAGAAGCCTTGGCTAAGTCTAAAGCGGAGCAAGAAAGCAAATTGCAAAATAAAATCCGCGATGTTGTTGAAACAACAAAGGGTCAAGACGGAACTGAAGATCCTAATGCATGGAGCAAAGTTACGATTCAAGCAGATAAAGGCGTAGATTTCCTAACTGTTAAAAAAGTTCTGTACACTGTCACAGAGGCTGGCGCTGGAGAAATCAATTTCGCAGTGACTAAGCTACCTCAAGAGTCGACATCGAACTAATCATCGTTTAGTATAACAAGGCACGGATCGCGTAAAGGAGCCGTGCCTTTTTTATTATGAAAAACATCAAGAACCTCATCTTTATCGGTCTGCTCATTTTTCTATTCGTAGAGGTTCTGATCGTATTTCCTTCAAGACTTGAACACGAAGACGACAAAGCCGTTCGTGAACGTATCGCAAAACAAGAAGCCCTTAAGAAATTGAATAACGGCAAAGAACCGGAACCATCGTCAACTCTTGCTGAACAACGCATGGGTGGCGTGCATTTAGTTGAAAGCCAACAAGGTTTGCGTGACTGGGAATTGTTTGCAACTTCTGCAGAAGGTAGTCAGAACGCTGGCAACTGGAAGCTTCATGAAGTGCGCGTCCTTTTCTACAACAAAGAAAAAGTAGAATTCACGGTAACGGGTGACACGGGGACCATCGATGCAAAATCAAAAGACTTAAGCATCATCGGAAATGTAACGACGCGTTCAGAAAATGGTTATAGCTTTCAAACTCCTTCGGTTTATTACTCTTCAGTGAAAAGGCAAATTGAAAGCCCTGAAGAAGTCACGATGAAGGGCCCTAAAGATACCACGGGCGAAGGCATGTTGTTGAAAGGTCGACGCATGCTTGTGACGGTTGACGATTCGAAAATGTTTATCAAAGAAAACGTCGTTGCGAAAAAACCGATGAAAGAAGGCAAATCCTTCGAAGTGGCAGCTGACGGTGCGGAATTCAGTGGAAAAAGCCGTGAAGCCAAGTTCTTGGGTAAAGTCCGCATGACTTACGATAATATGCGTCTAGAGGGCCCCGAAGCATCGTTTTTATACAGCAGTGGAGCCGCCATGCTAAGCTCTGTCGCCGTCAAAGGTGGCGTCAAAGTGAGTGACGCCGACAAATTTGCGACGGCAGAGAATGTGAACCTAGACCTTCTTGCGAATAAATACGTCTTTAAAGGTCGTCCCAAAATCATTCAAAACAATGACGAGCTGAGCGGTGAAGAAATCGTTTTTCTCGACGGCGGAAAAAAGGTTAAGATCGAGAAAGTCCGAGCGAAAATGGAGAACAAAAAGCGATGAGCTTACTGACCATCAAAGAAATCTCGAAAGCCTTCAAAAAGCGTAAAGTTGTTGATGGCGCCTCTTTTTCTGTGGAATCCGGCCAAGTGGTAGGTCTTTTGGGACCCAACGGTGCTGGTAAGACAACTTCGTTTTACATGGTTGTTGGTATCATCCAGCCGGATACCGGCGAAATTGATTTAGATAACGAAAAAATCACAGACCTACCGATGTATAAGCGCGCGCGTGTGGGCTTAAGTTACTTGGCGCAAGAACCAAGTATCTTTAGAAAACTGACGGTCGCTGAAAACATTACGGTCGCTTTGGAAGCTCACGGTTACAGTGGGGCTCAACGCGCTGAAAAGCTTGAACAGCTTATCGGCGATTTCCGTGTTGACCACATTCGCGACAGTTACGGCTACGCCCTATCGGGTGGTGAGCGTCGTCGTGTTGAGATCGCTCGTGCTCTTGCGGGTTCGCCGAAGTTCCTTCTTCTGGATGAACCGTTCGCAGGTATCGATCCAATTGCGGTCGCCGATATTCAAAATATCATCCGCGAGCTTAAGGCCAAAGGTATAGGAGTTCTTATCACGGATCATAACGTGCGTGAGACTTTAGGCATTTGCGATTATGCTTATATACTGAAGGACGGGAAGATCCAGGTTAGCGGAAGTTCTCATGAAATCGCTAATTCTGAGTTAGCTCGTAAATTCTATCTCGGTGAACACTTTAAACTTTAGCTTTGAGGTCATAAGACCTTCGCTGTAGTAGCGTTAGTAAGAAAGGGAACTCAATGGCTCTTAGACAGACCATGAACCTGAGCCAATCACTGGTCATCACTCCGCAGTTGCAACAAGCAATCAAGCTTTTGCAAATGTCGCGTATGGAGTTGGAATCAGCGGTTCGTTCAGAGCTTGAGGAAAATCCTATTCTTGAAGAAGCGGAAGTGTTGAAGGAAGACGATCTTCAGCGCACGAAAGAAGCTGCTGCTGAAGTTGATCCATCATCGGGAGAAGCTGCCAACGATCAGCATTCTCAAGATCCACAAAAACAAGATGAGTTTGAGTGGGAATCTTACATTGAAGCGAATCAAAAACCTCCGCAGTCTGGCATGGCCGGTTCTGAAGAGATCATGAACTATGAGAACGTCATCACGGCTTCTCAAACTTTGCACGATCACCTTTACTGGCAAGTTAAAATGAACGGCTTTTCTGAAGAAGAAGAGCGTGCTGCTGATGCCTTGATCGGTGCGATTGATGATGACGGTTACATCAAAGTTCCACTTGATGAAATTGCTAAAGAAGAAAATATCGATCAGGGTCTTTTGGAAGACACTCTGACTTTGATTCACGAATTCGATCCACCAGGTGTGGGCGCTCGTGATTTGAAAGAGTGCTTGCTTGTTCAAGCCAAACATCTTCAAGAGGACACTCACGATCTTGTTAACTTGATCAACAATCACTTAAAAGATCTTGAAAAGAAAAACTACGAGGCGATTGCTAAGGCGATGGGCCGTGACGTTGAAGACATCGTAGAACTTTGCAAAATCATTTATGCGATGGATCCGAAACCAGGTCGCGCATTCGTAAGTAGCGATACTCACTATGTAACACCTGACGTTTACGTTTATAAAGTCGGCGACGATTACGTTGTTTCTTTGAATGAAGACGGTTTGCCACGTTTGAAAATTTCTAACTTCTACAAAAACATGTTGAAGGGTGGAAAGTCGACGGGCGATAAAACTCAAGACTACATCCAGGAAAAACTTCGTTCCGCAGTATGGTTGATTAAATCCATCCACCAACGCCAAAGAACGATCTATAAAGTTGCAGAATCCATCGTTAAACACCAAAGAGAGTTTTTCGAAAAAGGTTCTGAGCATCTAAAACCAATGGTTCTGCGTGATATCGCTAACGATATCGGTATGCATGAATCAACGGTATCTCGTGTGACGACGGCGAAGTACGTGCATACTCCACAAGGTATCTACGAGCTTAAATATTTCTTCAATTCGGGCATTGCCTCTTCAGACGGGGACTCGCTTGCAAGTGAATCTGTGAAAATCAAAATCAAAGATTTGGTTGCGAAAGAAGATCCAAAAAATCCACTTTCGGATCAGAAGATCGTGGATCTTTTAAAAGTCGAAGGTATTCAAATCGCGCGCAGAACTGTGGCGAAGTACCGTGACATGTTGAAGATCTTGCCTTCATCACAACGTAAGAAGTATTTCTAGTCGATTCGAGCAAAAACTCAGCCCTGTCCCTTTAAATGCCTTTGCCCGCGCGGCAAAGATGAATTAAAAGGTGGGGAGGAGTTTTGTGCATGGATTTAAAATCACTGATTCGCGACGTACCTAATTTCCCAAAAGAGGGCATTCTTTTCAGAGATATGACTCCGCTTTTGCAAAATCCAAAAGCTTTGGACTTTGTTTCACAAAATTTGGTGAAAGATGTCGATCTTACGCAAATTGATTATTTTGCGGGCATCGAATCGCGTGGTTTTATTTTGGCGTCGCACTTGGCGGCGACTCACAAGAAAGGTTTTCTGCCAATTCGCAAAGCGGGGAAACTTCCTCCTCCAACAAAAAGAATTCATTACGCTTTAGAATACGGCACGGCAGAGATCGAACTTCCTGTGGGTCATGGTAAAATCATGATCGTCGACGATGTATTAGCGACAGGCGGAACTTTGCAAGCGGCGATCGATTTAAGTAATTTGGCTGGTTACACCGTGCAAGCTGTGGGCGTGCTTGTAAATCTGACGTTCTTGAACAAAATGAAATTTAATAACAAAGAGGTTTTGTCCCTTGTTCAATATTAAAGATGTCGCCGTTTTGATGGCCTTACAAAATGAATCACAAGGTCTTTTTGAAAAAGAAGGCATTCCTGTTGTTTACACGGGCATTGGTAAAGTGAATGCCGCGATGACAGCGATGGATGTGATTCAAAAAACTCAATGCAAAGTGATTATTAACTTAGGCACTGCGGGCAGTAGTAAATTTAAAACGCATGAATTGATTGAGGTGTCTTCATTCGTTCAGCGCGATATGGACATTTCGCCTCTGGGATTCAAAGTGGGAGAGACGCCGTTTGATCCGATTCCTGGTGCCATCAACCTGATCCCGTATTTCCCAGAATTGCCACAAGGTGTGTGCAGCACGGGTGATAATTTCGAAACGGGAACACCGAAACTTCCTTCGGATCTTGTTGATATGGAAGGTTACGCGATTGCCAAAGTGTGCCGCAAGATGGGCGTGCAATTGATTTCGTTGAAGTACATCACAGACGGTGCGGATCACAATGCGCACAACGATTGGGCGGCGAATTTAATCCCGGGCTCACAAAAATTGTTAGAGTATTTTAAAAAGATGGTCGAGGCATAAAGAACTCCGACACAGTCGGAGTTTAAGCTTGGTGTTAGCGAACGCCGCTGCCATTTCCGCTGCCACGCAAAGTTTCGCTGGCAGTGCCTTTCGGGGCGAGCTTCGATTTTTCCGCAGCTTGCACCATTTTATCAAAACAGTTTGTCTTTTGATCGTTGTCACAACATTTGTAAGCGGCAGCAATAGCACGCTCTTCAGGAAGTACAGCTTTTTCCTGCATTTGGTCGGCTTTATCTTTCGGGAATGAATAAGCCGTTTCAGAACTGACTTTGCCATTTTTGATTTTCACAACCACACCCGCGGCCGGCATATTACCAGCAGATAGTGCCGTACAAATCGCAGAGGGATGTTTAACGCCCGCAATGATTTCAGTGACGCTGCCATCTTCATGATAAAGCTTCACGACACGTGGATAAAGAGCCGCATTCACACGGGCACTTTCTTCAGCATTACAAAGATAGCTTGCGCCACCTTCTTGCACAGAATCGGTTGAAACATCGCCAGCGGAACCTTGGCACTTTACTTCAATGCCGACTAAGTCTTTAGCTGAAAACAATTGCTTCATGGTTGCGATACTCGTCTTATCAAGTTCGGCAACGCCGTCCTTTTTAACATAGGTATCGTACAGACGCGAACCCACCCATTTTTTTGATTCTTGATTCCATTTTTCCAATAAGCGTTCCACTAAAAACGTTGGGCTGCCTTCTGTCGCGGCGTAAGCCGAATTCACAATGAAAGACCACAATGAAGCGCGACCACGCAAAGCACGCTCAACGTATTTAATACGCTCAACCGGGTCGCGATAGGGAGTCACGTCAACTAACAAGCCATTTACGTGTGCAGAGCCGTTTTCTTTAAATTCGATCGAATACTTGCGTGAGTTGATTGAGAACTCCATGGTCTGTTCCGTCGTTGAAACCTTCGCAAGAGTCGGTGTTGTAAAACCCGAAACTTCATAACCTGCACGCTTCAACGACGCTAAGTCGCTGGCAGAAAAACTTGCTCCAACAATCGCCGCATCCGAAAACTTGCTATAAAGCTCGCGCACGTTTTCGAAGCTGTGCTCTTTGATGGCATCCAATGGTTTGGCGATTGAAGTCAGAGAAGTCATTAAAATAAGGGCAGAAACGACCAAGTATTTCATGTCATATGTATCGGAATTTTACGAAAAAATTTAAGTTTCAGTCTCAAAAAGAGAATGCAAACAAACACCTTATCTTTAGTCTAGTGGGGCCGATAAGTTTCCTATGATGTCTGTACGAACTGTTTTCTTATGTCTGATTGCCGTTGGTGGCCTTGCCATCGGATACAGTCAAAATCCCTTCGGAAGAAAACCTAAAGCCGCCCCCCAGATTGCTCAGAACGAAGCGCAGGCGTTGCGTGAAAAAGCGCATTTTTATTTTCTGATGCGCAACTATCAAGGAGCATTGGATCTGACGGAAAATTTTCCGTCCACTTCTAAAGAGTACGAACAAGTGCAAATCATTCGTCGTATGGCTCAATACAAGATCAAAAAAAATCAGGGCAGAAAAACCAAGGTGAACGAGTGGGATTATCAGGCGTATCCCGCGGCCGTGCGGGATTCCCTGTTTGATTCTCTTTATGCAAGTTCGCAGGGGCGCTGTTTTGATGCGTATCAAGACATGAAAGTGGTCAGCCTCTATACAAATAAATCTTACGAAGAGTGGATTTATAACAATTGCAAAGAGTCTCGTGACAGCCGTCAACCGGCGTCGGAGCGTGCGCTGGAAGCATTGAATCTCAAAGAGACGAAATAAACTAAAAAAAATGAGAAAAACACTAACCGGAAATAAATCGAACTGAATCTCAAAATAAGGCTCATCTTTGGTCGAGCTGGACCGATAAGAGCAATAGAACAAAAGGCCTTGAAAGGGGCTGAAGGAGAAAAAACATGAAACTCAACTACACTTTTAAGCACCTCGATCACTCGGATTCTCTAGAGACTTACACGGCAGAAAGAATGGAAGAGATCGGGAAATTCTTGCTTAAAGAGGGTTACGGCAACGTTTACTTCAGCAAAACGAAAAATGAGTTCTGCGTGGAAGTTTCTGTGAACACGCGCGAGAAATATTTTAAAGCTTCTGGGTTCAGCGTAGATGTGTACGCAGCAGTGGACTCAGTCGTTGAAAAACTCGAGAAGCAATTTTTGAAAAATACGAAGTTGCATAAAGATCACAAGAAGCCAGAGCTTTCTCGCGAAGGCCGACTGGAGACAGCAATTCGTTTCAGAAAAGCCGCGTAGAATTTTTTTAAACTTATTTGGTGTCAGAAATAAAAGGTGGTCTTTTGACCACCTTTTGTTATTAATGCCTTTATGACAAATGTAAGGCATCAGGACGTTCCCGGAAATTGGCTCTTCAGTTCGTCAGTTTTGGAAAACGAAGAAATTTTAAATTATAAATTCCGTCTGCTATTAACGATCAATTTCGTAACGGCTTTGGTGATGTGGATGTACGTCTTCATCGCTTCATTCTTTGTCGCGGGTTCTACAGAAGGCTATATTGGCTTCGTCTGCTCTGTGCTTCACGTGTTTTCACCGCTGATCTATCGTTGGACTCGTTCGATGCCGCTTGCGGCCTATAACGTGGTTGCAACCGGCTTTGTGTTCCAAACAACTTTTGCCTACCGAACGGGTGGTTTTTACTCTCCGACATTGATTTGGGTCGCGGTCTTACCACTAATCGTGGGAATCCTCACAAGCAAAGCTCACGCTATTCTGTGGACGATGATTTCGGCTAGCGCCGTAGTTGTGATGTTTTATCTACAACAGGCCAATTTGATACCCCCAGATCAGCTTCTGGAGTCGGGAAGAGCCACCGTGCAGTTCATGATTGCTCTAGGACTTATTATTCTTGTTGGCGGCTTTACGCTGTTCTTTATTGAGCTAGGCTATTTCTTCTACAACAACAGATTCCAAGCCAAGTCACCGGTTGACCCCTAAATGCGAGTTTGATAGGTTGCGAGTTCTTAATAGACTATAGGGCGCAAGCTCTTAACAATCTTTCCTGCATAGAGGACTAAAAGAAGTGAAAAACTATCTTTTTACGAGTGAATCTGTTTCTGAAGGACATCCGGATAAAATGGCAGACCAAATCTCCGACGGAGTTTTGGATGCAATCCTAGCACAAGACCCAAAAGGCCGTGTTGCTTGTGAGACTTTATTGACGACTGGTTTGATCGTTGTAGCGGGTGAGATTTCTACTTCTGCTAAAATCAATTTCTCTGAAATCGCTCGTGACGTTGTAAAACGCATTGGTTACGACCATTCAGATAAAGGTTTCGACTACAAAACTTGTGCTGTGACTGTAGCCGTTGGTCAACAATCTCCAGACATCGCAGTGGGCGTGAAAGAAACTCTTTCTGACGACCAAGGCGCTGGTGACCAAGGTTTGATGTTCGGTTACGCAGTTAACGAAACTCCAGAGTTGATGCCTCTATCAATCTCTATGTCACACAAACTTGTGAAAGACTTGTCTGCTCTTCGTAAAGCGAACAAAGTTGATTGGTTGCGCCCAGACGCAAAATCACAAGTGACTGTTCAGTACGTTGATGGCGTTGCAAAACGTATCGACGCGATCGTTATTTCGACTCAACACGCTGATAATGTTTCAAACGCGACAATCAAAGAATTCATCACTGAAGAGTTGATCAAAAAATCAATCCCTGCTCAGTGGATCGATGCGAAGACAAAATTCTACATCAACCCAACAGGCCGTTTCGTAACGGGTGGTCCAATGGGCGATGCGGGTTTAACAGGCCGTAAAATCATCGTAGACACTTACGGTGGTCACGGTGCCCACGGTGGTGGCGCATTCTCTGGTAAAGATCCTTCAAAAGTAGACCGTTCTGCGGCTTACGCAGCTCGTCACATCGCGAAAAACATCGTGGGTGCGGGTTTGGCAGATCGCTGCTTGTTGCAAGTAGCCTATGCTATCGGTGTTGCTGAACCAGTAAGCATCTCTATCAATGACTTCGGTACAAGCAAAGTGGGTTCAGAGGTTCTAGAACAAGCGGTTCGCAAGGTATTTGACTTGAGACCAGCTAGAATCACTAAGGATTTGGATCTTTTGAGACCAATCTACTCACCAACTGCAGCGTACGGCCACTTCGGTCGCACGGAAGAGACGTTCACATGGGAACGTTTGAATAAAGTTGAGGAGCTAAAAGCCGCTGTTAAGGGCCTAGCTTAAGTTCTCGAATTTTAAAGTTTTTTATCAATGTGCGCCGAGTTGTCTCTAGCAACTCGGCGCTTCTTTTATATAATGGCGCAAATGGATCCTAAGTTTATACGTAACTTCGCAATTATCGCTCACATCGACCACGGTAAATCTACTTTGGCGGATGGTCTTCTTTCTGTAACGGGTTCTCTTTCTGATCGTGAAAAGAAAGAGCAATTCTTAGATAACATGGAACTTGAGCGTGAGCGTGGGATCACTATCAAAGCTCAAACTGTATGTCTTGATTTCAAATCGAAAGATGGCAACGACTATCAAATCAATTTGATCGATACACCGGGGCACGTGGATTTCTCGTACGAAGTTTCTCGTTCACTCGCTGCTTGTGAAGGCGCGATCTTGGTTGTCGATGCCGCTCAAGGTGTAGAAGCGCAAACTTTGGCGAACGTATATCTTGCGATGGAAAATAATCTTGAGATCATTCCTGTTCTGAACAAGATCGATCTTCCTTCTGCAGATCCAGAAGGTGTTGCAAGACAAATCGAAGACACTGTGGGTTTGGATACAACTGGTATCATTCACGCGTCGGCCAAGGAAAAAATCGGTATCACTGATATCTTGGAAGCGATCGTTGAAAAAGTTCCGCCACCAAAAGCGGATCGCACATTGACTCCGCGTGGTCTTATTTTCGACTCGTGGTTCGATGCTTATCAAGGCGTTGTCGTTCTTGTGCGTATGGTTGATGGTACAATCAAACGTGGCGACAAAATTAAATTCATGGCGACAGATCGTGATTACGAAGTTCTGCGCATGGGTAAATACAAACCATTCCCTGCAATGCAAGACACTCTTGAAGCAGGCGAGGTGGGTTTCATCATCTGCGGTATCAAAGATATTCGTGACGTTAAAGTCGGTGATACTGTCACTGGCGCAAAACATCCAGCACCAGAACCTTTGGCAGGTTTCCAACGTATTAAGCCAATGGTTTTCGCCGGTATCTTCCCGGTCGTTGCATCTGAATACGAAAGTTTGAAAGATGCTTTGGATAAACTTTGTTTGAATGACTCGTCATTGTCGTTCGAAGTTGAAAAATCGGCAGCACTTGGTTTCGGTTACCGTTGCGGTTTCTTGGGTCTTCTTCACATGGAGATCGTTCAAGAGCGTTTGGAGCGTGAGTTCAATCTTGATTTGATCACGACGGCTCCAACGGTTGTTTATCAAATCACGCAAACAGACGGCACGGTCATGATGTTGGAAAATCCATCAGGCATGCCGGATGAATCTAAAATTGCTAAATTCGAAGAACCTTACGTAAAGGTGACTTTGCATACTCCGACTGAATATATCGGCGGCATCTTGAAGCTTTGTGAAGACAAGCGTGGTGCTCAGCTTAAGATGGAGTATGTGAACGAAAAGAAAGTGATCATCGAATACAAACTTCCGATGAATGAAATGGTTATGGATTTCTATGACCGTTTGAAATCTATCTCTAAAGGTTACGCATCTTTGGAATATGAATTCATCGGCTTCGAAGAATCAGACCTTGTGAAGTTGGATATCTTGATCAATAGCGAACCGATCGATGCCTTGTCGTTGATCGTTCACAGATCTAAAGCTGTGACTCGCGGTCGTAAGTTGACAGAGAAAATGAAAGAACTCATCCCTCGTCAACAATTCCAGATCAATATCCAAGCGGCTATCGGTTCGAAAATTATCGCTCGTGAAACTCAAGGGGCGATCAGAAAAGACGTTACTGCCAAATGTTATGGTGGTGACATCTCTCGTAAGCGTAAACTTTTGGAGAAACAAAAAGAAGGTAAGAAGCGCATGAAGGCGGTCGGCTCGGTCGACGTTCCTCAGGAAGCATTCTTAGCGATCTTGAAAGTAGAGGACTAACATCATGTCGAATCAGCAAAAACCGGCTCCTTGGGACTGGCGCACGAAACATTTTTGGACTGAAGGTTGGGGATCTTTATTCCTTGCTGTGTTCATTGCATTGTTCATTCGCTGGGGTTTCATTGAGGCTTACGTTATTCCATCAGGCTCGATGCTTCCGTCGCTTTTGATTCACGATCATATCTTCGTGAACAAATTGACTTACGGTTTCCGCGTTCCATTCTCTGAAAGCTGGTTGGTTAAATTCAACGAACCAAAACGTGGCGAAGTGATCGTGTTCAAATATCCAAAAGATATGAGCACGTTCTTCATCAAACGTATCGTGGGTGAACCAGGCGATAAAATTTATTATGAAAACGGCACATTGTACGTAAACGACAAACCAGTCGAAAAGAAAGTTCCTGCAAATCTAGAGGACTTCGAATGGTTGCGTGATGCGGACTTCACTCGTGATGGCAACATCAACGATGCGAAGAACAACTATGTTGAGTTCACTGAAGCTCTTCCTCCTGGCAAAGGCGAATCAAAAGGTAAAGACCATGCGATTCTTCTTCGTAAAGGTGATGTTTACGAAACTTTCGGACCTGTGACTGTTCCTGAAGATCATTTGTTTGTGATGGGTGATAACCGCATGAACTCTTCGGACAGCCGCGTGTGGGGTTTCTTGCCGAAGCAGAATATTTTGGGCCGTGCGATGTTCGTATGGTTGTCTTGTGAAGAGACTGTTCCAGCCCTTCCATTCTTGTGTAATCCAACGACAATTCGTTGGGGCCGCTTCTTCCATTCAGTAAACTAAATAGATGACTTCGGAAAATAAACCAAAAAATTTAAAGGGAACGTGGAATCAGGCGATTCTAACGTTCCTTTTTCCTATTCTTTTGGTGTTGGGAGTCCGCTGGGCTTTATTTGAACCCTTCGTTATTCCTTCCGGCAGTATGATCCCGAATCTGTTGGTTCATGATCACATCTTGGTAGAAAAATTTGCGTTTGGTGTGCACTTCCCATTTAGCGATAAATGGATTTTCCAGTGGCACAAACCAGAACGCGGTGAAATCGTAGTTTTCAAATACCCTGAAAATCCTGAAGTCTATTACATCAAACGTTTGATCGGTATTCCTGGTGATGAAGTTGTCGTGCAAGACGGTCACATCTCGGTGAATGGTAAAAAGTGGAATCTGGCTCCGTTGTCTTTTCCAGGCGGGGAGAATGGTTTTGCTTATTATAATGAGGCCCTTGACGGAGGACCTTCACAACACGTGGTGCGCTTCATGACTCCGGAAGTGGTGGATGGTGTTGATCCGAAAACCTATAAAGTTCCAGAAGGTCATTACTTCTTCATGGGCGATAACCGCGATCAATCTTCTGACTCTCGTTATTGGGGTTTTGTTAAGAACGATTACATCGTCGGTAAAGCTTGGCTGATTTGGCTTTCATGCGAATCGACTCTGCCAACGATGACCTTCGTTTGCGATCCCTCGCAACTACGCTGGGACCGTTTCTTCAAAGTTCTGCGCTAAAACTTAAAATAAAAATGAGTTCATCGGAATGCGGGGATTCGCTGAGGCTTTGGAATTTTGCCTTAGCTTCTTCGGCACACCTTCCGGGCTCAATCGTCGCCGCAGCTTTGCTGCGGTTCGCGCCATCGTGGCGCCGACGAAGGCCTCATACGCAAAGGCAAAATTCTAAAGCCTCAGCGAATTTGCCTCGAAGAAATTTTTATTCTTAATTTTAGCGAGATTTTGAAAGTATGATGTAACTGATTTTATCGTCGCTAACGCTGTTTTGGTTGGCGACGTCGTGATTGTTTTTTAGATGTTTGTGATGTCACCTAGTGAACGTTCCAGGATTTCGAATCCTTTGTAGTCGTTTTCTTCGATTGTGAAGGCTTGTAAAACCAACGCGGTTTTTAACTTTTCTTGCGGCTGAGTTTTTTCTTCATAACTTCCTAATTTCGCAAAAGCCTCGAAAGCCGCTTCTTGTTCTTTAATGAAAGCATTGTAGGTTGCTTCAGTGACTCGCACGGAATTCATCGACCAGCCTTTGCGAATACCACGTTTTTTTAGGTCAGCGGCTGAATACAAACCTTCTGAGATATTTTGTATGAAGAAGTCGGCGCCCGATTTGATGAAGTTTTCATAGTATGACTTCGCAAGCATGCCAGCACCCATGGGTGGAATTGATTTGAACGCAGGTTTCACTTTTTGTTTTGCGTTCACCTTGATCAAGCCGTGCTTTTCTAAACCCATCAGGTATTTATCTGTGGAGCGTTGGTTTAATTTGTACTTCTCTGCAATTTGCTCCGGCGTGTTTTCATACAGCTTAATGAAGTAAGACAGAAAGCCCTTATTCTTTGCTAAGAATTGTTCTTGCGCCTCTGTGAATTTTTCGGCCTTTTCAGTCGTCATTTTAGTCATCGTTTCGAGGTCAGTCAGATTGACGTCTAAAATTTCGCAGAACTGCAGCAAGCGTGACAGAGTTAATTCTTCGTCGCCCAAGATGCGTTTCACGGTTGGAACGGAACATTCCAATTCCTCTGCCACGTTTTCGTAAGTCATCTTCTTTTGTTTCAAAAGATCTTTTAGTGCGGCTTTGATTTGCTGAATTTTGAAGTCGTTCATGTTCAGTTCCTTTTTTAGATACAAAAGTCGGCGTGCTTAGCGGGCAGAGTAATCGTAAAGTTCAACAACTTGGATGCTTCCGCGGCCCATTGGGTGAAGTGAGTGGAAGCTTTGGCTTTTGAAGTTCCCAAGTCGTGCGTTCATCAATGTGTAAGTAACCTTTGCGAAGATTTTAAATACTTGTTTCATCGTAAACCCCTTTGTTTCAGGCTTGTCCGTGCATGCCTTGTTTTCCCTAAACTGCCTGAGATCGCAAGGGCTCTCAATGGGTGTTTTTAGGGTATCAAAAAACGATCTCTTTTTGCAAATATGGTCTTAATATATGCATTTAGTATCTAATTATGATCCCTTACTGGGGTGGCCAATGGCAGGCCAAGTCCCGCGTTTCAGAATAAGACACCTTGTGTGGCACACGCTTTGGAGCTTGGTTAAGTATGGAAAAGATCATAGCTTTCATTTCTATTTTATTTGTGGCTGTTACTGCTTCTGCAGAGGAACCGTCTGTTTTAGTGTGTCAGCGTCCAATAGTTCAACAGGCTATCGCTTTGGCGCAGAAGACGGTGCAAAGTACACCATACAAAATCAAATCGCGTGCAAAGCAAGAAACATCGGATTTGCGCATTGATCTTGCGGCGATCAAACTTTTGGAAAAAACCGTTTTCAAAAAACAGATGTTCGACCTTGGTTACGACTTCGTTGTTGGCGCTTCGATCAGTTTTGAAAAAGGCTATACGCCCCTTATCCGTATTTATCCTGATACGATTGCAGAGCTGAATAAACTAGATAACGCAGAATACGCACACCTGTTCACGATGGCGCACGAGATGGGTCACATGGTGCAAGGAATTTGGCAGGCGCAAGATCCAAATAAACTAACACCGCATAAAATGGTTTCTTTAGATGGTAACGTCGACAACTACAATCGCTGGCATTCTGAAACGGACTGCTTCGGGGTTGAGCTCATGTACCAAGCGGGTGTTCGCGATTTTTCGGCAGTGATTCCAGCACTCGATTCAATTAGAAAAGATTGTTATTCCCTACGTGAAAAAGAATTCTGTGACAGTGCTTTTGCAATGCGTGCGCACGCTGTACAGCTCTATTTACAAAACAATCCAGAACTTACGAAAAGATAAATGAAATTGCCAAAGTTTCTTGTAACTACATTGTTGCTGTTGAGTTTTGCGCACGTCGTGCAAGCTGAAACTTTGGTATTGCCTATCAGTCGTAATTTCGATCAGGGCTCTACCGGCCTGTGTTGGGATTACGCGATGATGAGTGCTTTGGAAACTCGTTACATGGTTCAACATCCCGGTGAAAAATTTGAACTTTCACGCGGGATTTTGCAATACGGTCACTTTTTATTGAAGGCTCAAGAAAACCCAGTGGCACCTCTACATAAAGATCCGGAAGATGGGTACTTTGGTGAAGCTCTGGAATTAATCAGAACATTTGGTGCGGCTCCGTTTGATGCTTATCCGGATGCGAAGAAAAGAAAATACGATCATCTTCGTCCGCTTACGAACTCCGTGGAATTTTTGGCGGCGGTGCAACCGATGTTTGCGCCACTTCCTGAAAAAGTGCAGTGGCAGGGGCGCGAGCTGACTCCGGTTGAATTCGCGCAAGAAATTTTAGGACAAGATCGTTGGACTGATATTGCGGTCGCTCGTCATGGTGAACAAGGCCTTGGACAAAATCCCGATGTGGGCGCACCAGTTGGAAAAACAGCTCTTTATCTGCCGTTAGAGCAAATCGTGTCTTTGATTAAGACGAATCTGCAAAAAGGAATTCCCTCAGCTTATGCAACGGACACGCATTCGATGCTGATTTACGGGGCGACTTACGATGCAAACGGGCAGCCGGTCGAGTACTATATTAAAGACAGCTTTATGGGCCTTCTTTATAAAGCTAACGCCAATCAAATTCACAACATGATGAATCTGGTAAATACGATTTATTGATATCTTTAGAATCCTCACGTTTGATGTCCCACCTAGACCTTATGGACCAGTGTCTTTACCGCAAAGATTCTCTGGTCTACTTGATAAAAATTTAGTTAAGATTTTCTTTATGACCCGATGGCGTGAGTATTTTCTAACATTGCTAATTGCAGTGCTGTTTGCATTGTTTGTGCGCACGTACGTGGTCACAGCTTATAAAGTTCCAACTGGTTCGATGCAACCGACGTTGAAGCCGGGCGATTTTATTTTCTCTTCGCGCATGTCGTATGGTTTAGAGATCCCGTTTACTTCCAAAAAAGTTGATACCTCTTTTCCAGAGCGTGGCGATCTTGTCGTGTTCAGTTACCCGAATCAGCCTGAAATCAATTATGTGAAACGCGTGGTGGGTTTGCCTGGTGATCGCGTGCAGGTAAAACAAGGTCGCTTGATTTTAAATGAAGAACCGTTTGAGTATGAAAAAGCGGAACTCGCAAAACGCGATAATCCCAACTCAGAACTTTTCGATATTTATACCGAGAAGAGCAAACTCTCTAGCTGGCCGGTGATTTTCCAAAAACAAGCGGAAGACAAAGATTTTGGTCCCATCGTTGTGCCTCCTGGAGAGGTTTTCCTTTTAGGTGACAATCGTGATGCAAGTGACGACTCGCGCTATTGGGGCACGGTTCCTGCCACTCAAGTCCTCGGTAAAGTCGTTTTGATTTGGCTTTCGCTGGATTGGCAAAAGAAATGGGGCGGAAACCGTTATCCTTCAGTGCGTTGGAGCAGAGTTTTTTCTTCAGTCCATTGACAAGATCGGGTCGCATCCATAGGCTAAGGTTCTAGATGTTATCTAGGACTACAAACTCTCTTATTGATCTGGTTTCCCTCGAAAAAGAAAAAATCAATATTCTATTCTCTTTTGCGGACCAGATTTCTTTGAATACGCTACAAATCCCAAAGGGCTTCGGCAAAACCGGAACCCTTTTGTTTTTTGAAGCTAGCACGCGTACGCGAATGAGCTTTGAAACGGCGGCTGCGCGCTTGGGAATTTATCCTTTGTTGCTTGATGGAAAATCAGGCAGCAGTTTGGAAAAAGGCGAAACTTTCGAAGACACAGTTCTGAATGTCGCGGCAATGAATCCGTCGTTCATTGTTATTCGCAGTGGTGACGAACTTGATTTCAATGATCTAAGTAAAAAACTTTCGATGCCTGTGATCAATGCAGGTTGGGGAAAGAAAGGGCATCCAACGCAAGCGTTGCTAGATGCTTATACAATTCGCAAACACCTTGGCACTTGTGAAGGTCAGCGACTATTGATCGTTGGAGATGTTCGCCACAGTCGAGTGGCGGCGTCTCACTTCGAGCTTGCGAAAAAACTTGGATATGAAGTGGCGCTCTGTGGGCCTTCCGAGTTTTTACCAGAACATCCTTCACAAAAAGTATTTGCCAGCCTTCATGAAGGTTTAAAGTGGGCAACTGCTGCGATGGCCTTGCGTGTACAACTTGAGCGTCACGAACAAAAATATTCTTTAGAGACATATCGCGATCTTTTTGGATTTACGAAAAAGAATCTGCAACACTTATCTGCAAACTCGTTAATTATGCATCCAGGCCCCATCAATCAGGGCACGGAGTTGGACAGCGATGTTCTTCACGATCCGCGCTGCAAAGTTTTAGATCAAGTCTCTAACGGGGTTTTGGTCCGCCAAGCACTGCTTTATAGTTTATTGGAAGGAAAGTTATGACGGCATATCTTGTACTAGAAAGTGGCGAAACTTATAAAGGCGTTTGGCAGGGCGGTGAAGATCGCGCTGGTGAAGTTGTCTTTAATACTTCGCACTCTGGTTACGAAGAGATTGCGACAGATCCTTCTTATTTTTCTCAAATTGTGGTGATGACAGCGCCGATGCAAGGGAACTATGGCGTAGAAGATGCCGTGTGGGAATCAAAACGTTTATGGATCGAAGGATTCATTTGTTTGGAACTGCAAGATTCAGAACGCGATCATTCTTGGAAAAAACGCCTGACTGATAACGGTATTCCGCTTGTCACTGAAATCGATACGCGCCAATTGGTTTTGCGTTTGCGTAGCGGTGGCACTCCCTGGGGCGCTTTAGTTCAAGCTGCTAGTGAAACAGAAGCGAAACAAAAAGCTGAAAAATTGATCGCTGCTAAGAAAACTTTGGATAAAGACTGGGTCTATTTGGCTTCACGTAAGGAAACGGAAACTCGCCAAGGTCAAAACATGGTGGGGCCGCGTGTGGCGGTACTAGATTTCGGTAGCAAAGAAAACATTCTGCGTGAATTAGAATCGCGCTGCTCAGAAATTAAGATCTTCAATAGCCGCGCTTCCATGCAAGAGATCATGGACTACAATCCCGATGGTATCATGCTGACAAACGGTCCCGGCGATCCGGCCGATGTCAAAGTGGCGATCGGCACAGTTCGCGAACTTTTGGGTGTGAAACCGATCTTTGGCATCTGCATGGGCCACCAAATCTTGGGATTGGCCTTGGGCGGGAAGACATACAAGATGAAATTCGGTCATCGCGGTAGCAATCACCCGATTCAGGACTCGATTTTACAGCAAATTTACATGACCAGTCAAAATCATGGCTACGCTGTTGAGCAAAGCACTTTGCCAGAGGACGTTAAAGTCACTCACATCAACCTAAATGATGGCACTGTGGCAGGTTTTTATAGTGAAAAAAGAAAGTGTTTGGGAATACAATATCATCCGGAAAGTTGCCCAGGACCGCATGAAGCGTCCGGGTTATTTAGTTTCTTTGTAGAGCGGATGATATGAACGAATACGAAAAGATAATTGAAAAGATTCTCAATCACTTTGTAAGTGATGCGTTTAAGGACGAACTAGCATTGGCGAAAAAGGAATTTTTCGAAAATGCGGGAACTTTGGATGAAAATGCCCAACACTACGAATCTCGTATGGCGCAGTTCTATGACTGGTACTTCTTCACCAGAGAACTTGTGGGTTACAAGCAAACTCCGTTGGAAGCTTGTCACTTGGTGCGTGAACTACGTTTCACTCCAGAAGAAATGGACATCATTGAGATTCTAAAACAGCACCGTCATTCTCTTTTTGAGTTCATCAAAATTAAGAATGGCGACGTTTACATCAAAGACTTGCTTGCGAATAAAAAACTTATTGTGAAGCAATCTCCATATGTATTCGGTTTTGATCCAGATGAAATTTTTGAAGTGCGTTTGATTCCTGTAGGGGACTCATTCATCTTCACACGCGGCTTCTGCTTCCATCCAGAAAGCGCGAAGAAGTTCATCTTGAGCGAAGTAAAACGTCACAGAAAAGATCCGGATTTGGATCCAGACGTGATGATGCTTCGTCTGATCAAGATGCGCTATAAATTTGAACAGTATAAACACGTAAGGCCCGAAATGATTTACTCGAACGAAGGTAAATTGGGCATTTAAAAACAAGGGAGTGAAGAGTGCCGCGTAAGTCCGATATTAAGAAGGTTTTGATTATTGGTTCTGGACCTATCGTTATCGGGCAAGCCTGTGAGTTTGATTACTCCGGCACTCAAGCCTGCAAGGCTCTGATGAAAGAGGGCCTTGAGGTTATCTTGGTGAACTCCAATCCCGCAACAATCATGACGGACCCAGAAATCGCAACACGCGTTTATGTGGAACCGCTCAAAGTCGACTATCTCGAAAAAATTATCGATAAAGAAAGACCCGACGCTGTTATCCCAACATTGGGTGGGCAAACGGCATTGAATCTGGCGTTAGATCTGCACGGCAAAGGCATTTTACAAAAATATAAAGTGCAATTGTTAGGAGCGACACCACAAGTGATCAAAGCCGGTGAAGATCGTGAAATCTTCCGCGGCATTCTTGATAAAATCGGTGCGGGTTATCCGAAAAGCTACATGATCCGTACTTTCGAGCACGGCATGCAGATCGCTGAAGAGTTAGGTTACCCGTTGATCCTTCGCCCGAACTACACACTCGGTGGCGGTGGTGGGGGTATCGCGTACTCTCCTGAAGAATATAAAAAGATGTTGGTGGGTGCACTTCACGAAAGCCCGACATCGGAAGTATTAGTTGAAGCCAGCATTCTTGGTTGGAAAGAGTACGAACTTGAAGTCATGCGCGATTACAAAGGCACATTTGTTGTCGTTTGTAGTATCGAAAATCTAGATCCGTGTGGTGTCCACACGGGTGACAGTATTACGGTGGCTCCGCAACAAACTCTAAGCGACCGCGAATATCAAGCGATGCGTGATGAGGCTTGCAAGATTATTAACGAAGTTGGAATTCAAACAGGTGGCGCGAATATTCAATTCGCTGTTCATCCGACAACTCGTGAACGCGTGGTGATTGAAATGAATCCACGTGTAAGCCGTTCGTCAGCACTTGCAAGTAAAGCAACCGGCTTCCCGATTGCAAAAATCGCAGCGTTGTTGTGTTTAGGTTATAGTCTTGAAGAAATCACGAACGATATCACGAAAGTGACACCTTCTTGTTACGAGCCGGCACTTGATTATATCGTCACAAAAATTCCACGTTTTGCTTTCGAAAAATTCCAAGGTTCCAAAGACTCTTTAACGACACAAATGAAAAGTGTCGGCGAAGTGATGGGCATCGGTCGCACTTTGCAAGAATCTTTGATGAAGGCTCTTGCAAGTCTTGAAAAAGATCCGGAAGCGATTCGCGAAGTTGAATTAGAAACTGGTAAAGTTTCTTATCCAAACAGTCAGCGCATCTACCATCTTTTCCAAGCGTTCCGCGATGGAAAAACTATTGCTGACATCGAAGATCTGACGGGGATTAATCCGTACTTCCTAGAGCACATTGAAGCTTTGGTGAAGTTTGAAAGAAAATTTAAATCGGAATTTAAAGAATCCAACGAAGACCTTCTAAGAGCAGCAAAACGCAAAGGTTTTACTGATGCGCGCTTAGGCGCCTTGATTGGTCAAAGTGAAAGCTATATTCGCGAATTGCGCGAGCAGTTCAAATTGTTCCCGGCCTTCTTGCAAGTCGATACATGCGCGGGGGAATTTGCTTCTTCGACGCCGTATTTCTATTCGACATATTGGTCACAAGTTTCTGCGACAATTGATAACGCAAAAGACGCTGTTGTGATTATCGGCAGTGGCCCGAACAGAATCGGTCAAGGTATCGAATTCGACTATAGCTGTGTTCGCGGTGTAAAAGCTTTTCAAAAAAGCGGCACGAAAGTCATCATGGTCAATTCGAATCCAGAAACGGTTTCAACGGACTATGACACGTCAGACGTATTGTTCTTTGAGCCGCTGACTGCAGAAAGTCTTGGCGAAATCATGCGTTTCATGAAGCCGCGTGGTTTTGTTGCTCAATTGGGTGGTCAAACGCCAATCAATTTGGCTCCTGAATTGGTGAAGGCGGGATACACTCTGCTTGGTTCTTCTTTGCAAACAATCGACTTAGCGGAAGACCGCGGTTTATTCACAAAGATCTGCCAAGAGTTGAATTTTGCGATTCCAAACTCGGCCATGGCGGGGGCTCTTGAGGACGCCTTAATTCACGAGAAAAAAGTCGGTTATCCAATGATCTGTCGTCCAAGTTATGTTTTGGGTGGCCGTCGTATGGAAGTGATCGAAAATCGTGATGAATTGATTTCATATTTCCAACGTCATGCTGATTTTATCTCTGCAGATAAACCATGTTTGATGGATCAATTCTTAGCTGGTGCCCTTGAAGTCGACGTAGATTTAATTCGTGGAGATGATTGGACACTGATTGGTGGCGTTGTTGAACATATTGAAGCTGCCGGAGTGCACTCGGGCGACTCGATGGGGGTTTTGCCGCCACAACGTTTGAAACCAGAAACATCAGCACGCATTGAAGAGCTCAGCATTTTATTAGCAAATCGTATTGGTGTGATCGGCCACTTGAATCTGCAACTTGCAGTGAAAAACGATATCGTTTACATGCTTGAAGCAAATCCGAGAAGTTCGCGTTCGGTTCCGTTTGTTGCCAAAGCAACCGGCATTCCATTGATCGATCTCGGTGTCGCTGCGATGCTTGGTAAAAAACGTAAAGACTTGCATCTCGACAATATGAATTGGAGAAACGCACCAGCGGTTTCCGTGAAAGGTGTTGTTTTCCCATTCAAAAAATTCCCAGAGGCAGATTCTATCCTGGGTCCTGAAATGAAATCGACAGGCGAAAGCATGGGGCGCGGAAAAGACTATTCTGAAGCTTTGGCGAAAGCGTTCTTATCAAGTAATATTCGTTTGCCGAAAACAGGCCAAGTGTTCTTCTCTTTACGTGATAAAGATAAAGAAGCGATGTTGCCTTTGGTGCGTGAGTTACAACGCATGGGTTACGGCGTTTCTGCAACAACGGGTACGGCCTCATTCTTTAACGATAAAGGTGTGAACTGTTTGTCACTTCGTAAGGTCGATGAAGGTCGTCCGCACTGCGTGGATAAAATCCGCTCGGGTGAAGTGGCGTTCGTTATCAATACAACATCGGGTAAACGTGCGATCGAGGCTAGCTTCGACATTCGTCGAGCTTGTACGGACTATAATATTCCATGCATTACTGAAAGTGATGCAGCCGAGGCGTTTGTTCTTGCTTTGAAAAATGAAAGAAATGAGTCATCATCAGTCGAAGCATTACCGTCGATGGAGGCCTTTTGATTAAGCTCGTTCTTTTAGCTGTATCCTCTTTGCTTATTTCTGTAGTTGGTCAGGCGCAAACTGTCGCCGCCAACGAGAAAGCTCCGAATGAAATTACGATCGGGTTGATCCCCGGCGGTAATCCAGAGGTTCTAAAAACGCAAAGTGTAGAACTTGCTAAAGAATTGCAGGCAAAAATCGGTTTGCCGGTAAATATTTATATCTCTAAAAATTATGCGGGCCTAGTTGATGCAATGAAATCTAAGAAAGTGGATTTCGCTTTCTTTACTTCATCAACTTACGTGTTTGCGGAACAACAAGCGAATGCCAAAGTCTTATTGAAGAAAGTGTGGAATGCCCCTTTCTATTATTCGACGATCATCGTTCCTGCTAAATCTAAGATTAAAAAGTTAGAGGACCTAAAGGGTAAAACGATTGCCTTCGTCGATGAGCAATCTTCTTCAGGTTATTTGTATCCAAAAGTAGCTTTACAAAAGAAGCACATTGATGACAAAAGCTTCAAGCAAGTTATTTTCAGCGGCAATCACAAAGCTTCGATCGAATTGTTAGAGCAAAAAAAGGTCGATGCAGCAGCAGTCTTTAGTGATGATGAAAAAGGGACGCAAGGTGCCTGGATTCATTTTGGTAATGGCAAAGACAAGTACCGTAGCATTTGGATGAGTGCACCGATCCCTAATGATCCATTCTGTGTTCGCCAAGATTTTTACGAAGAGTATCCTAAAATCACCCACACTTTGATGTTCGCGATGATCGATATTATGGATCAGGCGAAAGACAAAAACGCATATTCTGAAATTTTGGGGACTCAAACCTTGATGCCAGCCACTTCTAAACAGTATGATCCTGTTAAGGAGATGGTGAAGGCTCTAAATATCGAGTTAAAACCATAAATTATTAATGGCAGCTCTTTCTGTCGAAGGATTGAATAAGACATTTCGTGGCGGACTTTTTGAAAAAGACCGTCAGGTTTTGCGCGACATTAATTTCTCTTTGGCAGAAGGCAAAACGACAGGTTTTGTGGGCAGCAATGGCGCCGGTAAAACGACGACTATTAAATGTCTTTTCGACTTTATCCATCCCGATTCAGGCAGCATTAAATTTTTTGGTCAGTCGATCAATAGTGATGTCAAAACGCGAATTGGTTATTTGCCAGAACGTCCTTACCTCTACGAATTCCTGACGGGTGTCGAGTTTCTGAAGCTTCACTGGAATCTGTGTTATGGCTCGAATATGAAAGACTTCTCTGCGCGGGCAGAAGAAAGTCTGCGCAAAGTCGACCTCATGGAAGCGAAAGACCGTCGTTTGCGTACCTATTCTAAGGGTATGTTGCAAAGAATTGGAATTGCGCAAGCGATTCTGACTCGTCCTGATTTGCTTATTTTAGATGAACCGATGTCGGGATTAGATCCCGATGGTCGCGCGATGGTTAAGGACATCCTTAAAGAAGAGCAAAAGCGGGGAGTCACTTTATTTTTCAGCAGTCACTTGCTGCAAGATATGGAAGAGCTGTGCTCAGATCTTGTCGTTATTAATAAAGGACAAATTCTTTATACAGGCGCATTGCAAGCCTTCATGTCTGAATTCCACAGTCTTGAAAAAGCCTTCCAAGTGCAAAAGAATCGCGAGGCTTCGCGTGGCTAAGGTTTTAACTCTGGCAAAAACAACATTGCGTGAAATGCTCCGAGAAAGAGTGTTCCTCGTTGTCGTAGTGATTGCGGTTCTGCTTTTTGCTTTGAGTTTTCTTTTAGGAGCATTGTCGTTAGCAGAGCAAAGAAAAATCCTGGCCGATTTTGGTTTCTTGGGAATTCAAGTTGCCGTCTTAGGCGTATCGCTCTTTTCTGGTTCTTATTTGTTAGCGAAAGAAATTGAAAAGCAGACGTGCTTATTGATTCTTTCAAGACCGGTCAGTCGTGATCAGTTTATCTTAGGAAAAATTTTGGGCGTTCTGGCGTTGAACGTTATTTTGGTCGCTTCTTTGGGTGTGTTATTAGCGCTGCTGTTGGGATTGTGGAATACGCCTGCACAAATTTTAAGTTTCTTCGAAATTTGTTTCAGTCTGTGGATGGAAAGTGCTGTCGTTTTATGTCTGGTGATTGGACTGAGCTTGGTAGTTCGTCCGGTCCTTGCTCTTTCATCTGGATTTGTGATCTTTCTTCTAGGACACTGGCTTTCTGACTTGGCCTTCTTCGCAGAAAAAAGCAAAGAAGAATTTTTCGTGATGGCCGTTAAAGTTTTGCACTGGTTGGTACCAAATCTTTATCGTCTGAACTGGAAATCAGAATACTTCCTGCAAAATGGAATTCCGGGTAACCAAATTCTGTGGATGTTAGGACATATGCTGGGTTGGTTCTTGATCTATCTTGTATTTACGAACTTCTTCTTTAGGAGAAAAGACATTGTTTGATCTCGATACCACATTTTATGTTCTTTTCTTTGTTTTAGGCGCCATTTTTGGCAGCTTTGGTAATGTCATTATTCTGCGTTTACCAAAAGAAGAAAGTATCGTGAAACCTCGCAGTTATTGTTACAGCTGCAAAAAACCTATCAAATGGTTCGATAATATTCCTATTTTAAGCTGGTTCATCTTGCGCGGAAAATGCCGCAACTGTGGCGCGAAATTCTCGTTCCGCTATCCCATGGTTGAAATCATTACGGGGGTTTTGTTCGCACTCAGCTATCATTATGCAGGTCTTACTTGGTCTTTGCTTGAATATTTGATTTTCTGTTTTGGCCTCGTCGTGTGCACATTTATTGATCTTGATCACATGATTTTGCCGGATGAATTTACTCTTTCAGGTATTGTGATTGGCTTGATCGGAGCGTGGTTGAATCCTCAGCGCGAATTCATGGACGCTTTCTTTGGCGTTCTGATGGGCGGCGGATTTTTGTGGGGCATGGCTTACGTTTATTATTTGATGACGAAACAAGAAGGCATGGGTGGGGGAGATATCAAACTCCTTGCGTGGATCGGTGCGATTCTTGGTTGGAAAGCAATTCCGTTCGTGATTATGTCTTCTGCCATCATCGGAAGTGTCGTTGGTTTGGTCGCAGCCAGAAAACAAAAGGCTGGACTAAAGACTGTGATTCCGTTCGGACCTTACCTTGCTTTGGGCGCGGTTATTTATCTTTTCGGTGGCCAGACAATCGCACTGTGGTACCTAGACCTTTTTCTCCCAGGTATTAGTTAGGTTCGTTTAAACTTTGATTTCTCCTTCGTTGTTCGTCGTCGACGTACTAAAAGTACGCCTTCCTCCTCTCGCCTCGGATAAATCAAAGTTTAAAGCGAACTGTTTTTAGGATTTAGCTGCGCTAAATTTATATGACAACGCCTAGACCGCACGTTTGACATTCTATCCCACACACCTAATAATTTTAATATGTTAGACCTGTGTCTAAAGACGTTGGTCGTTGTAGAGTGCATTTAGGCATCACTTGAGAAAGCAACTTAGGAATGTTTTTTAAATCAAAGAAAGTTATCGGGCTCGATATCGGAACGAGCTCTATAAAATTAGCAGAGATGGACTTCAGTGGAAAAGGAGCCCAACTGCTATCTTTTGGTTTTGCACCAACGCCTGCCAACGCCGTATCTGGTGGTGAAATTGTCGATATCGCCTCTGTCGGTGTCGCGGTTCAACAACTGGTTAATGAAGTTCAATCCAAAAGAAAAAATATTGCCACAGCGATGTGGGGAACTGCGGTTATCGTTAAGAAAATCACAATTCCTAAGATGGATAAAAAACTGATTCGTGACCAAATTCGTTTCGAAGCAGAACAATATATTCCATTCGATATCAATAACATCAGCTTGGCCCATCATATTCTTGCGGGCAGCGGCTCTCCTGACACGATGGATGTGTTATTGATTGCTGCCCAAAACGAACTTGTCACTCAATACACACAAGTTATTGAAGTCAGCGGGTTGAATTGTGGCGTTTTAGATGTCAGCGGTTTCGCTTTGGCGAACTCGTTTGAAATGAACTATGGCCGCATTCCCGGTGAAGTCATTGGTATCCTTAACTTCGGTGCATCGATCACAAACTTCGTGGTCTTGCAAAATGGCGAAGTGATTTTCTGTCGTGACATTCCAGTGGGTGGCGCAAACTACACAAATGAAATCCATAAAGCGATGGGCGTGACAGTTCCTGAAGCTGAAGCACTTAAATTGAGCGCGGTTTCAAAACGCGAAGTGCCTGACGACGTTCATGCGATCATCAGCGCAACCAACGAAGCCGTGACTGAAGAGATTCGTTCAAGCTTGGACTTCTTAAGTGCAACGACGAACGGTTTGATCTTGAATCGCTGTTTCTACACAGGCGGAAGCTCTGTCACATCGGGACTGGTTGAAACGGTTTCGCGCGTAACAGGCATCCAAATGGAGCAATTCAATCCATTTATCAAAGTAAAAGCGAATCCAAAAAAATTCTCTCAAGAATACTTGGATCAAATCAGCTCATTCGCAGGCGTAGTAACCGGCCTAGCCATCCGCGAGATGGGAGACGACACATGATTAAAATCAATCTAGCGTCTTCCGGCGTCGGCTCAACCGCTTCAATCAATGCATCTTTGGGTATTTCGTCTGATGGTTATCTTTCGCCAGATGAAGTACGTAAAGAGGCTCTTAAGCGTCTTATCGTGATGTTGATTCCAGCAATCGGTTTGTATGCGTACCAGCAGCAAAATGTTCCGCAAAAACAAGCGGAGTTTAATTCGAAACAACAAATGCTTGCAGAGTTGAGCAATTACAATTCTAAACAAGCGGCCTCTGTTGCAGAGATTAAAAAGTTTAAAGAAGACGAGGCTCTTATTGAAGCGCGTATTGCAGCTTTAGATAAGATCTCTAAAGATCGTCATCGTGAAATTCGCGTCTTGGATCTTTTGCAACAGGTGATCCCAGAGAAAGCTTGGTTAACTCAAATCAAGATCACTCCTGAAAAAGTCACTGTCCAAGGTCTCGCGATTAGTGATTTTGAAGTTTCAAGTTTCTTAGAGGCTCTGACAAAGAGTGTATTCTTGATGGACGTAAATCTTGTAAGTTCGAGCGAAACGTCGGTCGATGGTGTTAGCTTGAAGAAGTTTGAAATTAGTTGTCTTCTGGAGCGTCCACAATGAATAAATTCTTTGAGACAATTTCCGGATACACGATTGGTAAAGCATTCATAATCGGTTTAGCGATTGGTGCCTTCTATTATTTCACGATTTATGATGACGGTTCTTCGATCGACGCACAAATGGTGACGATTAACCAGCAGTTACAAGAGCAAGAAGCTAAGAAAAAAGATACTGATGCTACTTTGAAGCAAGTACGAGAGATGCAGGACAAAGTCGGACGCTTGAGTACGCAGTATCAAGAAATTTCACGTCGCTTACCTTCAGCTTTATTTTCAATCGACATCAATAAGTCTATTGATGGCTTTGGAAGAAATGCAGGCGTAAACATTAAATCGAAGAAACCTGGTGAAAACCTTAAAAAGGAAGTCGTTGAAGAAGTTCCTGTTGAGGTTGAATTAGAAGGATCATACGGCGAGCTGGCTCAATTTGTATATCTTGTGTCATCTGCGGAACGTATGTCGCGTGTTAAGAATATTACTATCAGTGATTCTTCCCCAACGGGTGGATCAAGAAAATTAAGTTTTAAAGGACAAGTTGTAGGTTACAAGCTTGCTCCTGAAAAACCGAAAGCGGAGACGACTAAGTGAAATCTGTAAGATGGATGATGTCTTACATTCTAGTTGCCAGTCTTGGACTTTGGCTCGCCTTTGCGGTGAGTATGAAGTTCATGGCGCCCGCGCATTCTCAAGAGGCTCCAAGCAATGGCGATCTTCCTCCGGAATTTATGAAGGAAGTTGAAGCCACTCAAGTGCCGAGCGGCAAAGCGGCGCCAAGTGCAACGCCATCAGCGCAACCAGTGACGACACCAGCGGCTACTCCGAAAATGGGAAGCAATCCTTCTTCGACTGCGGCGCAACCAACGCAGCCGGCTCAGCAGCAAGTTCCTCCACCTCCACCAGCGATGGGTGATGAGATGCCATTGGGTGACTCGATGACTGCGCCGCAAGCGTCTCAAGGTACAAACACGATGCCGAGAGATGAATATATTTACGATCCAACTGGTAAAAGGGATCCTTTCAAACCATTCAAAGTACTTCGTCCTATTGCAAAAAACGAAAAGACGGAAATCCCTTTAGAACCACTACAAAGATTTGAAGTTGATCGTCTGCAAATCGTCGGAATCTTGTGGGACGTCAAAACTCCACGAGCGATGGTTCGTGATCCAGATGGAGCTGTGTATACTGTTACTAAGAACTCTAAAATCGGTCGTAACGAAGGATTTGTTGCGGCAATTCGCGAGGGTGAAATCGTCGTCGTAGAAACAAAATACGAAGAAGGAAAACCTGTTAAAGAAACTCGCGTGATGGAATTTAAAAAGTAGGCCTACACTCTGATTTTTCGGGGTACGTTTAAGGAGGAGCTAATGAACGGATTCATTAGATTAATGATTGTAAGTGCAATGATTGCCACTTTGACTTCTTGTGCAAGTCATCCTTCTCGCAGTGGTGATGATCTATCTTTAGATGATGAAGCTTCAGCAGAAGTTTCAACTGACTCTGCGGCGGCACCTGCTTCGGGCAACTCTGACGAGTTTGCTGATTTCGATGAAACACCGGCAGACAAACAAGCAAAAGCATCGAAAGAAGCTGCTCCTGCGGCGCCAGCTGGCGACCAAGATTTAGCAATTGAAGATGAGTTGAACCAAGCTAATGGTCAACAGGCTGCAACTCCTCCTGCAGAGACAATTCCGCCTGCTGCGGAAGCGCCTCCGGCCGAAACTTCTCCAACAGAAGATCCGTTTGCGAACAGTGGTATTGCGGATGCGCCAGCTCCGGCTCCAGAAGCTGCTCCAGCTGAAACAATTCCTGCTCCAATGCAAGAATCTGCTCCGGCCGTTCACGAAGTTGCACAGGCAGGATCTCCAGCCAACATCACGGATCTAAAATTTAAAGCGAATGAGACGGGTGGAACTGTGATCGTTCAAGGTGACCGTCCATTGACGTTCACAACGCGCGCGAATCCAGATCTTCATCAATATATCGTAGAAGTTGATAATGCTATTCTGCCTGAGAAATTAAAAAGATCGTTAAACACTCGCGACATCAAAGGGGCGGTTGGCGCGATCGATGCTTATCAAAATCCGGGATCAACGACAGCGCGATTTGTAATTCAAATGCGTGAGGGTTCTTCCGAACCAGCAGTTCAGTCAGAGGGCAATAGTCTTTTGATCGTAGCATCAGGAGCCGGTGCTCCGTCTCCTGAAACTCTTGCCGCAACTGAAGAAACAACAGAATCAAAAATTCTTCCAAGCCAAAACTTGACTGAATTTTTGGCCGGCAATAGTCAGTTCTACGGTAAGAAAATTTCGATCGAAACAAACAGTATGGATATCCGCGACGCTTTGAACTTCATCACAGAAGAAAGCGGCGTGAATATGGTTCTTTCGGACGAAGTAAAAGGCAATGTCAGCTTAAAGCTTCGCCAAGTGCCTTGGGACCAAGCTCTTGTTGTGATCATGCGCGCACGTAAACTTGGTTACACTCGCCAAGGAAACGTTCTTCGTATCGCTCCTTTGGCAGATTTGAAGGCCGAAGAAGATGATGCAAATAAACTAGCGGTTGCTCGTAAAAATCTAGAGCCACTTAAAGTACGCATGTTTCCAATCAGCTACGCGAAAGTGGATGAATTGGAAAAGAAAATCAAAGATTTCTTGGGTGATCGCGGTAAAGTTGTAGGTGACTTGCGCACGAATGCTTTAGTCGTAACGGACATCGAAGATAACTTGGATCGTATCGCAAAATTGATCACGAGTTTAGATACGCAACCACAGCAAGTTTTGATCGAAGGTAAGATCGTAGAGGCTCAAGAAGACTTCGCACGCGATATTGGTGTGAGTTGGTCAGCAAGCGGTTCGACGGTTAAGTTGGGTAACGGTAGCCGTGGCCCAGTAAACATGACACCTAAGTTTGGTGTGAACCCAGGCAAAGGCACTGGTGGTACTAACTTCAACTTCGGGTTAGATATCGGAACGCTCGATGTTTTCGGTTCGATCTCTGCGGCTTTGGCATTGTCTGAATCTGAGAATAAAGTGAAGGTCTTGGCTTCCCCACGTATCTTCACTATGAGTAATGAAAAAGCTGACATTAATCAAACGACTGAAGTTCCAGTTAAACAAGTGACTGTAAATGGTACGTCCAACCAGACTTCGTTCCAGTTTAAGCCATTGACGTTAAAACTTGAGGTAACTCCACAAGTTACGTCTGATGGATCTGTTATAATGAAGGTGTCCGTGAACAGACAGTTCCAAGGCGCGGTTGTGGACGCTCAATTGGGAAGTTTCCAAGTGAACTCTCGTGAAGCGAATACTCGTGTGCTAGTGAAAAACGGTCAGACGGCGGTTATCGGTGGTATCTATCAAAACGATATCCAAGATGGCGAAACGGGTGTT
Source organism: Bdellovibrio sp. NC01 (assembly GCF_006874625.1). NCBI lineage: Bacteria > Pseudomonadati > Bdellovibrionota > Bdellovibrionia > Bdellovibrionales > Pseudobdellovibrionaceae > Bdellovibrio > Bdellovibrio sp. NC01. The sequence goes on from NZ_CP030034.1 coordinate 854,114, forward strand.
CCATGGTTCCGTGAAGTGCCTGTTGTGGGCTGGTTGTTTAAGACTAAAACGATTCGTAAAACGAAATCGGAATTGTTGATCTTCTTAACTCCAAGAATTATGGGGCAAGTAGACAGCGTTTCGAAAGACATCTAAGGAGAGGTAAAGTATGAAGAAGTTAATTTTTGTATTACTCACAGTACCTTACCTATTTTCGTGCAGTCCCGGAGAACAAAACTTGGAAGTGGCTGCGTCAGCTCAATCAGTGCCATTGATTCCTGCCTCTGCAACAAGTTGTTTAGCTCAACGTCAGGCAAGCACGGGAACGACGCCAACTTCGGATGTAAGCGCGTCTTACTTCCGTGTAGCTAAGTTGACGTTTACGAAAAAGAATAAAGCAAATGACATGTATATTGACCTGGTTAGGATCACGGTCGATATCCCAGGAATCTCAAGTCAGTATGTTTGTACTGTGGGTGGTGATGCCTTGGCGGCCTTAAACGCTACTTGGTACGGAAGCAACACTTCGGGCCATCAAGCTTATATTCCTGCAGGAACTGAAAGCATGACGACGGATTGTGCGCTTTATTGTGGTGGTATTGATACAACTCAATTGTTTTCTGCTACAGCAACGATGGAGATCCGTGGGTACGAACAAGCTCCGGGCAGCGATGAACAAAATCCAGTTCGTACGACAACGTATTTTACAGTCATCAACGATTAACGGATTTGTAAAACTGAATTTAAAAGGCGCAAGAAATTGCGCCTTTTTTATTTATGGCTTGATGCAAGAAATCGAATTGGGAAAGCTTGCTGAGTTTCCGCTTTGAGTAATTGAATAACAAACAGTTCCGTCAGCTTGTTTAATCTGTACAACGCTTGTCGATGTTGGAATTCCTGTACCTGTAGGCAGCGCCAACACTTCCACCTTCGTATTATCTGAAAAAGTAACGGTATTCCCAGCAGCGGAAGCTAGCGAACCGATTCCAGCAATAGACAAAGCAAATAAGAGTGACTTCATAATTCCTCCCAGTAAATTCCTCACAATCTATTTTGCCAGATTGGTCGCAACAATGCGCATTAAATAGGCAATGTATTTGTGCGAGGACAGTATCTTTTTGCGGGCTCATCGACTATAAAACCAGGCATGGACCTATTCTCAGCCTCTGCCGCAGCCCACAGTTCTTCGCCACTTTCCGAGATTCTTCGCCCGAAAAATCTCGACGAGATTATTGGCCAAGAAAAAACTCTGGGCCCGCAATCAAAGCTGGGACAAATGCTCCGCAAAGGCTATTTGCCAAGTCTCATTGTCTGGGGGCCTCCGGGCACGGGCAAAACGACATTTGCACTGGCTCTGTCGCAACACTTTAACGCACACTTCGTAAATCTCAATGCCGTAGACACAGGTGCCAAAGCACTCCGAGAAGTGGGCGAGCAAGGTCGCGACCGTCGCATTCAATTCCAGCAAAAGACAGTTCTTTTCGTAGACGAAATTCATCGTTTCAATAAATCCCAACAAGACGTCCTTCTGCCATTCGTGGAAAAAGGCGATCTTGTCCTGATTGGTGCAACGACAGAAAACCCAAGCTACGAGCTAAATCGCGCCTTGCTTAGCCGTTGTCGTGTCGTCGTATTTGAACGCCTGACAGAGGAAAACTTAAGACAAATTCTAACAAGAGCCGGCGCTCACTACAAAAAATCCATCGATCAAATTCTAACTCCAGAGGCGATTGAAAATTTACTGCAGTATTCAGACGGCGATGCGCGCAGACTGATCAACAGTCTCGAAATCCTGTACAACTTCTCTAAAGACATGGATGGCGAGTTGATGGACATGGCAGAAATGCGCGAGCTCCTTCAACAAAATCCACTGGGCTACGATAAAGCCTCAGAGATGCACTACGACCTGATCTCCGCATTCATCAAGAGTGTCAGAGGCAGCGATCCAGATGCAGCAGTTTATTATCTCGCAAGAATGCTTGATGGCGGCGAAGATCCAATCTTCATCGCAAGAAGACTTATCATTCTTGCCTCCGAAGATATCGGTAATGCCGACCCCCGCGGAATTTCCGTAGCCATCGCGGGTTTACAAGCCGTCGAAGCGATCGGTCTTCCAGAGGGCGCAATCACGCTTGCGCAAGTAACGACGTATTTAGCGTCATGCCCGAAATCAAATGCGGCTTACATGGCTCTCAATAATGCGCGCGCCTTAGTTGAGCAAACGCGTACTCTGCCAGTGCCGCTTCATCTAAGATCTGCAAAAACAGCTCTGGCAAAGGATCTTGGTTACGGCAAAGACTATAAGTATCCACACAACTATCCAACCGGTTGGACAGAGCAAAGCTATCTTCCTGAAGAAGTTAAAGACGCAAAACTCTATGAGCCAACGACTCACGGCTTTGAAAAAACCATTCGTGAATATCTCAATTGGATGAAGAACCGCAAATCAGAATAAAAACTAGTGAAGAGGCCAGCAGCGGCCTCAAGATTTCTTCAAATGTCGTATTTCAACGGCGAATGTGAAAAAGATTTTCTATTATATAGCTCTTTGAGCACAGATGCAGACACATGGAACAGTTCCATGAGCGGTATGTGCGTGTTTTGTATTAGCGGGAATCTCTACGCGATCACCGGGTCTCAATACAAATTGATTCCCTGAGATGTTAAAGAGCATTTCGCCTTCTACAACGATACGCACTTCAGCGAACGGATGACGATGATCTGGAATTTTCGTTTGTGGCTCATACACTTCCTCGTACGGCTCAAGACCTTCTGATTCAAGAATCAGATTTACTTGTGCTTTGCTCGGAATGATAGGTGCTTGCCAACGTGTGATGATCATAAATATTCGCCTTCGCTTTCGGACTTACTATCTCAAATCGAAACGCGAGAAACAAGTCACACCGCGGATGTTCTCGTGATGAGACAACCTCTGCCGGGCAAGAGACCTGATTCAACATCTTTTTATGTTTTTTCATTAAGTCCAACAACAGATTGTCGATACCTCTATTGTTGGAAGGACCCTAAGTATTAGGGGAGGGATATTTTGAGCAATTCTAAATCTAAATCGACACATGCGGAACTAGATCACATCTTGAATTTTGTCGATTCATCGAAAGGTCTTCGTGCGAAGATCAATGAGTCGGGTCGAGTGCAAATTCGCCAAGATCTTGATGGCAAACTATTTACGTTTAGCTCTCAAGAAGTGAGTGAAGTCCTTCACCGTGCAGACTCTGAAGGTAAGCCCTTCATTCAGGTGAATTTCAAGAATGGCTCAAAGGTATTGCTGACTGAAACTCTCGTAGGTTTCAAACCAATCGAAACACTTGGTTTAGATATGGGTCGCATTCCTAAAGTAGTGACAACTCCAGATCTAGTAAGTGTGTTTGAAGCTATCGAAGAGTCTATGGGCGCTGATAACGGCCTTGATACAGAGGTTGAGATCCTTAAAAAGGTCTATTTGGCGATTATTTCTGGTGGTGAGAAGGTTGGGTTTGACCTAACGACAGAACGTAAGTGGCTAAACAGACTTCTTGCGTCAAAATTTAAGGCTTCCGCTTAAATTTAAATAAAATCGACAACTTAAAAGTAAATTGCAAATAAACGAGGCAGCCAGCCTCGTTTATTTATTGGGCATTTTCAGGGTTCTCATTAAACTTTCGAAAAAAAGCTATTGACCTTTTTGAGGGCCTGAGCGAAAACCAGTCCCACTTCGGGGGTATAGCTCAGCTGGGAGAGCGTCTGATTTGCATTCAGAAGGTCGCAGGTTCGATCCCTGTTACCTCCACCAAGTTTTCTTTTTAAGACTTTTGTCGAAATGACGAAAAAATAAAAAAGAATGTTGACGAGGACAAAATACAGAGTAATATCTGTTCCTCGCGCCGCTGAAAAGCGGTGAGAAATTTTGAAAGTTCGCTCTTTGAAAACTGAATAGCTAGATATAATAGATTTTTGGGCTCTTAGTTCTATCAGCAATGATAGGACACAATTTCAAAAAAATATTCGAACAAACAACAGCGTAAAAGCTAGCTTGTTTGGGATGAAACAGAATTTAAACTGGAGAGTTTGATTCTGGCTCAGAACAAACGCTGGCGGCGTGCCTAATACATGCAAGTCGAACGGGGAAAGTAGCAATATGAGTACTAGTGGCGCACGGGTGAGTAACGCGTGGATAATCTGCCTTAGAGTGGGGGATAACTAGTCGAAAGATTAGCTAATACCGCATAAGACCACAAGAACTGCGGTTCAAGGGGTCAAAGGTTTTTCGCTCTAAGATGAGTCCGCGTAAGATTAGCTAGTTGGTGAGGTAATGGCTCACCAAGGCGACGATCTTTAACTGGTCTGAGAGGATGATCAGTCACACTGGAACTGAGACACGGTCCAGACTCCTACGGGAGGCAGCAGTAGGGAATATTGCACAATGGAGGAAACTCTGATGCAGCGACGCCGCGTGAGTGATGAAGGCCTTCGGGTCGTAAAGCTCTGTCGCAGGGGAATAACACAATGAATGTACCCTGTAAGAAAGGATCGGCTAACTTCGTGCCAGCAGCCGCGGTAAGACGAGGGATCCTAGCGTTGTTCGGAATCATTGGGCGTAAAGCGGGTGCAGGTGGCTATGTAAGTCAGGTGTGAAAGCCTGGGGCTCAACCCCAGAAGTGCATTTGATACTGCGTAGCTTGAGTGCTGGAGAGGTTACTAGAATTCCTGGTGTAGTGGTGAAATACGTAGATATCAGGAGGAATACCGGAGGCGAAGGCGGGTAACTGGCCAAGCACTGACACTCAGACCCGAAAGCGTGGGGATCAAACAGGATTAGATACCCTGGTAGTCCACGCCATAAACGATGGATACTTGTTGTTGGAGGTATTGACCCCTTCAGTGACGAAGCTAACGCGTTAAGTATCCCGCCTGGGGAGTACGGTCGCAAGATTAAAACTCAAAGAAATTGACGGGGGCCCGCACAAGCGGTGGAGCATGTGGTTTAATTCGATGCAACGCGAAGAACCTTACCTAGGCTTGACATGTACTGGAAGATTGGCGGAAACGCCGTCGCCCGCAAGGGTCGGTACACAGGTGCTGCATGGCTGTCGTCAGCTCGTGTCGTGAGATGTTGGGTTAAGTCCCGCAACGAGCGCAACCCCTGCATTTAGTTGCCAGCATTCAGTTGGGCACTCTAGATGGACTGCCGGTGTTAAACCGGAGGAAGGTGGGGATGACGTCAAGTCCTCATGGCCCTTATGCCTAGGGCTACACACGTGCTACAATGGTAGTCACAAACTGAAGCGAAGTCGCGAGATGGAGCTAATCGGAGAAAAGCTATCTAAGTTCAGATTGGTCTCTGCAACTCGAGACCATGAAGTTGGAATCGCTAGTAATCGCGGATCAGAATGCCGCGGTGAATACGTTCCCGGGCCTTGTACACACCGCCCGTCACACCATGAAAGTCGGCTGTACCAGAAGTCGCTGCGCTAACCGCAAGGAGGCAGGCGCCCAAGGTATGGTCGATGATTGGGGTGAAGTCGTAACAAGGTAGCCGTAGGGGAACCTGCGGCTGGATCACCTCCTTTCTAAGGATTATCCGGTCGATCTTCATCAAGACTTGATCTTGATAAGTCAAAACGACCCAATCTTAGGTCAACGCTCCTCTTCCCGAGGAAGCGTGAGTCCCAAAAATCTTTTCTAGCTATTTAGTTTTGAAAGAGTGAAAACTCTTCGAAGCATCTAACACGGGCCAGTAGCTCAGTTGGTTAGAGCACACGCTTGATAAGCGTGGGGTCGGAAGTTCGAGTCTTCCCTGGCCCACCAACTAATTGATCAGTTGGACTGTTGGAATGTTTTGAGGATTTTTGCTTGTGAACGTTTTTCGTTCTTTGACAATTGAATAGATTGATTTAGTTGATTTTTAGCGAGGTTAGTTCCATTTTTTAAAGCTACAAAGGGCTTACGGTGGATGCCTTGGCACTAAGAAGCGATGAAGGACGTGGTAAGCTGCGATAAGCTTCGGGGAGTGGCACACACACTTTGATCCGAAGATGTCCGAATGAGGAAACTCACCATTTAATGGTATCATTCACTGAATACATAGGTGTCTGAAGCGAACGAGGGGAAGTGAAACATCTCAGTACCCTCAGGAAGAGAAATCAAATCCGAGATTACCCTAGTAGTGGCGAGCGAACGGGTAAGAGGCTAAACCTTAATCATTTATTTGATTGAGGGGTCGTGGGACCACAATGTGCGACTCGAGAGGTTAGAACAACAGTCTGGAAAGTCTGGCGAGACAGGGTGATAGCCCCGTGTTCGAAAACCTCAGAAGCGCTAGTGGCATCCCGAGTACCACGAAACACGTGAAATTTCGTGGGAATCTAGGAGGACCACCTTCTAAGCCTAAATATTCCTTAGTGACCGATAGTGAACAAGTACCGTGAGGGAAAGGTGAAAAGAACCCCGAGAGGGGAGTGAAATAGAACCTGAAACCGTAAGTCTACAAGCAGTGGAAGCGCTTTATATGCGCGACCGCGTACCTTTTGCATAATGAGTCAGCGAGTTATGTTTGCAAGCGAGATTAAGCCGTTGAAGGTGTAGTCGTAGCGAAAGCGAGTCTGAATAGGGCGTTTAGTTTGCAGGCATAGACCCGAAACCCGGTGATCTAATCATGGACAGGTTGAAGCGAGGGTAACACCTCGTGGAGGACCGAACAAGTTGAGGTTGAAAACTCTTTTGATGATCTGTGATTAGGGGTGAAAGGCCAATCAAACTGGGTGATAGCTGGTTCTCCCCGAAATATATTTAGGTATAGCGTTGAGTAAAAAGTATCGTGGAGGTAGAGCACTGAATGGGCTAGGGGTCTTTACCGGATTACCAAACCCAAATAAACTCCGAATGCCACAGATATGTTCCTCAGCAGGCAGACTCAGGGTGATAAGGTCATGAGTCGAGAGGGAAAGAGCCCAGACCAACAGCTAAGGTCCCTAAATGCACGCTCAGTGGAGAACGTTGTGGAGTTACTTTGACAACTAGGAGGTTGGCTTAGAAGCAGCAATCCTTTAAAGAAAGCGTAATAGCTCACTAGTCTAGTGACTCTGCGCGGAAGATACAACGGGGCTAAGCGTGTTACCGAAGCTTTGGATTAAGATATTTTATATTTTAGTGGTAGGGGAGCGTTCTAGCGTAGGATGAAGGTTGACCGGTAGGACAGCTGGACGAACTAGAAGTGATCATGCTGACATAAGTAGCGTTGAACTCGGGTGAAAAACCCGGGCGCCGAAAACTCAAGGATTCCTGGGCAAGGATAATCCTCCCAGGGTTAGTCGAGACCTAAGATGAGGCCAAGTGGCGTAATCGATGGCAAAACGGTTAATATTCCGTTACCTAACAGATTGTGTTTAAGGAATGACGGTATAGGCTATCTCAGCCTCTTATTGGATTGAGGTGTAAGCGTGTAGGTGGTGTCGTAGGCAAATCCGCGGCACATAACACTGAGGCGTGAATGCGAGGGACTTGTCCCGGAAGTGAGAAAAGCCATGTATCCAAGAAAAGTTTCGTAAATTTAGATTTGTTAGCTCGTACCGTAAACCGACTCAGGTGAGTGGGGTGAATATCCTAAGGCGATGGGGTGAATTTTGGTCAAGGAACTCGGCAACTTAACACCGTAACTTCGGGAAAAGGTGTGCCCGCGAGAGTGTAAGGATTTACTCCCCAAGCTTTTTCGGGTCGCAGAGAAATGGGAGTAGCGACTGTTTATCAAAAACACAGGCATGTGCAAAGTCTCAAGACGAAGTATACATGCTGACGCCTGCCCGGTGCTGGAAGGTTAAGAGGATTAGTTAGCGTAAGCGAAGCTGAGAATCGAAGCCCCAGTAAACGGCGGCCGTAACTATAACGGTCCTAAGGTAGCGAAATTCCTTGTCGGGTAAGTTCCGACCTGCACGAATGGCGTAACGACTTCTCCGGTGTCTCGACCAAATGCCTCGCGAAATTGAATTCTCGGTGAAAATGCCGAGTACCCGCAGAAAGACGGAAAGACCCCGTGAACCTTTACTGTAGCTTGGCAGTGATTTTAGAGTTGGCATGTGTAGGATAGGTGGGAGACTTTGAAGCAGGGGCGCTAGCCCTTGTGGAGTCAACCTTGAAATACCACCCTTGGCACCTTTGAAATCTAACCTGCTGCTCTTTACGAGCAGAGGGACACTGTCTGGTGGGCAGTTTGACTGGGGCGGTCGCCTCCCAAAAAGTAACGGAGGCGCGCGATGGTCCCCTCAGCCTGATTGGAAACCAGGCGTCGAGTGCATTGGCATAAGGGGGCTTGACTGCGAGACCTACAAGTCGAGCAGATGCGAAAGCAGGCCAAAGTGATCCGGTGGTCCCGCGTGGAAGGGCCATCGCTCAACGGATAAAAGGTACTCCGGGGATAACAGGCTTATTCCATCCAAGAGTCCATATCGACGATGGAGTTTGGCACCTCGATGTCGGCTCATCACATCCTGGGGCTGGAGCAGGTCCCAAGGGTTTAGCTGTTCGCTAATTAAAGTGGTACGCGAGCTGGGTTCAGAACGTCGTGAGACAGTTTGGTCCTTATCTTCTGTGGGCGTATGAGATTTGAGTAGACCTGTCCTTAGTACGAGAGGACCGGGATGGACGAACCTCTGGTGTTCCTGTTGTTCTGCCAAGAGCAATGCAGGGTAGCTATGTTCGGAACTGATAACCGCTGAAAGCATCTAAGCGGGAAGCAGACTACGAGATTAGATCTCACTGGGGCTTCGGCCCCCTAAAGACTCCTTGGAGACTACGAGGTTGATAGGCGGAAGGTGTAAGTACAGTAATGTATTCAGCTGATCCGTACTAATAGGTCGTGAGGCTTTTTTAAAAAAATTTTCTTCTTAACATTGTTAACGAAGTTTTCGTCTCAAAGACTTTTCCTTCGGGAAAATAGAGACTATCTCTCTGAATAAGTAAGAGAGCTAAATCTGGAACTAACCGATCTACTCTAACGAAGTTAGAGTGCAGACGATCGCTAAAAATCAGCTAAATCAATCATTCAGTTATCAAAATAAGAAAGTAACTTCTCCATTTGGATTGGAAGAAAGTTGCAAAACGAAAAAGGAAGTACTAAGAATGCTTCCACTTTGATTAATAAACGCTTTGCTGGTGTTTATAGCAGAGGGGCCACACCTGATCCCATTCCGAACTCAGAAGTTAAGTCCTCTTGCGGCGATGGTATTGCACGGGCAACCGTGTGGGAGAGTAGCACGACGCCAGCTCTTTTTTACTCGAACCCGATTAGCCTTAAAACTAATCGGGTTTTTTATTATCCTTTTTATAAATAAAATATTATTTATGTCTCTTGGTGATTAGTTCTGGGATTTTTTTAAGTATTGATCATTGAAGAGAACCGCTACTCACTTGAAATACCTCTCAAGCAAAGATTTTCTTCGTTCTTATTAGATCGTTTTTTTCGTGGGAAAAGAAAAGGCACTTCAACGAGCGCCTTTTTTATTTCTTAGTGTTGTGCCGGCTGAGTTTGCTGATTCGGTTGTTGCTGCTGTCTTTGTGTTGGTGGTGCTTGGTTCGCTGGAGCTTGTTGAGTGTTTGGTGGTTGACCTACTTGAGCGCCACTTTGATTGCCCTGTTGGTTTGGTTGCATACCTTGAGGTGGTTGGGCTGCTTGTGGTTGTTGCACTTGTTGATTTGTTTCAGCAGCATTTTGTTGTGGATTTGCTTGCTGGTTTTGTGTCGGTGCTTGTTGTCCTTGTTGAACTTTGTTTCCACCTTGTTGTTGGGCTTCTGGTGGTGGAGTCTGATGATTCAGGTCGTTCATTGTGTATGTGCGACCGATTTCGAAGATTTTGTTTTTGGATTTGATGTCGAACAAACTCATTTGCAAAATGATGCCTGGGTTTTCTTCGTCTGGTAGATCCATGATTTCTACTTCGAGGTAAGCAGTTCCTTCTTTAACTCTTTGAATGCCGGGTTTTGCTTTTCCTAAGATGGCGCGCGCAAGTTCAGAACCATTTCTATATTCTACAGTCGCGATGTGGCTCCATTGAGCTGGAAGTTGTTTTGCTTTTCCCAAGGCGATCAAATCGTCATCGATCAGTTTTACTAATTGTTCTGCGGGAGTTAGTTGCACGCAGGTAGCGGCGCTTTTGCCGATGATTTTTTTCTTCGCGATTTGCATGCCTTCTTCGTTCAACGTTAGAAATGCAATGGCTGCTGCTGAAATGATAACTAAGGCGCCGATGAGTTTATAAAGCATGATGTCCTCGCTGGTGGCTGTAGGAATATTATTAGAAACAAAGAGGAGGCGCTCAAAGGCTTTCGCAGATTAGCCCAAAATCGCTCCTTCGGGCTAGGTCCTCTTAAAAATCTAAGCAGTTGAAATTCTTAAGTAAAAGGGCCTTTTTGAGGGCTGCTGTCTAAAGGATCTACAGTTCTGTTCGTCACCCTTCCTTTTCGTAACCTGTGACATATCTAATGAATTCAATAACTTAGCCGTATCGTTAAAATCTGGCATCAAGGTTGGATATAAGAAGGCAGGAGAGGTGTCTTATGAAAGCGCTTACTAAATTCGCAGCTATGTCCTTTGTTGTCGGACTTTACGTGGGATGTTCCCCAGTGAAGTTCTCTTTGGATGATAGCAAGTGCTTAGATAGCGGCTGTGTGGTTGAAAACGGAAAATACTCGTTCAACTATTCGGTCACTGCGGGTGCAGGAAAGGTTGATATCCTGATTGTCGATGACAACTCAGCATCAATGTCTTTCGAGCAAAAGCGTTTGGCTCCTCGCTTTGCTAACTTTATTCAAAACTTGGATGCACGCGGAGTGGATTACCGTATCGCGATCACGACGACTGACGTGAGCGGTGGTAAATTCCCGCAAGGTGGTAAGTTGATTTCGTTTGGAGATGGTAGCTCTTACCTGACTCCTTCGAATGCAAACCGTTTTTCATTATTTAATTCTGCGATTCAAAGACCTGAAACAGCGTCCTGTGAAAACTGGATTGCACAGAATTTCTCATCACAGAATACATCTGCGTATGCAGCGGCTTATTCAGAGAATTGTCCATCAGGTGATGAGCGCGGTATTTATTCTGCAAATTTAGTGGTGCAGAATAATCCAAGCAACTTCATCAGAAGTGATGCTCACTTGTCGATTATCTTCTTAGGTGATGAAGATGAAAGAAGTGGTCAATATCGTAATGCCGAAAACGGTGAAACAAACTGGTTAGTGACTTCTACATTAAGTGAATTGGACTTACCAGCGACTCTTGTGAATAAAGTGAAGTCTGTCTATGGCACTGATAAATATAATTCCTTGAGTGTGCATGCGATTATGGTGAGACCTGGCGATACAGCGTGTTTGGCAGTGCAAAACAGTCAAGCGCTTGGCAACCCAGTGAATCCGGCGACGGCGGGTGCAGTATCTGGTAGCTACGGTAAAGCATATCAAGCATTTATCACGAGCAACTGGGGTGTCGCTGCAGACATCTGTTCGGAAAACTATACGGGTCAGCTTGGCAACATTCAGACACGTATCGAAAATGCGATCAAAGATATCATGCTTCAATGTTCAAACCCTGAAGACCTTATCGTGACTGTGTCGGGTTCTGCGGTTTCTCACTGGGTTGATGGTAAGACGTTGCACTTTAATCAGTACTTGGCTCCAGGTACGAGTGTGAGCTTGTCATACAAGTGCTCGAGCTTGTAATTCGAATTTAAAAATTAAAACCACCGACGGCGAACTCACAAGGTTCGTCGTTTTTTATTATGGTTGAAGAAAAAATTCAGTAAATTTTGAAAGACACAATAGACATCAGTTAAAGCTTGTAGAGATTGTTTCCGTCTCGAAGCGAGACGGAAGAGTGTGAATGTTTGAGAAAGTGGCGAAGTAGTTTACAGAAAATTTTCGAGAATTTTTCAAACCTGTAAAAGTTTTTTTATACTGCATTTATTCGATTTCATAGCTTTAGTCTGGGGTCTTACTTCCGATAAAAAATCCATGGGAATGTTAGATCGTTACAAGAAAAAGGGCGGCTTCTTTCAACTTCTTCAATTGTTGGAGACTTCTCCTTCTGCAAAGAGGGAACAGTTTCTAACTTTGATCGCGGGTGAGAGCCCAGTATGGGAAGAGGCACTTCGACAAAGAATTCTAACTATCACAAGAGTGTATTCTTGGGATGGTCAATATCTGGTAGAGATTTTCTCGCGCGTGCAGCCGATGACTTTGGCTTATGCGCTTCATGGAAATCCTCCAGAGCAAATCGAGCAGCTATTAAGTTGTCTGCCACCGATTTCAAAAAGAAAAATCACTGATTTGATGACGGAATCAAATCCTTCTGCAGCAGAGAAGGGAACTTGTATTTCGAAAATGCTGTCAGAGGTTCGTGGTTTTATCTCTCAAGGGATTATTCGCCTTGATAAGGTTGATCCTGAATTGCATATCCCTGAAAACATCGAAGAGGTTTTGAGCTCGACGGTGCATGCAGTTCCGCTGTATGAAACAGATGCGATGAAGAAAGACTCGAAGCCAAATATCGTTGGTGACAACGATGGTGCGGTCGCAGCTCCTGCGAATTCGCAAGAGACTGAGTTCTTGAAACGCAAAGTGAATCAATTGGCATCAGAGGTCAATGCTTTGAAGCATGAAAACTCTGTGTTGAAAGATAAGCTCGCGCAGATTAAGAAAATCGCTTAGTCGAAAAATAAAATATAATTGAAGAAATGGCTTGCTCAGAAAACTGCGCAGGCCATTTTTATTTCGCCAACGCCAACGCCAACGCCAACGCCAACGCCAACACTGGTGGTAGGTTCATTAGATGAAATAGCTGGAGAATTGTTTTGCCAGTTGCAGAACAATAACGTCGGCGGTGTCGTTGTCTACAGACGTCCACTCTTGTTTGCGCTCGTATTTTTTCTTTGTTCGTGATGTTTACAAAATAATTAGGGCTAGATTTATTTACTCAAATTAGAAAAGTCGCGCGTCGTTTTGAGAAATTGTTTGAAGGAGAAGTAAAGTTGCATCTCTTTCATTGGTTAATTCTATCTAGAGCAATTGTTCGGAAAACTGTTCATAGAATTGACAAAACTAGATCTGACTAAACTCGTGAAACCCGCGTCCGATAGAGCTTTCGTAGTGCGTGGGGTAGTACAAATGAAAGCTTCGACTTTTCACTTAGTGATGGGTGTTCTCGTATTTTCAGTAGCAACTCAGGCTCAAGCGAGCTCTAAGAACGATGGTCGTGAGGAGCAATTCCTTACTGAAGTTGCAGTGAAGTCCGATGATGCCGCTTCTAAAACCGGATTCCTTGAATCCATTCCAGATGGCTTGAACACAAAGGATATCAGTCCTTCCTGTGACCCGAAATATTTCGAGGACACAGTGTTAAGTAAAAAGCGCTCTTCTGCAGAGTACTTTAAACTTGCGAAAGACTATTTCGTCCGTTGTGAATCTGAATTGTCACAAAAGTCACCCAAAGGTGTGTTGGCTTTAGTGAAGTATTCGATGTTCAAATATCCATTCTTGCAACATCCGCAAGTAAAAGAGTTCACTATGACTCTTTCGAACGGAATTAAGTTGCCAGCGATCATGGCTTTGAAAAATGATCCGCGTCCTCGTCCTCTGGTCGTGGTGAAGTGCGGAACATTTTGTTCTGCATCTGAATCACCGTCGATGAAGGCTTATTTGATGAGCTTGTTTGATCAAAGCCCATTCAATGTTGTCTTGCTCGCAAGTCAGACGGGGCTCGACTATATGGAATTGAATCATATCGTCTCTTTAGGTGGTTATTCTGAAGGGTATGAGGCTTTGCTTGCCGGTCAATGGTTGAAGGAACAGTGGGCCTATAAAGACCGTATATCCAGCATGCATTTGATGGGTATCAGCTTGGGTGGTAACGCTGCGATCTTTGGTGCGACATACAATGACATGTATCCTCAAGCAGACGGCTCAAAAGTTTTCAACTCTGTGGCAGCGATTTGTCCTGTGGTGAGTTTGAAGCCGACTCTTGAAAGTCTGTATGGCAGCTTGATTGTTGGTCCTGTATTCGCGAATTTGACGAAGCAGCAGTTCGTTGATGCTCGTAAAGGTTTGAATGTTGCGGACCTTTTGGAAGATAGCCGTCTTCCTAAAAAGAAAAGCGAGATGGTAGATTTCATTGGCAATCTTGCTTCAACGTCTCTGCAGCGTCGTGGAATTGCTAGTACGCCAGATTCATTCTTTAAATCGAATAACTTCTGGAATTGGAAGCCAAGGGTGGCAACTCCGATGTTGGTGTGGGCTGCGAAGAACGACATCGTCGTGAATAATAAGTTGAATGCTTATGTGATGGAGAACGATGATTACTATGAGAAGTCTCCGTATGTGGGCGTTTTAAATATCGCTTATGGTAGTCACTGTGGTTTTCAAGGTGCCTACGGTCCTTTGGCGACGTCAGCAGTACTGAGAACTTTCGTGATGACTCATAGTCCGGAATTCTTGCCGACATATTATCAAACTGTGACTCCGTGGAGTTATGGCTTCAAAAAAATGTACGGTGTTGAAGAACACGTGGGCCAAGCATTTGAATTTAAATCTGGTTCAAGCGATGTGAAAGTGTCATTCCGTATCTTTAACTGGAGTGGCAGCAAATGTTACGAAGCGGGACCTTGGAGTGGCACAGACGAATGTGTGACGACGAAGTCTTATGCCGTGCCAGTGAGTTCGTTGAAATCACTAGGCGCGCGCGTGCCACGAAGCGCGATCGAAGCGCAGGCAATCACTCGCGAGTTCAATACGAAAGTGGAATTTAGAACGAAGGATTATCAGCCGCTCAACGGTACTAATGCCGGGGAGTTCGTGATGGTGACTCGTACTAATTTTGAATAAATAAAAAAAAGCGCGGAACTTCCGCGCTTTTTCTATTACGTTGAGTTAGCAAATCGTTACTCAATGCTAGCTAATGCTTGGCGAAGAGCATCTTCATCTTTAACACCAACGAATACCAATTCTGTTTTACGATCGGCTTTGACAGAGCCACCAGAAGCTTCAGATGCGCCTTTGCCCACTGCAGTTACTGGTACGTCTTTCAATCCATTTTTTTGTAGGATTGATTTAACTTGTTCAGCTCTGGCTTTAGAGATTCTTTCGTTAGTTTTGTCGCTACCAGTAGCGTCAGTGTAACCAACGACTTCCACTCTTTCTAAAAGGTCGCTATTTTCATTCAAGACTTTTGCGACTTTAGACAATCTTTGAGTGTCTGCTTTAGATACTTTGTAAGCACCTGAAGAGAACTCGATCGCACCAGCTGTTGCAAGAGAGCTGTAAGCTACGTCGCGCAGTACTGGAGCTTCTTCAACTGGGGCAGCCTCAGTCAATGCTTGTGATGATGTATCTACAGGCTCTGCTTGAACTGTTCTTGCTGAAGTTTTGTAAGCGTGTGGATTCCAACCGATTTGCAAGTCCACGAGGTACATGTACGCCGGTTCGCCGGTATTATTAGTCAGTGCCATCGCACGACCACCCACGCGGCCTAACCATGCTGGAGCCATGTTGAACTCTTTAAGTACTTGCAAACCTACGAATTGCGCGTCGGCTTGTTCTGCACCGTAGAATTCACCTTGACCCATGAATTGGTCGGCTACGACACCTGTTTGCCAGCGAGAGTCTGAACGATAACGAGCAGCGAGTTCGACCGCAGCATTATTAATGCTGGATTGTACGGCTGTTGTTTGGCTGAAAGATTGGGAGTTGAAACCGTAACCAACCTCACCAACCCAAGGCGATTCGAAATAATAAGAACCTAATAGTTTTAATGTTCCTGGTGTACCTTCCACAGAACCATTACCACCACCGTCATATCCAGTGTAACCACCACCGGCCCCGATAAATGGAATTAGGCCTTGCGGATTTGTTTCAACCGCCTCTTTCGAAAATTGAAGCGTACTGGAAGTTGCCGATTGGTCCTGAGCCTGTGCAAGGGCCCCAACGAACAGCAATGAAGCAAGAATGAGTTTTTTCATGGGTGTCTCCTTTTTTCTGTCAGTCTCAGTATCCGCCTGATTTTCCATAGGTCAAATTTTAGGAGCATCATAAACTCATTTGTGTAGTCATACATGGAGGAGCCATGTGTGCTGTCATTCGCTGGATCTACAATTATTTCGCACGCGAAATTTTTTAGACGAGAGTTATATCAGTGCGTGTGTGCTTTAGATGGAAAAACGATTCCGAAAAGATAAACGCAAAGGCCTAAGAGTAAGAACGCAATGGAAAGAATGCACACGCCCTGCCACTGATACTTGCTCCATGCATAGCTTGCGAGCCATGAGCCCATCGCTGCGCCAGAGAAGTACGCAAACATATAAGCTGTGTTCAAGCGACTGCGCGCCTCAGGCAGAAGACTATAGATACGCGTTTGATTAGCAACGTGCGCAGCTTGCACGCCTAGGTCCATCACAAAGACACCAATGCCCAACGCAATCAGTGAAGTGCTTCCCCAAATTAGGAAAATAAAAAACGAAAGTAATGTTAAGAGAATACCGAAGCCCACCGAATTGCGTGGATTGCTGCGGTCCGATTTACTTCCGACAATAGGAGCAGCCAAAACACTAACAGCACCAATAAGGCCGAAGACACCAACTGTTTTGACTCCAAGATTGAAGGGCTCATGACTGACAAGATGGATCAGTGTTGCCCAGAACGCACAGAATGAGGCGTTAAGGACCGCACCGAAGAGCATGCTTTCACGAAGTTGCGGCAGAGTTTTAACTAAGTGCCACACCGATTGTAAAAGTCCCCAGTAACTTCCTTGATAAGTGGGCTCACTACGAGGAAGTGTGATTTTTAAGGCGGCTCCTAAAATCACTAAAGCGACTCCGGCAGAAATAAACATCACGCGCCAACCGAAGGCATCACCGACGAAGCCCGCAACGGTGCGAGATAACAAGATGCCAAGTAACAAACCACTCATCACAATGCCAACAACTTTGCCACGCGTTTCAACCGGCGCAAGGTTTGCGGCAAAGGGGATTGTTAGATGGGGAGTCATCGTTGAGATGCCAATGAAGAAACTAAAGATATAAGCAGCGGTTAGACTTTGTGAAAAACCGAAGGCCATCATAGAAAAACCTGACAGCACGGTGAACAAAACAATTAAGAATTTTCTTTCACTGCGATCGCCCATAGGCACGAGCAATAACATCCCCAGAGCATAACTAATTTGTGTCAGTGTTGGAATCCAACCAATTTCAGTATCACTACCGCCTAAGCTTTGCTGAATTTGTTGCAGCAAAGGTTGGCAGTAGTAAAGATTGGCGACACAGATCCCGGCCGCAAGAGCCATGGACCACAACACTGACTTTTTCATTACTTAAACATGAACGGCATCGCCGCAGAGTCTATAGTTTTTGTTCCTTGTTGAATGCGACCGCGAATTTCCCAGGCACCTTCCATTGAAAACAAAACTTGTGTCACATGATAAAGGCCAGGGACTTTATCATCTTTTTTTAAGACAACAGGTTCTGATCCGTGACCCATGTCAGGCATATATAAAGAAACAACCAATTGCTGATCTGCTTTAAGAACGGCGGGTTTGTTTAATTGCCTACCTTGGTTTAAATCCCAAAGTTTCAAATCAAATTCAGCGGCGTCTTTTGCAGTCGGTGCCGCAACGACAACTGGTTTTTTTGTCCAGGTAACAACGCCACAGAATTTCTGTTGTGAGAAATACATGTCACAACCTTCCGGCGCTTTGCCCTTCTTTTTCGCAAACGCAGTTTCAAATGATAACGCCATTAATAGAACTAAAACGTAACGCATAGTCACCTCAACATCTTTGATCGCCTCACTATAGAAAGCCAAATCGGGGGCGGCAAGTCTTAAGTGCTTAGGAGATATGAACAAAAGTCAAAGTGCACACCGTGCCACGTATTGTTGCGGTCTAGAAATTGGCTTAAAAGCAGTGTGACGACAATGTCCGAAAATGGCCAGTTGTAGAGGGATTTTTACGTTATAGTGGGTTTATGAAAAAGGACGATATCTTTTATACAGCAATGCTTGCCCGCGATCACCGCTTCGATGGGAAGTTCTTTGTAGGAGTGAAAACGACTGGAATCTATTGTCGTCCGATTTGTCCTGCGAAACCTAAGCGCGAAAATGTCGAATTTTTTGCGAATCATCATGCGGCGGAAAAAGCGGGCTATCGCCCCTGTTTACGTTGCCGTCCTGAAAGTGCGCCGCAATCACCAGCATGGGTTGGTACGACCGCCGTCGTACAACGTGCCATAAAGGTCCTAAATAATTTGGAAAGCATCGAATTCAACGAAGATCGCTTCGCTGAATTGTTTGGTTTAAGTGCTCGCCATTTGCGTCGCTTGTTCATGGAAGAGGTCGGCAAGACGCCAAAGCAAATTGCTTTTGAAAATCGTCTGAATCTTTCACGAAAACTGATTAGTGAAACGCAGTTGGCGATGACCGAAGTGGCCTTTGCCTCTGGATTTTCTTCGATCCGTCGTTTTAATGATGCCTTTAAAGAACGTTTTAAGAAAACTCCATCGCAGATTCGTCGCCAAAAAATAAAAGACGGGGAGCCTTTGCGCATTTCATTACCTTATCGCCCGCCGTTTGATTTTGAGGGACTGATGATGTCGTACTTCAATCATCGTGTTGGCGATTTGGAATGGTTCGAAGATG
Source organism: Bdellovibrio sp. NC01 (assembly GCF_006874625.1). Taxonomy (NCBI): domain Bacteria; kingdom Pseudomonadati; phylum Bdellovibrionota; class Bdellovibrionia; order Bdellovibrionales; family Pseudobdellovibrionaceae; genus Bdellovibrio; species Bdellovibrio sp. NC01. The sequence continues at coordinate 872,753 of NZ_CP030034.1, forward strand.
GAAAGATGCATCGCATTTTTTCGTTGAACGGGCAGGTTGGGAAAGTCGCAATTAGCAATGATGTTGAGATGTCTGCGTTGATGCTTGAAATTGACTTCCCAGATACGACGATGATCCATGCGATTGTCACTCGCGTGCGCAATGTATTCGATTTGGATTCTGATCCATTGGTTATTGCCAATACTCTTGAGCAAATTCCAGTCGTGAAAAAGATGTATCGTAAATTTCCGGGAGTGCGTTTGCCATCGGGATGGGACCCGTTTGAAATTGCCATCGCTGCGATTCTTGGACAACTGGTTAGTATTGAGCGGGGTCGTTCGCTTGTTCATGATCTGATGGCGATGTTAGGGGATGAAATCGAATATGGCGGAAAGATCTATCGTCTATTTCCGACGGCTCAACAAATTGTCGATGGAGATTTGACGAAACTGAAAACGACCACGGCGCGAAAGATGGCCCTAAAGGGTTTTGCACGAGCGATCGCGGAAGGAAAGCTGTCTTTAGAGTCGACTCAAGATGTGGATCTGTTTCATAAAAATATTTTATCTATCAAAGGCATTGGCCCGTGGACTGCGAATTACATCGCATTGAAAGCCTTGCGCGGCACAGATGTTTTTCCGGCGACGGATTTAATTTTGGGAAGAGCCTTGCAGCAACATGCTAAGGATATTTTAGACAAAGTCAGTCCATGGCGAGGCTATCTGGCGGCACTCATGTGGCGTGAATATGGTAAAGGAGCAAACAAATGATTCAGTGGGAACTTAAGACAGCGGTGGGATCCATGTTCATCGTAGCTTCTGAAAAAGGTTTGCGTGGAATTTATTGGAAGAAACAAGACATTCCATTTGCGAGCTCTTTACGAGATCGCACGGAAGGCATGTGTATGGTTCGTGAAACTGTTGAACAAATCGAATCCTATCTGCGCGGCGATTTGAAGAAGTTCACGTTGCAATTAGATCTGATTGGCACTGAATTTCAAAAACTGGTTTGGGCTGAACTTTTAAAAATCCCTTATGGTAAAACTCTGTCTTATAAAGAGCTGGCAGAAAAAGTGAATAAACCCAAAGCCTGTCGCGCGGTGGGGACGGCAAATGGCAGAAATCCGATTTCTATTGTTGTCCCTTGTCATAGAGTTATCGCCAGTGATGGCACTTTGGGAGGATATGCCGGAGGTTTGCCGGCGAAGTCGAAACTTCTCGCTCTTGAAAGTTTAAAGCTTTAAGATTTCTTTAGGGGGAGTCATGGCGCAGTTTCGTAAAGGTTCATCAGTGACTTGGTCGTGGGCTGGTGGGACGATTCACGGTAAAGTCGAAGAAGTTTTTAAAGAGTCCGTTTCTAAAACGATTAAGGGTAAGAAGATCACACGCCATGGTTCAGAAGAAGAGCCTGCCTATTTAGTTCGCGCGGATTCCGGCAATATTGCGCTGAAATTGGAACGAGAACTTCGCAAGTCATTAAAGACGAAAATCAAAATTGTATTTGAGCCTTTGCCGTAGTTAGACACCAGCTTCCGGTTTTTGTGACTTGCGCGGAGAAGTTTTCTTTTCCGTTGAGTCTTTAATTTTCACCTTGTTCATCAGATCCTCGAGCGCAAAGATTAATTCTTTATCTATACTATCGATTAAGAGTTTCAGTTGTTGCTCGGTGATCGGCTCGGTCTTGGAGCGCTCAACTCTTTCTGCAAGATCCTTTAAACGCAGGGCGCCCAGTATTGCGGCAGACGATTTTAGAGTGTGCGCAATTGGCGGAATAGCTTCGAAGTTTTTACTGTCCAGGTGAATGCGCATTTTGCTGACGGCCTCTGGCGCGTCCTCGGCAAATATTTCGACGAGCTCTTTAAAGAACTTTTCTGAATGAGCTCCTGCTTGTGCTTTTAATTTCTTCACAGTGATTTCGTCGATGGCAGAGCGGCCTCTGGCAATCCACTTTTCAATTTTAAATGCCAGATCATTAAAGGCAATGGGCTTACTGATATAGTCATTCATTCCGGCTTCAAGGCATAATTCAATATCGCCTTTAATTGCATTCGCCGTCGTTGCTAGAATAGGGATGGCTTTATTCGCAGTCCCTGCTTGTCCTTGGCGAATGGCCCGGGTTGCCTCGTAACCGTCCATAATGGGCATCTGTGCATCCATTAAGATTAAGTCGAAGTCTTCATTCTGAAGTATTTGAATTGCAAGTTGTCCGTTTTCAACAACCTTACAGGTGCAGCCCATAAGCCCAAGCATTTCTTCTGCGACCTTTTGATTGATACGATTGTCTTCGGCTACAAGAATATGCGCTTGCAATGGCTTCACCGAGCTAATGCTTGAAATGGATTGAATGGAATGATCGTACTTCGCAATTTTTAACGTCAGTGAAAAGAAAAAGCGTGAGCCTTGGCCGGCGACGCTTTCGGCATCGATCGTTCCATTCATCATCTCGACAATTTGTTTGGAAATCGCAAGTCCTAAACCTGTGCCACCATAACGGCGGCTCATAGAGTTATCGCCTTGTGAAAAGCTTTGGAAAAGTTTAGCACGCGTTTCGTGATCGAAGCCAACTCCTCGGTCGATCACTTCGAATAAAAGCTTGGCACTGCTGTGATCTTCGTATTCTTGTTTGCTGACTCGTAAAAGAATGGGCCCTTGATCGGAAAACTTGATGGCGTTATTTAAAAGATTTAGCAGAATCTGACGGATACGTAAGGGATCGCCGGTATAGAATTCGGGAACTTCCTCTTGCACGTCCAAAATAATTTCTAGGTTCTTTGCTTTCGCGGAGTATTCGACGATAGAGACTGTGCTTTTTAAAAGAGAGGCCAGTTCAAAGTTTGTTTCTTCGAGTTGAAATTTTCCAGACTCGATTTTTGAAAAATCCAAAATGTCGTTGATAAGTGACAACAAGGATGCGGAAGAAGTTTTGATGGTTTCGACATATTCCATTTGTCGATCGTTTAAGGGGGAGTGTTCAAGCAACTTCGACATACCTATGATTCCGTTCAGAGGTGTGCGAATTTCGTGACTCATGTTTGCAAGAAATGAGGACTTTAGTTTCAGCATTTCTTGAGACTTTTTGTTGGCGGCCTCCAGGTAAAGCTCTCCTGCTTTACGATTTTTGATTTCTTTACGCCATGTAAAAATCGCGAGCAGGAAAAGTCCCGCGCCACATAACAAGGCAATAGTGAAAAGCAGCATGATTTGGCGAAGATGATTTTCGGCGGAAACGACGCGTTCTTCTAATGTCGCAGCTTCTTCATTGATGAAATCGACTAGCGTTTGTTCGATTTCGGCGACGGTTGAATCTGAAAGTGTATTTTGTAATTCCCGGGCATTCGCACGAAGTCCATTGCTTATGTCAGATGCACGTTGGTACCAATCCTTTAGTTTTGTCTCTGTCAGAAATGAAATTTTTTGAACTCTTCTTGTCTGAATTTTGTTGTTTCCTTGAAGGTCGTGCAAATTACGTAAGCCGGCGCGAACCTCATTCTCTGCAGCGCTGAAATCTTCTAGGCTTGTGGATTGTGGATGAAGATAGAGCGCACTGAGTGAGTTTTTAGATTTTTCAAATGCACTTTTAAATCCACGGGCTTCATAAAGATTGCGGTCGGTATTTTGACGTAATACCGCCGCTGTTTGAAAATTTCTTGCGGACACAAACGACAGCAAAGCTATAAGCAGCAACGTCAACAGACCTATGGTGGCGACAAGGCGAGGAGATTTTAATTTCCACTCTTGTAAAAGATTGGTCAACATGAAGGAATTTATATCTGAAAAATTTTGATATCCCAAAGAGGACTTCGCAAACTAAACAAATGACACATTTAAATCAGTGGAATATTTGATCGTTTACATAGACGATTACGGTATAGCTCCCAGTGGAAGGAGGCTTGTCTGGAAACGCAAAGCAAAAGAGTACTTCTTGTCGAAGATGCTCGAGACATACAACACATCGTAAAAGCAACGATCGGTGAACTTTGTACGCTGAAGTGTGTAGAGACGACTGCTGAAGCGGATATCGAACTACGCAATAGCAACTACGCTTTGTTATTGCTTGATGTGAATCTTCCAGATCGTGATGGTTTTGAGTATTGCCGCGAGCTGCGTAGCCAAAGAATGTTTTATGATCTGCCTATTATCATTCTTACCGGACAATCACAGCTTGATAGCAAAGTTCATGCGTTTGAACTAGGTGCTGACGATTACATTACGAAGCCGTTTGAGGCGCGGGAATTAAAAGCGCGTGTTCTTTCGAAGCTCCGTCGTAGTGGGAAAGCGAATGAGACTTCGTTTTTCGCCGGGGGGTTTAGAGTCGACTTCTCGGTGCAGAAAATTTTTTCGATTGCTGATGATGAAAAGGAAACCGCTCTGAATTTGACTCCGATCGAATTTAAGTTGTTGAGCCATTTCTTGCAAAACGAAGGCAAGATTTTTTCCCGCCAAGAATTGCTCGATTTGTTTTGGGCTGACAGCATGTACGTATCTAAACATACAGTGGATACTCACATTTCTTCGCTAAGAAAAAAAATGGGTCCCGCGGGAGCGAGCTTGCGTTCGATCTTTAAGCAGGGTTATCGTTTCGCAGCGGGAATGGGGCCAAAGACCAAATCTCATTTTGACAAACAGGTCGATTTGTAAGAATCTTCGGCATGCCCCAAGCCAGTTTATCATCAGAGCACGCCGATATTATTTTCTATAACGGATTCATTTCCACGTTAGATCAAACAAATAAAGAAGTTCAAGCGGTCGCAGTCAAAGGCGATCGTATTATCCTGACGGGTACAGATGCGGATGTCATGAAAATGAAATCCGCTTCCACGAAATTAGTCGACCTCAAAAAGAAAAGATTAATTCCAGGTTTGATCGATAGCCATATGCACGTCATTCGTGGGGGATTGAACTACAATATGGAATTGCGCTGGGATGGGGTCGAATCTTTGGCGGTTGCTTTGCGTATGTTGAAAGAACAAGTGCAAAGAACTCCGGCGCCACAATGGGTGCGTGTTGTTGGTGGCTTTACGGCACATCAATTCAAAGAAAAGCGTTTGCCAACTTTGCAAGAGATCAACGAGATCTCTCCGGATACGCCTGTATTTATTTTGCATCTGTATGATCGTGCCTTGATTAACCAAGCGGCACTGCGTGTTTGTGGATTTACTAAAGACACTCCAAATCCTCCTGGTGGAGAGATTGAACGTGATGCTCATGGAAATCCAACGGGTATGTTGATTGCGAAGCCGAATGCTTTGATTTTATATTCGACTCTTGCCAAAGGCCCGAAGCTGCCTTTGGAATATCAAATCAATTCGACTCGTCATTTTATGCGTGAAATGAATCGTCTTGGTGTGACGGGTGTTATCGATGCGGGCGGTGGTTTCCAAAACTATCCGGAAGACTATGATGTGATTGATCGCTTGGCCAAGGATCAACAACTGACAATTCGAATCGCCTATAACCTCTTCACACAGAAACCAAAAGGGGAGCTTGAGGATTTCAAGCGTTGGACTGATACAGTTCAGTATGGTCAAGGCAGCAATTATTATAAACACAATGGTGCTGGCGAGATGTTGGTGTTTTCAGCGGCAGACTTTGAAGATTTCCGCCAACCTCGCCCGGATATGCCAGAAACTATGGAGCACGAGCTTGAAGACGTCGTGCGCTTATTAGCGGAAAAACGTTGGCCGTTCCGTATGCATGCGACTTACAACGAAACAATTGAACGTGCGTTGAATGTTTTTGAAAAAGTGAATCGCGATATTCCATTCAATGGATTGCACTGGTTCTTCGATCACGCCGAAACTGTGAATCAAAAAAATATTGATCGCATTGCTGCGCTTGGTGGCGGTATCGCCATTCAGCATCGCATGGCTTATCAAGGTGAATACTTCGTTGAACGTTATGGGGCGAAAGCTGCTCAGGAAACGCCACCAGTGAAACGAATGTTGCAGGCGGGGGTTACTGTCGGCGCCGGTACTGATGCGACTCGTGTTGCGAGCTACAATCCGTGGATTTGTCTGTATTGGCTGGTCACTGGAAATACCTTGGGTGGACTTAATCTTTATCCACAAGAAAATTGTTTGGATCGTGAAAAGGCATTAAGTCTTTGGACGAAAGAGAACACTTGGTTTTCGAATGAAGAGGGTATCAAGGGGCAAATCAAAGTCGGGCAGCTTGCTGACTTTGTTCTGCTAAGTGATGATTTCTTTAAAGTGGAGAGCGAGAAAATCAAAGATATCACTTCATTGATGACCGTCGTTGGCGGAAAAATCGTGCATGGTGATGGAGAGTATGAATCACTGGCTCCAGAGCTTCCTCCGGCAAAGCCTGATTGGTCGCCTGTCAATTATTTTGGGGGATATCAATCAAGAGCACTCGAATCAAAACGTTTCGCCTTTGATTCGAGTGTATTAAAGAAGTGCTGTTCTATTCACCCTGATGTGAAGAAGTTCAGAAACTCTTTAGAAGAAGTTGTTTTGGATTGGAGTCTGGGCTGCTCGTGTTGGGCCTTTTAGTTATTTCCAACTGGAGAGGTAATCGACTGCTGCAAGATATCTAGTACTCGCGCAAGTCCTTCAGGCATGTCAGAGTGATAGTGACGCTCTAAATCCATCATGTATTCAACATGGTACTTCGCTTCATTTCTTGCCTGAGCCGAAAGGTTTGGGTTCGTTTCGATTTGTTGCATAAGTGCTTCCAATTTTTGCATTGTCGGCGTCGGTGCCGATTCAGCATGGGCGGTTGCGCCAATCAAAGTTGCGGCATTGTTTTTTCATCTTAATCTCCTTGTTGATTTGTTTGGTTCTTCAGTAAAGCAATGGCGATACCAACTTAAGACACTCTGAAAGTGCGCTAATTTGAATTTGAGTCCTGGTGTGACGGGCTTCCGACAGGGCGCTTGTTGGTTGCCCGGTCAAAGTCGAGATTCCGACACATTCGTCAATTACATCTGAGTGAGACTCATCTAAGTTGTTGAAAGCACTCAGGTTGGCTGTAAAGAAATGTTCAAATTCCTCTTTAGAATCGTCGTAAATATGCCGTTTATATAAGTGACCATAAAATGTGAATATTGAATGAGGCTATTGAATGTTACTGAACGCCCTTCAAAAACTTGTACATTGTTTAGCACCACGAATCGTGGCGGGTTTTCTCGTACTTGTTCCATCCCTGGTTTCAGCATCTCCGGCAGCTCTCACTTATCAAGGTCGTATCATCAAATCTGACGGCACTCCGTTGGAATATAATAACGTCAGCTTCATTTTTGAAATCACAGATCCGACGGGTGCGTGTGTTGTTTATCGTGAGCAAGTGAACGGTTACAACATGACGAATTCCAGTGGCGTGTTTGACGTCGCAATCGGTAAGGGCACTGTTGTGTTTCCTGCTGGTGGTTCATTTTCAGTTCTGGATTCTTTTAACAATAGCGTTGCTTCTTTGAATTGTCGCAATAGCGGAACTCCCTATGTTCCAGCGGTCGATGATCTTCGTAAATTGCGTGTGCAATTTTATGACGGCGTAGGTTGGCAGACAATTTCCCCGGATTCGCAAATTCGTTCGGTTCCATTTGCAGGATATTCTTTATCTGCGCAAAAAATCGGTGCGCACACTGCGAATGATTTCATTTTGAAAAGTGAAGTGAATAATCCAGGCGCTGGAAGTCTGTCGTGTGATAACGGCAATTTCTTGACGTGGGATTCAACAACGATGAAGTTCGGTTGTGCTGGTGTCGCGGGGGCAAGTGGCGGTACCGTCAAAACTGTGACTGCGTCTGCGGGAAGTGCTCCGTATTTGTCGGTCAGCGCAGATACAACAAATCCGGTTATTACTTTGAACGTTGGAACGGTCGCGGGCACAGTTGCGGCGGGAAATGATTCGCGCTTTACAGATGCGCGTGCGCCAACGGGGGCAGCAGGTGGCGCCTTGACGGGCACTTATCCAAATCCTGGTTTGGCTGATAATACTGTTACGACAGCGAAAATCGTCGACAACGCCGTTTCGACTGCAAAATTATTTTCTAATCCTGGTATCAATCGCATCGTCATGACGGACTCGTCAACGGGTGCGACTCTTGCGCCGTTGTCGTGTGCTTCGGGGCAAGTTTTGACATGGAATGTGGCGACGGGTTGGCAGTGTACGAATCAAACTTCATTAGCAGTCGGATCTGCTTCTGTCAGTGCGAACTTCACTGGTTCCCTTGCTGGAGATGTCAGTGGTACGCAAGGCGCGACGAGTGTTGATAAAATTAAAGGTTATGCTTTGAATTTTGCGACCGCGCCGACAAATGGTCAGGTGCTAAAATATAATGGCACACAATGGGTTGCGGCTGCATCTGATGGCGGTACGATTACAGGACTTAATTCAGATGTCTCAGCATCTGGTTCTGGTGTTGTTGCGGCCACTGTTAATTCAGTCGGTGGTTCAACAGCTGCGAATGTGCATTCTGCAGAACTTGCGGCGAATGCAGCGACCAATGCTAACACGGCTTCGACAATTATTAAACGTGATGCCTCTGGGAATTTTGCGGCTAGTAATGCAACTTTAAATAGTGTGATTCTTAAAGATGGTTCGACGAATACAGTCACGCTGCAAGCGCCAGCATCGGTCACTTCTTCTTATGTTTTGAAATTCCCAACGGCAGTAGGTTCTGCAAATCAAGTTTTAACGACGGATGCATCGGGTAATTTGTCGTGGACTTCACCCGCGGTTACCTCTGGCATTAGTGTAACTTCGCCTATCACAAACTCTGGTACAGCAAGTGCCCCGGTGATTGGTATTCAGGCGGCAAGCGGTTCACAGAACGGTTATCTGTCATCTGCGGATTGGACGACATTTAATTCGAAACAAGCTGCAGGTAATTACATCACTGCTTTGACTGGTGATGTGACGGCGACAGGCCCTGGTTCTGTGGCTTCAACAGTTGCCAAACTTCAGGGATCTACGTTAACGATCACGACTCCAGCAAATAAAGATTATTTGAAATACAATGGCACAGCATTTGTGAATTCACCTTTGGCAGCGAGTGATTTAAGCGGAACAATTCCTGCTGCGAATCTTCCAGCATTTACTGGTGATGTGACATCTTCTGCAGGCTCAACGACTCTAACGTTAGCAGCAGCGGGCACTGCTGGGACATATTATAAGGTCACAACGGACTCTAAAGGCCGTGTCACATCAGGGGCGGCATCACTTGTTGCTGCAGATATTCCTTCTTTGGATTGGGCAAAGATCACGACGGGTAAGCCGAATACCTTAAGTGGTTACGGCATCATTGATCAGTTAGTATCAAATGCGGGTGGCACTCCGTCGATTCAAACGGGTGTTGATGCTTCGAAACCAGGAACGCCTTCTGCGGGCGCAATTTATTTCGCGACCGATTCAAAAGTTATTTATCAATATAATGGTGGTACTTGGGTTTCAATCGCTTCTGCGACCGGTTCTGGTGGTACGATCACTGGTGTAACTGCTGGCACTGGATTGTCTGGTGGTGGTACAACTGGTTCGGTGACATTGAATCTTGCAAATACGGCGGTGACAGCGGGTTCTTATACTCGTGCTACGATCACAGTGGATGCGCAAGGCCGTATCACTTCGGCGGCGAATGGTGCTGCTATCGATTTAACTTCGGGTGTGACAAATATTTTGCCTATTGCAAATGGTGGTACGGGGGCTTCGACCGCATTGGGTGCGATCAATGCGTTGTCTCCGTTAACGACAAAGGGTGATATCTTAGTTCGCGATGCCACAAATAACATCCGCTTACCCGTCGGTACAAATGCACAAGTTTTGTCGGCTGATTCCACACAGGCAAGTGGCTTGAAATGGATTACTCCAACGAACGGAACTGTGACGAATGTAACTGGCACTTTGCCCATCGTCGTTGCAACAGGCACGACGACTCCGGCAATCAGTGTGAATGCAGCGACCACCTCTGCACAAGGTGTGGTACAAGTAGGTTCTGGTATCGCTGTTTCTTCGGGTACTATTTCTGCTGATCCTGCGAATTTCCCGTCTGCAGTTCCAGTTTCTAAAGGTGGTACGGCAGCGACTTCAATTACGGCAAATAGTTTGGTTGCGGCAAATGGCACGGGCACGGCTTATCAGTCGTTTACTTGTGGAGTCGGTCAGACTATTACGTTTAATGCCAGTGGTGTTGCGGGCTGTTCGACATATACGGCAGCAGGTATGTACTTGAATGGTGGTAATAGCTTTGGTGCTGCGGCGACGATCGGTACGAATGACAACTACTCTTTAGGTTTTGAAATTAATAACGCAGTTAAGATGACTTTGGATACAACGGGCTTCTTGGGAATTGGTTCAGCGTCACCTGTGCGCGATTTACATATTAAACGTGATAATGATGGCGGTACGGGTGTGACGTTGGATAATGCGACAACGGGCACGTCGGCACGATCTATTATCAGTCTTAATTCCGATGGCGGCGGTTTTGAAATTTTCAGTACCAGCACGACATTTTCCGGAACATATGGTGCATTGCCAGTTGCGGATGCGGCGGTGATTCGTTCCTATTCAAGTGCGGGCCTTCGTCCAAGCAATATGTTTATCGGTACCGGTGGGGCAGATCCTTTACATCTTATCACGGGCAATTCGCCACGTTTAAGTATTGATGGCACAGGTAATGTGGGTATCGGTACGACGGCGCCAAGCGAAGTTTTGGAAGTCAATGGTAACGTCAAAGCCGCATCTTATCTTTACACTTCAGATGCGCGCCTGAAAAAAGATATCATTACGTTGCCAGATGCTTTGGGAAAAGTTCTGCAACTTCGTGGTGTGAATTTCGTTTGGAAAAGCAATGATGAAAAGACCATGGGTTTCATCGCTCAGGAAGTTGAAAAGATTTATCCAGAGCTTGTAAAAACAGATGCGAAGACAGGATATAAAGCCGTACAATACGGAAACATCGTCGCTGTATTAGTGGAAGCTTTGAAAGAAGAGCATAAACAACGTGTGCAAGCTCAGCGTGGTATCGCTAGTGTACAAGACGATTCGCAAGCACGACTGCAAAAGCTTGAAAAAGAAAATGAAGATTTAAAAGCAAGACTTGAAAGACTCGAGAAATTGCTGAGCAATAAGTAGTATGAAAAGAACGATTCTTTTAACACTTTTAGTACTTCCATGGATCACGGGAATCAACACCCTCACTGAAGGTTATCGAGTTCCCCATGGCACAAGTATGCGCATTTACGCTAAAGATGGTAGTGCGCAGGGTGCATGTCTCATCGTGCAGAATAATCATGCGACCAGCGATCTTTTTGTTCCCACTCATTCAACAACGGAATGGTCACGTTTTGTGACGGCAAGTAAGCCCGCTTTTATCGCGCCGACGACATGTTATCCAAAATCGTGTAAAGAAATTTTAGGTCTGATGGGTTCGCCTGCATCTGGCCTTTATACAATTGATTCTGATGGCAACGGTGGCAATGCCGCTTATCAGGCTTATTGTGATATGACGACCGATGGTGGTGGATGGACAAGAGTTTTCCGTCACAATATTTCGGCTGGTTATTTTGCAACTAGTAATGATGCACTTTCAGTCAATACTGCCAGTCCAACTGCGACGATGTATTCCATTGCTAATAAAATTCCTGATTTTGTCACGAACGGAAAATATCGTTTTAGAATTGATTGGCCTGGAACAACTACGAGGAAAAATATTTGGCTGCAGACGACAAGTCCGACGGTAGACGTTTCTCCGGCTGGCGTGGTGCCGTTAGGCGTGAACGCTTACACGGATACACGCGTGATGGGTTGGGGAGGACTTGAATATTCAAATGGAACACACGCTACTGCTTCCGGGGCAGCTTTATTTGACGGCTCAGTTAATCATGGGAACTGGTTTTTCGCAATTGGTGCAACCATGGGGTGGGGTGCTGTGGTAAAAGGTATTCCTGCTGATACTTCGATCAGTGCCGATGGCGTGCCGGAAGTTGAGCTGTGGATTAAAGACGATGACACGTATACTGTTTACAACTCGTGCAAAGACATTCTTGATAGTGGTGCTTCCATCGGTTCGGGTATCTACACTATTGATCCAGGCAAAATCGGAACACCGATTCCAGTGGTATGTGATATGACGACTGACGGCGGTGGCTGGACTCGTGTGTTCACTCAAGACTTCACGAATGGTGGTTTGTTTACAAGTACGGCGGAGTCTTTATCTACGAACACCGGTTTGCCGTTATCATACAAATACTCCATCTTAAATCGCATTGCTTCGTTCTATAGAACTGGAAAATTAGAATTGCGTATTGCATGGCCGGGCACTTCAACGAAACGTAATTGGTGGACTCAAACAAGTAACTTCACGACAAGTCCTGCTGCAGGTTACGTGGGGATTGCAATTGATTCCACAAGTAACGCTTGGGGCGGTCTTGAATATGACGGCACAAGCACAACATTGGCCGATGGTTCCGTAAATATTGGTAACTGGTATTATGCAATCGGTTCGCAAATCAACTATGGCACGCCACCAGGTATTCCGGCTTCTGATGATGTGATCGCAAGTCCGGGCGCTGCTTCAAGAACTGAACTGTGGGTGAAGTAATTTATTTTAATCCTTCGTTGTAGATATGATTCCAGTTACTCATGGTTTGAATCATGACAACCTTATCTTTCAAAGCAGGGCGACTTAAAATGCGCAGAAGTTCAGGGCGCATTTGTTTGTGCGCACTTTTGATCGTTTTAAATAATTTTACAGTGTGGTCCCAGCTTCGTTCGTCGCATCCCGTTGGTAATTCTTCACGACGTGACCACAGATTTTGAATCTGTCTTTTAGCTGCCCACCAATAGTGACGCCATAGCGGGAAATCAATCATCACGATTTTATCGGCAAGTTCTAAGCGCTTGACTAAAATATCTAGCGGACCATAGCCATCAATAATCCAGCGATCTTGATTTTGAATTTGTTTGATAATGGCGATTGATTCTTTGTAGGGTCGAATCTTCATTCCCTCAACAAATTGAATACTATCCACATGGGTCAGCGGAAGTTGCAAGGACTGCGCAAGTTTTCGTGCCAATCGAGTTTTCCCACCGCTTGAGTTGCCGATAACGGCAACCTTGTGAATGTCAGACTTGGGCGGTGTACTAGGCACGATGAACTTCTCCTGAAGTCATTAGCTTGCCTTTTTGGAGCGGTGAAAGCTAGTGGTAAATTGAAAGCGACTATGATGAAATGTGTCCATGATCGCGACCGATAGATTAATAATTAAACTGTGGACCGAGGATTTAGCGCAGGAATTTTTTGAACTGACGCAAGATCCGGGATTCACATTGTTCCCGATTACCGACTATCGCCAAGCGAGTGTCGATGATGCTCGCGAATGGATCCGTAAGAATACATGCAAGTATGCGGTGATCGAAAAGGCGACCGGTAAGGTTATTGGGATGGGTGGTTTGACGCCATGGAATTATCAAGGGGAGTCGTTGATTGATATCACGTATCGTCTTGGGTCTGCTGCTCAAGGAAAAGGCTACGGTACAGAGCTCGCTCGTGCTCTAGTAAATTATGGCTTTAGTGAAATGGGTTTAGAGCAAATCACGGCAACAATTACTCCCGACAATATTCCGTCGAAGGTTTTGGCTGAAAAACTTGGTTTGAAGTTTGATAAAAAAATTGTGCTCTTAGGTGTGGAAACAGACTTGTATCGTCTGTATAAACAAGCGCGCTCTTAAAATTGTGCCTTCGCAAAAATAAAGTTACTTCTCTGTTTTTCTCGATATTTGTGTAGCTCAACGAGGCCAATACCGTCGAGTTCGGATAATTCATTCAACATAAATCAATCATTCCCCGGTGCTTTTTCACAGGTCTTACAGACTGTGGTTGAGTTGTGAAAGCAAAAATCTAAGAATTTATTTAATGTGAAAAAATTCGGAACCAAAAACACTCGCAACTTTTGGAGAAGAGCATGACGTCGTTATCGAGAAAAGCATTAGGTATAAGTCTTATCGCGATGGGATTTTCTTCCATCGCAATGGCCGAAGCCAAATTTGAAATCTATGGTTTCGCGCAACTTGATTATATTCAAGATTTCAACCGCGTGGATCCGACATGGCAAGACACCTTACGTCCGTCTAAGCTGCCGACTTCACCAGGCGACTTCGGTAGTGACGGGCAAGCGATCCTCAGTGTGAAACAATCGCGCTTTGGTGTGAATGCATCGACACCGGTTAGTGGTGATACGCTTTCAACTAAATTTGAATTCGACTTCTTTGGTGTAGGGGACGATGCGGGTCAGACGACGATTCGTTTGCGTCACGCTTATGGTCAATGGGGAGATTGGTTAGCCGGTCAGACGAATTCTTTATTTATGGATGGAGATATCTTTCCGAATGTTATCGATTATTGGGGACCGATTGGTATGGCCTTCTATCGTAATCCACAAATTCGTTGGACAGCGATGCATGATGGTCATCAATCTTTTGCCATAGCGATCGAAAGACCCGGCGATGACGTCGATCCAGGACAACTGCGTACGATCGATCCTGATGTTGTTGCGAATGCGCAAAAGGATGAGAAGTATCCAGACTTAACGGCGCAGTGGAAGATGATGGGTGATTGGGGGCATTTCCAAATTGCCGGCATCGTTCGCCAAATTGGTTTTGAGACGAAAACCGCACCGCATGAACCAAGTGATCGTGAAACAGGTTGGGGGGCCGACATCACCGGCAGCTTTAAAATGGCAACAGGCAAACTTATGTTAGGAGTTGTCACTGGCGAAGGTATCGCAAGCTATATGAATGACGGTGGCTCGGATATGGGACCTGAAGGCACCTTGGGTGATATCTCTGCCAAAGTGATTCCATTGACGGGTTTCTTGGTTTACTACGACCACAACTGGAATGACAAGCTGACCACAACATTGGGTTATTCACAAAGTGAAGTGCAAAACAGTTCGTTGCAAACGGACGATGCTTTCAAACGTGGTCAATACGCATCGATCAATTTGCTTTCAACACCAGTGAAGAACTTCATGTACGGCGCAGAATATCTGTGGGGTTCGCGCATGAGCAAAGACGATTCGACGACTCACGATCAACGCATTCAAATTTCAATGAAATATAGTTTCTCAAGTTTGGATTTCTTTAAATAATAACCTCAGGGAGAGAGTATGAAAAAAATTATGAGATACGTTTGTATGTCGATCCTTGTTTTCGCAAGTGCCAGCTATGCGGCTGACAAGAAAATGAAGATCCATATTTTAGCAACCGGCGGAACAATTGCCGGGGCACAAATGAAACAAGGTGAGTACGGCTACAAGTCAGGGACTTTCAAAGTCGAAGATTTGATTGCGGCAGTTCCTAACATGGGCGACCTTGCCGAACTTTCGGGCGAGCAAGTGGCGAACATCGGTTCGCAAGATATGAGTGACGAAGTGTGGTTGAAACTTGCAAAGCGCGTAAATGAAGTTTTGAAATCCGATGCCGACGGCGTTGTGATTACGCACGGTACGGACACGATGGAAGAAACCGCGTTTTTCTTAAACCTCGTCGTGAAAAGTGATAAACCCGTTGTACTTGTTGGTTCGATGAGACCCGCAACAGCGATCAGTGCCGATGGCCCGGGCAATCTGTACAATGCGGTCGCAGTCGCTGCGAGCCCTGGCGCTAAAAAGCGTGGTGTTCTTGTTGTGATGAACGATGAGATCCATCAAGCACGTGCCGTGGAAAAAATGAATACTACAAACGTTGAAACCTTCCACAGTCCAGAGCGTGGACCTGAAGGTTTAGTGAATACCGGGAAAATTTCTTGGTTTGAATCTTCTAACAAGAAGCACACGACAAATTCTGAATTTGCTGGTGCAAATCCAAATAAACTTCCACGCGTAGATATCATTTACGCTCATTCAAATATGTCTCCAGATCTGATTGAGTCTGCGGCTAAAGCGGGTGCAAAAGGTATTGTCATTGCAGGTGTGGGCGACGGTAATATGAACCAAGCTTCTTTGACGATCTTAGAAAGGCTGCAAAAGAAAAATGGTTTGCTAGTCATTAGAAGTACACGTCTTCCGACGGGACTTGTTCTTCGTAACAATGAAGTTGACGACGATAAAGCAGGCTTTGTGGCGTCAGGGGAGTTTAATCCAGCGAAGTCTCGTGTGTTGGCTCAACTAGCGTTGACTAAAACGACAGACCCTAAAAAAGTTCAAGAAATGTTCGAGAAATATTAATTACTTCTTCAGGAAGACGTCCTTACTTCGAGGACGTCTTCATATCAGACTTCCAACCGCCACCTAAAGATTTATACAAATCGACGACCGAGACCAAACGTGATTGCTGTGATTTCACAAGGTCTAACTGCACTTGAAACAAATTTCTTTCCGCATCGAGTACTTCCAAATAAGGCGATTGACCGTTTTTATAGCGTAATTGCGCAAGGTATAGATTTCGTTCCACAGCAGTGATCTGTTTCTTTTGTGCCTCAACTACTAAAGCATAAGATTCGTAGGTTTTAAGGGCGTTTCTAACTTCAACAAAGGCATTTTGAATGACTTGGCGGTATTGAAGCTCGGCCGCTTTTTGTTGCGCTGTTGCTGCTTCAACTAAATAGCCAGTTCGTCCACCGTTAAAGATTGGCATCGAGATACTGGCGCCATAACCCCAAGTCTGAGAGCCATTGTTGAAAAGATTCTTAAGTTCAGAACTTTCATAACCAAATAAACCACCCAAAGAAATGCTGGGGAAGTAGTAGGCTTTCGCAACACCAATTTGCGCGTTGGCAGAAACTAAGTTTTGTTCCGCGGCAGAGACGTCGGGGCGACGCTCAAGCAATGATGACGGCAACGCCGAAGGCAGTTGTGGAGGTACCACGATATCGTCAAGTTTGCGCCCTCGTGCCAGCGGCGATTCGATGATCTCTTTAGGACTTTGACCAATCAGCACCGAAAGAAAACTTTCTGCTCGGCCAATTTGATCTGCAAGTTTTGAAACGGTCGCTTCAGCTGAATGCATTTCTGATTCTGATTGTCGTGCATCGAGTTCAGAACCAATACCGCCCTTAAAGCGCTTAAACATTAACTCGTAGGATTCGGTGCGCGACTTTAACGTGTCCTGCGCAATCGCGTATTGCAAATCTAACGAGCGCAATGCGAAGTAACCATTTACCACTTGAGAAATCACGGTCAACTGCACATTCGCGCGCGAATAATCGGCGTTTAGTAATTGTGCTTTTGCTGATTCATTCAAACGACGAATTTTCCCCCACAAATCGATTTCGTAACTTAAACTTAGGCCCAATGAAAAACTATTTCCGGTACTGTCGGTACCTGCAGGAATCGGGGTTAATCCGGTTTCAGTTACTTTTTCTCGAACAGCAGACGCATTTAAATCCAAATTTGGCCAGAACTGGGATTTAGAAATTCCAAGACGGGCACGCGCCTCATCGACACGGGCCAAAGCAATTTCTAGATCCAGATTGTTTTTAATCGCGGCATGAACAAGTTTATCTAAAGTTTCATCGCCGAACTGTTTCCACCAGATAATTTCGATATTCTGATCTTTCGAGTTTGCAAACAATGCCGATGGCAATTCCGAATTCGGCCGTTTGTAATCAGGGCCTACGGCACAGGCGCACAGAAAGCCATATGTGCTAAGACCCGCAATAAGCCATTGTCTTTTCATAAAGTGCCTCCTGCCGGCATCGGCGGTGGAGTCTGCGGAGTTGATTTCTGCTTCTTAGCGGACTTCTTGATTTTTATTCCCGTGATCACCACAAAGAACATTG
Source organism: Bdellovibrio sp. NC01 (assembly GCF_006874625.1). Lineage (NCBI taxonomy): Bacteria > Pseudomonadati > Bdellovibrionota > Bdellovibrionia > Bdellovibrionales > Pseudobdellovibrionaceae > Bdellovibrio > Bdellovibrio sp. NC01. The sequence goes on from NZ_CP030034.1 coordinate 890,468, forward strand.
GGATAAAGAACGTCGCAACGAAAGTACTGACCAACATCCCGCCGATAATCCCTGTACCGATCGAGTGACGACTGGCAGATCCGGCACCGCTAGAAGTTGCAAGTGGAACTGCACCTAAAATAAATGCCAGTGAGGTCATGACAATCGGACGGAAACGCAATTTAGCGGCTTCATAGGCGGCATCACTGATGCTTAAACCTTCCTGCATTTTTTCGACGGCAAATTCAACGATCAAGATAGCATTCTTCGCAGACAAACCAATCAAGGTTACGAGTGCCACTTGGAAGTAAACGTCGTTTGCAAGACCGCGTAAGTAATTGGCGACGAGGGCTCCTAAGATGGAATAAGGAACTGATAACAAGACCGAAAATGGTAAGCCCCACTTTTCATATTGTGCTGCCAGGATCAGGAATACGAAAATGAGCGCATATATGAAAACTTGAGCGGAAGCGCCACCGGTTAATTTTTCCTGATAAGCCGTGCCCGTCCATGCAACGCTATAGTCTCCGGAAAAACTTGCTGCCAACGTATCTTCAACAACTTTGATGACTTGCCCCGTACTGTATCCCGGCGCTGGATTTGCGATAATACGCGCTGCTGGAAAGATGTTAAGACGCTCAACCATTTCTGGGCCGGTGATTTTTTTAACGTCAACGAGTGCCGTGATTGGAATCATACTGCCTGTGTCAGAACGCACGTAAATGTTACGGATATCGTCGGGACGAGCTCGATAGTCGCCCTCGGATTGTAATTGCACTTTGAAGGTGCGACCAAATTTATTGAAGTCATTAATATAGTAACTACCGAAGGTCGCAGACATTGCATCAAAGACCGTATTGATCGGCACCTGATAAGCTTTGGCTTTTTCGCGATCGAGATTTAAATAAATCTGCGGAATATTCGCACTGAAGTTAGAGTTCACACTGCCAATGGCAGGATTATTTCGTAAAGCATCCATAAATTTCGTCGTCATGGTTGCCAACGTTTTACTGTCGGAACCGCCACGATTTTGTAAATAGAATTCAAGACCACCAGTTGTACTCATACCGACGATGGCTGGTGGACTTAACGCGATGATAGCGCCGTCACGAATGATCTGATTTAAACCGAAGATGCTTCTGACGACTGCTGTTGAAGACTGATCTGCTTTCGGGCGTTCTTTCCAGTCTTTCAAAGTGATAAAGCTTGTTCCTGTGTTCGTGCGATTTGAACCAGAAATCAAATCAAAACCAGAAAGGGAAACCACGTCCTGAACGTTAGGATTATTAGTTATGTATTTATCCATTTGATCGGCAACGGCAGCAGTTCTTGAGACAGAGGCACCGTCTTGCAGAGCCGGGATACCAAAGACGTAACCTTGGTCTTCGTCAGGAACTAAGCCCCCTGGTACTAATTTGAACAGACCCACGATAGCGCCACAACAAATCAGGAACAACGTCGCACTGATTAATATTCTTTTATTGAAGAACTTAACTCCTGATACATAGCCGTTTGTCATTTTATCAAAGAAATTATTGAACCAACGGAAGAAGCGATTTGGTTCGTGATGTTCTTCTTTTAATAACATCGCACATAATGAAGGAGTCAGAGTTAATGCGACCAATCCTGAAATCGTAACCGACACCGCAATAGTAATCGCAAACTGTTTGTACATTTGACCGGCCAAACCACCCACGAACGCGACGGGAATAAAGACGGCACACAGGACAAGGACGATGGCGATGACGGGGCTTGTGACCTCCTCCATCGCTTTGACGGTGGCATCTTTAACAGGAAGTTTTTCTGTGCGCATGATGCGTTCGACGTTTTCCAGAACAACGATGGCGTCGTCGACCACCAGACCAATCGCAAGCACCAAACCGAATAGAGTCAAAGTGTTAATCGAAAATCCTAAAGCGTACATACCCGCAAAGGTCCCGATGATGGAAACCGGTACCGCAAGACAAGGAATCAAGGTCGCACGCCAGCTTTGTAAGAATAAGTAAACGACCAAGAACACCAAGACCATCGCTTCAATCAAAGTATGAATGACCTCTTCAATAGAAACTTCGATGAATTTTGTCGTATCAAAGGGAATGTCGTAAGTAAGGCCCGGAGGAAATTTTTGCGACAGATTATGCATGGTCTGTTTAACCATGTCGGCAGTTTGTACTTGGTTCGCACCGGGCGCCAGATAAACCCCGATACCGATCGCAGTTTTGCCATTCCATTTTGTTTCAACATCATAACTTAAAGCACCTAATTCCACGCGAGCAATATCTTTGACTCGAAGTTTAGAACCATCAGTGTTCGAGCGCACGATGATGTCTTCAAATTGTTTGGGATTTTCCATGCGACCTTGTGTCGTTACTGTGAACGTAAAGTCGACGGGGTTTTCTAAGGGTTCGGCACCGACTTTACCGGCTGCGAATTGCGCATTCTGTTCTTTGACGGCATTGATGACATCAGTCGCCGTCACTTTCATTTGCGCCATGCGATCGGGTTTAAGCCATAGGCGGATGGAATAATCCTGCGCGCCGAAAATGCTGGCATCACCCACGCCGGGTATACGTTTAATTTCGTCTAGCACGTTAATTAAGGCGTAGTTACTGATATAAACTGAATCATAGCGCTGATCGGGCGCACGTAAGCCGATCATTTGTAAAATCGCGGAAGATTTCTTTTTGACGGTAACACCTTGACGACGAACCTCTTCAGGTAAAGTCGACATCGCGGTTTGCACACGGTTGTTTACGTTAATAGTGTTTTGATCGGGATCTGTGCCGATAGCGAACGTGACTGTCAAAATCATGTCACCGTTACTTGAATTTGTTGACTGCATGTACAGCATGTTTTCAACACCGTTGACCTGCTGTTCGATAGGGGCCGCGACGGTTGAAGAAATTGTTTCTGCGGAAGCGCCTGGATATTTCGTTGTGACGGAAACTTGTGGTGGAACGATTTCAGGATATTGCGAAATTGGAAGGGCTTTGATCGAAGCATATCCCGCAATCATAATGACCAAAGAAATCACACATGCAAAGACGGGTCTTTCGATGAAAAACTTTGAAAACATAGTTTCATCCTTTTATTTTTGAGCAATCTTCGAACCACTCACGATCTTGACTGTTTGTCCGTTACGAATTTTTGATGCTCCTTCAACCACGATGACTTCGCCTCCACGCAGGCCGCGATTCACGACAACGTCATTGACGATCTCTTCACCCAGTTCGACGCTAATCTGGCGGGCAATGTTGTTTTCTGTGACTGAAAAGATGATAGGACCATTTTGAGTTTGCACCACCGATTTTAGTGGAACCGTGATGACGTTACGAAGGACAAAGCCTTTCACGAAGACGCTGACAAACTGTCCTGGGCGCAGAACCGAATTTGCGTTGGCAATACTCGCACGTGCTTTCACAGTGCCCGTTGAAGTATCGACAATCTGGTCATTAAAGTTCAAATAACCGATTTGGGGATAAAGCTGCCCATCGCCCATACGAATCTGAACTTCAATTTTTTCTAGGCTGTCAGGTCTGCTTAATTTTCCGGTGGCCGCCAGTCGTTGTAGTTGCAGCAATTCATTGTCGGTATAACTGAAGTTGACATAAGCGGGATCAGTTTGGGAAATCGTGGTTAGCAATGAATTTTCAGAATTCGCGACAATCAAACTTCCCTCTGCAACGGTTTCTTTACTGGTATAGCCGTCAATTGGGGCGGTCACTGTGGTGTAACCTAAATTAATTTGTGCTTCTTCTAATTTAGCATTAGCTGCATCTAAGGCGGACTTCGCAGCACTGTAGACCGCGACAGCGTCGTCACGGTCCTTCGCACTGACGGCATTTTCTTTATAAAGTGGAATGATGCGATTCATACTTTGGCGCGCATTTACCAGACGCGCCTTTTGAATTGCCACTTCGCCTTTGGCTTGATTTAAAGACGCGATGTAAGGGGCGGGATCAATCTTAAATAAAAGACTTCCCGCTTTGACCTTATCTCCCTCTTTGTAATAGCGCTTTAAAAGAATTCCTCCGACTCGGGCACGCACTTGAATATCGCGAATACCCGAAATTTGTCCGACAAATTCCTTAGTAATAGGAATATCCCGCACTGAAGTTTTGATGGCAGTCACCTCGGGTATCATGGCAACCTTTGGCGCTTCTTTTTTTGAACATGCTGCCATCGAAAGCAATAAACTCAGAGTCATTACTTTTAAGCGCATAACAAACCCCTTACGGCATTCCTACATGCCTTTCTTTTTTTTAGTCGGACGAAGGTGCTTCGTATGCTGCCATTCTTCCACATAGTCTTGTGCAGCTTCAGCAAGTTGTTTACCAATGCGACCGTATGCGGAGTCGTCAAGGTTTGCCAAAGACACACGTAACGACCATTCTGGACCGCCGAAGCCGCCACCTGGCATAAGGACAATTGATGTTTGTTGGGCAAGACGGAAAAGAATGTCGACGGGCTCGTAATTATCGGTCAGATATTTCGTGAATTCTTTGCCATACATCAGCTCTGCCCACACCATCAAATCAAGTTCGCAGTAGTAACCAGAACGCAGTGGATTTTCAGGAAGGGCAATGCCTAAGCCATCAAACAAGGCGTGCAGACGACGCTGTACGATTTGTTGAGTAAGAGTTTTATATTTATTTTCTTCATCCATCAGGGCGGAGAGTGAAAACAAGGTCATCATCACTTGTTGCGGTAGCGATAAGCCAGCCGTGTGATTCAAAGCCACTTGTCTGCTATCGGCCACCATACGATCGATGAACTTCAATTTATCTGGCTCTAATGTGATCGTGCCGTACCGATGATTTAGTTCTTTTCTTTGCGTAGCTGGAAGTTTCGCAATCATATGATCGAAAATATTATTTTCATGAATTGCAATGGCTCCTAGGCGCCAACCCGTACAACCGAAATATTTTGAGTAAGAATAAACGCCGATTGTATTCTGTGGCAGCTCCGCCATGATTGAACGGAAACCAGGAACAAATGTTCCATAGACGTCGTCAGTAATAATAATCAAATCAGGTCGTTTGGTTTTTACGATCTTCACGATTTGTTTCATGATCTTGTCTGAAACGGCAGTTGATGGTGGGTTGCTTGGATTGACCAAGAAGAAGGCTTTGATTTTTGGATCCAGCAACTTTTCAACCTGCTTTTCGCTGTACTGCCATGTGTGCATTCCCGTGGAAGCATCCATTTCATCCGCTTGCAGACGAGTCACTTTAAATTTATAGCGATCTAAAGTTGGCATCTCGATGTAAGGTGTGAAAGTCGGCGTCCCTAACGCGATATGATCGCCTTTTTTCAACAAACCGTTCACCATTAAGGAGTCAAAGATATAGCACATAGCTGCTGTACCACCTTCGACGGCAAAGATGTCAAAGTGGCCCCGAGGAGGATGGTTGCCGCACATCTCTTGATCAAGATAGGCCTGCACGATTCTTTCGTTATGTTTTAAAATACGATCAGGAACGGGATAGTTATCACCGATAATACTATCAACGATTTCATGCACGAAAGCGTCAGCATTGAATTTATAGTTGTCGACGACGAAATCAATGGCGTCACTTAAAAACTCTGCACCCAGGGCTTTGGGATTTCTGGCTAAATATGTTTCTAATCTTTTAGCGATTCCCGTTTTCTGAGGCATACCGCCAAGACCAGGCTCACTCCAGACGCGTTTACTTTCAGTCAGTGCAAATTGTCCTAACAAAAAGAAAGCCTCGCGCGGTGTTGTGGCGATCCAGTTAGGATTACCACGACCTGCATTCAGCATGGCGATGGTGCTGTTTTTCGATGTCTCTGAAGCAAGAGCGATCAAGGCATCTTTCAACTCAAATGGGCTGAGTTGTTGAAGCTTCTTTTGCATCGCTCTGGGTACTTTCATTTTTACTGATTTCGTGGACATAAAAATTCTCCCTTGAATTTTATTTCTTTAAACCAACATGAAGACGATCACTGCACCCCAGATAGTTTTGAGCGTGTTGGCGACAGCGTAAGTCACGGTATAACCTAAAATTGGAACTTTACTGTGAGCGGTTTCTTGGATGGCGCCAATAGCCGCTGTCGTTGTCATACTGCCAGCGCAAGCGCCGAATAGAATCGCTGGATGAAATTTGAATAAGTATCTGCCGACGAAGACAGAAAATAGAGCTGTCAAAACTGTGACTGCGATACCGGCAAAAAATAAACTGATACCGACCGCTTTAATCCCGGCCACGAATCCTGGTCCTGACACAAGTCCCACGATGGCAACGAAGGCTCCCAGTCCAACAGAGTCAAAAACCCACAAGCCAGCTGGAGGAATTTGACCAAATGTAGGACTTGTTGCGCGCCAGTAGGATAACAATAGACCCGCGATCAATGCGCCACCACTTGTACTAAGACTTAAAGGAATTCTGCCGACGTTAAATGACAACAAGCCGATTAAGCCCCCAAGTAAGACCCCAAGGCCAATGAATACCATGTCTGACATGATGGTAGGGCGTTGTGGAGAGCCGATTTCTTTCGCAACTCGTTCGACGTCTTCCAATCTTCCAAGCAGAGTCACAACGTCGCCCGCATTCAGTTTTAAATTTTGATGAATAGGCAGTTCATGCTCAATACGTGTGACTTTGCGAACGAAAACATTTTTTCGGAAATCATTGCCTTTGAATTTAATAACGTCAGCTGCGGTCTTGCCGAAATACTCTTTATTAGTAACGACGACGTCAAGGATCTCTATCTTGAAATCCAGAAGTTCAGAATCATCAATCTCTTCACCAATTTCATCTTCGTGCTCGACCATATATTTGCGATTGCCAGCGATGGCGACCACATCTCCCGGAGAGATTACGACATTGCCGTTAGGATCAATGATGGTGCCTTCGTGACGCATACGAGTGACAAATATCGGAGCTTCACGACTGAACGAAGACTCAAACTCAGAAACTTTTTTATTGGCATAAGTAGCGCCAGTGACTTTGTATGTACGAACAACGTTGCTAAGACGCGCTGAAATCACACCGGGCTCTTCAACTTTTTGTCCTAGCTTTTGTTCGTAGTCCTTACACTCTTTAACAAGATCAATCTTGAGAAGTTTTGGACCAAGGCTTGAGTAAACGTAAGCAAAACCGATCGTACCGAAGATATATGTGACGGCGTAAGCAATCGGAATTGAATTATTGTATTGAGTCTTGGCATCCGCTGCGATGTTGGGGAGGTTATTAATAGTATCTTGTCCCACACCGATAACAGCGGACTGTGTAAGGGCACCAGCAAGTAGACCTGTTGAATAACCTAAGTCAAAACCCATGATTTTCGCGACACCGAAGGCGATCAACAAACCCCCAACGCAGACGACGGCTGCGAAGAGCGCTTGTGGCAGACCGTCAGTCTTTAAACCTTGTATGAATTGCGGGCCGACTTTATATCCAACCGCGAATAGAAAGAGCATGAAGAAAATGGCTTTGGTGTCGGGCCCAATGTGAATTCCTAATTGTCCGATGATCACGCCCGCAATCAAAGTGCCCGTGACCGACCCAAGTTGAAAATAGCCAATCTTCAATTTTCCAAACAGATATCCCAGGCCGATGGTTAAGAAAAAAGCCAACTCCGGATGCGCTTTGAGTTGATTGAACAACCAGTTCATGGTGTGCCTCCATGAACGTGAGATTAGTTTAAGTTGGTTGATTTAGTTATTGCAGTGCAAAGCAAATGCAAACAAACAACCCTGGACCTAGTCTAGGAGAGGACGTTGTTGGTGATGAATCACACTGGATTACGTCGAGGATTTGGTCTTAAACAGAATTTTTAGCGCAACGCCATTTCGATCGCCGTGCGCACAAGCTTCGTTAAATCTTTTGCGTCTTTGGCAGTACTGCGCGCATCACGGGCAAAGCACGCAAGAACACGCGCGATGTCTTTACTTTGTGAACTGCGTTTTTTATGACCGTCAGTCAGGGTTTGGTGGAGAGCTTTTTCGAAGTCTCCCCAATAGACGTCCATTTCTTTCGGTGCATATGTCGTAGCATTATTTAGCATGTCCAGCGCATCTTTCGAAGGGTAGTACATCTTAAAGGGCTCGATCACATAAATATCAAACAGCGCCTGAAGCTTTCCTTCACTAGATTTAGTTTTTTCCGCACGCGTTTTGAAATCAATCCTGAAGTCTTCAATATGTGAATAGATGCATGCTGAAAAGACAGCGTCTTTATCAGGGAAGAGCGCATATAATGTGGGGCGAGAAACCTCGGCGACCTCAGCAATATCAATCATGGTCACTTTCTTATATCCCATTTTCGCAAAAAGAGATTTCGCCTTTTCTATTACGTCATTCTTATTTGTTTTCAGTTGAAACCTCGCTTTAGCCCAGTTTGCTCTTTGCGCTACTTTTACATTTTAATGGAAAATGTTAAAATGTAAAGGAACCAAATTGGAGGTTTATATGAGTTTCAACAATAAAACAATTCTGGTAACAGGCGCGGGTTCAGGCATCGGTGAAGCCTGTGCGAAACTTTTGGCAGAACGTCATGCCAATGTCATCGTCTCTGACATTAATAAAGAGGCGGCAGAGCGGGTGGTCGGTGAAATCAAAGCAAAGGGTGGGAAAGCTGAAGCGGTACTTTGTGACGTGACCAGTGAAGAACAAGTGAAAGCGATGATTGATAAAATTGTGAAGGACCATGGCGCACTTTTCGGAGCAGTTAACAACGCGGGTGGAAATAGTGCTGGGACTGCTATCGGCGATACAACTTTAGCAAGATGGCGTCGCACTATTGATTTGAATTTGATCAGCGTATTTTCATGCATGCATTATGAAGTCAACGCCATGTTAAAAACCGGTGGTGGAGTGATCGTAAATATGGCTTCGATTCTGGGCACTGTAGGAATCGGCGGAGTCTCGGACTATGTTTCAGCAAAGCACGGTTTGATCGGCTTAACCAAAGCTGCGGCATGGGAATACGGTGACAAAAATATTCGTGTGAACTCGGTTTGCCCGGGCTTTATTGAAACTCCACAGATGATTCGTGAAACTCCGGCGGAAATTGCCAAAGGTTTAAAATCGAAATCAGCATTTAATCGATTAGGTCAGCCTAGCGAGATTGCGGGTCTGGTGGCATTTTTGTTATCTGATGAGGCGTCGTTTATTACTGGCAGTCATCATTTGGCAGACGGCGGATATACAGCGGTTTAGTTTGTTGCGTTCTAGAAAGTCATTGTCTGTTTCCTCGCATTTCGGTTGAGTTGTCATTGCATTGGACCTTGGCAGTTTTAATCTTGCGGTATGGAACAGACAATGTTGACCCGAAATCTTATCGCGACTTTGTTGTTGTGTATTCTTGCCGCGGGCTGCGTTTATGTAATGCTGCCGTTCGTGCCGGCACTGATTTGGTCCGCGACGATTGTTGTCGCAACCTGGAATCTAATGAAGCGTATTGAGCGGCATGTTCACGACAGCCGAGCGATCGCAACCACCATCATGGTCGGAGTGATGGCCGCATTGGTTATCATTCCAGTTGCCATTGCGTCTTATATTATTTTTTCTCGAGTGGATGATGCGATCACTTGGTTGCGCGATCTTCCGCAATACACCTTGCCGCCGGCACCTGATTGGCTAAGCAAAGGTCCTTTAGCTTCAACCAAACTTGCACGCGATTGGAATGATCTTTCCGCAAAGGGCCCTGGTGCTTTAGCTAATTACTTACAACCTTATTTAAAACCCACTGCTTTGTGGCTTGCCGCTGCAGCGAAGTCCTATGGCTTGTTAGTTGTTCACATGATACTTACGCTGGCATTAACTGGAGTCTTTTATGCGAAAGGTGAAATGGTCGCTAAGGGCTTAATTATGTTTGCACGACGTATCGCCGGCGATCGCGGGGAGTTCTCTATCGTACTTGCAGCGCAAAGTATTCGCGCGGTGGCTCTTGGAATTGTTGTGACTGCAGTGACTCAAACAGTACTGGGTTCTGCGGGTTTAGCCCTGGCGGGAGTGCCGTTCACTCCGATTTTAACTGCTGTTATGTTTATTTTTTGTATCGCACAGTTGGGCCCGGTGATTCCAATGCTTGCCGGAGTGGCGTGGCTTTACAATAAAGACTTCAATACGACGGGGACCATTTTACTTGCGTGGACTTTGTTCGTTGGAATCATTGATAACGTACTTCGTCCCTTGTTGATTAAACGAGGCGCCGACTTGCCATTAATTTTAATTCTTGCCGGTGTCATCGGCGGATTGATTGCTTTCGGAGTGGTGGGCTTATTCATCGGTCCGGTATTTTTAGCAGTGACATTCCGTTTACTCCAAGCATGGGTCGGAGAAGGTGAGCAAGGAGCCATCAGCAAAACGTCTCAAGGGCCACTGGTAAAGTCAGATGTACCGCAGGAGTTTATCGATTCACCAGATATTCACGGCACGCCCCTGTAGATTCACACAATATATAGACAGTTTATTTTAGGGTTGATTTTGTATAGTATTATCTATACAAAAGCGCAAATGGCATAATAGAGTGCCTTATCAAATGTAAAGACGGGAAAATTTCATGAAAAAATTAGTTTCGTCCTTGGCCCTAATTCTATTTTTTGGTTTTGCAACGGCCCATGCCGCGGATCGCACGGACCCTGAAGTCGTTTCGACGGTTGATTTCGCAAAGTATGCGGGTATGTGGTATGAGATCGCTCATGCACCAAACTTCTTTCAGCGTGGTTGTGTACGCTCGACAGCTGAATACGCCGTTCAGTCTGCGGTTTCAGTTTCCGTGAAGAACACTTGCTACAAAGCAAATGGCTCAAAGAGCGATATCACGGGTGAAGCAAAGGTCGTGGACTCGGCTGTGCCAGCAAAACTTAAGGTTCGTTTCAACTTTTTTGCTCGCGGTGATTATTGGATCGTGGATTTGGATCCGGACTATCAGTGGTCCGTTGTCAGTGGGCCAAATAAGAAGTCACTGTTTATCCTGTCCCGCCAGGCTCCGATGGATGAACAGATCTTAAATTCAATCATCGTCAGACTGAAGCAACGCGGTTTCAATGTTGATGACCTTATTTATGACCAGTATTGATCAATGAAAATCATCGTTGTTATTGGCACTCTAATTTTGCTGGGAGGATGTGGAACGATGTCTTCGACAAAACCACTACCAACGGTTTCCCATGTCGACATTTCCAGATTCATGGGAGATTGGTACGTCGTTGCAAATATCCCAACCTTCGTTGAAAAGGGCGCCACAAACGCGATCGAATCATACTCGTGGAATGAAAAAGAAAATCGGATCGACGTTGATTTTCGCTTTAATGCCGACACGCCGAAAGGTCCTGTAAAGCGCTATCCTCAAAAAGCTTGGATCTATGACAAGAATACAAATGCTGAATGGAGAGTGCAGCCTTGGTGGCCTCTTAAGTTTTCGTATCTTATCATAGATCTGGCACCTGATTATTCGTACACGGTGATCGGGGTTCCAAGTCGTAACTACGTATGGATAATGGCGCGAAAGCCAGTGATGGATTCCGCGCTTTTTGCAGAGGTTGTTTCTAAGGTGCAGTCTTTTGGTTACGACACTTCAAAAATACAAAAGGTGCCGCAAATTTGGTAATTCAGGTTAGGTCTTTCAAATAACTTTGAAATTCACTCATAGAGGAGAAAATCACGACATCACGTTTTAAATTCAATTTTAGCTGAGCAGTATTTCTTCCAGCCAGAAGAAATACGATCTGCGAAGGCAGGTTTCTGTCCAAGAAGTTAATGTAACTAAAAAGACTTTCCTTCGCGCCTTCATTTTCTGACACCGTGCTTGAGATTAAAAGATGAGTGGCATCGTAGCGGAGGCACGTTTCACTCAGGTCTTTTTTCGGGGTGCTTGGTCCTAGATATAATGTTTTTAAGCCTTCAATTCGGCTTAAGCTTGAAGCGAAAGAGATTCCTAAATCGTGTAAATCTCCTTCTGGCGTGGTCATAACCAAGCGTGATTTCGCTTTAGTTTTTTTGCTTTCCTTTTGTACGAGAATTAATTGTTCTTTGATAAATGCAGATAAAATGTGTTCTTGCCCGACAGTAAGCTGTCCGTGTGCTACCTGTTGGCCGATCTGGCCAGCAAGTGGGGTAAGGAGGTTGGCAATAAACATATCCGGTTTTAAGTCGCGTCTCTTTTTATGAAGAAGATCCGCAACTTCATCCCATTTAAACAGGTGGGCAAGATCCAAGATTTTATATATGGACTCGACATGTTTGTTGGCGGGAGCGGCAGTTGCATTAGCGGTTTCTTGTTGTGGAAGGATTTTTTCTAAATCCGCTAAGTTGAGCTTGGCAATATTGCCGATCTTGTAGCCCTTGTCGATAAGGGCCTGTAATAAACGAGCCTTTTCGATGTCTTGACGAGAATAGAGTCTTCGTCCCGTTTCACTGCGCTTTGGTTTGAAAGCTTTATAACGTGTTTCCCAGCCGCGCAATGTAAACTCGGAAATCCCAGTAAGCTCAATAACTTGTCTAATCGAAAACGATTCATTTTTGGTCATCTAGTCTGATTGTACATCCTTCGCTATATTTGTATAGAAAAAACTATACAAAAATGAGAGAATAAGACATATCGCGTAGGTGAGGTGTCAAGTGAAGACAGCGGTAATCGGTGCAGGTATTAGCGGCTTGGGAGCGGCTTGGATTTTGAGTCAAGCTGACGAGGTACATCTTTTTGAGTCAGAAAGCCGTTTAGGTGGACACGCTCACACCGTGCACGTTAACGAAGGGGCTTCGAGTATTCCGGTAGATACCGGTTTTCTAGTCTATAATGAGCTGACATATCCGCACCTAACACGTTTTTTCAAAACCCTAAATGTCGACACAGTCGAATCTGACATGTCGTTAGCGATCAATGCACGTCACAAAAATTTGGAATGGGCAGGTACGAACCTCGATACGGTTTTTGCGCAACGGACAAATATTCTTCGTCCGGGTTTTCTGCGAATGCTATACGAGATCACGCGTTTTCATCGTGAGGCAGAGGCTAACAAGGAACTTGCTCATAAAAATAACTGGAGTCTTGGTCAATTGATTAAGGCGCGCGCGTACAGCGATGGCTTTAAGCGTGACTATCTTTTACCGATTGGCGCCGCCATTTGGTCGACTCCGGAGCGAGGCATGGAGGATTTTCCTGCCGAAACATTTTTGACGTTTTTTATTAATCATCGTCTTTTACAAATTAATGATCGCCCCATTTGGAGAACAGTTAAGGGCGGATCGATCGAGTACGTAAAAAAAGTCAGCCAACGAATTCCTTTCCTGCATTTGAATTCTCCAGTTCAAAATGTCGAAAGGCGCGCTGGAAAAGTTCTAGTTCGTACGGCTGGTGAATGTTTGGAGTTCGACCGAGTCGTTTTTGCGACCCATGCGCCAGTGACTTTGCGAATTTTAGAAAACGCCACGGAGCTAGAGCGAAGAGTTCTTGGCGGAATTAAAACCGCGGGCAATAAAACCTATTTGCATAAAGACAGTTCATTCATGCCTTCTCGTAAGAAGTGCTGGTCTTCCTGGAACGTGGTGGGTTCTCCAGACAGTCAAAGTCATGAAAATGTCTCTTTGACGTACTTCATCAACAAACTGCAACCACTTCCAACTGACCAAAATTTTTTCGTCACATTGAACCCGCGTTCGCCGATACAAGATGTGTTGCGTGAATTTACTTATGAACATCCACAATTCGACCGTACTGCCATTGAAGCGCAGAAATCGTTAGCCACAATACAAGGCCAAGGTGGGATTTATTTTGCGGGTGCTTGGACAAGATATGGCTTTCACGAAGATGGACTGTTGAGTGCTGTTCGAGTTGGTGAGCTTTTAGGAATGAAAGCTCCGTGGGAGGTCTCATGAGCTCGTTGCAGATCCTAAAAGGACATGTGTATCACAGTCGGAATCACGAAGTGCGACACTCTTTTAGGTATCCCACTTTTGCATTGCTATTTTCCCTGAAATCAGAGGATGAATTTTTACGTATTCTAAAGCGTAAAACCGCAGGTCTGTTGTCTTTAAAGCCACGTGATTATTTGCACGGACATCGAGATTCTTTACAGAACTCGATAAGCCGTTTTTTAAAAGAGCAATGCCACTACGATGCGGAAGAAGTTGTGCTGCAGACTTATCCTCGGATGCTAGGCTTCGCCTTCAATCCGGTCAGTTTCTGGTTTTGCTCCCGAGCAGGGAAGCTTGAAGCCGTCTTATGTGAAGTAAATAACACTTTCGGTGAGCGGCACTTTTATTGGATTCACCCTCCTGAGGGAATTCAGAAGTCGCAGTTTTATCGCTCGGATAAAGTTTTTCATGTAAGCCCCTTTTTTCCGGTCGATGGGTTTTACAAATTTCGCTTTCATTATGATGAGCTTCATAGACGAGTGGATATTCACTATTTTGATAGCAACGAACAATTGCGTTTTACGTCTTGGATCGAAGGGCGCGTTTCTGATTTTGAAACTGAATCGGTGGCGCGTTTATTTTTGTCCTATGGATGGATGACACTTTTGGTGGTGATTCGCATTCATTGGCAGGCATTAAGACTTTGGCTGAAGCGAGTCACTTTTTATAGGAAGCCCGCACCCCCGCGCGAGGAGGTCACATGAGTTCGCTGACATTGAAAACAAAAATTCTAATTAAGCTTTTGCAGAAATCAAAAGGGGCCACGCTTCATGTTACTTTTCCCGATGGATCGGTGGATTCATTCGGATCGGGCTCAGCTCAGATCGCAATTCAGGCCAAAAGCTGGAAGGTTTTTGATGAGCTTGTGGATAAAGGTGATCTTGGAATGGCAGAGGCGGTGATTCGCGGGGATCTTTTGGTGGATGACATTTCGGCATTGGTGCAGTGGGCCTGTGCAAACGAAGATTCCATGAACCGTCTTTTGCATGGAGCTTGGTATGGAACATTCTTGGCGCGCTTACGACATCTGATGAAGCCAAACACCAAAGATGGTGCCAAGAAAAATATCATGGCCCATTACGATCTTGGTAACAGTTTTTATCGCCTGTGGCTTGATCCAAGTATGACGTATTCTGCGGGATTGTTTGAGACTGATTTGGAAAGTCTTCATGAAGCACAGATGAAAAAGTATGACCGAATTATCGACGCGCTTAACATTTCCGCGAACGATCATATTCTAGAAATTGGTTGTGGGTGGGGAGGCTTTTTTAGTCGGGCCGTCGAGCGCACAGGTTGTCGTGTCACTGCGGTTATGAATTCGCCGTCACAAGCTCAGTATAATCGCGAGCTCATTGCGAAATCAGGATTCAAAAACTATGTTGAACTGAAGCAGCAAGACTACCGGGAAATTGAAGGACGTTTTGATAAAATCGTATCCATCGAAATGGTTGAAGCGGTTGGCGAGAAGTATTGGCCTGAATTCTTTGGTAAAGTCAGCAGCTCTTTGAAAAACAAAGGTGCAGCGCTTGTTCAGTCGATCACCATTCAAGATCAATACTTTGACCAATACCGAAGCAAGACCGATTTTATTCAACGTTATGTATTTCCCGGCGGTATGCTTCTGGCGCCCAAAGTGTTTGCTGCTTACGCAAGCCGATTTGATCTTAAAGATGAAAAGCCCTTCGAGTTTGGAATTTCATACGCCGACACATTATTGAAATGGAATCAAAACTTTCAGGCGGCCGAAAAAGACGTTCGTCATCTTGGATTCGATGACAAGTTCATGCGTCTTTGGAATTTATATCTGACTTATTGTGAAGGTGCATTTCGGGCTGAGCGTATAAACGTTGGCCATTATCTTCTGCAAAAATAGAAGGGAAAGTTATGGCGTTGGGATTTTTTATAGACTTAATGGAGCGCGGGCTGATTCCAGAAAATCTTGTTCGCGCGGGCATTCGCAAGCTTTGTCGCGAACGACTGAAAAGTCTTGCCGTTGTTGATCGAGAAATTGAACAAGAGCGAAATTCTGCTTACGTGAAGGACCTTAAAAAATCCGCGATCGCGTTCGCGACAGAAAAAGCAAATCAGCAACACTATGAGCTTCCAGCTAGTTTTTATAAATTGGTTCTAGGCAAACGGAAAAAATACAGTTCAGGATATTGGCATGCTGGATGTGAAAATCTTGACGATGCCGAAGAAGCCGCATTGGAAATGACTTTTGCACGAGCTGAAGTCATCGACGGTATGAGAATCCTAGATATGGGCTGCGGTTGGGGCTCCGTTTCGCTAAAGTTAGCTGAACAATTTCCCAAATCTCAAATCGTGGGAATTTCTAATTCCCATTCGCAACGTCAGTACATTCTAGATCAAGCAGCCCAACGAGGCCTTCAGAATGTCACGATCTTGACGGGCGACATCAGCACGTTTGCGGCCCCCGAAGATTGGTTCAATGGTTTTGATCGCGTTATCAGTGTGGAAATGTTGGAACATGTACGAAATTATGAAAAATTGTTTGAACAAGTCAGTCGCTGGTTGAAGAGCGACGGAAAGTTTTTCGTTCATATCTTTACCCACAGTCGATATGCATATCCGTTTGAAACAGAGGGCGACGATAACTGGATGGGAAAATATTTTTTTACCGGCGGGCAAATGCCAAGTCATCACTTGTTGTCCTATTTCCAAAAAGATCTGTTCTTAGAGCAACAGTGGAGCTGGCGCGGTACGCACTATCAGAAAACATCAGAGGCGTGGCTTCAGAACATGGATAACAACCGTGAGATTATTTTGGCAATTTTCCGCGAAGTCTATGGAGCCGAGGAAGCCGAAAGATGGTTTGAGCGTTGGAGAGTGTTCTTTATGTCCTGTGCCGAGCTATTTGGTTTCAATGAAGGCCGCGAGTGGGGAGTTTCTCATTACCTATTTAAGAACAGACAACGCTAAGAGGAGTTATGGATCAGTTTTGGATGCAAGTTCTTGGCGCGTTTGTAGTGATGGTGTTGTTAATGACACTGACATGGCGATTTGCCAAGCGGTGGAACAACTATAGTATCGTGGATGTTATCTGGCCACTTTCGTTTTCTGTGGTGGGCGGTCTTTATTATTTGACGAGTGAAGGATGGTGGTTAAGAAAAGCGCTCGTTTTAGCTGTCGTAATGCTCTGGAGTCTTCGTCTTTCATTCTTTCTTGGCAGAAGAGTATACTCTCACCATCCGGCTGAGGATTCCCGTTATAAGACTTTACGTCAGGATTACGGGACAAATCTTGTATGGCGCTTTTTTCTTTTCTTTCAATACCAGGGCATCAGTGTCGTTCTTTTAAGTATTGTATTCTTGATGCCGCTAAGAAACAGTGCTGAAAATCTAAATGGGTTAGAGATTGCGGGGCTGTTGTTGAGCCTGCTTTCTTTATTCGGAGAAAGCATAGCAGATGCGCAGGCTCAAAAGTTCAAAACAAATCCAGCGAATCATTCTAAGGTTTGTGATGTGGGACTGTGGAAGTACTCCCGTCATCCAAACTATTTTTTTGAAAGTATGATTTGGTGGGGATTTTATGTGACGGCTCTAGGCACGCCCGGTGGGGCATATACTGTCTATGCACCGTTGATCATTTTATTTATTTTGGTAAAGGTCACAGGCATTCCTCCGTCAGAAACTCAAGCCTTACAAAAAAGAGGAGACGCTTACCGTGAATATCAATCACGAACCTCTGCTTTCGTTCCGTGGTTTCCCAAGAAGGGGAAATAAACATGTGGTGGCGAAAAATTTTTGATAGAGCAAAGAGTTTTATAATCGAGCAGCTGAAACAAGGTGCGACGGCGGAAGGATTAGCTCTGACCTGTTCTGTCGGATTTGCCTTAGCGCTTTTTCCGGCTCTTGGGACGACGACGGCTCTTTGTCTTGTCGTGGGAACGGTGATGAAGTTAAATCAGCCAACCCTTCAAGCGGTGAATTATTTATTGGCACCGGTTCAACTTCTTTTGATTCCCGTATTTTTAAAATTAGGTGCGTGGATTTTTTCGGTGCCAGCCGTTTCAATTAATCCAAAGACGGTGATCGCTGAATTTTTTGAGGCCCCAGGATTATTCTTTGTAAATTATGGTCTTGCCGGATTAATGGCGATGATTGCCTGGCTGGTGGTCATGCCGGCTTTGTCGTTTCTTGTTTATCGAATCTTGAAAGTGTTATTCAAAAATCTTTGTAAGGTGAAAGAGTGATGAAATTTATCATTTTTCTGATTTCTTTTTTTCCGTTGCTTGTATGGGGTGAATCACAAACCCGAATCTCAAAGATTTATGCAATTGGAAAGCTGCAAGAAGAACCTTTGTTTGTGCAAACAACCGAAGTTCAAACTCGGGGCTCTGGCAATTTCACGTCGAATGCAAAGATAGAAGATGCGACGGGGAAAATATTGATGACCGAAAAAGTTGCCGTGGAAGGTGACTCTTTGGTCTCTCAATATGTTGAGCAGCTTCAGGCAAACGAAGCGTGGGAGTTAGCGGTTCAAAAAAATAATGCCGTCTTTAAAACGTTTAAGCTTTCGAAAAATGGACGTGAAGAGGTCAGTCAAAAAACGCAAAAAGTGGGCTCTTTTATCAATGGCCCGCTGATCGAATCTTTCATTCAGAAAAACTGGCTTCAATTAATGGAGGGCAAAAATGTAAGCACGGCCTTCAGTGTTTTAGAACTCGAACGCACTGTGGATTTCAGGTTTGAGAAAATTAAAGACAGCGAACGAGCAGGCAAGCGGGTCGCGGTTATAAAAATGAAACCAGCGAACTTTTTTATCTCGATGCTGGTGGATCCGATTATACTTGAGTTTGATCTTGAAGCGAAAAAGCTGGTTTATTTTAAAGGTCGCACACCTTTGAAAATGGAAAGCTCGGGACAATTAAAACCACTGGATGCCGAGATTCTTTATTATTGATGACTTTCGTAAGTCTCGCAGAGCCATTTTACTTTATCTTGTTGGTATTTTGGGTTCACAAATAAAACCCTGACAATGCTCCGATTGGAAGACCGCTATATTGCGCCTTCAAACCAACCTGGAGTTTTAAATGAAAACGTTATCTGTTGTAGCTTTAGCGAGTCTTTTTTCATCACTAACTTTCGCGGCTGATTGCCTGACTCAAGATGGAGTTGTGATCGAAAACGGAACGAGTGCAGTTCTTTATCATTCTGCAAATCCGTCAAAAGAATTCGGTCCTCACTACAAATGTTCTTACTCAACTTCTCAACGAATCAGAACTTGCAACAACGGCGTGTTGTCAGTAGTTCCCCGCGAGTGTTCGCAATACGATTCAGGTGGTTGTGTCGATGCTTGGGAAGATCTTCTTGCGGATTCGGAATTTGTGTTCGCTCGTTGTAACGACTAAGTGGAAATGAAAAAAGCCTACCCTGTGGTAGGCTTTTTTATCTTCAAATTCCGCAGCTGATGTGATGTACGGAACTATTTGTTCTGTTTGAAAATCTCATCGATGTTGGCGTGAAGTTTCGACGTTAGGCTTTCCATCAAGGACTTTGTGAAGTCTTCAAGTGTGTCGGCGGATTCGAAGTTTTCTTCTAGGAGTTCAGCTTCGGCTGTGAGTTGTTCTTCTGGTGCCGGTGGTAGATTTTTTGGATCTTGAGAGTGGGACATAATAATTCCTCGCAGTTTATTTATTGGTGATGCGGAGTTTGGATGGGGCTCGGCACATCGTGTGCCTCGGTCCTTCGGACTGCCTTCGGCACCCTCACGTTAGCTTCCTGCTAAGGTGAGCGAACCCACGACCCAGTTTTGATCGAAGACTCGAATCCTATCTGCCCGTACCCGGAAAAACAAAAAAGCCGTCTACAATCTTTGATTGTACACGGCTTTTTTGAAAAAATGGTCGGGGAGATAGGATTCGAACCTACGACCCTCTGGTCCCAAACCAGATGCGCTACCAGACTGCGCTACTCCCCGACAGAGATCAGGAAACTAATAATTAATGACGGTTTTGTCAAACTAGTAGATTCTAACGCGTAATATAAGTATCCTTTTTTACATCATGGAAAAGCTGCTCAATTCGCTCCCTAAACCAGTTTTGGCAATTTTAGCTATTTTAGTAGGCATTGGCGTCGTGATGATGATCAATCCGCCGCACACAGTTTGTGACACGCAAGAGGAAGCTCTGCGCGAATCGTTGAAGGGAACTCTTTTTCCGACGGAAGTTAAGAAGAATAAGATTCCACCGACGTTGGGGCGCGCGAAAGAGGCCTGCCAAGTTGGGAACTCTGCGGGTTCTTGTTTCGAATATTTTTCGGCATTAAAAGATATTGCTCAAGAAGTAGGCAAAGCATCGAGCGAATGTACGGCGCAACTCTACGGAGTGAAGGAAGTGTCGTCAGCGATTGGGGATGGGATTGAAGTGATGGCGCGCCTTGCGTGGGGAGTAAAACCGCCAGAGCCAGGGCCTGAGAAATTTGGATGGATGCAAGACGCAGAAGTTGCTTCGTTTTGTCGTCTGAAAAGTATCTACGCGCGCGCGAATGGCGAGGAAGCTTGGAACGGTCTTCGTGCGAAGATCTTTAACAAACTTCCTGGTGAAGAAATACCTGTCACAACGGATCCTAATGTTGTTGCTGTCGAACCAAAGAAAGCGACAGCCGTTTTGTCAGAGCTAGATATTTTTAATCGCAGTATTTTTTCTGTTCGCTGCGAAGTTTACTAGATCGAAGCCAGTTGCAGAATCTTCCACGTGGGACGCTTCGTTTTTGAAAATTGAAGCTTCCCCCAGAATGTAAAATCCTTATCTGTTTTGTGCTTAATCATATAATCAGCAGCGTGGATTTTTTCGATATCCCACTCGCTTGGGTTCAGACCGAAAGATTTTAGTTCTGCTTGTAAAACCATGTTCAACATTTCTTGTTTCATAAAAATTTCCCCTTAAAGATTGTGGTTTGAATTTTCATGAAGACCCTATTGCAGGGCGGGTGCCGGATGTTTTATCGGCCAAGTGAAATATAGGGGGAGCTAAGGCGCTCTATGTCTTGAGTTGTCCTTGGGGCTGGTCTAGCTTCTTGGATATGAGACTGAATGTTTTCAACAAATACCTGATTGTCCAAGTTCTGGTGATCATCGCCGTCACCTTCATTTTTAAATTGATTCCTGATCGCCAAGTTGCCGCGACCGTCGCAGGGGTGCTGTTTGTCGTTATGCCGCTTGTATTGTTGATTATAGAATATAGACGCGCGAAGTTTTCCCAGAAGATCTGGTACGTGGGGGTTCTTCAGTTTTGGTTGATGTTTGCGCTACCCATTTTAGGGATTCGTTTGCTGAATTGGGGAGTGCCGTTTGATCAGCTCTCTTTTATGGGGATTCCAGGGCCGGTTCTGCATCAGTGGTCAAGTAAGAGCTACCTTCTGATGGTTATTATAACTGTCTGGTGTTCATGGAAGCTTAGAAAAGCGCAGAACAATAAGTAGAAATAAAAAAAAGCCGGCTATAAACCGGCTTTTTTCGTTTTGCCCTCCGACTTCGCCGGAGGAGCTTACTTTCCAAAAGGAAATCTCTCTCGAATCAGGATCGATTAGATCTCGAAAGGAACTGGAGAGATTGCTTCAGCTCTAGAGAAAGTATCGTAAGCGTCTGTACCAGAAGGCAACAAAGCTAGATTACGAGATTTTTTAACTGCTGCAGCTACACGTTTTTGTTGAGCAACTGAAAGCTTAGAAATGCGAGAAGGAGTGATTTTGCCACCATCGCCGATAAAACGAGTCAAAGATGCTGGATCTTTGTAATCGAATACGTGGTCGCCTGCGAATTCTTGTCTGTATTTGCTACGAGTTGTTTTTTTCATGTTTCCTCTTTTTGATTCCCTTTTGGTTAGCGAGTTATTGTGTGTACAAGAAAAAAAGGTTGCCATCAAGTGTCTTTTTACTTTATATGGTTGTTTCTTGTTTGCGGCGTCCATATTGATTTTGAGGCATAAGAAATGCCTTGAAGGGGTCTCCCAGACTTGTATCCAGGGCCTTATGGGTCCGCCGTAATATAAATAAGAGCTTACCGACCGGGTAGGCAAGCTATGAGGAGCTTAGAATGAGCAGATGTGAAATTACTGGAAAAGGACCTGTTGTAAAAAACTTGGTTTCTCACTCCAACATTAAAACTAAATCAACAGCTCAACCAAATGTTCAAAAGAAACGCCTATTTAGCCGTGCTTTGAACTCTATGGTTAGATTGCAAATCGCTGCAAGCACACTTCGCGACATGGAACACGTAGGCGGTTTTGACGCTTACCTTCTGAACGCGGATGACGCAAAACTCTCTAAAAGAGCTATGGCGATCAAATCTAGAATCAAAAAGAAAATCAGCACTAAGAAATAAGAGGCTTCGCCATGAAATTGAAAATCAAAAAAGGCGCGACAGTACAAGTTATCACTGGCTCTGACAAAGGCAAAAAGGGCACAGTATTGGCTGTAGACGCAACTGCAATGAAGATCCTAGTTCAAGGTGTGAAAGTTGAAACACACTACGATAAAAAAGACGGTCTTTTGAAAAAAGAAGGCTTCATCGACTATTCAAATGTGAAACTAGTTGAAGCTGCTGCTAAAGAGAAAAAAACTTCTAAGAAAGCATCTAAATCTAAGTCCGCATAACTAGTGCCAGCTGACGCTGGTATTAGACTAGGCAATATCTTCCTAAGATAAATGTCTAAATTTGGTCTCGAGTTAGATCTCTTCGTTTCGGTCTCTTAC
The DNA here is from genome assembly GCF_006874625.1 of Bdellovibrio sp. NC01. Classification (NCBI taxonomy): domain Bacteria; kingdom Pseudomonadati; phylum Bdellovibrionota; class Bdellovibrionia; order Bdellovibrionales; family Pseudobdellovibrionaceae; genus Bdellovibrio; species Bdellovibrio sp. NC01. The sequence continues at coordinate 913,046 of NZ_CP030034.1, forward strand.
ATAGCTGCTTAAAATCAAAGTTGGGTTTATGAGCTTTTCATAGACCCAGACTTGCAAGTACAACTTGCTTGTTTGCACCCGGCCTGAATGATTCAGGGAACAAAAGGAGCAGCTTTGAAAAGAGACCAATTCTCTCTAGATAAAACTAAGAAAGCACTGATCGCGACAGCGAGCACAGTGCTTTTTTTTTCGTCCCTAGCACACGCTGAAATCGGCGACTCTTTGGTGCTTTGCAAACACAATAAGACCGTTCGTACTTTGCGAATCGAAACAACATCTGATCAAAGATGCAAAGCGATTTACACGAAACAAGGTGTTGATCAAAACATTGGTTCTGGTCAAAATCATAACTCGTGTGAAGAGTACGTTGCTGGAGTTCGTAAAACTCTTGAAGACGCGAAATGGAATTGCCGCGAAGTTAAAGAAGCGCGCACTTCTATGGTCGCTCCAGTAACTGAATAGTCGGTTATGACTTAAGGAGCTTCTATGAAATCTGAGTTGGTGGTTGCAGTCGCACAAATGACTTCGATCGACGATGTCGATGCCAACTTGATGCAGATGGAAGCTCTGCTAGAAGAGATTTTCAAATCTGATTCCAAGCCCCGCTTCGTGGGCTTTCCGGAAAACTGCCTGTACATGAGAATCAAAGAAGGCGAGAAGATCGAAGGGTTTTCTTTATCTCATCGCGCCTTTGCTCGTCTGGCTGAACAAGCACAGAAATATAATACCTATCTGCATTTAGGATCAGTGCCTTTGTTTGTCGAAGGGCATTTGTACAATTCATCGATGTTGATTTCTCCAGAGGGGAAAATTACGCCGACATATCAAAAAATGCACTTGTTTGACATTCAACTTGAAGGGCAAAAAGCCATTCGCGAATCCGATGTGTTTCGTCATGGTCAGAAACCGAGTATTCTTGAAGTTGATGGCTGGCGCATTGGCGAAACGATCTGTTATGACGTGCGTTTTGCCGAGCTGTTTTCGCAATACGCTCGCAAAGAAGTGGATATGATTTTGGTGCCCGCCGCGTTCTTGGTGAAAACTGGGGAGGCGCACTGGGAAGTTCTTTTGCGCGCCCGTGCGATTGAGAGTCAGTCTTATTTGCTTGCCAGTGCCCAAGGCGGGACACACCAAAGTGTGCGTAGCGGTGCTCGAGAAACCTATGGTCACTCGCTTATTATTGATCCTTGGGGAGCGATTGTTGCTCATGTTGAAAAGCGCTCGGTGGGTTTTGCGATCACGACCCTTAGTCGAGAGAGAATTGACAGCGTTCGTCGTCAGATTCCAATGCGCGATCATCGTCGCCTTCCTATTGCTTAAATTCTAAATTTTTTGCACTATTTCAATGACACGTTCTCAATTGGTTTTTATATTCGCACCCACTGCGAAACGGAGAAATTTATGATCCGAATGACTTTGCTTGTTCTTGCCTTGTCTTGCACTTTTGGCGCGGCAGTTCACGCTGCGGAAGAAGTTCCAGCAGGCAGCCAATACGATGAAGCAAAAGAAGCTGAAATCGCTAAAGCCGCTAAGAAACGCGAATACCCAGGTGGTCGCGATGAAAGCGATCTGAAGGTGCAAAGTCAGGTGGTCACTCCAGTTCGTAAGTTAGCGCCACAGGCTGAGTTGAAAAACGAAGAGCCGGCTGAAGAGTAGTAGGAGATATACATGGTTTACGATTCACTTCCAGAAGGTGTTACACGCGAGACGATGGACGTTGACGTTCTTATCGTTGGTGGTGGTTCCGCAGGTCTTTCTTGCGCCCTTCATTTGCAAAATCAAATTCAACAACACAATGAAGACGTTGCCGCTGGTAAAAAACAGGGCGAACAAATTCCTGAGCAAATGATCGTCGTGATCGAAAAAGCTTCTGAAGTCGGCGCGCACTCGATGTCGGGCGCAGTTTTGAATCCAAAAGCTTTGCGTGAGTTGATGCCGAACTTCAAAGAAGAAGGCGCTCCTCTTGATACGGAAGTGAAGAAAGATGCAGTTTACTATCTAGGTTCTGACTACTCTTTCAAACTTCCGATCACGCCTCCGCCATTCCATAACGAAGGCAACTACATCGTTTCAATCAGCAAATTGAACCGCTGGTTGGCGACGAAGTGTGAAGAAAAAGGTATTAACATCTTCCCAGGTTTCGCAGCTGTTGAAGCTTTGTATGAAGGTGACAAAATCGTTGGTGTACGCACGGGCGATAAAGGTCGTGATAAAAACGGCAATCCAAAAGGCAACTTCGAACCGGGTTTGATCCTAAAATCAAAAGTTACTATTTTTGCAGAAGGTACTCGCGGTTCATTGTTCAAAAAAGTTTCTGAAAAATTGAACTTGCGCGCTGGCAAAAACAAAGAAGTTTTTGAAGAAGGCGTAAAAGAGATCATCCAAATGCCGCCGAACACTGTTGAGGCTGGTCAAGTGATCCACACAATGGGCTTCCCATTGTCGAAATCTATCGGTGGTACATTCATCTACACATTGCCTGGCGATAAAATCATCGTAGGTCTTGTGGCGTACTTGGATTCTGAAGATCCATTGCTAGATCCACACCGTGAATTGCAAAAATTGAAAACACATCCATTCCTTCAAAGCATGTTGAAGGGTGGTAAAGTGATCGCTTACGGTGGTAAGACATTGCCAGCGGGTGGTTACTACTCAATGCCAAAACTATACGGTGATGGCTTCATGGTTTGCGGTGACTCTGCCAGCATGGTGGACGTTCAGAAGTTAAAAGGTATCCACTTGGCGATGAAGTCAGGTATGCAAGCTGCGGATACAATCCTTGAGGGCATCCTTAAAGGTGGCGACTTCTCTGAAGCCGTGACGAAAAACTACGATGCACGCATTCAAGCGGGCTACGTGAAAGACGAGCTTTACAGAGTTCGTAACTTCCACCAAGCCTTGAGCAAAGGTATCGTGGCTTCTATGCCTCTATTGGCTCTTCAAGAGGCAACAGGTGGCCGTGGTCTTCAAGATCCTATGCCGATCCCTCACACTGACGCAGAGACGACTGAGAAGGTTGTCGACGTTTGGGGACCTAACGGTTTCGCTGAACAATTGGGCGAACTTCCTAAACCAGACGGTCAGTTGTTCTTTGATAAGCTTTCAAGCGTTTACTTGACGGGTACGATGCACGATGAGGATTCTCCGAATCATCTTATCTTGAAAGATGGCGATATTTGCCGCTCAGTATGTGAGCCTAATTACAAATCGCCTTGTAATCATTTCTGCCCGGCCTCTGTATACGAAATGGTTCCGTCTACAAAAGAACCAGGCAAGAAAGACCTACAAATCAATTATACAAACTGTATTCACTGTAAGACTTGTGATATTAAGTGCCCATTCGAAAACATCGAGTGGACTGTCCCTGAAGGGGGCGGTGGACCACAATACCGAGAGGTATAAGGAAGCCCTGCGCTTGGGATGGGGCTTCTTTCAAAATGTGCTACTCCGGCGAAGCCGGAGTGTAAGCCTGAAAGGAATGACCCCATGCCTGAATTTTTCGCCTCTACTGCGAAAGGCCTCGTAGAACCCCTAGAACAAGAACTTAAAGACTTAGGATTAAAGACGATCGACAAAACTGTCGGTGGTGTTTACTTCGAAAGTAACTGGGAAGGTTGCTACAAAGCGAATCTGCAATCTCGTTTGGCAAGCCGTATCTTGAAACCCGTTTTGGATTTCACGGCCTATCAACCGGAAGAGTTGTACACACAAATTCTTCGCCACGATTTCACTAAATACATTAAACCAAATCAAACGATCTCTATCGACGTGACGATTCGTGATTCTAAAATGCGCGATCAACGTTTTGTTGCGATGAAAATCAAAGACGCTGTCGTGGATCAATTCCGCGAAAAATTCGGCGTGCGCCCTGACGTTGATAACGAAAATCCATCTTTGCGTATTCACGTGCGTGCAGTTAAAAACCAATTCAACGTTGCAGTGGATACTTCAGGTGATTCATTGTTCATGCGTGGTTACCGTAAAGAAACGGGTGAAGCTCCTTTGAAAGAAAACTTGGCAGCAGGTCTGTTGAAGTTGTCAGAGTGGGATGGCAAATCACCAATCATCGACTTCATGTGTGGTTCTGGAACATTCTTGATTGAAGCGGCGATGATGGCGATGAATATCGCTCCAGGTGTACACCGTAAACGTTTTGCTTTCCAAAACTGGTTGAACTACGACAAACAAGCTTGGGAAAACCTTGTACAAGAAGCAATGGACGCTGAAAAAGAAGAGTTGGATTTTGCATTCTACGGTTTCGATATCGACAACCGCGTTTTGAAAAGTGCAAAAGACAACGCGAAAAGTGCTGGCGTTGATCAAGTGATTCAATTCAAAAAAGAATCTGTTGCGACTGTTGAACCTCCGGTTGAAAAAGGTTTGATCGTTGTGAATCCTCCATACGGCGCGCGTATTGGTGACGAAGACAATCTTCGTGACGTTTACCGTGACCTTGGCTTCACGTTGAAACACCGCTTTAAAGGTTGGGACGCGTGGATCTTGTCTGGAAACAAAGAATTGATTGCGGATTTAAAATTAAAATCAACTCGCAAGCACTTCGTATTCAACGGTAACATTGAATGCCGTTTCTTGAAGTATTCAATGTTCTAGTAGGGGATGATGATGAAAGTGTTGATTTCTATTTTGGTGTTGTTGCCTTCGCTAGGCTTTGCGGCCGTGAAGCGCGTGACTGATTATAAATCGGTATCTTGTACTCTTTCAAAAAACGAAACCAAGCTTGAAGAGAAAAAAGATTTAAATCTTTTGCTGCTTTCTATTGAAGATCATTTGGGCAAGTTTGCTCAAGTGGCTTTTACTGATGGCCAAACGAAATTGCAGTATCAACTGTTGATTGAAGACGATGTGACTTCAAAAACGATGGATGCATTCGTTGTTCTGCAAAATCTTAAAGTAGGTGATAAAGAGATTTCTTCTGAATTCGCTGCTAAAGATCTTCAGTGGGCGAGCATCAATGATGGTACTTACAAAGTATCTTGCACGCTCTCTGCACCTCAAGCTGTTGTTGAACAAGCTCCGAAAGTAGATTCCGCGACTCATGACTGAGTCGTGGCGCTTTCTTGTTGATGAAAATCTCTTAGGTCTGTTGCGATGGTTACGAATTCTTGGATTTGATGCCATCGCTTTTCAGGCGGTTCCCGATAGTGTTCTGATTCATGAGGCCCAAGTTCAGGGCCGCATTCTTTTAACTCAAGATCGCCAATTAGTTGCTGATTTTCCGCAAGCCATTCTTGTGGCTGCTGATGAGCCCAAAGCGCAGGCATTGGAAGTAGCCAAGCGTTTAAAGCTGCAAATCACTGCGCCATTGACCCGGTGTTTGAAATGTAATGCGGAATTAAAGGAAGTTTCGAAGGCGCATGTAAACGTGCAAGTCGCGCCTAAGACCTTAGAAATTTACGATCAATTTTTCGAATGCCCCGTGTGCCGACAAATATTCTGGAAGGGCTCTCACTTCAAAAAATTGATGAAAGAAGTTGAAGCGATTAATCAAGCTCTGTCAGGTTAAAGAACTGCATCGTCAGACAGTAAACCGAGTCTTTGTCTGCTTCGGATTCCATGTCATTCAAAAGCTCACGACGGAATTGGCGAATTTTTTCGACAACTTTGCGTGAGTTTTCTTTTTTAACTGGAATCATTGTCGCAGCCATTTCAAACTGATGAACGCCTGGTGCTTCGACTTTGCCACGACCGATTTTACTCAATTGATCGTAGAAGTTATGCGCAAATCTGAAGTCAGGACGGAAAGCCGCCGCACGACGCTCTTGCATCACTTCCCACTTACCATCACGCTGCTCAAGGATTTTAACTTTCTCAAGGCGTTCGACGGCTTTTTCAACTTCATCAATAGGCAGACCGAAGTGTTTTGAAATTGCTTCGATCGAGTGAGTTGATGTTGAAAGACCCAAGTATTCAACGATAGCCAAGTGATACCAGTCAGAGATCACGGCAAATGTATCTTCACCCATTTGTGTTGTCACAGCATCGCGTGCACGCACGCGGTTTGTCGCCATTTCTTTAACGACAGGGCTGCGAGCGTGTTCACTCAAAGCGAGGTCCAAGAAGTATTCTTTTTCAGAAGGAGAAAGGCTTAACTTCTCGGCCAAGTTCACTGCGCGCGCTTGGGACAAACCCATTTTGCGATTAATGATTTCACTTAAACGAGAACAAGGGATCCCCAAATCGCGAGCAAACGCGCGCAAAGAATACGCTGGATTCTTCTTTTGACGGCGCTCAAGCTCATTGATGATAAAATTTCGATAATTAGGTCTGTGTTCCATATATTATTGTGAACAATTATTTAATCTCTCATCCTCTGTCACTGACAAAGGGCCAGAAGTGTTCCATGTGCTTCTGGGGTATGTTCCAGGAAAGTGTGTGTGGCAAAGGATTTCCGGGCGTTGGTCCAACTTTTCACGTCCGCAGCGGCTTTTTGGGAAAGGCTTACAGTAATGGTGCCGATTCCCGATAAGTATTTTGATGAAACGCCTGCATTTCTTAATACTTACAGCTTTGTTAACTTGGGGGAGTTACTCTCCTGGGGTCCTTACGTTGGATACAACAGCGTACGATACTTTTGTTAAAAATATGCAGGCGACGACGGCGAACTTGGCGGCTCAACAAACGGCGGCCGCCACGGCAGCTACACAAACGGCGCAGAAACAAGCTCTGATCAAAGGTGTCGTGGGCTTGTGTCCTTTGATGTTCAACCAATCCAATTCTCAACCCATGCAGGGCACGGAACGTAAGCTTAAGAAGACCGCGAAGGATGTTTCCGACATCGCAGTGAAGGCGCGTGAGGATGCCGGTTATATTTACGAAGATGATATCGACAAAGATATTTCAATGAGTGTCGGTAAAGACATGGCTGGTAAATTTGCTGAAGGTTGTGATCACTTCATGAACTCGGAAGGTAAGATGGGTTCGTGGGGATCGTTTGCATTGCAGGCGATTAAAGACAAACCCAAAGCCTTCGGTGACAACGTTCCAGATGATATTACAAAGTGGTGCCCGAATTATCCGAAGATGAATAAGTCACAACGTAACTTATTCTGGGTATGGACGATGATGTCGATGGCTTCGTCAGAATCAAGTTGTAAACCTACGAACGATAATAAAAATGCACGCAATGGTACGGCTGTAGGGTTGTTCCAATTGGAATCGCGTGTGTGCCCTAAAGCGAATGATTTGCACGAGCCAAAAGATAATATTCAGTGCGCTGTCGATTTATTGTCAGATGAATTGGAGTCGCGTGACACTTTGATGACGCCGACATCGAAAGGTTCGACGGGGACTTACTGGGGGCCGTTACGCAGTGATGATTGGAATAAAAAACGTGGTGGCGATATCGCGGGTGCAAAAAAGACCCGCGAGTTGATGAAGCAGTATCGCTATTGTAACTAGTCCGACGAAATCGGAGTGTCAGCCAGCCTAGAACGGTTTATTGATCGCAAGAACCGCTGCTGTCGTACCAAGTACGATCAACAAGATGGCGATCGGCCAACCGATGTAGCCTTTTCTTTTTACCAATGAAATACCAAGAGCCATCAAGATCCAGATGATCAATTTAGCCAACGCCCAACCTGGAAGTTGCGCCATGATGCCCATTTTCGCAAGCATACCGAAACCGCCCAACAATAAAAGCAACAAGCCAATACCGTGAGTCGCGAAGCTCATGATGCGCGCTGGAGTTTTCAATTGTACGCCCGAGTAAGTCGCCACCAAAAGACCGCCGAAGCCAAAGAACAAACAGATAAGGCCGGCCATGTGGATGATTTTGTAAAATTCGAATGTCATTGATGACTCCTATTCTTCTTTCAAACCTAGATGTTTCATGATGCGTGCAACTTCTTTTCTCAAGCGTGGCAAGTTGCCGTTGCTGATCGTCGCAAGAGTTTTCATGTTGTCGCGAAGTGGTTCTAGCGGATAACCCGCGTAAGCGCCAGGTTTCAATACGTCGTTTGAAACGCCGCTGCGTCCGCCGATCATGATTTTATCACCAATTGTCACGTGGTCGCTCACAACTGTGTCGCCACCAACCATACAGTTACTACCAACGCGGCTTGAACCTGCGATTTTAAAACCGGCAGCGAAGACGTTGTTTTCACCGATGATAACGTTATGGGCAACGTGACAGAAATTATCGAATTTCGAACCATTGCCAATGCGTGTTTCAGTCAAAGCAGCGCGGTCGACTGTGCAGTTTGCACCGATCTCGACCCAATTGCCGATAACGACTTTGCCGATTTGTGGGATTTTTTTATGAGTGCCTTCTTTAGTTGGCGCAAATGCAAAACCGTCAGCACCGATGGTTGTGTGCGGATGGATTTCACAGTGTGAACCGATGTCACAGTTGGCGCCCACGAAAACTTGCGGGTGCAACAAAGTGTGATCGCCGATCGTTGCATGACCTTCGATAACCGTATGGGCGCCGATTGTTGCGTAGTCACCGATGCGGACATGCTCACCAATCACAGCAAATGGACCCACGTAAACATTTTGCCCCAAATGAGCTGTTTCATGGATGCATGCTGTTGGGTGAATTTTCTCGGCCTGATTGTAGCGATTCATTTTGCCGTCGAAAAGCGGCAGAACCGTCGCCATCGCCATCTGCAAGTTGCCTGTTTGGAAGAATGTCGCGTTGCTATCTTCAGGAAGGCTCACTGATTTGTGAGCAACCACGATCGAAGCTCCCGCTTTCAAAACTGTTTCCAGCTGATCTTGCTTAGTGATGAACACCAAGCAGCCTTTTTCGAGCTGTTCAGGAGGAAGAACTTTTGTAGCAACCGCTTGAAGAGAACCGGAAACATAGGACAAATCTGCCGATTGGAGATCTTTAATTACTTCTGCTGTTATCATAGTGATGCCTCGCGCTAACACTTTCCCATTATTTTTTTGCTGTCAAGACACTGTGTAATAGGTTAGATCTGGTTAATAAACACTTTTCGATCATTTCTCACCTTATTTAGGAAGAGAGGAATTGAATGGCAAAAAAGGCTGCGAAAAAGGAAGCACCTGCGGCAAAAGCAAAAAAGCCAGCGGCAAAACCAGCTGCGAAAGCGGCTCCAAAAGCTGCGGCTAAACCTGCTTCTAAAGCGGTAGCGAAACCTTCATCACCGAAACCAGCTCCAAAAGCGGCTGAGAAATCTGCAAAACCTGCGAAAGCAGCTCCTGCTCCGAAAGCGGCTCCAGTAAAAGCTGCTAAAGAGGAAAAACCAGCGAAAGCGGCAAAAGCTGAAAAAGCACCGAAAGCTGTGAAGGAAACTGCACCGGTTGAGACTGAAGCTCCTAAAAAAGAGAAGAAAGTTAAAATCGATAAAACAGGCATGAATGAAGACCAAGCCAAATGGGTAGATCTTCACGAAAAATATAAAGCGACGAAAGCTCAGGCTTATAATATCGCATCTCAATACGAAGCTAAAACTCCGATTGAGCATAAGATTTTCGGCTGGGGCTACATCCTTTCAAATGAATACGACAGACTTGAAGTTTTATTTGAGGATGGCAAGCGTATGCTGATCAGCAATAGGAAACTAACGTAAACCTAAAGCTCAGGAAGGTCAGAATTCTATTGCAAGGCAATCGGTTCTGGCCTAGAAATTTACCTACATGGCAAAAGACGATTTAGTACAAATTGATGGAAAAGTGATCGACGCCCTTGCAGGGGGTCTATACAAGATCGAACTCGAAAACAAGGCGATCATTAACGCAAAACTTTGCGGAAAAATGAGACGTTTTAATATTCGCGTGGTTGTGGGAGACCGTGTAAGCGTAGGGGTTTCACCTTACGATCCTACTCATGGTCTGATCATGTTCCGTCATAAATAAAGATTTAACTTCCTATTATTTCCAATAAATCTAGAGGTTCTATGGATCAGGCTCTTCAGAGTTATTTGGCTCGTATTGTCCCAACAGTCCCAGCAAAGTCAGCACAAGCAGTGATTGATCTTGCTGCGGAAGGGGCTACGGTTCCTTTCATCGCTCGTTACCGTAAAGAACAAACAGGCAATTTGGACGAAGTTCAAATTCGCTCTGTCATCGAAGGTCACGAAACTTTCAACGAAATCGTTAAGCGTAAAGCTTTCTTGATCAAAGAGATCGGGGAGCAAAACAACTTAACTGCTGAGTTGCAAAAACGTATCGAGATGTCTTGGGACTTGGGTGAGCTAGAGGAAATCTACAAACCATTCAAGAAAAAGAAAAAAACCAAAGCAACTATCGCACGCGAAGCGGGCTTGGAGCCTTTGGCAAATTGGATTTGGGACATGGGTCATGGCACGTTGAAAGACGACCAGACTATGGAAATGAAAGCGAAAGCTTTCTTAAACCCAACTGCCAAAATCGTCACTTACGAAGAAGCGCTTAAAGGTGCTCAAGACATCATCGTCGAAAAAATCGCCAATGATGCAGATCTTCGTAATATGGTTGCAAAAAACTACAACGAAAAAGGTCGCGTTGTTTCTAAAGCAGCGAAAGGCTTCAAACCAAACTCTAAGTACGACATGTACAAAGAATTTGAAGAGCCAGTAAAAGCTTTGCTTGATGCTAAAAACAATCACCGCTACTTGGCGATGAGACGTGGCTGGCAAGAAGAAGAATTGACTCTTGATGTGAAGGGCGATGACGAAGAGATTTTAAAATCTTACGAAAAATTCGCAACTTCAACTCCAGACAATGCTATCGGCGAATACTTGAAACAATCTGCTCGTCTTGCTTTGAACGTTTACGTTCTTCCTTCTGTTGTGAACGAAGTTCACCGTCAGTTGAAAGAAAAAGCGGATCAAGATGCGATCACGGTGTTTGCTGAAAACGTTCGTAAACTTTTGTTGGCTTCTCCATACGGATCAAAATGCGTATTGGGTGTCGACCCTGGTTTGCGTACGGGTTGTAAAGTGGCATTGATTGATAAATCAGGCGCTTTCATTTCTCACACAGTTCTTTACACTTTGGGTGACGATGCTGATCGCAAAGCGAAGGCTTTGTTCGGTGACGTTTTGAAACAAATCCAAATTGAAGCGATCGCAGTGGGTAACGGTACTGCAGGTCGTGAAACTGAAGCGTTCTTGCGCAAAGTTTTGAAAGATCTTGGTAAAAATATTCCTGTCGTGATGGTTTCTGAGTCGGGTGCCTCTGTGTACTCTGCTTCTGATATCGCTCGTGAAGAATTCCCAGATCTTGATTTGACGGTAAAAGGTGCGATCTCTATCGCGCGCCGTTTGCAAGATCCTTTGGCTGAACTTGTTAAAGTCGATCCAAAATCTATCGGTGTTGGTCAGTACCAACATGACGTGAATCAATCGCAATTGAAAAAATCATTGGAAGCAGTGGTTGAATCTTGCGTGAACAACGTGGGCGTTGACGTGAATACGGCTTCTGCAGCGTTGTTGTCACACGTGGCGGGCATTGGTCCGGCGTTGGCGAAAGGTATCGTTGAAGCTCGTAAGAAAGCGTTGTTTGCGGATCGCTCGGAACTTTTGAAAGTTCCTAAGTTTTCTGCAAAAGTTTTCGAACAAGCTGCAGGCTTCTTACGTATTCCTGCAAGCAAACACGTTTTGGACTCTACAGGTATCCATCCAGAGCGCTACCAAGCGGTTACTGACATGGCGAAAGACCTTGGCGTTTCTTTGTCTGAAGTTATCGGTGAAGGAGCTAAGAAGCTTCTTGCACAAAGAACTAAATGGGCCCAAATCGTGGGTGAGTTTACGTTTGATGACATCGTGAAAGAGCTTGAAAAACCAGGCCGTGACCCACGTGATCCATTTAAAGTTTTCCAATACCGTGATGACATCATGGAAGTGAAAGACCTTAAAGAAGGTATGATCTGTCCTGGTATCGTAACAAACGTAACGAACTTCGGTGCGTTCGTTGATATCGGTGTTCACCAAGATGGTCTTGTGCATATTTCTGCTTTGTCTCACAAGTTCGTGGATGATCCTCGTAAAGTGGTAAATCCAGGCGATCATGTGACTGTTAAAGTTATGAAAGTGGATCAAGTTAAGAACCAAATTTCTTTGACGATGAAAATGGACGACGCGCCAGAGGCTTCAGCTCCTCGTGAAAAACGCGGCGATCAACCTCGTCAACAGCAAGGCGGTTACAAACCAGGTGGCGTAAGAATGCCTCCAGGTGGTGGCGCAGGACAAAGACCAGCAGCAGGTGGTCCTCCAGCGAAGCCAGCTAATCCGTTCAACAATCCGTTCGCGGCTTTGATGAACACTCCGACTAATAAGAAATAATACCGCGTACGCGGGCAGAGCCGCAGCCCCGGAAGGGGCCTAGGCTGAAGCAACTTACAAGGGGATCAAAATGGCAGCTAAAGGCAAATCTAAAAAAGGTATCCGTCACAGAAAAAAACGTCTTCTTACTAAGAAGCGTATGTACAAAGCGAAAATCCGTAAGTAATTCGACGGAGTCGGCAGAACTGTAGCGACGGCAGTCGCGAAAGCTGAAGCAACTAAAAAAGCCCTGGGTGACCAGGGCTTTTGTTTTTTCAAAGCTTGTTAAACTCGTGACAAGGCTGTTTCTAAATCTTGAATGATGTCATTGGCGTTTTCTAAACCAATACTCAAACGAATCGCACGCGGATCAATTCCTGATTCTCCACGTTTATCACTTGGAATCGCCGAGTGAGTCATAAAGCCCGGCACTTCAATCAATGTTTTCGTTAATCCCAAACTTACTGCCAATGTGATCGAGTAAGAATTTTGTGCGATATCATCGACAAATTTCTGACACTTTTTCATAGGGCCTTTAAGTTGGAATGAAATCATCGTGCCTGGAGCAAATTTGCCTTCTGGCGATTGCAGATATTTTTTGGCCTGCTTGAACTGGTGATGACTTTTTAAACCTGGGTAAATCACGCGCTCCACTTTGGGATGTTTTTCCAAGTAAGTGGCAATTTTCATTGCTGAATCTTGCTGTTGTTCAAAGCGAATGGCTTGTGTTGAAATCCCGTAAACTAAAATGTGCCATGCTGAATAAGGATGAATGATGGCGCCGAAGTCTTTACGTGCGACACGAAGATTTCCTTCATGCTCTTTGGGCGCGATGACGGCGCCGCCCATTTCTGTACCGAAGCCAGAAATATTTTTCGTCAAACTTTGGATCACGAAATCAATGCCCCATTCAATCGGACGCAAAGCCCACGGAGTCGCAAAGGTATTATCAACGACTGTATAGATCTGATTGTCTTTGGCGCGTTTAAGATTGGCTTTCTTAACTAAGGCCGCGATTTTTTCTAAGTCGGCGATTTCAAGAATAGGATTTGAAACTGATTCGAAATACACCACACGAGTCGTAGGATCTTTCAGTTCTTGTTCAAGTTTCGTGAAGTCGTTGATGTCGATCAAGGAATTCTGAATATTGAATCGTGGCATCCAGTTTGTGATAAGGCTATATGTACAGCCGTACAAAGTTTTATGGGCGACAACTTTTTGATTTGCTTTAAGCAAAGACAATAAAGTTGAAGCGATCGCCCCCATACCGCTACCAAAAGTGACGGCACATTCGCCACGTTCAAGTAATGCCAACTGATCTTCTAACATTTTTGTCGTCGGTTCTTCCAAGCGGTCATAGATCCAAATGGGCTTTTCAGATTTTTGGTCGGCCGCAAAAGTACTGAAGCCTTCAGCACCACGCTGTAAGGATTCAAGACGGAAAGTTGTTGATGCGGTCATTGGCGGAATCAAGTGGTGAGAAAACTCCCAGGATTTAGATTGTGCCTCGCCGTGAATGGCTTTGGTGCGAAGAGATTTTGGCGAAGAGCTTAGCTTTTTCGTCATACAGAGTGCTCCAGTCTTTAATTTGCACCAACTAGAGCATGTATTCTAATGAGTTTAAAGATGAATCGTATGGAGGGCGCGCTGCAAAGCAAGCTTGCTCGAATATAATTGTACTCGCGGAGAAATCCCGACTGTGATGTCTCTTCGAGGGATGGATGCGCGGACTTTTATTGTTCTCGATTTTTACCATGATGCTAATGGCACACGTTCGGGCTCACGCAGATGAGTTGGAGCTGCTCTTTTACCGCGCTCCACAGCCGCTAGATTGGTCGACTCCAGGAGCCTTGGTCCGAAGTGCTTACCACAATTCCTTCGCTAAGGTGGGCCACTGGGAGAACGACAATTATCGGTGGGATATTTATCCGCATGGAATCTCGCATGTGAATATCAAATTGCAGTGTGGAAGTAAGTCACCTGTGTATCGTGGTATGACTTCGGATCGTTCGAATTTTTCTTATGCCTGGGATTTGATGGTGAAAGGCCGAGCACTCGAGACATTTTTGATCGACGTGCAGGGGCGCTTTTATAAGAATGATGAAGTTTTGAAATGGCTTTCGATTTTAGAAAGCCAAGATTACGTTCGTCGTTTTCAATTGAAACTAAATTCAGCGCAGTGTTCGCGTTTGGAAAATTATCTGGCTCAATACGAAAAATTAAAACTTTGGACGGTCTATGGCGGCCTGCGCTCGCAAGCGTTGTGGGGGCAGGGGGCTGGCTGTGCCGATTTCGCTGTGAGTTTTTTGAAAATTTTAAATCTTTTTCCGGAAGAGATCGCGACTCATTGGCGGCGGGAATTGAAAGTTCCGCTGCGGTTGTTGTCGTCGGAAACACGCGATGCTGACATTAGTTTTTGGAAATACATTCGTGGCGCTGATGGAACATGGGCGAAAGATAGTAAAAATGCCGTGGTCTTTAGCTTTTATGATCCAGAATTAATGTATCGCTGGGTGGGAGCAAAGAATAAAGCGGTTTGGGATGTCAGCTCTTATAAAACGCCACAGGGAGATATTTTAAAAATGCCGGCAGAGAAGATATTGAAAAATATCTATCGCAAACGTAGCAATTTAAATGCGTTATTATCAGAGGCGGATCTAAAAAATCCCTATCGTTACGAGTGCGATACTTTAGGATTTTGCAAGGTCGACTGACTTTCCGATTCGTAACTTGAGAGCTTTGGCCAATGACCTATAAGTCAAAGTCATGTCTTACAGCAAAATTAAAGCAAAAAAATGGGAACTTCTTTTATTGGCCGCAGTGATCGGAATTGTTGCTTTGTTTTGCGCAATCACGCCGAACTTAAAAACGGGCGAAGTTATTTATCCTGATTTGTATACGAACTCGAATGCGGCCTCTTCGATGGCTCGTCGCTCTGATGACGAGCCCGGCCTGTTTTGGATGAAATTCAAATTAGAGCCGAAATTTTTAGCGCCAGATACTTTGAATTTGCGCACGTGGGGTTGCGTGAATTCATTAACGACAGGAACGCAAGAGTGGAACTTGCCTGAAACGGAAAGACTTCGCTGCTACAACTCTAGGGGCTTGGTTCTTCGCCACACGTCTGAAGCTTTAAAAGCCGGTGTCGAATGGGCTGTAAGTGGTGATACCGACGAAAAGACTTTTGGATTTTCACTTGAAAAAGAATGGTCAGATCCTTTAGTTGTTTCATTGTTGATTGCGCTGTTTGCGGCTTTGGGCGTTTTGTTATTTAGAACGTTACCGTTAGCGACAGTACCGCAAAAAACTTTTGCTACGGCCGTACTATTGGGTGCCTTAGGCATTCGCTTCTTTTTTGTCTTTATTATCCATCCACCACAGACCGGCTTGTGGTCTGATATGGGTGGCTACTTTGTGCGCGCTACTGAAATTCTGAATGGTATTTTCTATGAGTCGCAAAATTTCCAGCCCGTTGGATTTACTTTCTGGTCGTTGATGACGCGTTGGTTGGGCGGCTGGGAGCTGCACAATTGGATGCAGGTCTTTGCTTCGTGGGGAACGAATTTATTAATTTTCTTAATCGTTGTTGAGCACTTCGGTGCGATTGCGGCGCTGTGTGCGTTGGTGCTTTCAAGCATTCACTTTCCGCAAATCAGCTTCGCGACTTATCATTTGGCAGAATGTACTTACACATTCTTGTTAACGTTAAGCCTGTGGTGGTTGCTACGCACTTTGAAAGAAGAAAAAATTTGGAAGTTTTTCTTAGTCGGTTTGCTTTTGATGGTGAGCTTTTATTTCAAAGGCAATCACGCGTTCTTCATTCCGCTTTTCTGCTTCTGGTATTTGGTGCGCAATGGGCGCGACTTCAAGAAGACATTCGTGAACATCTCGGCCATGGCGACGGGCTGTTTGCTGTTATTGGTTCCGCATATGATTTGGACCGCGAAAGTTTATGGCAAACCGATGGCGGGTCCGACGGCGGGTGCGTTGAACTTTGTTGAAGGCAAATGTCCTTCGAAAAACAATCGTGACTCTACGGGTATGTCATGGATGTCACCGCTATTCGCGCAGACGGGCGAGACTTTAAAAAAGACGTGGGATCACCCGTTCACAGATCAAGGCTATTTCTGGAAAGCCGGAATCAACTGTATAAAAGAAAATCCGGCAGTGATGTTTAAAAGTTTCCGTTATGTTTATTATCTATTCCTGGGTAATGAACTTTGGCCTGGCGGCTTTAATAGTGCGTTCAGTTTCTACTATCAGCCGTGGAAGATGTTCTTTATATTCGGTCTTTTACCGCTGAGTTTGCTTGGCTGGTTGCTGCTTTCTAGAGACAAGTCAGACTCACAATCAGTGTTATTCTTGATGTTGTTGTCGGTCTTTATCACGGTCTATGTTTTCAAGTCTGAAAATCGCTTCAGGGCGCCATTTGATGCGGTCTTGTTAATTTGGTCCTCGTACAGTTTGCAGTGGCTTTACTTGAAAGCTGCGGAATTATTGCGACCTAGCCCAGTCGTGACAACGCAGGAAGCCGTGTTAACACTTTCTGAAAGTATCTCTGATTAATACCGGAGCATTAAAAATAGGACCTTTTCGATTTTGATTGGGAGTGAGTGCAGGCTCAGTTATCCTAATACGAATAGGGAGGTCCCATGATCGTTCAATCTCATATTCTCACAAAGGCCCTGGACGCGGCCTTGTCTACTGGGGCAGATTTCGCAGATATCTTCGTTGAAGATACTTATTCATCAAACCTAACAGTTTTAAATTCTAAAGCAGATCAAGCGATCGTCGGTCAATTGTATGGTGCTGGCATTCGTTTGTTCTTTGGTCATGAAATCGTTTACGTCACAACAAACGATTTGTCTGAACAGGGTTTGGTTAAAGCTGCGTTGAATGCGGCACAAAGCCGTGGTTCGGGTGCTGCAAAAAAATCAATGCCGTTGATGCAAGTCCCGTTCGATTCGATTCACACATTTGGTGAAAAAGCTCACGAGATGAATCGCGATAGAAAATTCGGTTGGTTGAATTCTTTGGATCAACATGCGCGTGCACGCAATTCTTCCGTGACGCAAGTTGAAGCGGGCTTGAATGAAAAATTCCAACGTGTGCAAATTGCGAACTCTCGCGGTTTGATGGCGTATGATGAAAGATCTTACTCACGCATTCGTCTTGAAACGTTTGTTGAAAACATGGGTGTCAAAGAAAGCTCTGCAGATACTGTGGGGCACATGGGCACGTCAGAACTTTACGATACGGTGAATATGCAGGCATTCGCGCAAGAAAACGTAGACCGTGCGATGCGCTTAACGACAGCCGCGTATGCACCAGCAGGTGAAATGCCAGTGGTGATTGATAATTCATTCGGTGGCGTGATCTTCCACGAAGCTTGTGGTCACGGTCTTGAAACGACAAGCGTTGCCAAAGGTGCTTCGGTGTTCTGCGGTAAGCTGGGGCAGAAAATCGCCAATGACTGTGTGACTGCGATTGACGACGGTACGATGGAAAACGGGTGGGGTTCATTAAACCTTGATGATGAAGGTAACAAAACAAAACGCACAACATTGATCGAAAATGGCGTTTTGAAATCTTATATCGTTGATGAAATGGGCGCACGCCAAACTGGTTATGAAGCAACTGGTAGCGGTCGTCGTCAATCATACAAGTATGCTCCAGCATCACGTATGAGAAATACCTTCATCGCCGCAGGTAAAGATTCATTTGAAGAAATGATTCGCGACGTGGATTACGGTTTGTACGCTAAGAAAATGGGCGGCGGTTCCGTCAATCCAGGTACGGGCGACTACAACTTCCAAGTGCAAGAAGGCTACATCATTCGTAACGGACGTGTTGAAGAAGTTGTGAAAGGTGCATGCTTGATCGGTCGTGGTATCGATACGCTGGGTAAAATCACAAAAGTCTCTAACGATTTGAAATTGGCGACAGGTATGTGCGGCTCGGTGAGCGGTAGTATTCCTGCAGCTGTTGGTCAGCCGCAAATTCTTGTATCAAGCTTGATGGTCGGCGGGAGAGCAAAATAATGGATACAATCAAACAAAGTTTTGAAAAGATCGCGAACCAAGCAAAACAAGATGGTGCCAAAGTTGAAATGCTTATTTCTGGTGGCGAAAGCTTGAAGCTTGGTTATCAACAAAAGAAATTAGAAAAGTTTGAATCAACACAAACACAAATGGCTGGTCTTCGTGTAATCGTTGGTCCAAGCCAAGGTTATGCGTATACAGAAAACTTGTCGGAAGAGGCTTTGCTTCGCACTTACAAAGACGCTTTGACGAATGCAAAGACTGTGCAGTCAACAGATGCAGTTGAAGTGCCATTGATGAAACCTCAACAAATTCCTGCAATGGATCTTTTTAATCCTGAACAAGTAGCGATGGATCAAAAGTTGGAAGTGGCGCGCGTTCTTGAAGACGCATGTTTAAGTCTTGATAAACGAGTTGAGTCGGTTCCTTACAGCGGTTTTTCTGAAAGTATGAGTTTCCGCCGTATTTTGAATTCAGAAGGTGTGGATCAAGAGTTTAAGCAAAACTATTATTCTGGTTATGCCTATGCTTTGGCGAAAGAAGGGGAGTCGTCAAAAATGGATGGCGACGCTTTCTTTGCACGATCGTTTAAAGACATCGATGCGAAAGCAACAAGCGAAAAGGGAGTTAAAAAATCTCTATCGCGTTTGGGCGCGCAGAAGTTGAAAACGGGTAACTATGCTGTGGTGATTGACCGCGAACAGTTCCCGACTGTGATCGCCATGATCTCTGGTTATCTTTCGGCAAAAGAAGTTCACGAAAACAAATCTTTGCTTAAAGGGAAACTAGGTCAAAAGATTGCCTCTGAAAAGTTTCAATTGATTGACGATGCTTTGAACGCAGAAGGTGTTGCAGTTCGTCCTTTCGATTCGGAAGGTGCGCCATCGCAAAAAACGGTGTTGTTTGAAAATGGTGTTTTGAAGAATTATCTAACGAACCTTGAATACGCGAAGAAAATGAATTTGCCACACACGGCTCACGCAGCAAGAAGTCCGGCATCTTCAATGGATATCGCGCCAACGAATTTGGTGATGGCAAAAGGTTCAAAATCGTTGCAAGAGCTTCTTGCGAAGTACGATAAAGTTGTGCACTTAACCGAGTTCGCAGGTGCTTTGCATTCGGGCTTTAAAGAAGCCACGGGCGATTTCTCGATGCCAGCGGAAGGTTTCTTATACGAGAACGGTAAAATGGTTGGTGCTATCGACCAATTCGTGATGTCGGGAAATGTCTTGGATCTTCTTCGTGATATCGAAGACCTTGGCAATACCTACAACGATCCGGGCTCATCGACATTCACACCGGATGTACTAATTAAATCACTGAGCTTCGCGGGGGCTTAGGGGCGCGAGCCCGCAGTGCCGGAGCGACGGATGTCGCGAAGGCTGGAGCAGCTTAGTTCAGAGTAAACTCATTTTAAAACCCATCGCTTCGTGACATGCTTAAGCTTGTTAAACACTTAGCGCTGGGTTTTTCTCTTGTTAAGAGTGAAAATAAACTCATAAACTTTTCTTAACAAGAGGGATTAATTCTATGAGTTCAAATTCTGAATTAACAAAGAAGACGGGTGCGCTTGAGCGCTTAGCTTCTTCTGTTACAAACTGGGCGGAACGTTGGTTTCCTGATTCTTATATTTTCGCGGTTCTTGCGATTGTCGTTGTTGGCATCGGTGCTTTACTTGCTGGTGTTGCTCCGAAAGCAATTGCGACTTCATTCGGTGAAGGTTATTGGAGCTTGATTCCATTCACGATGCAAATGGCGATCGTGGTGATCTCGGGTTATGTGGTTGCGTCTTCTCCGCCAGCGGGAAAATTGATTAACTGGCTTGCGAAACTTCCTAAAACGGAACGCAGTGCTGTTGCGTATATCGCGTTTTTCACAATCTTAGCTTCATTGTTGAACTGGGCCTTCAGTTTGGTGTTCGGTGGCCTTTATGTCAGAGCACTGGCTCGTCGTAAAGATTTGCGCATGGATTATCGTGCAGCCGGTGCTGCAGGTTATCTGGGGTTGGGCGCAACGTGGGCATTGGGTTTGTCTTCATCAGCGGCACAACTTCAAGCGAACGTTGATAGTATTCCAAAATCTTTGTTGCCGATTACGGGTGTGATTCCCTTTGCGGAAACAATCTTTTTGCCGCAATCGATTTTGATGTTGGCGGTTTTAACGGCCGTGTCGGTAGTGATCGCTTATCTTTCAGCACCTACAAAAGATCGTGCTGTGACGGCGTCTGATTTAGGTGTGGATGTCAGCGGTGACGTTGAAGATGCGGTTGAAAAACCTCACCAACCCAGTGAATGGTTGGAATACAGCCCGATCCTTACGATCTTTGTTGTGATTCTTGGTTTCTGGTGGTTGGCGGAAGAGTTCTTAAATAAGAATGTCATCCTGGCGATTTCCAATTTGAATACGTACAATTTCTTATTCTTGATGTTGGGTATGCTTTTGACGTGGAGACCAAAACGTTTTCTACGCTCTGTCAGTAAAGCCGTTCCTTCGGTCGCGGGCATTTTGATTCAGTTCCCGATCTATGGAAGTATCGCATTTATTTTGACGAAAGCTCCGGGTGTAGATGGTCAGACATTGTCGCATCATATTTCTAATTTCTTCGTTTCCGTTTCAACGACGGACACATTCTCGGCTTTGATGGGTGTGTATTCTGCGATTCTTGGTTTCTTCGTGCCATCAGGTGGTGGTAAGTGGATTATTGAAGCGCCATACTTGATGCAAGCTGCGAATGAATTGAAAGTGCATTTGGGGTGGACTGTGATGGTTTACAACGCGGCAGAAGCGTTGCCGAACTTGATCAATCCATTCTTCATGATGGCTTTGTTGGGCGTACTTGGTTTGAAAGCGCGTGATATCGTGGGTTACACCGTGACACAATTAGTAGTGCATGCGCCATTGGTAATTTTTATGCTGTGGGCGCTTGGCGAAACCTTGCAATACCATCCACCGGTCATCCCGTAAGTGTCCGTGCTGAAAAAATAGGGATTATAAAAATTAAAAACCCTTTCAGTTTTTCTGAAAGGGTTTTGTTTTTGTAGAGCATCGAATTGGCATTAACCGTGCTGCAAGTCGTGCTTTTATTTTTTATCAGACGCTTTCAAAGTCGCGATTTCTTTGGCAACTCGTTCGGCGTCCATCACTGGGTCGACATCTTTTTGGATGCCGCGGATTTTAAGTTCTGGATCAAGAATGAAAGTCCAACGTTTCGACATTTTCAACAGTGGCATTTTGCTGCCGTAAAGATTTACAACTTTATCTTCGGGATCAGCAAGCAATGTGAAATTCAAGTGGTGCTCTTTATGAAATCCTGCTTGTGCTTCAACAGAATCTGCACTGATACCAAAAACGTCGGCACCTTGTTCACGAATTTTTTGGATGCTGTCGCGGAAGGCGCAGGCTTGTTTTGTACATCCTGGTGTGCCTGCTTTCGGATAGAAATACAGAACTGTCCACTGACCTTTGCGATCAGCAAGATTGAAGTCTTTATTTTCTTGAGTCTTCGCTGAAAAAAGTGGGGCAGGGTCGCCGACTTTTAAGTCAGCGGCATGTGCCATTGAACAAAATAATAAGGCGCTAATAAAATATTTCAACTTCATGGGACGTCCTCTATTTATTTTCTAAAATCGCTTTCGCGATTTCTGTGAAACCGATGCCGCCACGTTCTTGTGCAACATAAGTCGGTTTGTTTTTAATTTGGTCGATAAAATTGCGGATATTGGCAACGGCAAAACTGTGCGGGAAGTATGTGAACATCGGCTCATCATTCGGAGAATCGCCACTGAAACCACAAACTTGTTTCGCTTTTTCAGCACTAATGCCGAATTCATTTTCTAAGAAACGCAAAGACATTGTGAGTTTGTCATAACTGCCAAACCAGCCGTTCACATGAATAGAGCTGACTTTTGCTTGCGCACCATGGGCGTGAAAGATGTCGACGATTTTTTGTACTTCCGTGCGCGGTAAAGCGGGAACGTCTTCGCAGAAATCAATGGCTAGATCCATCAGGCGGCAGAATTGATCGCTGGCTAAATCACAACCAGGAACTTTGCTTAAAATTTCTGCTTCAAGATTTTTTAGTTTGTCGCGGTTTTGTTTTTGAGTTGTTTCATCAAAGAAGAAATGGCGTTGCATTTTTCGGTTGTGATAGCGGAAATAAAATCCACCGTTTTCTCCAACGATTCCACTGACTGGCCACATGCGTGCGATCATTTCGCACCAACCAGCAGGGCGACCCGTGATTGGAACAACGTGAATGCCGGCGCGATGTAAGCTCCACAATGCTTCGTACGCTTCAGGACCTAACTGACCTTCGTCAGTCAAAGTGTCGTCGATGTCGGTAAGTAAAAACTGAAGCGAGCTTGAAAATTCAGAAACGTTTTTCAAAAGATATTCCTTGGATTAACAAATGAACCAAAACACTTACACACAAATTTTTCATCTAAATTGCCTTAAAGGGAAGCATCGATGACTTCGGACTTTATACGAGTTGTCAAAATTGAGGCTTGCATCTTAAATCGATCGAATACATGGTTTGTCTATATATATGGGTCGGCTACGCCGGCAGAGCCGGAGCGACGAGAGTCGCGCGGGCTGAAGCAGCTCCTCGACCTTGGGCTAAAGGATGAACATGGCTAAAAAAACAGAAAGTTCAGACGGAATGAAACTAGTTATCGTAGAGTCTCCTACGAAAGCTAAGACTATTCGTAAGTTCTTGGGAAAAGACTACGTCGTAGAATCTTGTATGGGTCACATCCGTGACTTGCCTCAGTCCGCAAAAGATATTCCTGAAAAAGTTAAAAAGGAAAAATGGGCGCAGCTAGGCGTGAACGTAGATCACAACTTCGAGCCTTTGTACTGCATTCCAAAAGACAAAGTTAAAGTCGTTAAAAACTTAAAAGACAAACTTGCCGATGCCTCAGAGCTCTATCTCGCGACCGATGAAGACCGCGAAGGGGAATCTATCAGCTGGCATTTGCTTGAAGTGCTAAAGCCACGTGTTCCAACAAAACGAATGGTGTTTCATGAGATCACTAAAGACGCGATTCAAAAATCTTTGAAAGACACACGCGAAATCGATTTGAATCTTGTGCGTGCACAAGAAGCGCGTCGTGTGCTGGATCGTTTAGTGGGTTACACAATTTCTCCACTTCTTTGGAAAAAAGTTGCCTACGGTTTGTCAGCAGGTCGTGTGCAATCGGTGGCTGTGCGTTTGATCGTTGAACGTGAATTAGAACGTCTACGCTTTAAAAAATCATCGTACTGGGGAGTTCTTGCTGAACTTTCTAAAGATGGCGTGAATTTCGAATCACGTTTACAACAATTCAAACAACAAAGAGTTGCGACTGGTAAAGACTTCGACGGTCTGACAGGTCAATTGACAGCCGGTAAAGACGTTTTGGTTCTGGGTGAAAAAGACGCCGACCAATTGTCGCGCGACTTAAAAACTGGCAACTGGACAGTTTCTGACGTTGAAGAAAAACCAACATTCAGAAAACCAGCAGCACCATTCATCACTTCAAGTTTGCAACAAGAAGCGAATAGAAAATTGGGCTTGAGTGCTCGTGAAACGATGCAAGTCGCACAAAAATTGTACGAGCAAGGTTTCATCACTTATATGCGTACCGACTCTACGTTCTTGTCGAATGAAGCGATCACGGCATCTCGTGATGCGATTCAAACGAAGTACGGCAAAGAATATCTGACTCCGCAACCGCGCACCTATGCTGCGAAAAAAGTAAAAGGCGCGCAAGAGGCCCATGAAGCGATCCGTCCTGCGGGTAACAACTTTATGGACCCAGATGAAACGGGCCTAACAGGTACGCAGTTCCGTTTGTATGACATGATTTGGAAGCGCACGATTGCATCACAAATGGTTGATGCAAGACAAAAACAAGTCAGTGCAAAGATCTCTGTTGGTGATGCGATCTTTTCTGCTTCAGGCATGACGATTGAATTCCCGGGCTTCCTTCGCGCTTACGTTGAAGGCAGTGACGATCCAGAAGCAGATTTGGCGGAACGTGAAGTGCGTTTGCCAGCGTTGAAAGTCAAAGACGCTGTTAAATGCGTGAAGCTTGATCCAACTTCGCATGAAACAAAACCGCCAGCTCGTTATACAGAGGCAAGCCTTGTACAAACGATGGAAAAAGAAGGTATCGGTCGTCCCTCTACTTACGCTTCTGTTATCGGTACAATTATCGATCGCGGATACGTTCGTAAAAACGGAACTGCTTTGATTCCAACTTTCACAGCGATGATCGTTTCAAAACTTTTAAGCAATTACTTATCAGAATACGTGGATCTTGGTTTTACTTCGGAAATGGAGCAAAGCCTGGATAATATCGCAGATGGCGAGTTGGACTGGGAAAGCTATTTGGCTTCCGTCTATAAAGGTCCAAAAGGTTTGCGTGCACGTGTGGAGTCTCAGGAAGAAAAAATCAATCCTGATGAAGCGCGTACGATGATGTTGGAAGGCATGGATAAATATAAATTCCATGTGGGCCGTTACGGCGCATATCTTTCAACAACTCGTGATGGTGCAGAAGTCAGCGCTTCTGTTCCAGACAACGAATCACCAGCAGATATCACTCCTGAAATCGCGGAAAAATTGATTGATCAAAAAATCAATGGTGCGGATTCATTGGGTGAGGATCCTAAAACTGGTTTACCGATTTACGTTCTTAGCGGTCGTTATGGCCCTTACGTGCAATTGGGTGACGTGACTCCGGAAGATGACAAGCCAAAACGTGCGTCGCTTCCTCCAGGCACTCAACCTGAAAATGTCGATTTAAATATGGCTTTAGAATTGTTGTCGTTGCCAAAAACTTTGGGTCAACACCCAGGCACTGGCAAAGACATCAAAGCGGGCTTGGGTCGTTTCGGTCCATTCGTGGTTCACGATGGCGATTACCGTTCGATTCCAAAAGGCGAAAGCATTTTCACGATTACGTTTGAACGTGCTGTTGAAATGTTGGCACAACCGAAAAAAGGTCGCGGCCGTGCTGCTGCATTGAAAGATCTTGGTGCTCATCCTGACACGGGCGATGCGATCCAAGTTTTCAATGGTCCTTATGGTCCTTACATTAAGAGCGGTAAAGTGAATGCCTCGTTGCCAGAAGGCACGACGGTAGAGACGGTCACTCTTGAGCAAGCAGTCGCCCTGATCAACGAAAAGGGACCTGCGAAGGGCAAAGGTAAAGGCAAGGCGAAGGCAGCTCCTAAGGCAGCCAAAGCGAAGAAAGCCGCTGCCTCTGACGGCGAAGAAACGACAGCTCCAAAAAAGGCATTAAAAGGAGCAAGCTCCGCGAAGGATAAGGCCGCCGCTTTGGGAGTTAAAAAAGTTGTGACGAGAAAAGCAAAAAAATAAACCTGCTCTAGAACGCTCGAATTTATAAAGCAAAAAGCTCCGTAGGGAGCTTTTTGCTTTTGGATCCATGCGAGTGAACAGCGGATTGTGTCACTCTGAAGAACTCCGATTTATCAATTGTCATAGAATGCATTAGAGACGGCCTTTGATTTGCTTATTTCTTCTTCGAGCACGGAGAAGTATATGAAGCATGTTACAGGAATCTTTTTGATCCTATCTTTCTTGGGGAGCCTAAGCTTCGCAAGCGATGACTGCAGTAATATCGATGTTCGCAAATCTATGAACCCTTCTTTACAGAAGCGTTTTTATGCACCTTATGATCAGGGGCAAATCGGTTGGTGTTTTGGTTATGCGGCGGCGGATGTATTAAGTCAGGCTGTCGGAGAACCTGTTTCCGCGATTCATCTTTCCTCGCGCTATGCCTCGACGGTTACGGGGGTGGGTCGTCTTGCCCGAAGTATTTTTATGCGCAAAAACGCTGTCTCTGAGGGTGGTTTCATCGAGGGTGCTATCGATGAAATGGAAGAGCTTGGGCATTATTGTGAAGCCAGCGCTGTGCCTTCAGAAGGAACAATGGTGATCTCTGCTCGGGATGGTGTTACAGGATATAACGTTCTCGGCACGGCTGAGTTAATGGGTTATTTGAAATCCTATAGCGAAGGCACCTGCACGGAAGACTGCGCATATTTTATCAATCCATTGATTCGAAGATATTTTCCTAATCAGGACGTCAACGTAGTTAAAGAGTATATCCTTGCGAATAAAACACAGCCTTTAGATCGCTTGGTCTTTGAACTCTTTGATCAAAAGTGTGGTCAAGGTCGTAAGGCTATCACGTCGAAGTTCGCGATAGAATCTTACCAGAACTCCACTTCGCGAAATAAACGTAGAGATATTCAGCCGCAGGAAGAAATTTCGGATCATATCGATCAAGGGTTGAACGCTCAAAAAGTTGTGGGTCTTGAATACGATGCGAAATACGTGACGGGAGCCGGTGGTATTTTTGGTGGGGGTCATGCTTCCACAATTTTGGGAAGAAAAAGCATTGGTGGAGTTTGTCATTATTTGGTTAGGAATTCGTGGGGTAAAACTTGCGCCTATAAGGACGGTATTATTTGCCAGCCAGGAGACGGAACTTACTGGGTCCCAAAAGAAACCATGAACAAAATGGCGACGAAAGTTCTTTGGATTAAGAACTAAGAATCGCTGGGGCCTGTAAGGTGTCTAAACTTTAGACGGAAACGGCCTACGAAGGAAATTTGTGCAGGCCTCTTTGCGGATGGAAAGAGTTTTGTTATAGTGCACAGGCTTTAGAGGAAGTGTTTTATGAGCGAAGAGTCTCGCAAGGGACAATTAGATTTAGGCATCAACCGCCAGCCAGAGAAAGATAGAAACTTTCATCTGGGCGGTCGTAGCTTCTATTTCTTCGACTTCGATGACAACATCGCCTTCTTAACCACTCCATTGATTCTTTTCCATAAAGACACAGGCGCCGAAGTGATGATTTCAAGCGGTGACTTTGCTCAATACCATCAGTCGATCGGTAAGAGCGGTCCGTACGCGGACTACACAATGGATTTCAATGACGAGACGGGCACATTTAGAAATTTCCGCGACCTAAATTTAAGCGACGCTGAAAAGCTTAATGGCAAAAAACAAATCTTCGTGCGCGACGTCGCTGAAGCTTTGGGCTTCCCTGACTTTCAATGGAAGGGCCCTTCGTGGGAGTGCTTCTATCACGCGACATTCAATCAACGTCCTCTTTCAGTGATCACGGCTCGTGGTCATCATCCTGATACAGTGAAAGAGGGGATTCGTGTTTTCGTTAAGAATAAACTTTTGCCCCTTGAACCAAATTATCTGAGCCTTTATCCAGTCAGTCACAAAGCGACACGTATCGGTTTGGGAGATGTGGATTTGTCTCAAGGTACTGCGGAGTTAAAGCAGCGCGCGATCCGTGCAAGTGTGGAAAAAGCGATTGAACTTTACGGCTACAACGCGCATCACCGTTTTGGAATGTCTGACGACGATCCAAAGAATATCCAATTGATCGTGGAAGAAATGACTCGCCTTAAGTCGAGATTCCCAGAGATGTCGTTCTTTATGATCGAAACTCAGCATGGAAACTTCATCAAACATGAAGTCAAAAACAGCGGCCTTGCCGGTGAAAAAATCGAGAACCTTTCCCAACTTTCCTTCTTCGAAGACGATCGACGAAAGTCTTAACATAATATTGCCAGTCCTAAATTTATGACGAGCTTCATAAATTGAATGCTCCTTCCGAAAATAAGATCTAATCTATTGGAATTAGTAGGGCCTTTAACGCGGCCAATGGAAGGACCATCATGAGTTCACTGTCGAGAGGTATTAAGGTTTTAGCCGTTGCGGGATCGCTCGCAATTTCTTCAATTGCAGCTGCACAGCTAAAAGACGGTTTAGAGTGTCGTTATCTTACCGTGATTGAACAAGGTTTTTTAGCGAATCACGTTAAGTACTCTAATCGTGATGCAGAACTAGCGACACGCGTGACAGAGCAATATCTTAAACGCCTTGATCCTTCTAAAATCTATCTGACTCAAACAGATGTTGATGCGATCAAAAAGTCGATGACAAATGTTTTCGACAAAACAAAAAATCGCGATTGTTCATTCTTGGAAGAAGCACAAAAGCTTGTTCTTGAAAGAGTTAAAGACCGCGATGCTTTTGCTAAAAAATATCTCGATAAGTCTTTCAAATTTGATTCAACGACAGAGTTCTCTTTCGATCCGGATAAAAAGCCATGGCCTAAAAACGGTGACGAAGCGAATGAGTATTTGAAAAAATACATTCAATTCCAAATCGGCAACTACCTTGCAACAGACATGAAATTGGATGAAGCGAAAAAGAACGTAATCAAAAATTACGATCGCGCTGTGAAACGTACTCAAGAAACAACTGAAGATGATTTGTTCTCTGGTTACCTTGATAGTTTTGCTCGTGCCTTGGATCCACATTCAAGCTTCTTTTCTCGTGATGTGTTAGAGGATTTCGAAATCCAAATGCGTTTGTCATTGGAAGGTATCGGCGCGACACTTTCTTCACAAGACGGTTTCACTGTTGTTGAACAACTTGTGCCGGGTGGTGCTGCGGCAAAATCAGGTTTGATTGAACCACAAGATAAGATCATCGCTGTTGGCCAAGAAAAAGGCGCAATGGAAAACGTGATCGACATGGATTTGAAAGACGTAGTTAAAAAAATCCGTGGTAACAAAGGTACGAAAGTTCGTTTGACGATCCTTCGTAAATCTGGCGATAGCAAAAAACGCTTCGATGTTACTTTGACTCGTGAAAAAGTAAACTTGGAAGACGAAGCAGCTTCAATCAACTACATCGATAAAGAAATCAACGGTCAGAAGAAGAAAATTGGCGTGATCAATTTCCCAAGCTTCTACGCGGATTCTCGTCGTGGTGGCAGATCTTCTGCTGCTGATATGAAAAAATTGATCAAAGAAGCAAACGATAAAAAAGTAGATGGTTTGGTTCTTGATTTGTCGAATAACGGTGGTGGTTCGCTTGAAGACGCTGTTAAAATCGCGGGTCTATTCTTCAAAGAAGGTAACGTTGTAAAACAATCTTCTAAAAATGAAGGTCGTGCGGAAGCAGCTCTTCGCGACACAGATCCGACAGTTGACTGGGCAGGTCCGCTTGTTGTTCTAACAAGCCGTATCTCTGCATCAGCTTCTGAAATCGTGTCTGGTACTTTGCAAGACTACAAACGTGGCGTTATCGTTGGTGGTGATCACACTTATGGTAAAGGTTCTGTTCAGTCTGTATTGCCGATTCCAAATAACTTGGGCGCTATCAAAGTGACTGTAGGTATGTTCTTCGTACCATCGGGTAAATCAACTCAACATCGCGGTGTCGATGCTGACGTTGTTCTTCCAGGTCCATTCAGCACTGATGATATCGGTGAGAAGTACATGGATTACTCTTTGCCACCGAAAACAATCGAAGCTTTCATTTCTCCAGAGGCTTACGTTAAAGAAGGCCCTGGCGCTTGGAAAGAGTTGAAACCAGAGTGGTTGAAACAATTGAGCGAAAGATCAACTGATCGCGTTGCTAAAAACGACGAATTCAAAAAGATCGTTGATGAACTCAACAAGGCGAAAGCGCGCGGTAAAGTGATCCGTGTTAGCGAAGTCTTGAAAGATAAAAACGAAAAAGAGAAAAAAGAAAAAGCGAAGAAGGTAGCTAGTAAGGCCAAGAAAACTGAAGAATACATGAAGCGTCCTGATATCCAGGAAGCAACAAACGTTCTTCTTGATCTAATCCAACTAGAAGATGGCAAGACTCTTGTCACTCCTAAGCAGGCTAACACTAAATAATTTCTTTGCCCGTTAGTTGTTGTTGTAAAGCCCCGAGCAGAACTCGGGGCTTTTTTTTTGCCCTTGTTCATGCGTCGTTCTTCGGAGTGCGGGGATTTGCTGAGAAGACCTGGCTTCGCCGCTGTTCCGTCGGCACGCCGTCCGGGCTCAGTCGTCGCCGATGGGCAAAGCCCATCGGTTCGCGCCATCGTGGCGCCGACGAAGGCCGACTCCACAGCGGCAAATCCATGCCTCCTCAGCAAATTGCACTTCGATGAAAGAGTAATAAGGGCAAAATAAAAAGGTCGCTCGTCGTGGTTTGTCGGTTGATGTCATAGGCGTTTGCCGATCACAAGCATAAGCACATTCGGATTATACGAGGTTCGTTATTCATAGTTAGTCTTTAGATAACAAAGTGGCGCTGAAGACCACTCAAACCAAAGGAGATCCTATGAAAGCGAAACTTATTGCGAACATCATGGCAGGCATCAAAAAAACAGGTTCTGGCCCTGGTAAATGCGTTCACTGCGAATAGTTTTTAATTGCGGATCTCATCTTGGATGAGATCCGTTTTTTATTTGGAGTGATCTTATGGAATTAGTCGCACTCGACAAAGTTTTAGAATACAAAAACGAAAAAGCACTTAAGCTGTATCGTCAGAATCGCGCCACCAATCATCTTTCGGCAGAGGCCGCATTTCAAGAGATGTTGAAGTATCTGTGGCTGACGCAAAAACATGCGAACGATTTGAAGACGGTTGCTAACCCGGATGAACTGCCTAAACATTGTGTCATGCTGTTTTCCATGCGCGAAATCGATGAAATGTGGCATGAGTTTATTCTTGTGACGAAGGACTACACAGAGTTCTGTCAGAAGTATTTCGGCAAATATCTGCATCACATGCCTGACGTGAATGAAAACCTTGTCGGCTGGCGTGAAAATGACATTGCCGAGGTTGAAAAACTTTTGCCTTATGTTTACGACAACCTCGGCGAAGAGACTTTGAAAATCTGGTTTAAACAATATCTTGAATAAACTTACTGGAACTTAAGCGATTTTCTTTGCGAGCGCTTGAGTTGATGTCAGTGCCGCGTTTGCTTGTTTACTTGCTTCGACTGCCCAGTTTTTACTGAGCATCGCAGCGAGTTCTGCTTTTTTCGCCAACTGAACAACTTTATTACTCAGCGCTTTCATTTTCTGTGTGGCTTTGCTTGGTGAAGCGCTTCCATTTTTTGAAGCTGCATGTTTCATAAGCAACATAATCTCTGCAGCTGACTCTGAACTAATCATCGTGTTTGAGGTTTGATCCCGAACTACCATAACGACCTCCCGTTCATGCTTTCATTTTCCGCCTGAAATGTGGAGTCGGCATGGAACGAAATGCGAGGGTCGCCCGCCATGACCTAACTGCCTGAAAACAGGTGTAAAAATTCCGGTCCCTTTTTGAGAGGTGAATCCCTCTGGAACGTCTCGTATGTGAGTCTTTGACTAAGAGCGCTAAAAACAGTGAAATTTAGCGACAATCCCCCCTGTTATCGCTTAGATAGGGGCCTGTTCTAATTACTATTTTGGAGACAACGACATGTCTAAAAAGACCACTGGAAAAACTGCGCCGAAATCCGCAGCGAAAACCAAAACAGCGGCGAAAGCAAAAGCAGCTGTGAAGTCTTCCAAGAAAACTGCGACGAAGAAATTCGACTTCGGCGGTCTTTCTGAAGATTTGTTGCTAAGAATGCATGACCTGATGGTGAAATCACGTGTGCTTGAAGAGCGCGTGATCAAAATCTATAAAGCAGGCGAAGGTTATTTCTGGATCGGTGGACCGGGCGAGGAAGCTTTCGGTGTTCCACTCGGACTTCTAGTTCGTAAAGGTCAAGGCCTTGAATACGACTGGATGCACTTGCACTATCGTTGTACTCCGACAATGGTTGCTCTTGGTATGCCAATGATTGAAGCGACACGCTTGATGATGAATCGTGCGACAGATCCTTCAACAGGTGGCCGTAACTTCGCAGGTCACTATTGCTTCCCTCAGTGGAACGTAGCGCCTGTGACTTCTCCTATCGAAGTTCAATATCCATTGGCATGCGGAACTGCTCACGCGCAAAAACGTGCGGGTCATAAATCAATCTCTATCGTAACGGGTGGTGATGCGGGAACTGCTGAAGGCGATTTCGCAACATGCTTGGTATGGGCGTCTCGTAAAGGTCAAGAGTTGCCAGTGTTGATCACTGTGCAAAACAATGGCTACGGTATTTCGACTCCGTACGATGGTCAGCACGGTGAAACGCAAATCGCGGATCGCGCGAAAGCTTTCAACATTCGTTCACGCGTGATCAACGGTAACGATCCTGTCGAGTCTTATTTGGCAATCAAAGAAGAAATGGAATACATCCGCAAAACGGGTAAGCCATCTTTCATCGAAGTGAAAGTTTCGCGATTGTATGGTCACTCTTCTGCTGACGGTGCGAATCGTAAAGTAGAATTGTTCGATCCAGTGATGGAATTCGAAAAGAAACTTTTGGCAGCAGGCATTTTGACTGAAGCTGAAGTGAAAAAAGTTTGGGAGATCTACGAAGAAGAAGGCGTGAAAGCGCAAGAACAAGCTCGTGGTGAACCAAGCCCTACTGCAGAGTCAGTGTGGGATCATGTTTATGTAAATAATGAAAATGCTGATTGGAGGAAGTTCTAATGGCAAGTGTAGCTCAGGCCATCAGAATGGCTCTTCACTACGGTGAAAAGCATTTGGGCGTTAAAGATGTTTTTGGTCAAGACGTAGGTGCTCCACTAGGTGGCGTATTTACGGCGACTCAAGGTTTGAAAACGGCATGGAATACTCCGCTTGATGAACGCGGTATCATCAGTATGGCAATGGGTATTGCGATGACTGGCGACCGTTGTGTGGCAGAGATCCAATTTGGCGATTATATTTTCAATACGATCGATCTTTTGAAGATCGCTGGTAACACATTGTGGGTAACAAACGGCCAAGTGGAACTTCCAATGGTTGTGATGACTCCGGTAGGTGCTGGTATTTTCGGTTCGATCTATCACTCGCATTCATTCGATGCGTGGGCGTCTCGTCTTCCAGGTTGGAAGATCGTTATGCCATCAAACCCGCTTGATGCTTATGGTTTGATGTTGTCTGCGATTAAAGATCCAAATCCAGTTCTTTATTTGAAATCAAAAGCGTTGATGCGCCATAAGGGTGAAGATTTGATCCCTGGTGAGCCAGCTGATGAAAAAGAATTGAAAGCAATGATCGACAAACCAGTACAGAATTCTGCTGGTTGGAAACCTCGTTGGCCAGATCTTGAAGAATACATCGTGCCAATCGGTAAAGGTAAAATCACTCACGCCGGTGAACACATCACGATCGTTACTTACAGCCGCATGGTGCACTTGTGTGACGATGTTGCGAAGAAATTGGCGCAAGAAGGTATCTCTGTTGAAGTGATCGATTTGCGTTCTATCTATCCGTATGACTGGGACATGATTAAGTCTTCTGTTGAAAAAACAGGTCGTGTGTTGTTCGTGAATGAAGATACTGAAGTCACAAACTTCGGCGAGCACTTGGCTTACCGTGTGACTCAAGAATGCTTCTATCACTTGATGGCACGTCCTCGTGTGCTTGCAGGTAAAAATCTTCCAGGTATCGGTTTGAATCCGAACCTAGAGAAAAACTCTGTACCACAATTGTCAGACATTGAACTTGCAGTTCGCGAAATCGTGGCGGAAGTACCTTAATGGCTAAAGCAGAAGCTCACAGAAAAAAAGTTCGTCGTCGTGTAAATAAAAAGAGCAGCAAAGTTCTTTTTGATAAGTATGAACTGTATCGTAAAGCGGTACAGTCTGCTGAAAACGACGTTCAGTTCATTCAGAACACGTTCAAAGAGTTGAAGGGTAAAAACCCACGTACTTTTGCTGAAGACTTCTGCGGCACATTTGCTTTGTCGACAGAGTGGATTAAGCTTAACCCGCGTTATGAAGCTGTCGGTGTGGATCTTGATCCGGAACCAATGGCGTACGGTAAAACAAATTACCTGACGAAATTGAAACCAGAACAACAACGTCGTATGCGTTTGATCGAGGGCAATGTTCTTGATCCGAATCTGCCAAAAGCAGATATCGTTGCGGCGATGAACTTTTCATACTTCTGTTTCAAACAACGCGAATTGATCAAACGTTACTTCTCAAACGCTTTTAAGCGTTTGAACAAAGATGGCATCTTCTTGGTCGACCTTTTCGGTGGCAGCCAATGTTACGATGCGATTGAAGATACAATTAAGCACGAAAACTTCACGTACTACTGGGATCAAACGAACTTTGACCCGGTAACAAATGAAGCTCTTTTCCATATTCATTTCCGTGTAGGTGGTAAAAAGATTGAACAGGTCTTCACTTATGACTGGAGATTGTGGTCGATTCCAGAACTTCGCGAGATCATGGCGGAAGTGGGTTTCAAAAAGACGCACGTGTATTGGGAAGGAACTGCAAAAGACGGATCGGGTGACGGTAACTTTACTCGTGTCGATCACGGGGAGTCTTGCCAAAGCTGGATTGCTTACATCGTGGGTGAAAAATAGTTGTAACAAGTTTAAAAATAAAAAAGCCCACTGATGAAGTGGGCTTGTTCTTTTTTAGATTATTGGATTTTTAGTTGATGCCGCCGCGGCCATCACCCATCGGTGGAGGAGGAAGTTTTCCGCCGCCTTTGCCGCCAAACGGTCCTTTGCTTTTTGGTTGTGGCACACCCACGCTACCATTCGGATTTGGATCGTTACAAACGCTGTCTTCAACGTCACATTGTGCAGCCATTGTTTGGCAAAGCTCTTGATTTTGCGTTTTGTATTCAGGAGATTGCAAACGACGTTGCACTTCTTCTAAACACTGACGAAGACCATTGTCTTTATCGCCAGCAGCGATGATCTCTTCACGGTTTTGTTTTTTCTCGCCCGAGATATCGTAGTCATTCAAAGCGTCGTCTAACTTCTTTTTGAAAACTTCGCGTTTGTAAACAGTTGTGGCGTCGTTCAGGTTTGCATCGTCGAAGAATGTTTTAGCACCATCGATCGCGCCGTGATCTGAAGTTTCAAAGAACAAGAATTTAGATTGTTTGAAACCGAAGAACTTTGAAACGTCGTTCAAATCATCTTCTTTCAATGCGCGCTTCGCAGCTTGTGTGACGTATTTTGATTCAGCGGCCGTCAAATCGCGATAGTTTTTACCGCCCGTGACTTTCTTAGCGTCTTTGCTGATGTAGTTCACGCAGAAGCCGTAAGCTTGGATCTGATGAATCACGACTTTTTTCATGTTGTCCATTTCGATCGAGCCATAGCCGCCCGTCGACATGTGACGTTTACCATCCGGAGAAGATTCGATATTTTTGAAATTGCGTGCGCCCACTGCTAACAACGAAATCCATTTTTCAGATGGCACGATGTTAGGGCGACCGTGATCAGAATAATACTTCTGCACACCACAAGAGATACATTGCAAGCCCATGCCCACTAAATGAGTTTGGTTTCTGCACAAGAAATCATCCCACTCTTCATCAGTTCCACCTTCATCTGAATTAGACGCGTATTGAGGAGCTGCGAATGCGGAAGTTCCGAAAACTACCAATAATGTCAAAAGGGCATATCTTAATGTTTTCATGCCCTTTTTATCGGCTAGAAATCAGATTTCTTAAATAGAGGCGATAACGTGAGCTGGACTTCCGTCAGTTTAGGTTCTGGGAATTCAGGACCACGGTGAATTACGCACAAGACGTGGTCTACTTTGGCGCCAATAGAGCGTAAATCCGCTGTAGAAAGAACAACTTGGCCACCCGTTGTAACAACGTCTTCGATAATACAAACCTTCTTACCGGCGATTTCAAGGCCTTCCGCGAACTTGCACGTGCCATAGTCTTTGGCTTTTTTACGAACGAAAACGCAGGGAATACCAGTTTCAAGTGATAAAGCCGTCGCTACCGGGATGCCGCCCATTTCTAGTCCAGCTAAAACTTCTGTTCCAGCAGGGATCATCGGCGCCATGTGCTTTGCGATTTCACGAAGAAGTTCAGGCTGTGCCTCAAAACGATACTTATCGAAGTACTCTGTCGATGTTTGGCCCGAGCGCAATTTGAATTGGCCGGTCAAGTGAGCGATGTCGTAGATTTTTTTAGCGAGTTCTTGGCGAGTCATGAAGTGGCTCCTTCCGATAGCACTTCGTGCATTCTAGAAGTTACTTCAGACTCTCTTCAAGCCAGTTTTTAAAAGAATCGTTGATTGCTGCGACTGGTAGTTGCATCACGCACGGAATAGAGTAGGGATGGAGCTCTTGCACACGTTTTTCAATTAGTTTGTGCGCGTCAGATCTTTCAAGAGTTTTTAGGATGAGTATATACTCAGAGCTTGTCTCTATTTTTCCTTCCCACCAGTACATCGATTTCATACCGGGAATAATATTCGAACAAGCGATCAACTTTTCTTCGAGCAATGTGCGCGAAATTTTTTCTGCGACCGCTTGATCTGGACAAGGAATATAAAACAAGATCATTGCAAACTACCTGCGTAGCTTTTGTTTGCGCACTTGCCATTGTTCAAGGGCAAACTTACGCATGTCTTCAACACTATCAAGTTCATCGACGATCTCGACACCTAGAAGAGTTTCGACCGCGTCTTCAAGACTGACAAGGCCCGCAACGATTCCGTATTCATCAACGGCTAAAGCGATGTGTTCTTTTTCTTTGATGAAGAAATCAAGAACCTGGGACACCGTCATTCGCTCTGGGATACTTGAAATCGGAGTTACAAGGTCGCCGATTTTTTTCTCGTGCTGATCGTTTGAAAGCGCTTCATGGATTTTATAACGATACGTCATGCCGACGATGTTATCTAAGCTGCCGGCATAAACCGGAATACGCGAAAAACGTAACGGGCGATATTTCGTGAACACTTCTTCCGTCGTTAATTCTTTATCTAATGCAAAGAACACTGAACGGGGAGTCATGATATCAGAGACATAGATCTTATCTAGCATCAGCAAGTTTTTGATGATGTTAGATTCTTTGTTCTTCAGAGTTCCCTCTTCCGCACCCAGCTCTGCCGTCATCAGGATTTCTTCGCGGCTGACTTCAGGATCTTCTTCGGATTTCGAGAAAAAACGGCCCAGCCACTCAGACACAATCACCAATGGATAAAGAATGATGATCATGAATTGAATCGTGTAGGCAGAAACAGGAATCAACGCTTTCCAGTGGGATGCACCGATTGATTTCGGAATGATCTCTGCCACGAAAAGAATGGCAAAGGTCAAAAGGAACGACGCGATTGTGACGTATTTGTCGCCGAAGTTCACTTGCACTTGGTAAGCAATCGCTGCCGAACCTAAAGTGTGTGAAAGCGTGTTCAAAGTCAGAATCGCCGAAATAGGGCGATCGATATTTTCTTTAAGATGTTCAAGAAGCTTAGCACTGCGGCGGTTTTCTTTAACCAAAACAGCAATATAAGCAGAAGTTGAAGTCAGCAAAACTGCTTCAAGCATCGAACAGATGAAAGAAATCGAAATAGTCGAAATGCAGAGAAGTACGAGCACCGTCATAGATGTAAATTGGATTTTCTCAAAGATGAGGAGAAGTTATTCGTTGGCCAAAGCCTGTGGTAGTCCATTAACGAAAGTGTATCACGGGCGCAGAGAGGGCTGTCTATAGCGCACCTCGCCACAGTCTAGGGGCGGACTTTAAAATCATCCTGGTGATCTTTATCACAGGCCTTTGACCTTGTCTTGATTCGGGCCTTAGACTTTTGTCTATAACAAAGGAGCTTTCATGAAGAAAGGTATGGGGGCATTGGCCCTGCTAATGGTTTTAGTTGGTAGCAATGCGTTTGCAGCAGTGAAAACTGAAAACGTTGAATACAAGGAAGGTAAGACGGAACTTGAAGGTTTCATGGCTTATGATGACAGCGTGAAAACTCCGCGCCCGGCTGTATTGATCGTGCATCAATGGATGGGTTTGACTGATTACGAAAAATCGCGTGCTCGTGAGCTTGCAGAAAAAGGCTATGTTGCATTCGCAGTCGACATCTATGGTAAAGGCATCAGGCCAAGTAATCCCGCAAACGCAGGGCAGTTGTCTGGACAATACAAAGAGAATCGCAAACTTTATCGCGCTCGCGAAATGGCTGCTTACAATCTGATTAAAAAAGACAAACGCGTTGATGCAAAACACATCGTGGTGATGGGTTACTGCTTTGGTGGCATGGGTGCGCTTGAGTTAGGTCGTAACGGTGCCGCACTTGCGGGGATCGCGACTTTCCATGGTGCTTTGTCGAACCCAAATCCGGCTGATGCGAAAAACATCAAAGCGCCGGTGTTGGTGATGCACGGTGCACTTGATCCTTACGTGAACAAAGAAGAAGTCGAAGGCTTCGTGAAAGAAATGAACGATGCTAAAGCCGATTACCAGTTCATCGCATACGCAGGAGCTGTGCACTCGTTCACGGAAAAAGACGCAGGCAATGATATTTCCAAAGGTGCTGCTTACAATGAAAAAGCAGATCATCGTTCGTGGGCGGCGTTCACTCAGTTTTTGAATGAAGTCGCGCCAATTACTAAGTGACCTTTTAAACAAGACTCAAAATTTGTAGGCTCAGGCAGTGATGCTTGGGCCTTTTTTATTTTCAATTGTTAAGCTTTTCATTCGGGACGCCATTCACAATGGTGAA
Source organism: Bdellovibrio sp. NC01 (assembly GCF_006874625.1). Taxonomy (NCBI): domain Bacteria; kingdom Pseudomonadati; phylum Bdellovibrionota; class Bdellovibrionia; order Bdellovibrionales; family Pseudobdellovibrionaceae; genus Bdellovibrio; species Bdellovibrio sp. NC01. Next base: position 951,737 of record NZ_CP030034.1, read on the forward strand.
GTTTTGTAGAGAAAGTTCTCACTCTTTGAAATCTTCCTACATTCCTGTCGTGTAAGTAGAGAAGAGCGCGCGGACTGTGGTATCAAGGGCCCTTCGACATAAGGAGTCCCCATGAAATTTATGATCTTTGCAGCGATGTTGGCTTTTGCTTTATCTTCATTGAGCCCATCTGCTTACGCAAAAAAGAAATCCGAACCAGCCCCTAAAGAAGACACTCGCGGTAATGGAGAGGAAAAAGATCCTCGCGAAGAAACGTACGAAGGCAACGATCGCAACAGCGGTGGTTCATTCGACGGTGGTGGCTACACAGGCGGTGGCTTTGATGGTGGCGGATACGGAGGCAGCGAAGGCGGCGGTATGATGAGCGAAATCTTCTATGTGAAACAAGACCCGACAACAGGCGGCAACGTGACTGTTGAAGAGCGCGGCAATGTTTTGGTTTACACAGAAGTTTCACACGAAGACATGAACGCTTCAGAAACATGCACGACAATCACACGCACAACTGTTGATAAGAAAACAGGTAAAGTGTTGGCGACGGATTCAACTCAGTACTGCAACAACTGGCCGTTGTAATTTCCGAATTCAAATTCAGAAATAAAAAAGCCCGGATCAAACCGGGCTTTTTTATTTCAAAGATTATTTTAAATTAGGCATCGGCTTTAGGATGCTCATCGTGACGGCGCTGTTGGCGTTCTTCGACGAAATCCATAATCAACAGAGCAACGGCATTTTCAAGCGCACCAGCTTTGTGTTCAGAACGTTGCGGTTCAGGTTTCGTTTGAAAGCCAAGGGCCTTCATCCAAGTCTCACGACGAAGCGAATAGGCAAGTACGCAAGCCGATACAACAGTCAGCGCAAGATACACTCCCATGCCGCCAGTAAAATGAAACTCTTCATTCTTATCAAGCTGTCCCGCAATCGAAGCAATAAACAAAGACAATCCCACGCAACTAAGCGCAAGCGATCCAACCGTCGAAACCAGAATCGAAGTAATAGCACGAACATGCAAAGCCACTTGCTGAGTAATAGCAGCCGTAGGCTCTTTAACGAAAGTGTTAGCATGACCTAATAGAAACGATAACAGAGGCAAAAGAAGTTTCATCATAGATTAGTCATCCTTCCTACGATAAAGAAGACGCCCAATCATAAACCCACAAAGCACAGCAACCCCAACAGCCATCCAAGGATTCTCTTTCACAGACTTCTCAAGAGAATTCTTAACGTCTTTGATTTGCTCTTTATGCTCATCAGAAATCTTATCAGTCAAAGGCGAAGCAACACCTTTTAACTCCTCAAGAATCTGCTTCTTAATCTCAGCAATAAGTTGTTCTCTATCCATGATGTGTTTCTCCAAAAAACACATCGGCACAACACACGAATAAATTAACTCAACCTAGACAAAAGCCTGCCGCAACTCTCAACCAAAAGTAAGTCCGTACCTTTCCGACCACCACACTGGCTGAGCAGAAAAAGTAATTCAGTCACAGACTCTAGAGCAAATAAAACACCGGGATTTTATTTTGCCGTTTCATTCTGAATGAAAATATCGAAGGCAAAATTTGGATAAGGCTAGACATTCGCTGTTGCGGAGAAGGCCTTCGTCGGCGCCACGATGGCGCGAACCGAAGCGAAGCTTCGGCGACGATTGAGCCCGGATGGCGTGCCTTCGCAGTAACAGTGAAGGGCTAGCCTTACCCAAATCCTCGCATTACGAAATTCTTTTTAACCAGAAGAGAAAAAGGCAAAAAAAAGCCCGATGTTTCCATCGGGCTTTTTGAAGTCTTTCTTAGGAAAGAATTACTTTTGCTCAGCTGCGCGCTTTGCTTGGTATTTCTTCGCAAGTTCTTCTTGGATGTTACGAGGTACTGGAGCGTACTTCGCGAATTCCATAGAGAACTCACCTTTACCTTTAGTAGCAGAGCGAAGGTCAGTTGAGTAACCGAACATCTCTGTCAAAGGAACTTCAGCTTCGATAACGCAGTTACCGTCGAATGCAGTAGTACCAACGATAGAACCACGGCGTTGGTTGATTTGACCAACCGCTGCACCTTGATATTCGTCTGGAACTACAGTCTCAAGCTTCATGATCGGCTCAAGAACAGTTGGTTTCGCAGCAGAGTAAACTTCACGAAGAGCTGCCATCGCAGCAATCTTGAAGGCCATGTAAGAAGAGTCGACGTCATGGTATGCGCCGTCTTCAAGAACAACTTCAACGCCAACGATCGGGAAGCCGATCAATGGACCTTTAACAGTTTGCTCTTTGAAACCTTCTTCAACAGCTGGGATAAATTCTTTAGGGATACGACCACCGACAACCTTGTTGTCGAATTTGAAGACTGCGCCGTCTTCTTGTGGTGGAAGAGGTTGGATTTTACCAACGATCTTCGCGTATTGACCCGAACCACCCGTTTGTTTTTTGTGAGTGTAATCGTACGGAGCTTCTTGAGAAATAGTCTCGCGGTAAGCAACCTGAGGTTGACCAACGATAACTTCACAATTGAACTCACGCTTCATACGCTCAACGTAGATTTCCAAGTGCAACTCACCCATACCAGAGATGATAGTCTCATTTGATTCCTCGTCACGGTGTACGCGGAAAGTAGGGTCTTCCTTACGGAATTTTTGCAACGCTTTAGAGAAGTTATTCGCTGCAGTTTTGTCTTTTGGAGCAACTGCAAGAGAGATAACCGCGTCTGGAACGTGCATTGATTGCATAGATGCATTGATGCGATCGTCACAGAAAGTGTCACCAGAAGCACAATCGATACCGAATACCGCTACGATGTCACCAGCGTATGAAGTTTCGATATCTTCCATTTTGTCAGAGTGCATACGAACCAAACGAGGAATCTTAACAGATTTCTTGTTCACTTGGTTGATGATGAAATCACCTTTCGTCATCTTACCTTGGTATACACGCATGTAAGTCAACTGACCGAATGGAGTTTCTTGAAGTTTGAACGCCAATGAAACAAGAGGTTTGTCGTTGTCCGGGAACAACTCAATTTTCTCTTCGTTATTGTTCAAATCAAGAGCGAACTCTTTTTTCTCAGCAGGAGTTGGCAAGTAATAAGTTACGCCATCCAACAAGTGCTGAACGTTTTTATTTTTGAAAGCAGAACCGCAGAATACTGGGCAAAGTTTCAAGCTGATAACACCTTTACGGATAGCAGCTTTGATCTCTTCCAATGTTGGTTCTTCTTCCATCAAGAATTTTTCGCCGATAGCATCGTCGATATCCGCAAGAGCACCGATCAATTTGTGACGGTATTCTTTAGCTTGATCAACTAGATCAGCTGGGATTTCGATTTCAGTGATTTTCTCACCATCTGGGCCTTCATTGATGAAAGCTTTCATTTGTACTAGGTCAACGATACCACGGTGTTGGTCTTCCAAACCGATTGGGATGTTTACCATAACTGCGTTCAAACGTAGTTTCTCAACCAAAGCGTCTTTTACGCGGAACGGATTGGCACCTTGACGGTCCAATTTGTTCACGAATGCCAAACGAGGAACGTTGTAACGTTTCATTTGACGGTCAACTGTGATGGATTGAGATTGAACACCAGCAACACCGCAAAGAACTAGGATCGCACCGTCAAGAACGCGAAGAGAACGTTCAACTTCAACTGTGAAGTCCACGTGCCCCGGTGTATCGATCAAGTTAATTGTGTAATCCTTCCACTGAACCTGAGTCGCAGCAGATTGGATTGTGATACCTTTTTCTCTCTCTAGATCCATGGAGTCCATTGTAGCGCCGACGCCGTCTTTACCACGAACTTCGTGGATAGCGTGGATCTTACCTCCATAGAACAGAATACGCTCAGAAAGTGTGGTTTTTCCCGAGTCGATGTGAGCCGAGATACCGATATTTCTGACCATATCAATATTCCATTTTTTGGACATAACTTACCCTTCGTTATCTGTAGTGATTTCTTTGCGCTTCGGCTTTTTCGCCGAAGGATTTTAGCCACTTGTTTAAAAGTTACTTTTATGAAAGTACTCGAAGTACCATCAATTACATATAGATGCAAAAAAAGAATAGACCAGACTTGCGACGCATAGCGCCGTCCGAGTGGAGAGACGTATCTCTCCGATCTGGCTTAACGTAAACTTGGTGGCATGTTGGACCTCCACGAACTCCTAAAAAAGAACTTCGATTATAGCTCCTTTCGGGGCGAGCAAGAAGAGATTTTGCGCAAGGTTTGGGCAAATGAAAATCTCCTCGCATTAATGCCGACCGGAATGGGCAAAAGCCTGTGTTTTCAGTTCCCAGCTAAAATCCGAGACGGGCTTGTGATCGTAATTTCGCCTCTAATCGCACTAATGCAAGATCAGGTTCTGAAAGCCAAAGATCTTGGGATCCCGGCGACGTGCCTGAACTCAACTTTAACGCGCGATGAGCGTGAGCAGCGTCAAGCGCGCCTGGCTGCCGGCGATTACAAACTGCTGTACGTGACGCCCGAGCGTTTTCGCAAGCCTGAATTCTTAAAAGCCATCGAGGGGCGTAAGATCCAACTTTTGGCGGTCGATGAGGCGCACTGTATTTCGCAGTGGGGCCATGACTTCAGACCGGACTATTCGCGTGTCGGGGAGTTCCGCGAGCTTTTGGGAAACCCGCCAACGTTGGCATTGACCGCAACGGCGACTCCGGAAGTTCAAAAAGATATTTTAGCGAAATTGCATATTCCCGAAGCACAAATTATTTCGGCGGGAATTGAGCGCCCGAATCTTTCTTTGAACGTGCATGACATGTACGGCATTGATGAAAAAATTCGTGCGATGGTGGCACTTCGTCATCAACATGGCGGAACGGCGATCATTTACGTGTCGTTGATTGGAACTTTAAAGAAAATTTCTTCGTCGCTGAATCGTCTGGGCGTGCAGCACTTGGTCTATCACGGCGATTTGTCGCCTCAAGATCGTAAACGCAATCAGAAAGCTTTTATTAGTGGTGAAAATCCTTTGATGATTGCGACACCGGCATTCGGTTTGGGCATTGATAAAAACAATGTGCGCTTGCTGATTCACGCTGAAGTTCCAAGTGCGCTGGAATCTTATTTTCAAGAGGTCGGACGCGCAGGACGTGACGGCCAGGAATCTTCTTGTCACTTGTTGTACGATCAAGACGACGTTAGCATTCAAATGGAGTTTTTGAAGTGGTCTCATCCTGAGCCCGAGTTCATTCGTAAAGTGTATCAACTTATCGATGAAAATCGCTTGCGCGTAAATCAAGAAAAATTTGATTTCTTGCGCGAACAAATGAATTTCAAAAACCGTCGCGACTTCCGCGTTGAAGCTGCGGTGAGTATTTTAGAACGTTGGGGTTGTTTGGAAAAATCAGATGATCCATTCCCATTCCAATGTGTTCACGAACCTACTGATGAACAGTTTGCCGCAGAAAACGGACCCCAGATTTTGCGTGCACAAAATTCCAAACTGCTTGAGATGGTTCGTTGGGCGACGCAAGATAAAGAGTGTCGCATGAATTACATCTATCACTACTTTGGGCATAAGCATGAGACCCCATGTGGTAAATGTGATTGGTGTCGAAGTCAGGTTTAATATTTAAGAAGTTACAACACAGAGGAGACAAAATGAAAAAAGGACTTTTGATTTTTGCATTAACCCTTCAAGCGATCGTCGCAAAAGCGGCCGATACAATTCCGTTCACTTTTCAGAATGAAGAGTTGACGAAAATCATCGAAACTTACTCGAAGGCTTCGGGTCAGAAATTCGTGCTTGATCCCGGCGTTCGCGGCAAGGCTACGATTTTGATGCCCGAGAAAATTTCCGTTGAAGAGGCTTTTAATCAATTGTCCTCTGCATTAGCGGTGAATGGTTTTGCGATTTCTAAGCAGGGCGACACGATGGTTATTATGACAGCCCGTAATGTGCAAAGAAACTTGTTAGAAGTCACAACAGAAGTGCCAGCGTTGAAGCCAGAACGTATGGTATCTTGGATCGTTACGTTGAAAAACGTTCCGGTGGACGTTGTGAATCGTGACTTGCGTATTCTTCCTTCACGCGATGGCGAAATGAATGTTTTCATGCCGAAAAATCAGATCATCATCAACGACTGGAGTTCGAACGTAAATCGCGTGGCAATGCTTTTGGCAGAACTTGATAAACCAAACTCTCCGGAAGTGCAGAAGCTAGTTGATGCGACTAAAAAACGTAACGACGAAAGACGTGCGCAAAAAGCGAAAGAAGACAAAGCGAAAAAATAATTTTATTCCGGGAGGTTCGTAAGTGAAAGCATCCGTGATTCTGGTTCTAGCTTTTATTTCATCCATGAGTTTTGCAGCCGGGAAGTTGCCGCTTGAAAAACTCAAACTGCCTCCTGGATTTGCTGAAATTCCCAATGCGCGTTCGTTGACTCAATCACCAGATGGCCGAATCTTTGTTGGAACGCGCTCTGGTGATAAGGTCTACATGATTGAAAATGGCAAAGCATCGGTCTTTGCTGAAGGCCTCAAAGTTCCCAATGGTGTCGCCTACAAAGACGGAAAACTATATGTGGGCGAGATTCCAAGAATTCTTGAATTCAACGTTCCTGCTAAAGTTACAGGACCTCAAAAGCCCGCGCGCATTTTGCCGCAAACTTTTCCAAGCGATGGTCATCATGGCTGGAAATTTATTCGCTTTGGTCCTGACGGTATGTTGTACGTACCGGTCGGTGCTAACTGCAATATTTGCGAAACGGGAACTGAATATGGTCGCTTGTATCGCATCGACGTGAACGGCACTTCGAAAGAAGAAGTGGCGCAAGGTATTCGGAACACGGTCGGCTTTGATTGGGACCCATCAACAAAAGATTTGTGGTTTACCGATAACGGTCGTGATCTTCTAGGTGATGACGTGCCACCCGATGAACTTAATCACTTAACTAAAAAAGATGAACACTTTGGTTATCCTTATTGCCACGGTAAGAGTTTGAAGGATCCAGAGTTTGGCAAAAAAGATTGTGCGCAGTTTACTCCGCCGGTTGTGGAGTTGCGGGCTCATGTTGCCGCATTAGGAATGAGGTTTTACACGGGTTCGATGTTCCCAGCGGAATATCGTAACAGCATTATCTTGGCTGAACACGGATCGTGGAATCGCAGCAAACCTCAAGGCTATCGTTTGACCTTCGTGCAGTTGAAAAATGGTCAGCCGGTGAAGACCGAGGGCTTCATTGAAGGTTGGTTGCAAAATGATAAAGCCTGGGGCCGTCCTGTCGATGTGGAAGTGATGAAAGATGGTTCACTGCTTGTCTCGGATGATGAAGCGGGTGTAGTTTATAGAGTCACTTATAAAGGGAAATAATTCGTGAAGCTTCATTCCTCTGTCGATTTTCCAGATCCACGCGATACCATGGCCGAAGGTGTTTTGGCCGTGGGCGGGAAGCTTGATATCGGCACGTTGTATGCGGCGTATTCGAAAGGAATTTTCCCCTGGCCACAAGCGGGTTTTCCGATGTTGTGGTTTTCGCCAGAACGTCGTGGCATTTTGGATTTCGCGGATTTTCATGTTCCTGAAAGTCTGCGTCGCTTCCGTCGCAAAAATCCACAAATAGAAATCACATTCAATCGCGATTTTGTGCAAGTCATTGAAGAGTGCGCAAAACAACCTCGCCCTGGGCAAGAGGGCACGTGGATTTTGCCGATGATGAAACGTGCGTACCAGGATTTCTTTAAAGCGGGATTTTGTATTTCGTGTGAAGTGCGCGAAAACAATATCTTGATCGGTGGTATTTACGGCGTGATCGTGCAGGGTGTTTTCAGCGGTGAAAGTATGTTCTACAAAAAACCAAATGCTTCAAAGTTAGCTTTGTGGGCCTTGGTCGAACATCTTTCCAACTTAGGCCACGATTGGATCGACGTGCAGATGGTAACACCTGTCGTGGGCGCAATGGGTGGCAAGTATGTCGAGCGCGAAGAGTTCCTTGAAATGCTTGAAGAGCGCCATCGCCAAGTGGAACTCGAAGCGGCCCAACGCTAGATTGCATTTTTGGCTGTATGCCCATCTTCGTAAAGTGTCAGTTTTCTGACATTCCTCCCTCGACAAATTGCATTTAAAGCCGCACATCTCTTGCACTCTAAAAGCTCGAATGAGCACACGCCATATTATTCTCATTTTGAGACATTTCAGTTTCATCGTCATTTTCCTGACGATGGGCGCTTGCTCGTTCAAAAGAAATCCCGAGAAACCGGCTGCAGATGTTGTGGTTGTGGAGAAGTCTGACAAGCTGACTCAGGATTCTGAAAGCATGCTTCAGAAAATGAGCGAAGATGAGTTCATCGCTTTGCTAGATGATAAAACCACGGATTACATTCAAGGGATTAAGAATGTTAAGAATGAAACTTTGATCGACGTAACGGTTCGTTTACGCAAACGTAAAGTTTTGGGTTATATCCTTGGCAGAGGCATGAGCCCATTCTTATTCACGTCTGAAACGAACAATCTTTTATTGAACGATGAGTCGGTGAGAGAGCAGCTTCAAAGCTTCCAGCGTCCAATCATCAATCATACTGCTGAGGAGCTGGGTAAACTTTTACAGACCTCAATGTTGGATGAACGGCTCACGTCTTTGAATTTCAATCGAAACGCTTGTTATGCCCTTTTACAATTGGTTGTAAGGCTTCGCTATGAAATGTCGGTATCCGAGCTTATTCCAGGGGATTTATACGATAAGCCAGTGGCGAGCGGTTACGATTCAGCGCAGGCGTTTCGTGCAATTTTGCAAGCGAAGACATGTAAAGGTTTGAGCGACACTTTGCCATCATCAGAGATATCGAGTTGGGCAGCTGATGAACTCGTTTATCAACGATTCATTAAATTTAAATCTTCAGATTTCCTTGAATACTTGTTCTCATTAGGAGAAGTTGAGAACCTCGTATTAACTGGATATGAAAACGGTGGAAAGCTACGAATTGATCCATTGTTGATTTTAAGTTATTCAGGCAATCCGGATGAAGAAGTTAGTGATGAGCGCGCAAAGCAGCTTGAACAAGAATATCAGCGCTGGATTAACATCATTGATAAACACAGATCTAAAGACCCTTATTTCTACAATTTGAACCAAGGCTCAATAAAAGCAGACGAACGCGTTCAAGCTATTTTTGATAAGGAAATGGAATATTATATTAAAGCCGATCAAGGTGATCCGGAGGCCAATTGAAAGCACTAGGCCTGTCACTACTAATTTTATTCGCTATGATTGGTTCGGCATGTTCACTGTCTAAAAACGGTGAAGACAAAAATAGTCATGCGACATCTGAAAATCAGGTTCGTGAAGAGTCTTTGGTTGGCAAAGATCAAACATCGCAGAGTGCTCAAAGAATTCAGAAATACGAAGAGCAATTAATTGAAAATGTCGTTAAGGCAAAAATTAAGGAAATCCGTGTGAACGTGGAAGGTCCTTCATTATTGGAAGCTCCAAGCAAAGAATATAAAGAGTTTGATGAGAAGATCGCAAGCGTATTTCAGTCTTTGAAAATGGGTGATTTGAATTCTGCCGCTGACGAGTCTAAAAAATTAGGGCTTTCGTGCGCAGATTTGGAAGCTTCGCTTTTGCACCAATATGTACTGAAGGGCGTTGTTAACTTTAATGACGTTTCCAAACTAATTCGTGATATTTCGTGTGAAAATTCAGCGTCAGCAAACCAGATGCAAGTGATTTATAATTTGGAAGTCCGCAGACAATTTTTTGAGAAATTTAAAGACCCGTCTGTATTGAAGTACGCTTTAAATCAGACAAATTTTAAAAAACTTAAGTCGCCGTTGTTCGCGGTTGGTGACACGGGTGTTTCTTTAAGTCTGCCGGTTTTGTATCGCATATGGGATGCATGCAGTATGGGGATTCGTTCCGATGAGCAATATCCAGCGATACTATGCAGCTATTATGAAGATAATTCTGAAGGCGAAAAAGCCTTTAAAAAGGAATTGGGAATAGAAGATTTTTCTACTGAGATTCGCATCATCAAAGACAACCGACTTATTTATTCCTCAACGTGGTTTCGTGTGACTCGAGCTTTTTCCTATAATTTTGCAGAACTCTTATTTGAATACATGAGTATGCAAAAGAAGTTCGAAGGTGACGATGCAGATCTCGGTGAACTCGCGTTGTCGAATCAACGCTTCGAGAATATGCAGTAGGTATCTGAGGGATTGTTGAAGATAAGTTACGGCCGTCAATATGTTAAACAGTGACTCGCAGTTTGTGCCGTTTCTTGAAAAATTAGACGTGAGATCAAAATAAAAGCGCTCCGAAATGGTACGGGATTAGCAAAAGGGTTATCGAGAGGTGAAATATGTTGCTTAGAAAAACCTTCCTATCTTTGATCGCGGCATCGGCGATGGCATCGGCTGCACACGCAGACGTAACACCTGAGCAGTATGCTCAGTCATTCAGTAAAGTTAAAAATACTTACACTGAAAGACTGGAAAAGATTAAAACTGCCAAGAACGCGAATCAATGGGACGAAAGTTTCCATGAAATGGAAGCGTTTATGTCTAATCCAGGTGAAAGCGACACTGATGGTATTGCACTTTGTGCTCAACTTAGAACGGTTGATTCATATGAGTTGGAATACTTGGGAAGTATCATTGAATCTCCTCGTACGGTGAAGTCGTTGAAGTCTTGCCGTGCGGAACTTTTGACGAAACTTACTTTCATCGCGAAATTCCGTAAGGAAAAGCATAATGTGGTTTCTGATGAACAGCTCGCAAAAATCCCGGCTTTTGGGACAGAGCTTCGAATGATCGATAATAGCAGAGACCGTTATAGCTTCGAGGGCCTTAACGAAAAAGAGATCATGATCACTTTCGACGACGGTCCTAAAAAAGGAACGACGGAAGACATCTTGAAAATTTTGGCAAAAGCTCAAATTAAAGCCGCGTTTTTTAATATCGGTATGAATTCACGCGTGAACAAGCCTCTAGTTAAAAGTGTTCTAGATGCTGGGCACATTTTGGGTTCACACACGTATTCTCACTCTATTTCAATGGCATACAAAGTTAAGTGCGGAAGAATTTCTTACGAACAATTCCTGGCTGAGTTGATCTCTGGTCACGTTGCGGTTCATGATGCGCAAAACTACATTGATCCTTATTTCCGTTTCCCGAATGGTGACGCTGACTCTGACATGCGTAAGAACGTTAAAGAACTTGGTTTGAAAGACTTCCGTTGGAATGCAGATAGCCATGACTGGCAATTCGCAAGTGGTTCAGGTGGCGAGTCTCGTTCTCAAAGAATCCTTAAAACTTTTGTAGCAGAGCTTAGAGGTGAAGAGGTTCGTGATAACAACGGAAAGATTCTTTTTGAAGCAAAACCAAAAGGTTTGAGAAACAGAGGTATCGTGCTATTCCACGATATTCACGCTCAAACAGTTGAAGCTTTGCCACTTATCTTGAATTGGTTGAAAGAGAACAACTATAAGATCGTTCTTTTGACTCCGCCAAACTACAGACACGAAGAAAGTCCAATGGTCGATCAAGCTCATTCTTTCATGAATTCGCATAATGTTGCGATTGAAGACATGATGCCACCGTTGGATGGTTCTAAAAACGTACTGTATGTGCCAACATTCCAGGCTGGTGTAGACTTCCACGAGATGTTCCCACAACTTTCAAGACCTCAACTGGTTCCAAATCCAGCTTCTTGCAGAAAATAGAGCTAAAGCGGGACGCGTCTGAATAGTCCCGTTGAAAAAGAAAGCATGATGCAGTACTGTGCATCATGCTTTTAATTAATACCCATAAGCTTGAAAAAGCTTTCGCAGGAAAAGTTCTTTTTAAAAATGTCAGCCTTGGTATCGAAGAAGGCGATCGTGTGGGACTTGTGGGTCCTAACGGTGCAGGCAAATCTACTCTTCTTAAAATTTTAGCGGGTCGTATGAAAGCCGATTCCGGTGACGTCACTGGGAAGAAGGGCTTGCGCATTGGGTTCTTAGAGCAAACTCCGCTGTTCAAACCTGGTCATTCTATTCTGGATGCGATCTTAGACGAACATGACTACAACGAAGTCATCGGTCCCGCTTACGAGTGGATCGCAAAACTTGATTTAGCACAATTCGGTGATTCATTCTTAGTTGAAGATCTTTCGGGCGGTTGGAAAAAGCGTGTGGCCCTTGCACGTGAATTGGTGCTTGGTCCAGAACTATTGCTTCTGGATGAGCCAACCAATCACTTGGACGTCTCAAGCATCTTGTGGCTTGAAGAATTCCTGGCAAAAGGTAATTTCGCAACCTTGATGATCACCCATGATCGTTTGTTCTTACAGCGCGTGACGAATAAAATCTTCGACTTGGATCCAAAAAATCCAAACTACCTTTTCTCTATCGAAGGTGAATATTCTGACTATACCGAAGCCAAAGAATTGATGATGGCGGGACAAGAGGCCAAAGAGTTGACGATGAAGAACACTCTTCGTCGTGAGACCGAATGGCTTCGTCGCGGTGCTAAAGCTCGTCTGACAAAACAAAAAGCCCGTATCGATCGCGCATACACATTGAAAGATGATGTCAGTGAGCTTTCAGCAAAGAACGCCGCGCGCACTGTAAAAATTGAATTCAAAGATGCTGAACGCAATCCGCAAAAGTTGATGGAACTTAGTCACATCACGAAGGGTTATGACGGTCGCACTTTATTTAAAGACTTTTCGTACTTGGTTTCGCCAAAAACTCGTATGGCCCTTCTGGGCGATAACGGTTCCGGTAAATCAACACTGATCAGAATTCTTTTAGGCCAAGAACAACCTGATTCGGGAGTTGTGAAACAAGCCGACGGTTTGAAAGTCGCGTACTTTGAACAAAATCGCGAGACATTGAATCCAAAGTTGTCGGTTTTAAAAAACATCTGCCCAGACGGTGACTACGTTCACTATCAAGGCACTTATGTATTCGGTAGAAGTTATCTTGAAAGATTTCAATTCAATCGCCAACAAATGGATTTGCCAGTTGAAAAACTGTCGGGTGGTGAACAAGCGCGCTTGCGTATTGCTCAATTGATGTTGAACGAAGCGCAAGTCCTGGTGCTGGATGAGCCGACGAATGATTTGGACGTGGCAACACTTGCGGTTCTTGAAGAATCATTGAAAGAATTCAATGGTGCCGTGATCCTAGTAACCCATGACCGTTATTTCATGGATCAAGTCGCGAAAGAAATTATCGCTCTTCATAAAAACCCAGATGGCAACACGACGATGGAAAAATTCGCGGGTTACTTACAGTGGGAAGAATGGTTTGAAGATCAAAAAGAACTAGAAGCGCAGAAGAAGGAAGAAGTGAAGCAGCAGGAAAAAGCCGCTGCGGCAGGGAAGCCTAAAAAACTAAGCTTCAAAGAAAAGTTCGAACTTGAAAACATGGAAGCCACAATTCAAGAACTCGAAGCGAAGCTTGAGGCGGCCCAGGCAGAGTCTATTAAGCCCGAGGTTGTGAGCAATGCAGGAAGAGTGACAGAACTCTATTCTGAAATTGCGAAGCTCCAGGCGGAAGTTGACAGGCTTTACACGCGTTGGTCGGAACTAGAAAACAAGACATAAAAAAAGAGCTCGGGACGACCGAGCTCTTTTTATTTTTGCTTATTTAAATTTAAAAACTATTTCGTCACGCCAGCACATTGCGCTGGAAGAACTTTGCCTTTTTTGAAGAAGATGTTTCCTTCAAGGCCTTTGTTCGTCGATGTGAATGTTCCAGCGAAGTCACCGTTAGAATAGTAACCGTTGAACGTTGATACGTAACCGTTGTTTGTGATTTTCGGTTTACCAACGATGTTCAAAGTCGCAGGAGTCAAATCAGGACGGTAAGTCGCTGATAAGCTTGTATCCAAGCCACCCAATTTGTCGTAGTTGCGGTGGAACATACCAGCCAAACGCGGCAATGTCGTTGTTGGATCTGATCCAGCATCTTCATACATCGAGATCGTCATCGTCACAGTATACGCTTCAGTCGCACTGCCATCCGCAGCTGGAGTCACGCAACCTACATAATTGCCAGCAAGATCAGCGTACTGTTTGCGAAGAAGGTCATTGTATTCTTCTTGTGCGCCATTGTCTGGGTTCGCGCTTTCGTCGGCAGACAACGCTAAATCGATAGTGCCGATTTTACGAGTTGAAGAGAAAACTTGACCAATAATACGGCCGTTCATAACACGCGCTTTGATTGTGTTCACTTCATCAATGTTGTCTGAAGCTTTTGTGTTCACAAGTTTCAAATCGCCAGTCTCTGGAATGTAAGAGATCGAGAAATCCACAAGCGGTTTGCCCGCTGGATTTTTCTTCGAGTAAGACGCAGACAATTTATAACGAATGCGATCTGTACCATCTGGGTTTGTGCCGTCTTTATAAGCCAAAGTGAAAAGGTTGATAGCAATTGTATCAACACCGCTTGCGCGTTTCAAAGAGCCTAGGTAGTAGCCAACGATCGGTTGGAAGTTGCCTTCCACTTGTTTGTTGTCTTCTTCCACTTGGCGAGCTTGTGAAGTCGAACCAGATTTATCTTTGTCGTAAGCGCAGGCACCAAGGCCAAGCATAACAACAGCAAGGATAAAGCGTTTCATAATTTTTCCCCTTCTATTAACGTGCCTCTGGTGCTTGCGCATCAGGGATCAATTCGTCGCGAGCTGCAGCCCATTCATTCAAAGCAATGTGGTAGTTACCCACGGCTTGAATGTAAGCAACTTCTGCAGCCACGAAATTGTTCATGGCAGTGATCAAAATTGAAATATCAGTACGGCCTTGAGCATAAGAACGGTTCAATTCTTGAGCCGCCTTTTCGCGATAAGCCTTTTGTTTTTGCGCGCTCAATGCCACAGCATAAGTTTCTTGTACGCGGCGTTCAGATTGCGCTTGAAGATCGTTGGAAGACAAAGTTTGCAGACTCAAACGAGTCTCTTCCAAATCTTTGTTGATCTTTTTGTTGATGATGTCTTCGTTTTGCACGTCAGAACCGAAGTTATAACGGAAACGCAAACCAATGTAATATTTTGGCTTATCACCTGAAGTCAGTTGCGAATAAGAATCTTGCGAGTTTTCGCCCCAACCTGAAGTGTACGCTTGGCCCACTAAATTTAAAGTCGGATGACTTTTTGATTTAGAGGCCTCTAAGTTTTCTTTCGCGGCTTCAACTTTCAATTTTTGTGAACGGATCGCGCGAAGATCTTCAATGTTTTTTGCTGGCAATTTAGGAACTGCCGGCAACAACGTTGTTGTATCGAACTTCACGTCAGAGTTTGGATCCAAATTCAAAAGCGTGATCAGCGTCGTCAAGTTGTTCAAGTAATCTGTCGAAGCTGTTTTCACCGTTTGCTCGCGAGTTTCGTACTCGGCTTGCGCTTGTGGAAGGTCGCCTGGATTTGAATAACCCAATGACGTCTTACGTTTTACGGCATCAACTAATTTTTTATAACGATCACGAGACACGATCGCTTCTTTGAAGTTTTCTTGAGCCGCGAACGTCGTCCAGTATTGGCGAATCGCTTCAAGGACAACATCTTCAAGATCGTTCGCACGAAGAATTTCTTGTGCATCGTAAGTGTAGTTCGCAGCATTCACTGTCGCGCGATCTGCTTTACCGAAGAAGTTTTGCCACAATGATTGTTCAAGCAAGATGCCCGCACTGTCAGCTGTTTGATTGTCGGGTGCAGGTAAAGTGATTGCCGGGTCATAATCAGCATCTTGGGAAATACGATTCAATTGCACACCCAAGATCGTGCCTGTCGTAAACGGTTTGCTGAGTTGAATCGATGTTCTGTATTGTTGGTACTTGTTATCTAAGATGTTCGAGCCGCTACCAAGCAAACTTGGAACGCCCCCACCAGTACCGTTCGCGATACCGATGGATTTGTCATAGGAATAACCAGTCGTTGCATCAACAACCCAGTCGTAGGCAGAAAGTGTTGTTGCTACAGCCAAACGATACGTTTGGTACTGAAGATTGACTTCCTTCGTACGGTAACCTTGGCTCAGGGCAAGCTCTGCCACAAGCTTTTGATTCAATGTGATTTCTTTAGCTTTTGACGTCGCTGTAGGTTCTTGCGCCCACGCTGTCGTCAATGCTGTCGTACTAAGAAGAACTAGAAAACTCTTTACCATGTGACTTTAGTTCCTAACTCAAAGTTGTCTTTTTCCAGCGCGATTTCTTGGCTTTCATCGCGCATGTTGCGTTGTGAATATTCTGTAAAGATTGACCATTGTTTCGCAAATTGGAAATCCAAACCGAAGTTCAATGCACTGTAGCCAGTTTGTTTCGAAAAACGTGCGAATTCGTTTGAAGACGTTTGTGTGTAATTCACTGTGCCGTATTGAGGAACAAATGTTAGCGACAGCCACTGCAATTTTTCCCATTGAAGAGTCGCCATAGGGCCAACTGCCAACAGAGTTGTGTTCAAACGAGCGTCATCTACGTGATATCCGTTTTGGTAAGTCAAAGACGTGCCTTGAGAAGAAAAGGCCGCATTGCCGCGCAAACCCAGCTTCCAAGCAAGCGCTCCAGTTTTCATTTCTGGAGTTAGAAAACCTGCGACTAGACCCGGCATGAATGTGGAAGAATTGTTGCCAAGATTAAAGTCTCCCACAGATTCTGTGGACACTTTGCCGCGAGGCTGAAAATTTTCCGCAGTGAAGCCCGCGAAATACTTCCAAGTGCGGGTAATAACCTCTGGACGAGGGTCTTTAAGGCTTAACATACCGCTCGATACTTGCGCGTCTGAAGCAACCTTTTGAGTTTGGCTTTCAACTTTCATTTCTGTCGCAGCTTGTTCACGCAAGCTCAAAGAAGAAGTGGTCTGGGCAAAAGCACCGCAAGAGAGAGAAAAGATCACGTACACAAACAGCTTCATACTATCTCCATCGTATCGACTTGGGCCCAATTTCGAGACACTCAAAACGTGAGCTCTTGGGATTTTGCCCTAGCGAGGTATAATGGTTCGTCCACTAAAAACGGGAACACCAGTTATTCACAGCGGCGTCAGAAATAGTCGTAGGTATTTGCGCTGTCAATCACGGATTCGGTTAAGGTTCCTTAGCATTCACTACGACAGTGTTTTTATTTAATTGTGGAAAGATATTGCTAATGACTAATGCATTAAGTTTGCCTAAAGTTTCCGGGCCAAGGAGCTAAAGTACAATGAGACTCTCGGATTTATCGATTAAGAATCCCGTGTTCGCGTGGATGTTAATGTTCGGCTTGATGATTTTCGGTTTGATTTCTTTTTCACGTATGGGACTGAGCCAACTCCCTGACGTGGACTTTCCCACTGTAAACGTTTCAGTGACGATGGATGGTGCGGCCCCTGAGGTTATGGAGACCCAGGTTGTTGACCCGATTGAATCGGCCTTGATGGCGGTTGAAGGTGTACAAAATATCACATCAAGTTCTAAATCGGGCAGTGCCAATATCACTGTTGAATTCGATTTGGATCGTAACATCGACGTGGCTCTTCAAGACGTACAAGCGCGTGTGGCAGCGACTCAAAAAATTCTTCCGAAAGAAGTCGATGCTCCGACAATTTCAAAAACAAATCCCGATGACCAACCGATCTTATGGTTGGCAGTAACTTATGATGGCGATCCGTTGTTCATGGCGCAATATGCGCGTGACTTCTTGAAGGATCGTTTCTCGACTGTTGCGGGCGTGGGTGACATCTCTTTAGGTGGTTACACAGATCCAGTGATGGAAGTGATGGTTCGTCCTAAAGACTTGATGAAATACAACATCGCAGTGAATGACGTGATGGATGCGATTTCAGCAGAGCACTCTGAAATCCCAGGTGGTTTCTTAGAGACTGATAAAAAATCTTTCAACGTTCGTACGATGGGTGAGGCGAAAACGGTGGATGAATTCCGCTCGATCGTGATTTCTCGTCGTGGTGGACAAGCGATTCAAGATCCAACGAACATGGTTAAGATCAGCCAAGTTGCTGATGCAAACTTTGGTCTTTATGAAGTTCGTCGTTTCTCGCGCTTCAATGGGCAGCAAGCGTTGGGTATCGGTATCCGTAAACAGCGTGGTACAAATGCCGTTGCCGTTGCGCGCTCTGTAAAAGAAAAAATTGCAGAGTTGGGTCCTGTTCTTCCAAAAGGTATGAAAGTTAACGTGAACTTCGATTCGACGAAGTTCATCGAAGACTCGGTTCACAACTTAACACATGAGTTGATGATGGCCGTGATCTTGACGTCCTTGGTATGTTGGATGTTCCTGGGAAGTTGGTCGGCGACGTTCAACGTCCTGTTATCGATTCCGACCTCGTTGCTCGGGGCCTTTATCGGTTTGTACTTCCTTGGTTACACATTGAATACTTTCACACTGTTGGGTCTAACACTGGCGATCGGTATCGTCGTGGATGATGCCATCATGGTCCTCGAGAATATCTTCCGGTATAACGAGGAGGGCCGGGGACAAATTGAATCTGCGATCATCGGTTCGCGTGAGATCGGTTTTGCTGCAATGGCTGCGACGGCTGCCGTTATCGCGATCTTCCTTCCGGTTGCCTTCATGAAGGGTATTATCGGTAAGTTCTTCATGCAATTCGGTGTAACGATCTCTATCGCGGTCTTCTTGTCATTGGTTGAGTCATTAACGATCACGCCAATGCGTTGTGCAAGCTTCGTGCACCATGGTGAGCGTTCAACGAAAATTGGTAAGGCGTTTGAATCCTTCATGGATAATCTTCGCCACAAATACGATGGCTTACTTCGTAAAACTTTGAACCATCCAAAAATGGTTGTTGGTCTTTCTGTCGTCTTCGTTCTGTTGTCGTTCTTCTCGTTGAAGTTCCTAGGTAAAGAGATGACTCCGGTACAAGATCAAAGCGTGTTCATCGCTCGTATCATGATGCCGGTCGGTACTTCGCTTGCTTATACGAATCAACAAACGAAAACGATCGAAGATTGGTTGTTGAAACGACCTGAAGTGAAACAAGTGTATGCGGCTGTCGGTGGTTTCGGTAGCGGTACACAAAAATCCTCTTCTGATGCGAATCAGTCGATGATGTTTATTTCGATGAAAGAAATGGGCGAGCGTCCTAAAGATCCAGAAAAGGGTCGTGAATTAACACAAGCCGAGTTCATGCAAGTCGTACGTAAATATATGTTGTCGGTACAAGACGTGCGCCCGATCTTGATGGACTTGTCACAACGTGGTTTCTCGTCAGGTAAAGGTTATCCAATCGAATTTACGGTTGTTGGTAATGACTGGGACAAACTTGCAACGTTCTCGCAAACTATCATGGGAGAGATGGATAAATCAGGTTTGATGGCCGACGTCGATTCTGACTACTTGCTTGGTATGCCGGAAATTCAAATCAAACCAAGTCGTGAATCTGCGGCTCAACACGGTGTCAGCGTTTCTGCCATCGGTACGACTGTGAATTCATTGATCGGTGGTGTGAAAGTCGGCGAGTACCCTCAAGGTGGTCACCGTTACGATATCCGCGTGAAACTGCAAGATGCTGGTAAACCGATGGAGCAAATTAAAACTCTGTTCATCAGCAATGCGAAAGGTAACTTGATCCCACTTCCTAAAGTGACGACACAAGAAACAAATCCAAGCTTGCAACAGATCTCTCGTCAAAATCGTCAACGTGCGATCACGATCACGGCCAACTTGAAACCTGGCGTGAGTCAGCAAGATGCGATGGCGAAGATTGAACAGATCTCTGCAAAAACTCTTGAGCCGGGTTACATGATCAACCAATCAGGTAACGCGAAGTCGTTCAAAGAGTCTTTCCAAAGCTTGATCTTTGCGTTGGTGATGGGTTTAGTTATTGCCTACATGGTTCTTGCCAGCCAGTTCAACTCGTTCATCGATCCAGTGGCGATTTTGATGGCCTTGCCGTTCAGCTTTAGCGGTGCCTTCTTCTTCCTATTGGTGACAGGTCAGACATTGAATATGTATTCGATGATCGGTTTGTTGTTGTTGATGGGTATCGTGAAGAAGAACTCGATCTTGTTGATTGAGTTTACAAATACTGTGCGTGACCGTTCACACAACACAATGACTGCGGTTGCTGCGTTGACGGAAGCCTGCCCGGTTCGTCTTCGTCCGATCATCATGACGTCGATTGCAACGATGGCTGCGGCGGTTCCTTCAGCTTTGGCTCGCGGTGCGGGTTCAGAGACGATGCGTCCGATGGCGATCTGTTTGATCGGTGGTGTCTTGGTTTCAACAGCGTTAACTTTGTTCGTCGTTCCTTGTATCTACATCTTGTTAGATAAATTTAGAAAACGTGACGAAGTTCGTGAAGCGACTAAGAAAGCATTCGAAGCTGTCGGTAACGAAGCTCTTGGCTAAGTTGGACTAAACTTCAGCTTCGCTGCAGTCGAATTTTTAAAAAATATAAAACCCGCACCGTTAAAAGTGCGGGTTTTTCTTTTGTGGCCTGCGCAAGTCTTTGCCAGAAGGGTAGCGCGTTCCTAGAATACATGGATGAACACAAATTCCATCGCTCTTACGCAAACAGTGCAAAAGGGAGGATGCGCAGCGAAAGTTGCAGCCTCTGAACTTCGTAAAATCTTGTCACAAGTTCAGTTTCCACCGACGCATAAAGAATTGTTGGTTGATGGCGGATTGTTTGACGATGCAGCGATTTATCAAGTCACTGAGTCGATCGCCATGGTGCAAACTCTGGATTTCTTTACACCGATATTAGACACACCAAAACTTTTCGGCCGAGTCGCCGCGACGAATGCTTTGAGTGACGTGTATGCTATGGGCGGAAGGCCGCGTACGGCGATGGGCATATTAGCTTTTCCGATCGCGACGTTGCCTGAATCTGTCATCGTCGACGTTATGCAAGGGGCGAGTGACGTTATTGCAGAAGCACAAGCGACATTTGTTGGTGGGCATTCAATTGATGACGACACTTTGAAATTTGGTCTTTCTGTTACGGGCTTTGTTGATCCTAAAAAGATTTGGTCCAACACAGGAGCCCGCGCAGGTGATGCTTTGATTCTTACAAAACCACTTGGTACGGGCACAATGACTGCGGCGTTAAAACGCCGTGAAGCGACCGAACAAGATATTGCTGAAGCCATCGAAAGCATGGGCACGTTGAACAATGTTTTGGATTTTCTGTCTGATGATCTTGCTTCTGCTATTCATGGTGCCACTGATATCACGGGCTTTGGTCTTTCGGGTCACAGCATGCAAGTGGCAAAGGCGAGCGGCGTGACTTTGCGTATGAACTCTAAGGCACTGCCAGCGTTTGATAAGGCTCTTGCATTCATCGAAAAGGGATTTTTAACGAAGGCTCATCGTAGTAATGCGCAATATACCGAAGGCAGTATTGACGTTGAATCTTTGACAGAGATGCAAAAACTTTTGCTGCATGATCCTCAGACAAGTGGTGGATTGTTATTATCAGTTTCTTCCGACAAAGCTTCCAAAGTTCTAGAAAGTCTTCGCGGTCGCTACAAAAAAGCCGCGATCATCGGTGAAGTTTTGGAACGCAAAAAGAATTGGGTTGAATTTGTCTAGGATTCCCGAATCAGCATTTGCGGAGCTTTTTTTAAATAACACGCCTTTGATTGACGTGCGTGCCCCTGTCGAATTTTTGGCGGGTTCATTGCCAGGTGCCGTCAATCTTCCGATTATGAATGACCAAGAACGAGCTGCTGTCGGAACGACTTACAAACAACAGGGTCGTGAAGCCGCGATTGAACTGGGTCATCAATTGGTGTCTGGGGCGAATAAAGATCAACGTGTTGAACAGTGGTGTGAATACATTCGCAAACATCCCGAGGCGGTGATTTATTGTTTTCGCGGAGGCCTGCGTTCGCAAATTTCTCAGCGCTGGATTTCCGAATCAGGTTTGTCGCGTCCTTTGATTCAGGGTGGTTACAAGGCCGTTCGTCATTTTCTGATGAAGCACATTGACGAGTTTTCGCAAAATCATCGTTTTTTAATGATCTCAGGTCCCACGGGAAGTGCAAAAACTCATTTGTTATCTGAACTTCAAAGTGTTCGCGGATGCGTGGATTTAGAAAAGCATGCGGGACATCGTGGCTCTGCATTTGGCGGTGTGCTGGGGGCGCAGCCCACACAGATTGATTTTGAAAATCATTTGGCTGTCGCTTTATTAAAGATCGAAGCAAGTAAAGAAAGCAGAATGATTTTAGTCGAAGATGAAAGTCGCATGATTGGTCGGTGTGTCGTGCCGGAAGGTTTCTTTACACGCATGCGTGAATCCGAGCTTGTCTATATTGATGAGCCGATTGAAAAACGCGTGGAAAATATATTTAACGATTACATCTCTGCGACACCCATTGTGAGTGGCACTGCAAGGGAAGCTTTGAATGTTTATCATCACTATCGTCAGGCTCTTTTGCAAATTTCGCGTAAACTGGGCGGAGCTCGCACGCAGGAAATTTTGGCGGACCTAGATTCTGCGGCCCAAGTATCGCTATCGGACTCTCGCGATTTTGAAAGCAATAAAATCTGGATCGAAAAACTTTTGCGCTATTACTATGATCCCCAATATGCAAAAAGTTTGGAACGTCGTAATTCCAATATTCACTGGCGTGGATCTTATCAAAGCGCCCTTGAATATTTAAAAGGTTAAAAAAGAAAACCCACACTTAAAAAGAGTGTGGGTTTTTTTCATTTAGTGCTGAGAGCAGTAAGAGTAGTTGTAACCCTTAGCGATGCACTCGATCACGTCTGCGTTTGATTTCAATTCACGAGCGCAGAATTCCATTGCTTGAGAGTAGTTCATGCCGTGGTGTGCAGCGATGATACCGCTCAAGTCGCAAGTTTTTTCAGACTTACGGCACATTTCAGCTGCAAGGTCACGGTTACCACGTGCAGAACCTGCCATCATTTCGCTTACGCAGTTTGCAAATACAGGAGAAGCAAATACCAAAGTCATAGCAACAACAAGTGCTTTCATTTTAATAGTCCTTTCGGTTGGTCTTATGTTTTCGAGTAATCAATCTAGTAATTTCGAAAACGAGTCAACAGCCGCAAAGGCGCTTGTGGCAGGCGAAGCGGGGATAGTGTTCCATAAGATTTATTTTTATAATGGAACATCTGCGCAGATTACAGGCTGTCAAGAAATGGACTATTTAGAAATTTGTTTTTGAATATTGTCGGCCATTTGCGCGACTTCAGGAATGTTTGAATGAGTTGCTTGCGCGATCAGATTTTTCGCAGCCTCACTGAGGGGGCCATTGGTTTTCCCTTTTAGGAAGTTCGCAAGCGAATGCAGACTTACTAGCTGAGGGTACGCAAGGCTGACATTAAAACCGCCTTGGTGTTCGTCATGTTCTTTGTTAAGGCCGCCTGCTTCAATGCGATTGCAATCAGCAAGACTCAAGCAGCGCGGTTCGCTTAGAACTTCATTGATGAAGTCGAAGTCTTCTGGCTCACTCAAATTTCTACCCAGCAAAAAGACTATCGTGCCGCGATCATTTCGTTTTTCAGCGGGAATATCTTTATAAATTTTGCGGAAGATCGCCTTGGTTTCGGCAGACAATACCTTCAGCTCGCGATCCATGCGCGGATCATTGTCGTTGTGACTGGCAAGGATTTCCTTAAGTACGGAAACTTGCCTTTGCGTGATCTCGCTTAAAGTGTCCGGCGTTTCTAATTTTTCTTGCGGAGTGTTTGTAGGTGTCGGCGTGACGGTTGCGATCGGTGCTTCCGAATTCGCATTTGGAGCAGTAACAACTTCGTCCCGTTGATGGAAGAAGCCGTTACGCCATAGCAGTCCCGCAATTAAAAGCAGTAAGGCGATAATTGCGGGTGCGTATTTTTTAAAGATCATTTTTCAACTGAGTGCGCGCCGGGATGTTGCTAATACGCATGATTGAATCATCACCGAATAGTTTCGCATCCATTTGCGTTTTTTCGTTACAGTTTGTGCAGTTCTTTTCAATGTTCTTAAGCAGAACAGCTTGCAAGCCGTAAGCGCCTTGGTTCGTCGTATCACACGCTGGCAAACCTTCCATCTTCGTGCCAGAAATAATGCCTACGATGTCTTTACCATTATCATCACGATATGGAGTCGGGCAGTACGCGTGGCTCCAGTTGCCATGATCGTCTTCTGTGTGACGAGACTCATGGAAGATGATGCTGATACGGAAAATCTGTGGAATGCTGTTTTGCACGTAGTTCGGCGTGATCCACATTGTGTTTGAATCCATCCACGGAATCACGCAGGCAGCAACGGCATTACCACCGCCACAGCTATTCATCGCAAAACGATTGATGCGTTGACCGAAGAAAGTCATCAAGTCAGCACCTTGCAAAGTTTCTTTCGCAAAGATCTGTTTGTACAAAGGTGATGTGCCTTTGCCAGTCATGCCCTTAACGAAATCAAGGTCTTGAAGAATTTGTGTTTTTGTCGCTTCAGAAATTGAGCGATCGAATTTGATATCCGCTTGCGCAGATAAAGCCCCCATAAATACCAAAGAAAAGATAAAACCTTTCATTGTGTTCCCCCCACAATTCCAAGACGTAATAAACATTTGTGAGCTTGTCGATAGGATAATCACGAATCCGTTAAAATAAATTTTGCGTCGAAAATTTGGAAAGAATGTGAAAGAAAAAGGCTCCCGGTGGGGAGCCTTTTGTTAGGACCAGAGTGCGTTGCGCATCGAGAGAGAGCCCATTTCGAAGCCCTCGTAAGGATAGACGAGCTTATCGGCTTCGTCGGAAGCGCCGTAACAATAAAGAAGCGGGTAATAGTGTTCTGGAGTTGGAACGGATTTTACCGCCGCATCACCGAACTTTTCCTTAAAATGTGTGAGCGAGTTCGCATCACGTTCATCCAAGGATTTCTTGATATCCGCGTCAAATTCTTGAGCCCAATCGTAAGCGGCTTTTGGTTCGCGCCAATTGATCAAACGCAAGTTGTGAACGATGTTACCACTGCCAACAATCAAAACTCCTTGCTCGCGGAGCGGGCGCAGAAGTTTGCCGATCTCAAGGTGTTGTTCCGGAGTTTTCGTGACGTCGATACTTAACTGATAAACCGGAATATCTGCGTCAGGATACATGTGCACCAAGATCGCCCAAGTGCCGTGATCGAAACCCCATTTTTCACTCAATACTGAACCGGGAATCAATTTCTGAGTTTCTTCAGCCAACTTCAAAGGGCCTTTGGCAGGATATTGCATATCAAACAAAGGTTTTGGAAAGCCGTAGAAATCATGGATCGTTTGCGGAGCCGCATTGTGCAGAACTTGAGTCCCTTGGGTCTCCCAGTGAGCAGAGACCACAAGGATAGCCTGCGGTTTCGGAAGTTTTTTACCAAGGGCGCTCAAGGTCTCCGTGAAGGGATTCGTGTCGAGAGCATTCATCGGAGACCCGTGCCCTACAAAGAGCACAGGCATGCGAGTCATAAAATTAACCTTTCTTATCAGCAGGCTTGTTAGCTTCAACTTTGATAGACAAAGTGACTTCGTCGCCAACAACAGGGCCTGCTTCAACTGCTTTGCTCCAGCTCAAACCGAAATCTTGACGGTTGATTTTGCCAGTCGCATTGAAGACAACTTTGTGATTACCGAATGGATCGTTTACGTCACCTAGGTATTTCACATCAAGAGTCACTTCTTTAGTTTTGCCTTTGATTGTTAGATCACCAACAAGTTTCAAGTTATCTGCAGAACCAACAATCTTTTTAGTAACGAACGTCAACTTCGGATTTTTAGCAGCATCAAAGAAGTCCGGGCTTTGCAAATGTGCATCGCGGTCTTTGTTTTCAGTGTTGATGCTTGCCACATCCACGTTCAAGTTCGCTTTAGATTTTTCCAATTTAGGATCAATCACGATCGTGCCGTCAAATTTTGTGAAACGACCTTCAACAGTCGCGATCACAAGATGCGGAACTTCAAAGCCGATTTTCGAGTGGGCGTTATCGATTTGGTATGTACCTGCTGGGATTGTTTTACCCGCGAAAGCTGATACAGAAACCAACGTTACAAATGCTGTAGTGATTAAGTTTTTCATCCAAAGTCTCCTTTTTGTTTTTTGATAATACCTGGATGGACGTAGTATCGACCCGTTTGCGTTGTTGCGGTAGGTGACATATTTGGGATATACTGTTGCACATATGGAACAGTTAGATTTAAACCAAATCCGTACCTTTGTGAGAATTGTCCAAGCGGGAAGCTTCACCAAAGCTGCTGAAATCCTGCGCCAACCCAAATCCAGGGTCAGTCGCCGTCTTGCTGCGTTAGAAAAGGAGCTGGGCGTTCAGCTTATCTATCGCACGACGAGACAATTTCAACTG
Source organism: Bdellovibrio sp. NC01 (assembly GCF_006874625.1). NCBI lineage: Bacteria > Pseudomonadati > Bdellovibrionota > Bdellovibrionia > Bdellovibrionales > Pseudobdellovibrionaceae > Bdellovibrio > Bdellovibrio sp. NC01. Next base: position 977,954 of record NZ_CP030034.1, read on the forward strand.
ACTGAAAATGGGAAAATCTATTATGAGCGTTCTCGCGGTTTAATCGAAGGTCTGGAAAATCTGACGGCAGAGTTGAATGAAGAAACATCAGAAGTTTCAGGACTGATTAAGATCACAGCTTCAGATGATATGGGTGTGACGAAGCTGGCCCCAGTCCTTGATGATTTCACCAAACAATATCCCCGCGTGCGCTTTGAAGTTTTACTGACACAAGCTTATGTTGACCTCGTCAAAGAGTCTGTCGATGTCGCGATTCGTATTGGGAATTTGAAAGACAGCAGTCTGCGGGTGAAGAAGATTTCAAGTCTTAGAAATATCTTTGTGGCGACGCCGGGATTTCTGGAGCGCTACCGTCATGCGGAAGACTTCAATCAATTGCCTTTGCTACCGTTCATTGGCTTAGGCAATGCTCAACAAGTTAAAGTCATCCGCAATAGCGATGGTAAAAAGCTCACTGCGAAAGTGAACCCAGTGTTAACGACCAACAATCCCTCGATGATGGTTGCAATGGCGTTGACGGGGAAGGGGATCAGTTTGATTCCTGAATTCCTCTGCACGGATCATATTCGTGCGGGACGACTGGTGCACGTGTATAAGGGCTATCAAAGCGATGAAGTGCAAATCAGTATGGTGACGCCTGAACAAAAGGAAGTGCCACTGAAAGTAAAAAAATTCGTGGAGTTCGCAGCAAAAAGACTCAAAGAGATTTTTAACGAGAGCTGATGTTTAAGAAAGCGCTTTCAGCAGAAGTTTATACAAGCCTTCGTATTGGTGATGGAAAAGCGAAAAGATAAGCGCACCCCACGTGACGGCAAGAATGCTCATCATCACAAGTTGCGGAAGATTCGAAAGACTGATTTTGCTTGAAGGACGATTCAAAAGATCGTCGATGCGACCGCGGTCTTGGGCTTCTTTAAAGCGACGTGCAAGGCCTTGCGCAAGAATGATTCTTTGTTGCATTTCCATTTTATAGAAATGCACACCGACAAGAGTGCGTGCTTCACTGATATTTTCTAGACGAGTCACAATACCATAACATGCCATCTGTCTTGAGCCCGGTGGCACGAATTGGATTTTAATCACCTCACCCAGCAGAGGACACAAATCGTCTGGTGCGGTGAAAGCTAAACCTGTCAGGGAAACGTTTTTGATTTCAGTGCCTTCTTCCCACGGAATTTGTTTGGGACCGGCAACACGGACAAGGCTTTCATCCTCGGTATCGAGAATGTATCTAGGAGATCTACCATGGTAGCGAGCAAGACTTGTCATAGTTAACTTTTCGGCAAAAAAGCACCTGGCCTTGACGGGCAAAGCCAGTTTTACCTTGAAAAAAATGTCTCAAATTAAGCCGCGCGACGGAAAGCGCGACTAGGATCGAAGAAACCTTCGGGGAATTGGAATCCACGCGCATTAAATAACTTCATACAGCGAGGCACATAACCCACAGGTGCGAGTTCGCCCTTGTTGTCTAAAGTAAACACGGGCGCACGAGTGATCACGTCGCCTTCCATACCGGAAATTTCCATGATGTCAGTGACCATGCGTTGACCATTCGGCAGACGTTTTACTTGCACCACAAAATTCACAGAGCCCGCGATTTGTGCGCGCAACGCTTTGATCGGCAAATCGAAATTGGCCATATACAAAAGATTTTCAACGCGAGTCAGACACTCTTGCGGAGAGTTCGCATGCAATGTCGTCATCGAACCTTCGTGACCCGTGTTCATTGCTTGCAGCATATCCCATGTTTCATCTTTACGGCACTCGCCAACCAAAATACGGTCCGGGCGCATACGCAATGAATTCACCAAACACTGACGAGCTGTTACTGGGGTCGGTCCATTCGCGACAGAAAGTAATTGCACCCAATTGCGATGTTGGATTTTTAGTTCGGCCACATCTTCAATCGTGACGATGCGCTCTTCTGCGGGAATTTCAAACGTCAAAGCTTGTAAGAATGAAGTCTTACCAGAACCTGTACCGCCAGAAACCAAGATATTCATCTTTGCTTTTACGGCTTGTGATAAAAAATAGGCCGCTTTTTCATTCAAAGATTTGTTGTTCACAAGATCTTGCAGCGTTAAACGCTTGCTTTGAAATTTACGGATCGTGATCGATGGATATTTCGGAGTCATCGGTGGCACGACGATATTATAACGACTGCCATCGGGAAGAACGCCGTCAAAAGACGTTGCAGCTGACTTGTCTTTATTTTCAAAATGCAGAATCGCGAAAACGAAATCCCACAAAGCGCGTTCATCGATAAAGCGCACTCCGGTTTCAACAAGAACACCTTTGTGTTCGACAAATATATGCTCGGGTGAATTCACCATGATTTCTGTGATCGAAGAATCTGCAAGCAATGATGTCAGTGGACCGTAATCGAGTTTCATAGACATTTATATCGGAAAAATGCCCTAACCACTTAACGCACAACCCAGACCTAGGTCGGTAGTCATGCAAACTACTTAACCAAAATGCTTCCAGCCTTTGAAGGTTTCAAGATTACGAACTTTTCCGTCTTCACGAACCGCAATGACGGGCGTTTCCGTGAACTGACCAAGAACGTTCCATTCTGGGAAACGATCGCGATCGGTTTCATCGACGACCAAAAGTAATTGATAATCTTCGCCACCCCAAAGCAAAAAGTCCGTCGGCGATGTGCCAAGTTCTTTCGCTAATGTCGCCACTTCGGGATGAATCAGTGCTTGTTCGGCCCATACTTGAAAGCCCAGACGATTGTGCGCAAGGATTGTGACGTCATTGATCAAGCCGTCACTGCAATCCATCAAAGCCCGCACAGCATGGGCTTGTTGGTGTAACGATGAAACTAAATCTAAACGGGGAGTAGGTCTTTTGTGACGAAGGACACTTTCAGGATAGCGATCGCCAATTTTATTCTGTAAGGCAAGTAAGCCAGCGTGAGAAAGTCCCAGTGGACCGCTTGCTAAAAGAAGTTGTCCTGGTTGCACATTGCCGCGAGTGAATGGCGTTTCGCAGGACCCATAAACACTGACATCCACCACGGTCGCTTTCGGAGATAAACACAAATCGCCGCCCACGATTTCTACTTGGAATTGATCACCTAACTGAGTCATGCCCTGATAGAATTCGTCAAGCCAAGTTTGTGTTAGATGTGCTGGCAGGCCCAGTGAAACTTGCGCAAAATGTGCGGTCGCACCCATTGCGGCTAGATCACTTAAGTTAACTGCAAGAATTTTATGTCCAAGATCAGACGCGCTTGTATAATCAAAGCTGAAGTGAACTTCTTCAATCATCATGTCTTGAGCAATAACAGAAAGACCTGGGAAATTTCGGAAGACAAAACCGTCATCACCAAGCCCCACAACCGTGTTTGGATTATGACGCTGGACGAGAGATTTTATCTTGTCGATTCGATTCCATTCCTTCGGAAGATTCTGCATGGGACTCACCGTAGAAGATTGCTTAAAAATTCTCTCTATTGTGAAATAGAAGGTTGAAGAGTCAAGGAGGATTCTTGGTTACATCTAGTGCGTCGTCTCCGAAAAGAACGTCGAAGAAAAAAAGCTCGCGCAAGCCCAAAGTGGTCGAGCATCCGCTGTCATCTGAAAGCCTTTTCACAAGTCGTGAAACGGGCTGGTTGAATTTCAATCGACGTGTTCTTGCTGAAGCCGAAGATGCTCGCAATCCTTTGTTGGAGCGTTTGAAGTTTCTTAGTATTTCCGGTTCGAACCTTGATGAATTTTTCATGAAACGTGTAGGTGGATTAAAACGTCACATCGCATACGGAGTGTCGCCTAAATCGGCTGACGGAAAAACGCCCTTGATGCAGCTTCAAGAAGTTCGTCAATCTGTGATCCCAATGCTGAAAGACCAAGCGAACTGTTTCAATAAAGTTTTGAAACCTGCGCTTGAAAAAGAAAACATTCACTTGCTTGCATGGAAAGATTTGACGGAAAAAGAAAAGGAAAACGTTAAGAAGTACTATGCGCGTAACGTGTTTCCGGTTTTAACACCGTTATCAGTCGATCCGGGTCATCCATTTCCATTTATTTCGAATCTTTCCGTTTCCTTGGGTGTGACTTTAAAATATCCAAACAGCGAAGAAAAACTTTTCGCGCGTTTGAAAGTTCCAAAAGTTTTGCCGCAATGGATTCGCACAGAGCCAGAATCGCCTATCTTCCGTTTCGTAAGTCTTCAGGAAGTGATCAAAGAAAATTTGGCGGATCTGTTTCCATCTATGCAGGTTTTGGATGCGATGGTTTTCCGTCTGACTCGTAATGCTGATTCGGATCAAGACCAAGAAGATGCTGAAGATTTGCTTGAAGCAATCGAAGAGGAATTACGTCAACGTCGTTTCGCCGAAGTGGTGCGTCTTGAGCATGGACCGAATCCAGATCCATGGATGATCAAGTTCTTAATGGAAGAATTGGAACTGACGGAAGACGACATTTATGAGCTTCCCGGCGAGTTGGATTATACAGATCTTTCCGTGATTTCGGATTTGGCACTTCCTAAATTAAAATTTGAACCGTATTCGCCCGTCGTAACACCAGCGTTTATGGAAGAAGGCCCGGGTCTATTCAATGCCATTAAAATGGCCGATCAATTGGTGCATCATCCGTTTGAATCGTTTTCGGCTTCAGTAGAAAAATTCATTCGCATTGCCAGTGAAGATCCCAAGGTTCTTGCGATCAAAATGACCTTGTATCGCACCGGTGATAATTCGCCTTTCATTCGTTCTTTGATTCGCGCTGCCGAACAAGGAAAACAAGTCGTATGTTTGGTTGAATTAAAAGCGCGTTTCGACGAAGAAAGAAATATCTATTGGGCGACAGAGCTTGAAAACTCCGGTGTGCACGTCGTGTATGGTGTCGTGGGTTTAAAAACGCATGCAAAGACTGCTTTGGTTGTTCGTCAAGAGCAAGAAGGTCTTCGTTGTTACGCGCATATCGGTACGGGCAACTTTAACGTCACGACTTCAAGATTCTATACGGATTTAGGATTGTTAACGGCACGTGAAGAAATCACCAACGACATCGTTGAATTTTTCCACTACCTAACGGGTCGTTCTTTAAAGAACAACTATCAGCATTTGTTGATCGCGCCTGTGAATATGTTTACGAAATTTAAAGCCATGATTGAACGTGAAGCCGATCACGCGAAGGCGGGAAGACCTGCCCACATCATCGCAAAGTTTAATAACTTTGAAGAAAATGATTTGGGTGTAGCCCTATACGCAGCTTCGCAAAAAGGGACTGAGATCGACATGATCGTGCGCGGTTTCTGCGCGATTCGTCCTGGTGTTGCGGGTATGAGCGAGCGCATGCGAGTCACATCGATCATTGGTCGTTATCTTGAACATTCGCGCTTGTTCTATTTCCGAAACGGTGCGACTGATCCTGTGGATGGGGAGTTCTTCATTGGCTCTGCGGATTGGATGTATCGCAATCTGCATGCTCGTGTGGAAGCGATTGTTCCCATTTTGGATCGTGCTTTAAAAGAAAAATGCTGGGAAATCTTGCAATTGTATTTGAAGGAACAACGCCAGGCGTGGAGTATGAATTCGGATGGCACGTATACGAAGAAGGCTTCAAATGACATTGGCATCCATCAAACATTGATGCAAACTGCGAAAAGCCGCGCTAAAGTAACTGAAGAAACAGAGCACACGGAGTAAAAGCACAAGTGGAACTAGTCATCATTCGTCATGCCGTCGCAGAAGAGCGCGAAGATTTTGCCAAGAAAGGTTTAGAGGATCAACTTCGTCCTTTAACTTTAAAAGGCAGAAAACGCATGCAGAAGGTGGCAGTGAAGCTGCGCGATTATGTGAAGGGCTTTGATGTGATCGTCACAAGTCCTTTTACGCGTGCACGTCAAACAGCCGAAATCGTTTCGCAGATTTACTTCGAAACAAAAGTTATCGAAGTTCCTGAATTAGTCCCGCAAAGTCCCCCGCAAGCCTTATTGAAATGGCTGCGCACACAAGGTCGCAATTACAAACGCATTGCGATCGTGGGTCATGAACCGCATTTAAGCAGCTTCGCAAGTTATCTATTAACAGGTAAAACCGAAAGCTTTATCGATCTTAAAAAAAGCGGCATTATCACTCTAGAAATGGAATCTTTTGCGCAAGCCGAAGTGGGTAGTGCCCAACTTCTTTACGCCATTCCACCGAAATTTTTAGCGGATTAATTACTCCCGCGAAGCTGGAGTGTAGACCAGCTACTTCGACGAAGATTCCGTCATCGACCAAATCAAACCATCACGAAGGCCGACGGCAGGAATGACGATTTTTTCCGTCTCTGCTTGGCGCATGATCGTTTGTACTAAAACGGAAGCTGGCACGATGACGTCAGCGCGATCGGGACGCAGGCCGATTTTTTCGATACGATCACGGATAGATAAGGCTTTTAACTTATCGATGATTTCATTCAGCTCTGCCAAAGTGACAAAGGTGTTTGGCGTCTTCTTAAGAAGCTGAACTTTAAGCTGACCGATACATTCCAAGTTGCCGCCTGTACCAATCGCGAAATCTACCGGATCGTGGTCGACATTTTTATAAATGTGCTCACCAAGCTCTGCTAAGAACTCACCCATAATAATATTTAAATGGGCTTCGTTCATTTTGCGTTTCGCAAGATTTTCTAAGATACGCACGGTGCCCATCGGGAACGACTTGGTTGCAAGCATCTTAGGACCTTTTGAAAAGGTCACTTCAACACTGCCGCCACCGATATCGATAAGCATCGTTTTTTTATTATCAAGATCGACTTCTTTGCGGACAGCAAGATGAATCAAGCGTCCTTCTTCAGTGCCGTCGATAACTTCGATATCGATGCCCGAAAAATCTTTGACCATCTTAACAAAGTCTTTACTGTTCTTCGCTTCGCGACAGGCACTGGTCGCAACGGCACGGCACTTTTCAACTGCAAGTTTGCGATTGGTTTCCGCAAATTTTCGGAAAGTGGCTTTGGCGATCTCCATGGTTTCGGGACCGATCGAGCCATTCATGAAAACGTCATGGCCTAAGCGAACCGGAGCGCGATATTTTTTTTCGATATGCAAAAAAGGAGCAGTGTCTGAAACATCAGCGACCATCATACGAATGGCATTTGATCCAATATCGATAGCTGATACTCGGCGTGACACGTGGCAATTCTCCTTTGGCATAAGTATATAAAGGTGAGAGCATAAGTGACATGAAAAAATGGATTTTTCCCAGTTTTACGTTAAATTTTTTAGCTCTTTTTGTGAGTGCTCAGGCTTTCGCGTTAGCTGATATTGAAATCACTGGCGAAGCAGACATCAATGCAAGTATTTATTCTCTTCCAACCAGCGACCGTGGTGATTCAGTATTTAGCGTTCCATCGTTGTTATTGAACTTCAATGTTCCACTGAAAGAGGGCAACCTGCTGTTTGTTTCATTTGAAGGCGCCGAACGCCGCGATCAAGCAAGTAAGCCATTTACCGTGCAAACTCGTGAGGCTTACTTAGATCTTGTGAGCATCTTTCAAGGTATGAGTGGACTGCGTATGGGTTTGATCCCCGCAAGTTGGTTGGAAGCTCAATACGAAGATTGGGATTACCGTTTCTTGGGGCCGACGGGTTGGGCGATTACGGAAAAGTGGAAGTACTTGTATTATTCTGACTTGGGCGCTGCTTTCATGTCAGAGTTACCACTGGACATGGGTGAGTGGACCTTTGCAATTCAGAACGGTCAAGGCCGCGATACCGAAGAACCGCAACCTCATAAAGATATGGTGTTGTATTTAAGATTCACAAAATGGAATCCATGGTCGTTCTCGCTGTCGTATGTCCGTGGCAACTACGAAAAATACGAAGACTCGGCGAATCTTCGCGAGCGTATTCAGGCCTCTGCGATGTTTAAAACTGAAGACGATCATTGGCGCGCGGGTTTAGAACTTTTGGATGCTCACGATCCGGCCGATGCGATTACAGATTTGAAGATGGCAGAAGGTGTCGATGTCTCAAGTTTAACGGGGCAATCAGTTCACGCTCAGGGCGGAAGCTTGTATGCTATCGTCAGCACAGGGCCGAAAGCAGAGTTGATGGCGCGTTGGGATTATTTGAACGCCGCTGTGGGCGAGAGTGGTAAAGACTTGAATACGTATATACTTAGCTTAGGCTATCAAGTGACATCGGACGTGAAAATGGCGCTGGAAGGCGACTACACGAAGTACGGTGAAGACTATGGAATTGGCGTGCGTGATAACTCTAAAGTAGAGATCGCGGCGCAAGTTCTGTTTTAATATGTTAAGATTCTGTTAGAATGAATGTGAGATACCGTGTTAAGCGGTGTCATTACCGAGCAAACCATATAAACGAAATGGCAGGGAACGACATGGAACGTGCAATTGACACTCAGCTTGAAGACCTTAAAAAAATGATTCTCCTTATGGGTGGTCATGTTGAAAAGTCTTTGACTCAAGTGACGACAGCACTGCTTTCCAAAGATCTCGGCATGTTTGACGAAGTTCATGCCATTGAAAAACGCATCAACGAAGATCATATCAAAGTTGATAACGTGTGCATGAACATCCTGGCGAAACAAGGACCTGTTGCGAAAGATCTTCGCTTGATCATTTCCGTGATCAAAATCAACAACGACCTTGAGCGCATGGGCGATCAAACAGTGAATATTTCTTACTCGGGTAAGGATTATTTGGGCCGCAAGCCGATCCAATCGCAACTAGGCGATATTCAGAAAATGTCTGAAATCGCAGGTCGCATGGTGAAGGGTTCCCTAGATTGTTTCGTTCGCGGTGATGTTGAACAAGCGAAACAAATCCTTTTGATGGATGATGAAATCGATGCTTTGAAAAGCAAGGTTTTCAACGATTCAAAAGCTCACATGAAAGCTCACGCTGAAGATGTGGAAGCTGGTTTAGATTTGATTTTGATCGCAAGAAATTTAGAACGTCTCGGTGACCACGCAACGAACATCGCCGAAGACGTGATCTTTGCCTTCACCGGTAAAGACGTTCGACACGGGGGAAAGTTTGGCTGACAACAACCTAGTTCAAGTCCTGGTAGTAGAAGATGAACAAGAAATTCGCGAACTGATGGCTCTGCACTTATTACGTCAGGGTTTCAAAGTAACGGAATGTACTTCTGCTGAAGAGGCCATGAACGAAGTTGCGAAGACTCACTACAGTGTCTTTGTCCTAGATTGGATGCTTCCAGGCCTTAGCGGTGTGGAACTGGTCGAAAGAATCAGAACAAAAAATAAAACGGCTGGTGTTTTGATGGTGACTGCGAAAACAGAACCACAAGATATCGTGTTGGGCCTTGAAAAGGGTGCTGACGATTATTTGACGAAGCCGTTTAATCCCGCAGTATTCGTAGCGCGTGTCAAAGCATTGGCGCGCAGAACTCAAAGCGAAGAAGCGGCACCGGGCAAACCCGAAGATGAAATTCAAGTTAACGGTCTGAGAGTTAATTTTAAATCATACGAAGTTTCATACAATAACGAACCTTTGCATCTGACTCCGTCCGAGTTCAAATTGCTAGGCGCTTTGGTGCAAAACCGTGGCGTGGTTCTGACTCGCGAACAATTGATTGAAAACATCCAAGGTGAGGGCATCAATGTGGTTGGCCGCACTATCGATACGCATGTTTTCGGTTTACGCAAGAAGTTAGGCGAGTGGGGAGACCGTATTGAGACTATCCGTGGAGTCGGTTATAGGGTTAAGATGGACTCTGTATGAGTCACTTTGTTAGATTCCCTTGGCGTCTTTATTGGAAATTCTTTGTTTATCAAGTCATCGCATTCAATGCGTTGCACTTGGCTTTAATTTCAGTCATCGATCTGCGCTATCAAGTTCGTGCGTTTGTTTATAACGAAGCCCTTCTGAACTTCTTTCTATTCAGCTTATTAATTGCAGCCTTCACGTCATATCGTTTTGCGCGTCCCGTGCATAAAGTGATCTTGAAGGCGTTGCGCATTTCTAATAAGCGCGTGTTTGGCGAATTGTTCGATCAACACGACGACGATTTGTTGGATGATGAAACCGACGATATTTCTGAACTTGAAGTGGCTTTGAATAAGATCCACAAAAAGATGAAGCGTCGTAAAGCGCAATATCTGCAAATCCAAGAAGAATCACAAGCATTCATGTCGGCGGTGGCAGAAGGTTTGGTTAGCGTCAGCCTTGATGAAAAAATTCTTTATTCGAATTCCCAATTTGCAGCGCAGTTTTTAACGGGCTCGCAGTTGCAGCAAGAAAACTTACGTCTAAAAGATGCCATTCGTACTGCTGACGTGCTTGAAGGTTTTGAAAAAACCATTCGCGAAGGTAAAGGCAACAGATTTACTGTCAAACTTTCGACGTTGTTGGATAATCAGCCACGTTATTTCGCGGTGTCGGTGAATCCGATTCGCAATGAAAAAACGCGCGAAATGTACGGTGTCGTCGGGATCTTCCATGACATCACGGAACTTAAAAGAGCCGAACAAATTCGTATCGATTTCGTCGGCAATGCATCCCACGAATTGCGCACGCCTTTGACATCGATCAAAGGCTACGTTGATACGTTGAAAGAAGACGTTAAAACAGGACAGATTCAACAAGCGGGTAAATTCTTGGATATCGTTTCAAGAAATATCGATCGTCTGATGGATCTTGTGAATGACTTGTTAAGTATCAATATGATGGAAGCCAATTCAGAATTGAAATTGGAAATGATCCATCCACTACAAATCACAGAACATATTTTGGCAGAGCTTGCGGTACTAGCTGCCGAAAAAAATATTTCTATTCGTGTGATTGGTGAAGTGCCGCCGTTTATGGCGGATGCTCGCAAAGTGGAACAAGTTCTGCGTAATCTGATCTCGAATGCTGTGAAGTACATTCCAAACGGTAAAAGCGTGCAAGTTCGTTGGGAAAAAGATCCAAAGAACAATATTATTTTGCGCGTGATCGATGACGGCCAGGGTATTCAAGCCGAACACTTGGATCGTTTGTTTGAAAGATTCTATCGTATCGATAAAGGCAGAACACGCGATGCGGGTGGCACGGGCTTGGGCCTTGCGATCGTAAAACACATCATGCAAAGCCACGGCGGTTCCGTGTCTGTGAAAAGTGCTGAAGGCCAAGGTTCAGAATTTATCTGTACGTTCCCAGTTCGTTAATCTCTTAAGGGAGCGACACCTCTTGTCCTCCCTGAGCTAAATCCATCAAAGAATTTCTGTAGTGCATGATCAAAGAGCCGTAACCCAAGGTTTTGATCAAGCTTGCGATGTAAGACAACTCCACCGCAGGGCAACCCCAACTGACACCCAGGCGTCCGTAGGCTTCGCCGGTTGTTGGATCTTTGGAGTTTATAAATTGCTCACTGACGTACCAAGCGCCGTGCAAAACAATGTCACGGTTGTAGGCTTGCGCATTCGAACTTTGCAAACCGTACATGCGCATCGTATTGCCATAGCTGCCTTTGTAAACTTCGCCCGTCATGAAAATTCCCAAAGAAGTTTGCCGAGAATTTTTAATATCACTGAACTTTGTGGCGTAGTTGCTTTTACCACTGCCGACACCGTGAGCGGAATAGAAGTACTTCACTTCTCCGCTTAGCAAATTGATGAGATAAAAACGATAGTCCGTCGATGGGGCACCGTAATCGACAATCACGACTTGTTTGGGATTCCAGAAAGTCACATAACGAGTTGTGGGAAAACGTTTCGCTTCGTCACAAGGGGTGACGTCTTCGGGCGGTTTGCCCAAGCAAGTATAAGTGTCTTGCGGAAAACTTCTTCCTTGATTGTCATCAATGAATTGCAGTATGCGATCCAAAGCATCCGCGGGCACACCTTGTAGAAGAATTCTTTGAATGATCGATTGGGATGGTCGAGCGAAAGCACCAGTAGAAAAAAACAAAGATAAAAATAAAAGAGAGATGAATTTTGTACTCACGAAGCGCCTCCGCAGCCTTTGATTTACGAATATAAGAGGCGGCGAAATCTTTTGAAGTGAATACTGTGAGTGAGTGCGAACAATCAAACGAATGCCAGCCTTTGGGGCTGGCATTCGTTCAGTCGAATAAATTAGTAACGATAGATTTGGAATGTTCCAGAACAACCGTTTGTTACCCAAACGCGGTCATTGTAAACGCCGTAAGTTTGGTTCAACACGCAAGATGCGTAAGAAGTTTGCTCCATCAAGTTCACACGTTGAACGCCGTATGAAGAGAAGTAGCACTCTTGATAGTTGTAGTTGTAAGAAGAGCAGCTTAAGTACTCAACATTTGGACCTGGTGCAGGAGGATAACCTGGAGCCGGTGGATATGGATTCGGATAACCAGGGCCTGGATGTGGGTGTGGATAGCCGGGACCACCGTGACCTGGGCCGCCTGGTCCTGGATATGGTTCAGGGCGAGGATTCGGGCGAGGGTAAGGGCGCGGACCACCTGGAGTGATGTAGCCGTTATCGTCTTGTGCGTAAGCGCTGTTATCTTGAACGTCAAATGCGTTCGCGTGAGCAACCTGTGCAAAAGCAACTAGTGCAAAAAGGCTGATGAATAAACTCTTCATGCTTTCTCCTTAAAAATTAGTGTCATATTGATTCCAATAACCAAAGCATTGAAATGTTGTGCAGAAATCATACCCGTGACTTTGGTGTCAGATTGTCTTATTTCTGTGTCATGAACACATCGCATCCTTTCTATTTGCACTTCCAAAAAGTCTACGGTGATCGCTGGCCCGCTCTGTTTGAGGCTCTTCAAAAGAAAGAACAACAGGTCGCGCGCAAAAATCTACTCGCTGTGTCAGAAGATGAAGGCAAAGTGTGGAAAAAGTTTGTTGAGAAGAGTGAGCTTCCGAACTGTTACTGGGTGCCTGAAAACGAATCTGTGCAAACTCAGCGCAACTCGGATGAGCTTTTGGATATTTATGTCATGGATCCTGCCAGTGTCATGGTGGCCCGTGCGTTGGATGTTCACGACGGTGATCGCGTGCTGGATATGTGCGCGGCCCCGGGTGGAAAAAGTTTAGTGTTGATTGAAGCCCTTTCAAATTCGGGCGAAATTTTTTGTAATGATCTGTCGCCTGAACGTCGCGAACGTTTGAAGAAAGTGATTCAACAGTACGTGCCACGAACTATTCGTGATCGCGTATGGGTGACTGGCAAAGACGGCGTGCAATTCGGTTTGAAAGAGGCGGAAAGTTTCGATCGTGTGTTGTTGGATGCTCCGTGCTCTGGCGAACGTCACATTTTAGAAAATACCGAGGCACAAGAGCAGTGGAGCCCACGTCGTACCGAGCACCTTGCTTCACGACAGTACTCGTTACTTGCGGCGGCTTTGCTTGCTGTAAAACCGGGCGGTCGCATTGTGTATTCAACATGTTCAATCAGTCCTGATGAAAACGATGGCGTAATTAAAAAACTTTTGAAGAAAAAGAAAGATGCTGTTCGTTTGGTTCAAGCAGATTTGGGTGTGGGTGGTGAGCGCACAGAATTTGGTGTCGCTTACATGCCAGATACTTGTGGCTTTGGTCCGCTGTATTTTTCAATTATCGAAAAGACTTAGATTTATTGCCGGTGCCATCGTGCACATATCAAAACTGAAAGTAACGTCTTTGCGTCCTTTAAGATTAGTCTTAAAAGAAATGAAACGGCGGGGGCTTTTATGCGATCAGTAATGGCAATAGCGATTTTCTTGGCGGCAACAACTCTAGTCATCGTTGCGCAAGCTTAGAACCAAAGGTGGATGTGAAGTCAGCGAGCTAGTTGTCGTCAACCTGGCGGCAACTATGGCGACGATACTCTTCCAAAGTCAAATATCCATAAGTTTTCTTACGATAGATTTCGATAACTTCGGCTTCAACATCAGCCATCACTTCCTCCATGAAATTGAGCGGAATATTGCCCTCTTTCATCAGTTGAAGGGTGTAGATATTCACAATTTTGCGAACGAAGTCTTGCGTCTTCTCTCGCATGTTGGAAGTCTCTTTAAGCTGCGTCGTGATCATCGTAACTAATACGTCTTTGTGCATACCTCATTTTTATCGGCGGCGCGCGTTCGAACCTAAGTATTATCCATGGAAATTTGGCCCAAAGAATGACAGAATTGGACCTATGAAAGCCCTCACTCAGCAAGAACTTCAGACCTTTGTCACTTCTATTTTTCCAGCCATCGAGGGTGCACAACTACAAGAAGTGCAAGTCAGCGACCGTGGTCTTGCTTTAGGGTTTCATCGTGAGACGATGTTGTGGTTGATCCTAGACCTTGTACCCAACACGCCGATGATGTTGCTGTTTGAAGAAAACAGTCCCTTTAAAAAAGGTGCGAAATCAAAACCGGTGGCGTTGTTTTTAAATTCTCACGCCCGCAATTTGTATCTTCATAAAATGGAAGTGCAAACAGAGTTCGGCCGTGTCGTAAAGATGCTGCTGAAAAATTCTCATAAGGAATGCGAAATCGAAATTCGCATGATTCCCAAACAATGCAACGTCATCGTCAAAGCGGAAGGCAAACACATCGCGTGGGAGCGACCTTTGGATTTAACTCCGCCACCAGTCGTTGAAAATCCTCCCGAGCCACGTTCCATTGAACAACTTCATGAAGAGTGGTTGGCGGAACAAGGGGCGGGTTCTGCGCAGAAAACGGCGCTCGACCCTGTTGCACAGTGGGAAAAGCAGAAACAAAAAGACCTCGAGAAAAAGCGTAAAGCTTTAGCGGAAATTCAAAAGCAGATTGAAAGCGATAAAGAAAGTCTGTGGATTGAAGCAGGGACGTTTTTAAAAACTCACGGATCGTTAGAGGTTCCGGAAGAGTTGCAAGCTTTTGTCGATAAAAAACAATCATTGAGCTGGAATATCGAAAACAGTTTCAGCAAGGCGAAACAACTTGTTGGCAAAAAAGAAGGTGCTCGCGAGCGATTGACTGAGCTCGTTGCAGAAATTGCGAAACTTGAAAAATCTCAATTCAGTGAAAAACGTCAAAAGAATCAGTTGATCGACCTGATGCAAAAGACCGATGCTCGTGGTCGTAAGTTGCATTTGGATTCAGGGGCCCTTGCTTATTGTGGAAAGTCAGCGGCAGATAATTTGGCGTTGCTTCGTCAGGCAAAAGCTTGGGACTACTGGCTGCATTTGAAAGATTACCCGGGCGCGCATGCGATCATTCATCGCCAACGTGATCAGGAAGTTCCTGCGGGTGAGGTGCAAGAGGTTGCAGCTTGGGTCGCTAAAGAGTCGTTGTCATCAAAGTCATTGATGGTGGGGCAAAAAGTCGCCGTGGTTATGGTAGAGTGCCGCTTCGTTCGTCCGATCAAGGGTGATAAATTGGGAAGAGTCACTTACCATTCGGAAAAGACCTTTCATTTCACTTTGCGTTAGGCCCTCACTTCACTCGGGACAAGCTTGACTGAAAGTCGTGCGGGTTTAGAATTTCTTCTGCATACATGCTAGGAGAACTTCGAATGATTGAAGTTAAGGATCTTACCAAGGATTACGGCCCACGACGTGCGATTGATCATCTGAACTTTACAGTCAGCAAAGGTGACGTCGTTGGATTTCTAGGCCCCAACGGTGCCGGCAAATCAACAACAATGAAAATCATTACGGGCTTCATGGCCCCCAGCAGTGGCCAGGCGTCTGTCGCAGGATTTGATGTTTTCGAAAATCCCATTGAAGTAAAAAAACGTATTGGTTATTTGCCAGAAACTCCACCGGTGTATGGTGATATGTATGTGCGCGACTATCTTCGTTATGTCGCCGCCTTAAAACAAGTGCCTAAAGAAAAAGTCGAAACGCTAGTAAATAACGCCATTGAAAAAACAAACTTGGGCGATGTACAGAAACGTTTGATTCAACATCTTTCCAAAGGTTTCAAACAACGTGTGGGAATTGCCCAAGCGTTGGTATCTGATCCTGAAGTTTTGATTCTGGATGAACCCACAGTCGGTCTTGATCCAAAACAAGTGGCTGAAATTCGTGATTTGATCAAAGCCTTGAAAGGCCAGCATACAATTATTCTTTCAACCCACATTCTTCCTGAAGTGCAAGCGACGTGTGAAAAGATTGTGATCATTAATAAAGGTCGCATTGTCGCGCAAGACAGTATTCATCGTTTGTCGACGATGGAAAAAGGCCAAAGCCGTCTGCAAGTGCGTTTGCGTAAAGACGTTTCTGATATGAAAGCGATTTTGTCGAATGTGTCTGCTGTGATTGGTATCCATGAAGGGGCCTCTCATAAAGAATGGCGCATTGATGTTCAAGGTGGCGAGGAATCGGTAGATGCCGTTTCTTCATGCCTGGTGCAAAAGGGATTGGGTTTGCTAGAGCTGACTCCGACGAAATTGGATCTTGAAGATGTCTTCTTGAAATTGACTTATGGTCAAGAAGGAGCGCAATCATGAATGGTGCCGTGACTATTTTTAAAAAAGAATTAAAGGGCTTTTTCTTAAGCCCCACTTTCTGGGTCGTTTGTTTTTTGATCAGCGTGGTCTTTAGCTGGGTGTATCCAATTCAACTGAATATGTTTGCACAACTTCTTTTGAACTATGTGATGCAACAGAATGTGCCAGCAAATCAACTGAACATCCATTACGGTGTGTTCTTGCGTTTGTTGTCTTACTTGAACTTGTTGCTTATTTTTGTGGTTCCAGCTTTGACGATGAAGTTATTTGCTGAAGAAAAGAAGATGCGCACGTTCGATCTGCTTTTGACTTCACCCGTGACGTCATTGCAAATCGTTGTTGGAAAATACTTGGCGGCGCTTGCGGCAGTCTTCGGTTTGGTGTTGGTTGCAATCTCTTACCCTATTGCAACGGCGGCTTTGGCGAAGTTGAATTGGGGACCGTTGCTCATTGCATTCTTCGGTATCTTCTTGGTTGGCGCAGTATACGCGGCTATGGATTTGTTTGCGTCGTCATTGACTGAAAATTCTTTGATCGCTTATGTCGCCTCTGTGATGTTTAACGTTTCGATCTGGTTTATTGGTATTGGCGCTGAAGCCGTCGATAGCGAGACCGCTCGTAAAGTGTTTGAGCACGTATCGCTTAGCACGCATCTTTCAAGTCTTGTGGAAGGCACTATCCGTACCAACGGGTTGGTGTTTTTTGCAAGTATCATCGTCTTGTTCTGCTTCTTGGCGGAACGTGTAGTTGAATCCTCTCGCTGGAGATAAGAATGAGCAAACTTGGTAAATTATCTATTCTGCTTTCGGGTATCTCTTTAGTTTCGACGATTATCATTCGCTATATTATCGGTGACTGGGTGCCGTTTTGTTGGGTCGCTTTAGGCTTAACGGTCTTCTTTTTGGTTATCACTTTGATTTTGGATCGTAAGTTCTTAAATGAATTCATCGGCATGAAGACAACGAAGGAAGGCATGAGCATGGGTGTGCTGATTGTCTTGATGTTGGCGTTGTTGATTGTTGTGAACTATTTGGGTGTAAAGCACTATACGACTTGGGATTTTTCAACGGCGCAAACCAACACTTTGTCTGAACAATCCGTCAAGCTGGTGAAGTCTTTGGATTCAGACCTTAAGGTTTTGTTTTTCTATAAAAAGGGTGTCGAAGGCAACGAAGACAATCGTCGTCAGTTCCGCGAATTGATAAAAAAATACCAAGATCAAAGCCAAAAGATTCAACTTGATTTCGTCGAAGTGAATGAACGCCCGGATCTTGCCAAAGAATATGGTGTCGATAAGGGCAGTGGCGTTGTGTTCTTGGATTACAAAGGACGTCGCAATCGCATCGAGAAAATTGACGAACAGGAATTCACAAGCGCCCTTGTGAAAGTAACACGCACGACGATCAAGAATATCTATTTCACAATCGGTCATGGCGAAAAGAATCTGGATGAAGCCAAAGAAGGCTTGGGTCTGAACGCTTTGAAGGTAATGTTGGAAAATAACCGCTACACTGTCAAAACTTTGCCGTTATTGCAGACGACAAAAGTTCCAGATGACGCTGACGTCGTGGTGATTGCAGGTCCGATTCAAAACTTCCAAGATTTTGAAATCAACGCGTTAGAAGAATACATCAAGCGCGGTGGCAGCTTGTTTATCGCTCTGGAATCGCAAAATACGGCGGGTTTGGAAAAGCTGACGAAAAAAATCGGTGTTGAACCTGAAAACAATTACGTCCTAAATGTTGTTGAAACAGTAATGGGCAAAGGAATCAACCAAGGCCCAACAACAGGCACATTGTTTTCGCCAACGAATCAAATCACAAAAGGATTTGGAACTGGTGAAGGGACGTTGTTCCGTTATCCACAAGGTCTAACAACTTTGACGGTCGAAGGCATCACTGTGGATCAACTTGTGCGCACGATCCCTAATGCAGTGGCGTATCCTACAATGTCGATTAAAGGCGATGGTAAAGAAGGCAGTTACGCATTGGTTGACGAAGTCAGTGGTAAACTTCCTGGTGGTAAAGACTTTAAAGCAGTGATCGCTGGTGACGTGGATTTTATGAGCAACCAGATGCTTTATCAAAACTTGAACCGCGACTTGGTTCTAAATTCAATTGCGGCTTTGGCAAAAGAAGAAAACTTGATCAGCATTTCGCCAAAAGAACCACAATCGACACAACTTCTTTTGACGGAAACCAAATTTGCCGTTTTCTTGTTTGCTTTCATTATTCCATTCCCTATCTTGCTTTTGGGGATCGCAATCGGTCTTGGAATTAAAAGGAGAAATGCCTAATGAAACTTAAAGGTCGTTCCATTCTAGTTATTGCTTTGCTTATCTTTGGTGGTTACGCCTTTTACGATTTTAAAAAGGACCAGAAAAAAGAGATGAGCCAAGCGGAAGCCGCTCGTCTGTTGACTGTCGACTTTGATCAAGTGGATTCAGTTGTGATTGAAAAGGGCGAGCAAAAGATTTCCCTTAAGCGCACCGTCGATGGCTGGAACATGGAAGAGCCTATTAAAGATCTTGCCGATAATACAGCTGTTGATGATCTGATTAAGAATTCCGCGACTGAAAGAATTATTGAAGTCGTCAAAGATGAACCAAAGATTGACTGGTCCATGTACGGCTTAGATAAACCGCTTGGCAAGATCACGTATCACTCGACAGCAGGCAAACAAAACGTTTTTGAGATTGCTACGAAACGTAATTTTGAAGAAAACGTTTACGCACGCAGAGATTCTGAAAGTCGTGTGCTGCTGGTAAACTCCGTATGGCAAAATCGTATTAACAAACAGCCTATCGATTTCCGTGATCGCCGCGTTTTGCGCCACAAAATGGCTTCTATCGACTCTATGAAATTGAAAAACACGGTTGGCACTTTGGAGTTACAACTTCAAGACGGCAAATGGGTTGCGCCAAAAGCGAAAGACCAAGTTTTAGAGCAAAATAAAGTTCGCGAGCTTTTGCAAAGTATTGCTGATGCCAAGGCCGCGGAATATGTCGAAGGCAAAGCTCCCGTTTTAAAGCCGTTATTCACTTTGAATTTGCAGTTGGCGGATAAAAGCTGGACTGCGGAAGTGGGGCAGGCGCAGGACCTAAAAATCTATGCGAAAGTATCTGACCCCGCATTTGTTCTAAAGCTTGAGCCGGGTGCCATGGACAAATTGATCAAACTGACAATTGAGGACTTGAAAGAAGCCCCTCCTTCGAAGGAGAATAAAGGCGCGCCGAATACAGAAGGTGCAGATCAAGCTTTGGCTACGCAAAAGAAAGAAATTAAATAAATGCAGAAGATTGTCGTTAAATCTCCGACTCGTGTGGACCTAGCAGGTGGAACATTGGATTTGTGGCCCCTGTATCTTTTTATCAATGGCGCATCGACTGTGAATGTGGCCATCGACGTTTATACGAACGTTGAATTGACTCCTCATGATGATGCGACAATCGTTCTTGAATCTGCAGATTTGAAGCTTCGCAAAGGCTATACGGATTTGATGGACGCTTTGGCTGACACAGATCCAAAAATGATTTTATTGCAAACGCAGCTGCGCTATTGGATGCCGAAAAAAGGTTTCACTTTGAAAACTTCTTCTGAAAGTCCTGTCGGTGGTGGTTTGGGCGGAAGCTCAAGCTTAACGATCGGTTTGATGAAAGCCTTTGCGCAATTCTGTGAAAAGCCTTTCAAAGATGTGCATCACATGGTGCATGTGGCTCATAATATCGAAGCTGAAATTTTAAATACACCGACAGGCACGCAAGATTATTATCCGGCGGCTTCAGGTGGTTTGAATGTGCTTCATTATTCTTACAATGGAATTCAACAAGAAGTGTTGAATGTTACCAATACTCCGTTGTCACAAAAATTTATGCTTGTCTACACGGGCAAAGCACATCACTCGGGCCTAAATAACTTTGAAGTGATGAAGGATTCTGTCACAAAAGATCCAGAAACGATTCAAGCGTTGAAAGATTTGAAAGCGATCGCTATCGAAACTGAACATGCGGTTCGTGCTGGCAACTGGAATGAAATTGGCACACTTTTTAAACGTGAATTCGAAGCGCGTGTCCGTTTGGCGCCAGAGTTTTCAAGTCCTGAGATCCAACGCCTTGCCGAACTCTCTTTGCAGAATGGGGCAGAGGCTGTTAAGATTTGTGGAGCTGGGGGCGGCGGTTGTGTTCTTGTTTGGTGTCCTCCGGAAAACAAACAAAAGGTAGCAAGTGCATGCCAAGAAGCCGGCTTTCAGGTGATGGACGCAAAACCCGTCAATCCTCTGTAAAAAAGAAGACAACAAAAAAAGTCGCGCCGAAAAAGGTGAAGGCGATCGAAAGTTCGTCTTCCACAGATACTTCACATGCGGGCATGGTTCATCGTTTTATCGGCATCTCTTTAGGTGGCGGTAAAACCGATAAGGCCTGTGTTGCTGTTATCGAATATTACCCTAAGCACAAAAAAGTTTTTCTATCGCGTTTAGTTGAAAAAATTAAAAGCGATGAAGTGCATTCAGCCGATTTCAAAATTCATGAAGTCATTGGGCAGTATCACGAAGACATCGAATCGATTGCGTTCGATGTGCCATTCCGTTTACCTCATTGTGTCGAGTGCAATCCATTGTGCCCTGGAATTGAGGCGTGCCCCGAGCCCCACGTAAAATGGATGTGGGATTACACACGCAAGCTTCATAAAAAGAAAAAACCACGCAAGCTGTTTACACCTTATACTCAACGCTGTGTTGAAATGTATCTGTCGACAGAACTTGAAGAGCCGTTCATTTTGCAGCATGCAATGGGAGCAAACTGTGCGCCGTTATTAGCGCGTGCGATGTATTTAAAACGTCGCATCAAGTTCCCATGTATCGAAGTGTTTCCGAAGCTGAGCATTTACCGTATTGGACGCTCGTTGCATGTAGCAAAAAGTCATTTGATGTTTCATAAACACGCCATCGGCGGGGATGAAAGTCGTCGTGTGATTTTGAACGCGTTAAGCACGCACAATATCGCCTTCGTGTATGAACAAGACGTGAAATTAATGATCGAAAATAATCACGCTTTTGAATCATTTGTATGTGCTCTTACGGGTTTTTTGAAATTCAAAGAATTGACGGAACCGCGTCCTCCTGGATTCCCGGCAAGTGAAGATTGGGTCGAGTTCCCGATTCCGGCGATTAAGTGGAATAGTTTTTAAGCTCTACAGACAAAGGTCTAGTCTACGTTAAGGACACCGTACTTTGCGGTGTTTCTCCATTCATTTTTGTTTGCCTACAAGCCGCGGTCGTAACACAATTTTCTAGCAAACAATCACGGAGGTTCATTGTGAAAATTGCTAAGTTCGTTGTTATCGCTATGTTGGTTTCTGGTGCTGCTCACGCTGCAGGTAAAAAAGGTTTGTTGTCTGAAGTTTCTGGTCAAGGTTACGGATCTGCAGGTTGCGGTTTCGGTTCTATCTTGATGGGCCAAGACGGTAACCAAGTTCTTGCTGCTACTACAAACGGCACATCTGGTTCACAAACTTTCGGTATCTCTACTGGTACATTGAACTGCCAACAAGACGCGGTTTTCAAATCTGGTAAAGAAGTTCCAGCTTTCATCGAAGTGAACAAAGTTGCATTGGCTAACGACGCTGCTCGTGGACAAGGTGAAACTTTGGCAGGTCTTGCAAATCTTATGAATTGCGATGCTAAAGTTATGGGTTCAACTTTGAAAAAGAACTACAACAAAATCTTTGTTGAAACAAACATGCAACCAGCTGCTATCGAAGCAAACATCAACCAAGTTGTTGTTGCTAACAACGTTTGCGGCGCTTAATTAATTAAGCTTTAAACCGAACACCGGCGCGTACTTCTTGTTCGGTTCGTAGATTTCTAAAGGCGATGAGTGATCTCATCGCCTTTTTTATTTTTGGCTAACCAAAAAAATCTTTCCTGGAAATTTGCGCTTTATGCTCTGTCTCATACGGGAATCTGCTTCGCAGAAAGACCGCTAAGTAATAGGCTTTGGGTCATGAGATTTTGTTCTTCTGCAATTGTTTTCGCTTTGGCTTTATCGACATCTTTAAGTGCGCGTGCGCTTTCTTCACAAGACGATTTGAATCGTGCTCTTAAAGCCGCTGAAGACAAACATCTTTCTGAAGATCGTCAGTGGCGTAAGCTTATGCACTTCGAAACGGATCTTTTTCAAACGACTGAAAGTCAGGTCGACAGTCCCAAATTCTTTTTCGCTAAAGACGGCAAAAGAAATCTGCATTCCGAATTGCGAGCGACGATCACAGCTTTCTTTCATGATGATGAAATTTCTGATTCCTACGAAAAAGCACAGTGTCGCTTCCCAGCTCGTTATCGCTGGTTGAAAAAACATCTGGCAGATCAAAAGATCGCGTGGCCCGAGGCGCGCTGCGAACGCTTCGAATTTTTCGCCAAAGGTTTGAAAGGCGATTCGGTCTCTCTCGTTTTTTCCAGTTACTATTTAAATAATCCGTCGTCAGCATTCGGGCACACGTTCTTGCGCGTGAATAAACCCGCAGGTAAAGACGGGCAACGTCACGAGCTTTTGGATTACGGTTTGAACTATGCGGCTGAAGCAGACACAAACAATGCGTTTTTGTACGGCTTCAAAGGTCTGTTTGGAATGTTCCAAGGAAAATTCAAAGCCATTCCTTATTATTTTAAAGTTCGTGAATACAACAATGCCGAATCGCGCGACTTGTGGGAATACCAACTTCGTCTGCCGCCCGAATCTGTGGATATGCTGGTGGCCCACGTCTGGGAATTGGGACCCGCACAAATCGATTATTGGTATCTGACTGAAAACTGCTCGTATCATATGCTTTCTATTCTGGAAGCCGCAGATTCTTCTGTAGATGTGTTATCGAAATTAGATCGTTTCGTAATTCCGGCGGACACAGTACGGGTCTTATGGAATCGCACGGATCTTGTGACGAGCTATAAATATCGTCCCTCTATTCGCCAAGTATTTTTCCAACGTGAAGCTTTATTAAATGCTGACGAGAAAAAACAACTGAATATCCTTGCTCAACAAATCAAACATCAGGATGAATTCGTTTTCAGCGACGAATTCAATAAAATGAGTTCAGCTTCGCAAGCGAGAATCTTAGACGCTTTCATTGATTTCATCGATTATCGCTATTCAAAAGAAGTGCAAGAAGCCAGTCGCGAATTCCAATTGAAAAATCGCATTCTAGATAAGCGTGCCGGTATTCAAGATGAACCTGCAAAGATCGTCATTGATCCCGTGCCAGAACAGCGTCCTCATCTTGCGCATCCTTCAGGTCGTTGGGGCGTGGGGTATCGTCACAATACCGAAGATAAAGACTTCGCGTTGTTGTCGCATCGTTTTGCTTTGCATGATCGTTTAG
Source organism: Bdellovibrio sp. NC01 (assembly GCF_006874625.1). Lineage (NCBI taxonomy): Bacteria > Pseudomonadati > Bdellovibrionota > Bdellovibrionia > Bdellovibrionales > Pseudobdellovibrionaceae > Bdellovibrio > Bdellovibrio sp. NC01. The sequence continues at coordinate 1,001,687 of NZ_CP030034.1, forward strand.
ATCCCGCAGTAGGCTATCCAAGTTATTCGCAAATCAGTTTCTTTGATTTAGATTTTTCATATGGTGATAGTTTTTCTGGTAAGGATGGCGACGTCTTCCAACTTGAAAACTTCGCAGCTTTCGAGCTGATTTCGGCTTCACCCTGGTCGTACTTAATTCCTGATCACTCGTGGAGATTTAAGTTAGGGGTCGAAAGAACTTACAATGAAAACTTCGCTCCGACACAAGAGGCTATTTTAAGAATGGCAGGTGGATGGACTTTCTTGGTTGACGACTTCGATATCAGTGCACAGCTTTCGGTTGAGGGCCACTATCTTGGTGCGCACTCAGAAAATCAACTGTGGGGCGGAATAGGACCGATTGTAGAGGCCCATTATCAATGGACTCCGTATTTGTTGTCGCTAGCCAGTGTGCAATATCGTCGCGATTCGTCGTGGGATGTTAAGGACTACTTTAAAACGAGTGTGGAAACGCAATACAGCTTTTCTAAGACTTGGGGCGTGCGCGCGGCATATAGCAACCAGAGATTCCTTGAGCAGTACTCCCTTCAGTTGTTTAATTACTACTAGTGGCTGAGATCAGCCGAGAGAGGTGCATTCATGACTGACTTTCCTTATCTGCACGGCTTTTCGCAAGATGAACAAGAGCGTTTGCGTAAACAGGCGCGTTTCGGCGAATTTACTGTTTATCAAAATGTGAACCTTTCGCACGTCAAAGATTTGTTGGAAGTTGGTTGTGGCGTTGGCGCACAAAGTGAAATCATTCTGCGCCGTTTTCCCGACATCAAATTGACGGGCATTGATCGCAGCACCAAACAATTGGCAGCAGCAAAACATCGCTTGGCTTCTTTGCCAGGAACAAACGGTCGCTTTCATCTGCAAGAGATGGATGCAACGAAAATGGATTTCCAAGCGAACTCTTTCGATGGTGCTTACTTGTGTTGGATTCTAGAACACGTTCCAGATCCAATTCGTGTTTTGTCAGAAGTTCGTCGTGTGCTTCGTCCGGGTTCAGTGGTGTATGCGACTGAAGTGATGAACGCTTCCTTTTTTCTTGATCCGTATTCTCCGAACGTGTGGAAGTACTGGATGGCTTTCAATGAATACCAACTTGAACAGCATGGTGATCCGTTTGTTGGCGCAAAACTGGGTAACTTCTTTATGCAATTGGGCTATCAAGATATTCAAACCGAAGTAAAAACTTGGTTCTTGGATAATCGTTACCCACAAGCGCGTAAAGACTGCATCGAATACTGGGCAGAATTACTTCTTAGCGCCAGCGACCAATTGATCGCAGCAAAACTTGTCAGCGAAGAAGTGGTCAGCGGCATGAAAGAAGAAATGGCGAAGGTCGCAAACGACCCGAACGCTGTGTTCTTCTATTCATTCGTGCAGGCACGCGCCAGAACTTAAAGGTCTTCTTTCGTCAGCCAACCTTTGCGGTAAACCCAAATCAAGATCATGATGGCGATGAATGCCATCAACCCCAGAGTGAAGTGGTAACCATGAATCCACTTCAGCTCTGGCATGTGTTCGAAGTTCATTCCGTAAATTCCCGCGATGAAATTCAGTGGCAAGAAGAACATGGACACAACCGTTAATACGCGCATGACTTCATTGGTTTTAAACGAAGCTTCGTTCGTACGCTGTGACATCATCGACAGATGCAGATTCAATAAACCTGTGATGTCGTCAAAAATGGCATCGGCATAATAAGTATAACGTTCCAATGGCTCGCGTGTTTCCGACATGTTGTTAACGAAGTCGTGGCCTGGGAAGGTCGCTAATTTATTGAAAACGTCTGCAGTAAATTTAAAGATCTTTCTAAAAACCGCAGCTTTGCGTTTCACATGAAAACCTTCGCGCAAAATATTGCGACGACGGAACGCAAACACGCGTCCTTCAATGACTTCGGTTTTATTTTCTAATTCATCCAAAGGTTTGTCGTAAGTTGCGATCACTCCGCGGAAAAGGCTTTTGATAAGTTCATCCAAAGTCAATTTCTCGAAGGGCGCTTTCATAATTCTATCACTCACACAGTGCAAGTCCATGCGATGAATCGTTAAGACAAAATCTTTACCGAAGAAAATCACAAGCTTCGTCGAGATATCCTGCATGGTGCCGGCATTGGCTTTCGCCGTTACGTCGAACAAGCGTAAAATCATGAAGCAAACGTCATTAGGTAAACACTGAAACTTCGGCAGATGTTCAGGATCTAAAGAGGTCGCGACAGTTTGATAGGGGAGTTTAAACTCCTCGGCCAAACGCAGGTAATCTTCGTTCGTCGGAGCTTCAATATCGACCCATTTAAAATCTTGCCATTGGTGTTCAAAACGCTTCATGATTCAAGTATGACGAATTTCTCGAAGGTATGCCGTAGAATTTTACTTTTCAGCGCATTGCTTCTTTTAACGGCCTGCCAGTCGTTCTTCTATATGCCGGTGCAGAACAAACTTTTTGATCCGGTTCGTATTAACATGAAATACGATGACGTCTTTCTGACGACTCTTTCAGGTAACAAGATTCATGGTTGGTATTTTGCCACGACACAAAAGGTGAATAAAGGCACGGTGCTGTTCTTTCATGGCAACGCGGAAAATATAACGTCGCATTTCTTGATGCTTCGTTGGATGCCAGATGCCGGCTACAACTATTTTATTTTTGATTATCCTGGTTATGGTTTATCAACTGGTTCGCCGACTCCTGAATCTACGGTGGAAGCGGGAATTGCTGCGGCCGAATGGTTGCACGAGAAGAAAGATAAACGCGCTCTTATCATCTATGGTCACAGCTTGGGTGGCGTGATTGCGATGCGCACAGTGGAAGAAATCAAAAAAGACATTCCGATCAGCAAGGTCATTATCGAAGGCAGTTTTTCTTCTTATAAAGAGATGTCCCGCCGAGTGCTCAAGCGCCAGTGGTGGACATGGTGGCTGCAACCTGTGAGTTACTTATTTGTAAGCGATAAATACTCACCTGAGCCGATCGACCAGATTGCGCCGATCCCGATGTTGTTCATTCATGGAACGTCAGATCCCGCAGTGGAATATCAAAGCTCAGAACAAATGTATGCAGCGGCGAAAGATCCTAAAGAACTATGGCTCATTCCCGAAGGTAAGCATGGCAATCTTTATGAGATCAACAACGGCGAACTTCGCCAAAGACTGCTTAAGTACCTTGAGCAGTAGTTTTTACCTTTTTTCAAAGGTTGTTTAAACGGCTAACACTTCTAGGGTTTCTACTTCATTTTACAGATATTTCGATCTTGGCACTGGTTTCGCACAGGCCAAAAGCGGATTTAAAAAACCTTTTAAAGGAGTATCTATGAAATGGGGTCGTCTCGGCATCGCCGCTATCACTCTTATTCAGTTCCAGGCTACGCAGGTCTTCGCTGCGAAAGCAGGTTCTACCCAAGTTCAAGTGCAAGGAATCGACACAAGTCTTTTCCCAATTGAAACGACACCAACTACGGGTACTTCTGTAGATGATTTATTCCCAACTCAACCAAGAATCCCAGGCGGTTCAGGTTCTGGCTCAAGCTCTGGCTCGGGCAGTTCGGGTTCTTCTGGCTCATCGGGTTCTTCAGGCTCACAACGTCCTTCAACGGGCGGCAGTGGCACGGGCATGAAGCAATCAGATCTTAAAGGTGAGTTCCGTTGTAACTTGTTTGAAAATACAGAGACAGCTGACATCTTGTCTGCGGTGAACTCTTTGAATCAAGCTGTGGGTTCTCCATCTTGCGGTGGCAACAGCGGCTTCAACGTTCAAGCTGTTCAAGACAATAATAAGAAAATCAGTGATGCAGTTAAAGCTCTTCAAGGTTACTTGGACAATCCAGATTCAGTAACTCCTGAAAATGCATCGACAATCGTTAACAACGTGGACATTGCGATCCGCGCAGCTAACACATTGGCAACTTCATTCGCAAACTCTGATTTGATCAACAAAAACTGCCGTGACAACATGAGCGGTGGTCAAATCGCGTTGGCGTTGAATGATATCGTTAACGGTTTGACTCCATACGCTTTGATGGCTGCAACTATGACGGGTGGTACAGCCGCTGTTCCATTCATCGTGGGTGGTTCAGTGATCACAGGCGCATTGAGCTCGATGAACAAAATCGTGACTGAAAACTCGACTAAGATTGCAGACGCTCAAGTACGTCGTGCGGTTGTTGAGAATACCTGCCAATTCATCCGTTTGGATCAAAAATATAAATTCTTGATCAAAAACCGTGATGAACAAACGGCGAAAATCTCTTCAGAGATCAATTCTTCGCAATCTACTTTCAGCGCAAAAATCCAAAGTTTGTCTAAACCATTGAACAACTTGGTAACTAGAAAAAATGCTTTGAGCTCGACATCTTTGCAAATGGATAACGACCTTGCAAATGCGATGACTCAATTGGCGAATGATAAAACGTTTGTGACAAGCACTAGCGACGATATCAAGATCTGCCAAATCGGTATCCAATTGGCTGCGATGACACAAGAACAAGGTTCTTATGTTAACACAATGTTGGGTTCTGTTGATAAAGCTATGGTTGCTTACGGTTCAACAAGCATCGCAGAAGCGCGTGCTTTGAAATTCTCTGCGCAAATCGCAGTGAACAGCTTGAACCAATTCGCGACTTCGCAATTCACAATCAACTCTGACTTCTCTGTGTGCGCGAAAGCGACAAAATCGTTTGTTGAGTCTGTTGAGCAATCAGCTAGTCTTTCTAAACGTATCGTAAAAATGGCCCAAGAAAAATTGGACCAAGAGTTGAAACAAAGCCCAGACTACAATCAATTCCAAACTCAGTTGATGGCTTTGAACAAAAAGCAATTGCAAGCAGAACGCGTTGCGGGCTCTTTGGATAACTTGAAAAAATACGCGACAAACTTCACACAATCGGAAATCGATTCAGAGATGGATCGTCTTCGTTCAGGTTTGTTCGGTCAACGCACTATGGGCATCAACTCACCAGTTATGGCTTGGTTCACTTACACTCAAAACTTGCACAAAGGTGCAGTGACGAAGTTTAAAGAAGGGCTTGCGAGCGTACGTCAAAGAGCTTACTCAATGACGGCTTCTGGTAAAAACCCTGTGAACACAACTTGGGGTGGTTTGATCGTTAATAAAGGCCAAGTTGACAAAGACTGGGATGACGCTTTCCAATTACGTATCTACGATGCTGTGAACTTGAAAAAAGGCAGTGCTGAATACACGAACTCTTGCCGTGAACTTCAAGACGTTTGGAATCGTTGGACAACTGCGGTTGATCACTTGGCTGCTGTTGAATCATTCTGCTCGATGATCGAACCATACATCTACGACAACCGCCAAGAAGACCGCGTGCTTGTACAAATGTGTCGTGGTGGTCAACAAATCGTTGGTGCTTACGGTACGACTTACGAAAACGTATCGACTCTGCAAACTTTGAAAGACACTTTGGTGAAAGACCATACTTCTGAGTGGGCGTTGTTGTTGAAGAAAAAAGTGGACGCTTTGAACTGTCCAACTCCGACTCTGTAGTCGAAAGACCACAAATGGGGGCGGTGTCTTAAAGTTAGACAGCGCCTTCTGGATCTAGCCCCTTTTAATTTGAATACAGGGAGCATAGAATCTGCAAATTAGGCCAACAGGATGAAGATCGTCTGTTGGCCTTTTCTTTTTTTAGCCTTGTTCCTTACAGCCTGTGCTCCAGCGAGCCGGGATGAGCAGACGTCTGTCACAACGACTTATTCTCCACCAGCTCCAACAGTCAGCAAAGAGGGCAGCTACGACGTAGTTCACGGCGCAACTTCTGTGACTGACATGTACACGCAGTTTGATGCTTCTAAAAAGGGTCTTGCCCTTCGCGGTAAAGTAAACGTTCGTCCTTTGGATGGCGCAAATTCTTTTGTCGTGAATGTGGATATGGAAGGCCAAGCGGACTCTCAAGGTTTCGTTTATTTCCAAGCAACCAAAGAACAGGCTAGCTTGCCACCCGAAGTGAAAATGGGTGCGAAAGCCACGTGCTTAGGCAAGAACTATAGCTGCGACACTTCTTTCATTGATATCTATATTGAGTTCCGCGGTAAGGTTTATCACCATCAAGTAGAAAGCCATCAAGAAGCTGCGGCGCAAACTCCCGTTGTGTCTGAAGATCATTCAGCCGACCAAAAGGAAGATAAGCCCGCGACGACAACTCCTCCAGCACAAACAAAACCAGCAGAGCAAAAACCTGCGCCGACGAAACCTGCAGAGACAAAACCTAGCGAGAACAAGCCGGCTGAAACAAAGCCTGCTGACTCAAAACCAGTGGATACGAAACCGGCAACTCCGACAAAACCGTCGACTCCTGCTGCTCCGGCAACGAAACCTGAGCCAGCAAAACCTGCGACACCGTCAAAGCCGACAACTCCTGCGAAGCCAGAAGTTCGCAAGCCTGTTGTGAAACCAGAAGAAGAAGATGAAGCCGATGAAGGTGAAGACGAAGCAGAACTAGCGGGTCGTTACCAAGGTGATATCGCGGGCGACATCGACAAGGTGATCAATAACAAAAAAACAAGCGACAACAAAGTTCCTGAGCTAAAGGGGCAAAAGCTTGATCAAGTGATCAGCCCAACTAAGAAAGGCCAAGAGGGTCGTCTTGAAAATGCTTCGAATCTTTTAGCGTACGAGAGATCTCATTCTCCAGCGGGATTTCATGTTGTGAATCCAAAGCGCGAAAGATATTACGGTTCGCAAGAGATCGTGTACTTGATCGGACAAATGGGTCAGTTCACGCGCAAGCTTATTCCTAATTACGTTTTGCCAATTGGTGACGTGTCAGCGAAGACCGGTGGAAAGCTTGGAACGCATGCGTCTCATCAAAATGGTTTGGATGCGGATATTGCGTTTTATTTTAAAGATCAAAAAATCCAAGGCAACTTGTTCTCTGCTTTGCAAAACGGAAAGACCGGAAGAGTTTTGGATAGCTGGATGGTTGAAGAGCAGTGGAAGCTTTTGAAATATGCGGTAAGCTCTAAATACGTAGACCGTATTTTCATTCACCAATCTTTGAAGAACTCTTTGTGTCAATACGCGATCAAAACAGGCGATATCAAAAAGGAAGACAAGGCCGGAGACGCTTATGAATTGTTGCGCCGCCTTCGTCCCGAAAAGAATCACTATAATCATTTCCATTTACGAGTGAAGTGCTCAAAAGCTCAGGTGCGTTGTCGCCAGATGGCAGATCCGGCCCCAGGCACAGGCTGCTTCAGTTAGCACGCCGTAAAATGAGTTTTCTCTTCGTTGCTCGTCGTCGGTGTTGCAAACATCACCTTAAAAATCTAGTATAAGTTCATGGCTGATTGGCGTGAACGAAGTGAAATGAATGGCGATGTGGTTTTTTTCCGTTACGTTTCTGAGGGAATGGAAAAGAGTCATGATGAGGTCTTCTTGTGGGATCTCGATAAAACCTATCTTGATACGGCCATTGATTCGTTGTCGGGTTTGATGACGACGATTCTTGAAAAAGCTTTGAATAAGAAAAACGTTCCTGGCACGAACACTTTGTTGCAATCGCTTTCCGAGTATCGCAAGCAACAAAAAGGTTACATGTATTTTCCGATTTATTTCATCACGGCATCACCGCCACAGATGGAAGAAAGAATTTCGGAAAAATTCTCACTGGATAATATCAGACCGTTTGGTTGCTTTTATAAAGACAATTTAGCGAATCTTCGTCCGGGTCGCTTTTGGCGTTTAACGAAACAGGTCGGCTATAAGTTGCAAGCGTTGTTACAACTGCGCACGCGCTTAGGCGAAACGGTTCGTCAAATCTGTTGGGGCGATGACAGTGAAACAGATGCGATCATTTATAATCTCTATTCAGATATCTGTTCACGTCGTTTAGGTGCGCATGAAATTCGCACGACACTTGAAAGATTAAATGTTTCAGGCGAGCAAGTGGATACGATCTTGGAACTGCAAGCCAGCATTCCAGAAAATGATCCGGTTGAAAAAATCTATATCAATTTAGCGACGGATACGGACCCTGATTACTATTTGAAATTTGGTCGCAGAACGCTTGCAACCTACAACACGTTCCAAGTCGCTCTTGATTTGTTCCAAGACCGTCGCATTGGCCTGGAAGGTTTGTATTCAGTCCTTCAAGACATGATCTACAACTACGGCTACACACCAGAAGAATTGATGAAGAGCTTTGACGAATTCATTCGTCGCGGAGTCCTTGGTCAAGCCGCCTATGAAGAAGCCCGCGCATTCTTCGTCGAAAAAGGTTTGCTGTATCCATCGTACTCACCAACGGTCGCACCACTGAAAGAAAAATTAGTGGTTGAAGGAAGAGTCTACGAAATGGAAGGCGCCCATGAGCCTTGGATTCCAGAGCGCATCGACTACTTACACGATTATCGTTAAAGCGGGGATTTGCTACTAAGGCAGAACTTTACCTGTTCTTCGGCGGCACGCCATCCGGGCTCAATCGTCGCCGAAGCTTCGCTTCGGTTCGCGCATCCATGCGCCGACGAAGGCCGCCTACGCACAGGCAAATTTCTGCCTTAGCAGCAAATTGTGCATATTCGAAAAACAAATAGCAGTTGTTGTTACTGAACTGCGTGTATAAAATACTCCGACGAAAAAGGGTATGGATGTAGTTATTCGAATTTAAGAGGGAAGACTGTTGAGATGGCGTCGCCCGTGAATGATTTGAAATCGACTCGGCGAATGGCATCGATCAGGCATTTTTTGAAATTCGCATCGTTGATTGTCGATGAGGCGATTTCTGCGTTGTAGACTTTGCCGGATCTTTCGATAGTAAAACTAATTGAAGCTTGGCCAACCACACCTGGAGTTCTTTGCAATAACTGTGTGTAGCACTTAAAGAACGAAGCACGTTGCAAGCGCAATGTTTCTTGAATCGCTTCGGAAGTAAGACCGCCTTCGACTCGGCCGCTGATCATTTCTGGTGAAGCGTCAGCCGTTGGCGCTAGATCTGGAAGACTTTGTTGCGGAGCTTGTTTTTTATAATTCGTTTCGTAGTCCGTGGCTGTCCAACGAACGCCATCGCGAGAAACATAGACTGTGCCTTCACGGCCGAAGTTTTCTACTTGGACGTCACCACGCTTGATGATGATCACTGTGCGATCGCTTTCTTCGTCCAACGTCACTAAAGAATTTTCTTCGACACGAATGCGGTAAGAAGAATCGAAGTCCATTGTGGCGTCGCCATCAGGACCTGTCTCAACGGAATCCAATGCAAACAACGACGCTCTTTTCGTCAAAGTTTCTTTTTGGGTCATGTTTTTGCGAAGAACGAAGACTTTACCAAGATTGAGTTCGATACGCGCAAGAGGCGCTTCACCTGGTTTTTGTTTTTCAGTGCGGGATGCGATGAAGATAGAAAGAGCTACGCTCAAGATTCCGAAACCGATAAGAGATGCAATCAACCAATTGTTCTTCGCCATAGGAAAACTATAGCGAAGAACTAAGTAGGGTTGTACTACTTTGTAGCAGGAGCTGGAGTTGCTTCAACTGCTGGCGGAGTTTGTGGGATTTTTTGTGCTTCAGGAATTTGAGAAGCATCCGCACCAACTGGAGCCGTCGCTGGAACTGTTTGTTGAACAGGAGCCGCAGCTGGCAAAGTATCAACAACTGATTTCGTTTTAGAAGAAGTCAAAACAGACAAAGTAAGGCAAGTGATCGCGAAGATGATAGATGCCCAAACAGTCATTTTGCTTGCAAGAGTTTGCGCGCCTGTTGCACCCAACAAAGAGTTCGAACCAGAGCTGCCACCCATGCCCAAAGCGCCATTGCTTTTAGAGTCTTGGATCAATACAAGAACGATAACAACTAGGGCTACGATGATGTGGATAATACCAACGAAAGTATTCATTATTAAGATCTCCCAAAGACCCAGAATATAGAGATAAAGGGGGCGCTTCGTCCACCCTAAAGTGACCCACAGAATCACAAAGCCTTAATTGACGCAACGCAGTCTTGTCCTTAGCCCCGAGACCTCCCTAAACTCAAATATATGAATAAAATCCTAAGCCTTTTCGCGGTTCTATCGGTCCTGGTTTTAAGCTCCTGCACATCGAACGAAAGCCAAGTTAAAAAGCTCGCCTTAGCTGACGCCGAAACTCAGTTCAATGAGCTGATCCAAAAGGAAGCTGACGAGTACATCACTCAGTCCGAATTTTTAAAAAATGCGTATGTTTCTTACATGAAAAAGAACTCTGAATTTGAGATCGATGAGGTCACAATTCAGAATGAAAACTTGGCAGTCGCCGCGGTGAAAGTGACGACCTATCCGCCCGTACAACGCAAGTTGATGGTGAAGATCGCAGGCACAGTCAATCCAAGCCGCGAACGCCAGTTTAACTTTGGCAATGCCATTCAATTGATTCGCGAACAAACCGGGCAAACAGTTACGTCCGAGAAAATTCCAGCAGGTGTTTTTAAGTATCATAAGAATTCCAAGGGTGATTGGTTGCTAGAAAAGTAAGCAAGCTACTCTTGAAGCAATGGCGCGATGCGATTAGTTGACCGGGCGGGAGCTATGGCCGACAAAGAGCGGTGTTTGCTGAGGGGTCACAATGGCATTTTTAGTTTTCGAGGGTTTGGACGGCTCGGGGAAAAGTTCCTTGATGGCGGCGCTTGAAAAAGAGCTGCAAAAAAGAGGAGTCGTTTTTCACCGCACGCGTGAACCGGGTGGGACACCACTGGGTGATGAAATCCGTAATATGATTTTGCGTACTGACGGACCAGCGCCATTGCCTCGCACTGAATTGCTTTTGTATATCGCTTCACGTGCCCAGCACGTTGAAGAAGTCATTCGTCCTAAACTTCAACAAGGAACATGGATTTTGTGCGATCGTTTCGCAGCAAGCTCTGTGGCCTTTCAAGGTGGCGGTCGCGAAATTTCTGAAACGGATGTTGTGAATTTGAATACTTTCGCAACCGGCGGTTTAAAAGCAGACCTGACAATTCTTTTGGATCTTTCTGTTGAAGAGTCGCGCAAACGCCGTCAAGGTCGTGGCGCGCAGAATGGTGAAAGTGAAGATCGTATTGAATCGGAAGCAGATTCCTTTCACGAAAAAGTGCGCAGATCTTTCTTGAAACAAGCCAAAGACGACCCCCAGGGTTGGTTGGTTTTGGATGCGCGCGAAACTCCAGACGGCTTGTACTTGCAGTTGTTGAATGCTTTGCAAGAGCGCGGAATTTTAAAATAGGAAATTGAGAGCTCATGGCAAGATTGGTCGACTTCATTTTAGGACATCAAGGCATCATCAAAAAGATGATTGATTCCTTCGAGGCTGGAAAGCCGGGTCAGACCTATTTGTTTGTGGGACCGAGTGGCGTCGGTAAAAAAATGACAGCCGTAGGCCTTGCGCAAGCTTTGATGTGCCCACAAAGTCCTCGTGGTTGCGGCAAATGTCCGTCATGTTTCCGTGTGGCACAAGGTCAGCACGAAAACTTGCGCATTATTGCTCCAGCCGGTGCACAAATCAAAATGGAGCAGGCCAAAGAAATCATCGAATTCTTAAGTCTGAAAAGTTTGGGCGGCAATCGTGTGATCATCATTGATCAGGCGAATGCATTGAATGCACAAACAGCGAATGCTCTTCTTAAAACTTTGGAAGAACCACCTGAAGGGACATTCTTCTTTTTGATTGCTCCAAGTGTCGCGGGCATTATGCCGACAATTCGTTCGCGTTCACGTATCGTGCAGTTTAAACCATTAACGATGGAAGAACTGGCGAAGCGTGTGAAAGCACCGACATGGGCGTTGAAAGCAGCGGGTGGAAGTTTTGAAAAACTCGCGCAGTTGCAAGATGGACCCGAGTTAGAGCTTCGTCAAAAATCAGTCGAGATCTTGAACGTCTTTTTGGCAGATGATGATTTCATCATGAATGAATTCTGGCGTTCGGAATTTAAAGACCGTGCGCAAGGACAGCGTCTGGTTTCTTACTGGGCAGGGTTCTTTAAAGATGCGATCTTCCTTCAAGAAAATGCGAAAAACCAAGTCGTAAATATCGACCAGGCCGAGCTTATTAAGACCTTAGCCGAAAAAGATCGTCAGATGCTTTTAAAACTCACGCAAGGAGCGTTTCAAGCTGAGCAAGCCATTGCCTCAAATCGTGATCCGCAACTTGTGATGGAAGAGTACTTTGTGACGAGCAAAGAATTAAGGTAGTATTGAGTCATGCTTGAATGGATTGATGTACACTCTCATTTGAATATGTTGGAAGAAGGCGTTGATGCCGCTATTCAAAACGCGAAAGCGGCTGGCGTGCGTCGTCTGATCACAATCGGTACTGAACCGGGTGATTTCCAAACAGTGCTTGATATCGCCAATCAATATTACCCTGAAGTGTATTGCACTTTGGGTGTGCATCCTCACGATGGCAAAGTCTATACACCAGAAATTGGTGCCTTCATTGAAAAACACGCCGGCGATAAAGTCGTTGTTGCGATTGGCGAGATCGGTCTTGATTATTATTACGATCAATCTCCACGTGAAGAGCAAAAAGAAGCCTTCCGCGCACAACTTGAAATTGCGAAGCGCACGAAAATGCCTGTGCAAATTCACACGCGCGATGCCGACGAAGACACGGTTGAGATTTTAAAAGAATTCAAAGGCGAAGTGACTGGTATCATTCACTGCTTCACGGGTACGGAAATGCTTGCACGTGAATCTTTGGATTTAGGTTTTAATATTTCTATCAGCGGTGTTGTGACTTTCAAAAATGCGGATTCATTGCGTGCGATCGTAAAAATGTTGCCGCTAGATCGCATTCACGTCGAAACGGATTCACCGTTCTTAGCGCCTATTCCAATGCGCGGAAAGAAAAACACGCCAGCCTATGTGGTGCACACCGCGAAATTCGTGTCGGAATTAAAAGGCATCACTGAAGAGCAACTGGCTGAACAAACGCGCAAGAACGCGCTTAAAATGTTCCCGAAAATTCAGTGGTAAGCTAGGCTGGTCTACAATCCGACTTCGTCGGAGTAGTGAAGTCTATTTCTCGAATTTACCTTAAAGCTTGTTGTAATAGTCTTTTCTCTTCTTTTTTGATCCATGGAAAAAATGGGGCGACTTTGGTTGCTTGGGATCTGCCCATGCAGCTTTGTACGCCGTTGGGGAGTTTTTCACCAAAAGAGGCTGAGTTCACGCCGATCACTTTTAAGACTCCGTCTTTGTCGTAGAATTGTGGGCCGCCTGAGTCGCCTTGGCAAAGATGGCTGGGCCAATCTACTAACGTATAATAACGATCGGGAGTTTCTTTATAGAAGTTATCGATCTTCAAAACGCCACGATACAAAGTGCCAGTTGAATAGCGCAGATTTTCATTCGGTGCGCCGGTGTAGTCGACGGTACGTCCATAACCATAAGCATATGTCAGCATGTTGGAATAATTGGCGTTGATGTTGTTGTCGATCGCCACTGTGCTAAAGCCCTGAGGTATTGTACCTGCGAACACACCGATCGCGATATCATGGTCGTAAACTTTTTTGCTGTTGTAATCAGGATTGCGAACGAACGCGAGTCCTTCACGCACCTCACGTTGTCCAGCGGTCGTATAAGTGTTTTCAAAAAGAACACGAAATCCCGCAAGGCCCGGGATCACCATTGGATCAAAGCAATGGCTTGCCGTTAAAATTGTATGAGCTCCGATTAAAGTGGCAGTACAGAATGTAATGGCGCCACGACGGGCGTTTAAAAGCTCAATCATCACAACGGCCTTCGAGGCAGGCGTATCACGCACGGTTTTAATTTGCCCATTGATGATGCCGGTCGTGTTTTGTGAATCGAAAGAATCACCCAGGTGTTGGTTACAAGCAACAAGCCCGAAGACCAAAACAAACATGAGCGCGTGCTGACTTAAGTTTTTCATTTCGTTTGTCCTCTTTGCTATTCACCATACCGAGACCGTGAAGAGGGAATCGACTTACGCAGACGTCATTTGTGGAAATGCAAAAAAAATTGCGAAAGGGTCCTGAAGTGTCTTGCTACAGGGACGCAAGAGCTTTAACTTAAAAGTAATGAAGATCGCAGTTCAAGACGGAGAACGTTTTAATGTTTTTAGTCATCTTGCCGCGGGCCTGTTGGCTGCGTGCGGGGTGTGCTTGTTGATGTTTTCAGCTTTGCTGAAACACGATATGTCGCGAATTATCACCTGCTCAATTTATAGCATCTCGACGGTGGGTATCTACATCATCTCTGTTCTGTATCACGCGTCTCACGGTCCAACGAAACAACTGTTTCGTCGACTTGACTATATCGGCATCTATTTAAAAATTGCAGGCAACTATACGCCGTATATGATTTTAGCCATTCAAGGCTTGCGTGGTTGGACCGTGCTTTCAACCGTGTGGACTCTGGCGGCTGCTGGAATCTTGATTGAGATTTTCTTTAAGCCTGATAATCGCCTTGTTCCAAATATGATTTATCTGACGATGAGTTCAACCGTGTTGCCGGTGATTCATATCTTAGCGCGCTCGGTTCCGCCGTTGGGTTTTGCGATGATCATGTTGGGCTTTTTGTCTTACGCTGTCGGTTTTTATTTCTTCTTGAATGACGATAAAATTCCGCACGGTCACGGGATCTGGCACATGTTCGTGATTGGCGGAAGTGCGTGCCAGTACATGTGTTTATTGATGTACGTCGTCTAATTTTCTATTTCGTTTCCCTTACAATTTATTTCCATTGAATCCCTGGTAATTCCAATTGTGAACTTATGTCGAACTCTTTGGCGCAATGAATATTTCTTCTTTGCATTCACAAAGTTCCCACAAAGCCGGGGGCTTGTGCTAAACCTTCAGCGTTTTCAATCAGTGAAGGAGATTTGAATGAAGGCACTTCTGGCAGTGGCAGTAGCGTTTTTGGCGATGAATGCAGCAAACGCAAACGAACTTAGAAAAGTAGTAGATGGCTCTGGACGCTCTTGCGATAAAGCAAGTGATTACGGTCAAGGTATGCAAGTTCAAATGAACAAAAAAGCCGACGCTTTGACAATCAGCCTTGTGAAATGTGAATTGGTAAATGGCCAAGGACAATACGTTCTTGAAAGTGCCGTGAACTCTCGCTCTTTCAAAGCGATCAATGGTGAAATGGTCAGTGAGTCGTATCAAGGCTTCGAGCTTTTGTTGGTAGATGGTAACAGCAAACTTTTGCGTACGATCCAGTTGAACTCGCTGGAACAAACGTCTCAAGAAGTTTTGCAATTGAACGACTTGCAACAAGGTACGGATTTGGTTTTGCGCGCAGTAAAAAGCTACAAATCTGAAAGCGGTATCAGTGACAATCACTATGTCACTTGGGGCAGCTTCCGTTACTAATTTTCGTTAAGAAAATCGCACAAATGAAGAAGGGTTTGCGTTCATCCGCAAACCCTTTTTTTATGCCCGAAAATCCCTTAAAGGCGCCGTGTTTGAGCTTAGTGTCTAAGTTTCAGACAGGTGTCGAAGGTTTAAATGGTTTTTACGGGGGCCTTGGTCACTCTATTAAACGGCACGAAGTTTGGAATGTGCACACCGAAGTTCCAAATATGGAGTGATCATGAAGCGTTTTTTAAAACAAGGCTTGTTAGCCACGATTGCGATCGTTCAAGTTGCAAGCATTGCGCATGCTCAGGAAGTTATTGTCGATCTTCCGGGCTTTGATTCGCCTGATCAACAGCCGGCAACGCCGTCACCGGTGCCTTTTCCTCCGACGACGCAACAACCTCAGCCGCAAAATCCTCCAAGTCCTGTGCAGACTCAATATGAAGGCGTTGCACAAGTCACCTCGGTCACTCGTAAGAGTGGTGGAGCGATGTTGAAGATCGCTTTACAACAACCTGTTATTTTAACGCGTATTGAAATCAAAGTTTTAAAAAGCCAAATCAAAATCTATGAAGGGCAAGTCATCACTGCCAGTGGTAAACGTCTTGCCGTTCGCGAGTTCACAGATCTTGATCCACAAGGTGTGGGCGCAACAATCGTTTCTGAAAATTTAAATATCAATGAAGCGATTGCTTCGATTGAAGTTCGCGGTGAATCTTTCCAAGCGGAAGCGGACATCGAAGTGAAAGCGATTTCGTCTTCAGGTGTTCCGAAGCTTTCAGTGCAAACATCTGAATTGCCAAGACCACTTCCGCCGGGACAACCGCCAGCACCACCGCGTCCACCAGCTCCACCGGCACCTCCTGCGCCTCGTCCGCCACAATACCCAGGCAACTGCATTGGTGATGTATGCCTTGGCGATCGTTTTTATAACGTGCAACGTGAATTCCGTCTTGTAACGGTGGTGGCGTTAGATCGTAGTAACAACTCTTTCACTCTGCGTTTTGATGACAACGGTGGAGTCGGTGCCGGCTGGGGTCGAGAAGCTCTGGCTGCGACAACGGGTTGTATGCAGGGTGTTTGTGTTGGTCAGCGTTTCTTCAATGTCTCGCGTGATTTCCGTGTTGTGACGATCGTTGGTCTACAACAAGAGGGTCGTTTGGTTCTGCGCTTTGAAGATAACGGCGGCATCGGTGGTAATTGGTCGACGACTGATTTAGCGGCGATGACGGGTTGTTCAGGAGACATCTGTGTTGGCGCAACCGCATACAACATCAACAGAGATTCTCGTAAAGTCACAGTTGTTGGTATTCAACCAGATACACGTTTAATTCTTCGCTTCGAAGATAACGGCGGTATCGGTGGAAACTGGACACGCCAAGATCTTGCCATCGCAAAAGGTTGTGTAGGTACGACGTGTGTTGGTGATCGTCTTTTGAATATTCAGCGTAATTACAGAATGGTTCGCATTGTCGCGATCGATATCTACAGTCGCTTTGTTCTTCAGTTTGAAGACAACGGTGCGATTGGTGGCAATTGGACCTCGAATGATTTAGCGGCCCTCAAAGGCTGTGGGCAAAGTTTTTGCGTCGGCGACACAGTTTTAGTCCGTCCTCGCAATAACCGCACAGCACGCGTTGTGGCAATTCAAGGAAACGGCCTGTATGTGCTGAACTTCCTTGATGTTAATCAAGTGGGTGGCAACTGGGCCGATGTGGACCTTTTGCGCGCAAGATAACTAAAAATTATCAAGTGCATTTTGCCACCGACAGCTTTGGCACAAAGTTTGGATTACAGGTTTTCGCTTAATTTTACTAGACACTAAGGAGTCTATTTTATGAAAAAAAGAATGATCGTAGGTGCATTGGTTGTAGCTTCTATCACTCAAACTGCAGGCGTAGCACACGCTTCTAAAGCAGATATCGGTGGCATCATTGGTGGTGTTATCGGTGGTCTTGCAGGTACGCAAGTAGGTAAAGGAAACGGCAGAACAGCCGCTATCATTATCGGTGCAGTTGCTGGTTCTGTGATCGGTAATAAAGTAGGCGCGAATATGGACGAAAACGATCGTCGTGCAGCTGCTGAAGCTCAACGTCGTTGCCTTGAAGGCAGCTTGAATGGCAACTACGACTGGGACGGTAGAAACTACGGTTCACGCACAGGTGCTCGTGGTCGTATGACTTCAACTCGTGAAGGTTACAACTCTTACACTGGCGAATACTGCCGTGAATACCAATCTGTGATCTACGCTGGTAACCGCACTGAGGAAACTCGTGGAGTTGCTTGTACTCGTCGCGATGGCTCTTGGTATGAAGTTCAAGAAACTCAAGTTCGTTGGGGTGGCAGAAATGCCGGTGGCCCAGGTCGCAACGAAGGACCAGGTCGTTACAACCCAGCTCCAGTTCCACCTCCATCACGTCCTGTTCCACCGCCTCCTGTTCAAAACAACAGTGGTTCGTCAGTACAAGTATCAAGCATCTCTCGTCGTTCAGGTGGCGAATGGATCCGTGTGACATTGTCTCGTCCAGCTTCAATTGATCAAATCGAAGTACGTGCCTTGTCAGCTGGTATGAAAATCCACGAAGCGACTGTTTACACAGAAAATGGCCGTCAAATGCAAGTTCGTGAGTACCAATCGACTCCGACTTTCTACGCAGGCGACAGAGCTATGTCTGAGCGTTTGAACCTTCGTGACCGCGTAACAACGATCGATATCCGTGCTGAAGCAATGGGCGGCAACGCTGATGCTCTAGTGACTGTGATTTCGAATGATGGTTACACGTCATTGAACGTGTCGCGTTACTAGTCTACACTCCGGCTCCGCCGGAGTAGGGATTGCTTGTCTGCACTCCAGCTTCGCTGGAGTAGAGAAGTCTGATCACGATCTTTAGTTTAATAGTGGTAAAAAAGGCTCACAAAACGGGCAAAAAGCCAGTCTAGGACGTAGTGTCTAGACTGGCTTTTTTTTTGGCCAGGGACCATATTAAGTTCGTTTATAAGGAGCTTATTCAATGGCAAAACTTCGTGTTGGTATTAATGGTTTTGGTCGTATCGGTCGTGTTCTTTTCCGCGCTGGCTTTGAGCACTTTGACATCGTAGGTATTAATTCTTTGGACAGCCTTCAAGGTAACGCGCATTTGTTGAAGTACGATTCAGCACATGGTCGTTTTGATGCTGACGTTAAAACTGACGGCGAAAACTTGATCGTGAACGGCAAAAAGATTCACGTAAGCAAACACAAAAATCCTGCTGATATCCCTTGGAAAGATTGGGGCGTTGACTTGGTTCTTGAGTGCACAGGCGCATTCAAAACTAAAGAAGACTTCATGCTTCACATCAAAGGTGGCGCGAAACGCGTTTTGGTTTCTGGCCCTGCTGAAAAAGGTGCTGACATCACAATGGTGTACGGTATCAACCACGAATCTTACGATCCAGCTATTCACCACGTAGTTTCAAATGCATCTTGCACAACAAACTGCTTGGCTCCTTTGGCGAAAGTATTGAATGAAACATTCGGTATCGAACACGGTACAATGATGACTGTTCACTCTTACACAAACGACCAAAAAATCTTGGATGCTCCTCACTCTGACATGCGCCGTGCACGTGCTGCTGCGGTCAGCATGATCCCAACAACAACAGGTGCTGCGAAAAACGTAGGTCTTGTGTTGCCAGAATTGAAAGGTCGCATCGACGGTATCTCTGTTCGTGTTCCAACTCCGAACGTGAGCCTTGTTGACTTCACATTCACAGCAAAAACAGATGTAACGAAAGAATCAGTGAACGCTGCTTTGATCAAAGCTTCTGAAGGCGCCTTGAAAGGTGTGTTGGCAGTTGAGCACGATGAACTTGTAAGCGTTGATTTCAACGGTAACAAAAATTCATCGATCGTAGATCTTGCAACGACAATGGTTGTGGGTCCTCGTATGGTGAAAGTACTTTCTTGGTACGACAATGAGACGGGCTTCTCGAACCGTATGGTTGACGTGGCTCTTCACATGGCTAAGAAAGGTCTTTAATCCATGGCTTCTAACGGACTCAAAGGTATTAAGACCGTTCGCGATTTCGAGTTGGAAGGAAAAGTGGTTTTCCTTCGCTTGGATCTGAACGTGCCAATGGAAGACGGTAAGATCACGGATGAAAACCGTATCACGGCTTCTTTGCCGACAATTAAATATTGCATGGAAAAAGGCGCGAAGTTGGTTTTGGCTTCGCACTTGGGTCGTCCTAAATCAAAAGACGACGCTGAGTTTTCTCTAGAGCCAGTTGCGAAACGTTTGCAAACTTTGTTGGAAGCAGAAGTGATCTTGGTTGAAGAACCAGATTCAGATGCTCCAGTGCATCTTTTGCCTTCATTGAAAAAGAACCAATTGATCCTTCTTGAAAACGTTCGTTACGAAGAAGGTGAGACGAAAGATTCTATCGAGTTCGCACAAAAAATTGCGAACTACGCAGAGATCTATATCAACGACGCATTCGGTGCTTCTCACCGTGCGCATGCAACGATCCACGCTTTGCCTTCAGTGATGAAGGAAAAGGGCATTGGTTTCTTGATCGAAAAAGAAATCAACATGTTGGATTCTTTGCTAACAAATCCAAAACGTCCGTACATCGCAGTGATGGGTGGCGCGAAAGTGTCAGACAAAATCGCTGTGATCGAAAGATTGATGGATGTTGTTGATGGTTTCGTTATCGGTGGTGCGATGGCTTACACGTTCCTAAAAGGACAAGGTCAAGCTGTTGGTAAATCGCTTGTTGAAACTGACAAAGTTAAATTCGCAAAAGAAATGATCGAGCGTATTGAAGCTCGTGATAAAACAGTTCTTTTGCCAGTAGATCACGTGGCTTCAAAAGCATTTGGTGACGTTGCAAACGCACACGTAACTAAAGACGTTGTGATTCCTGAAGATGAAATGGGTTTGGACATCGGTCCGCAAACTATCAGAAATTATTCTGCGGCTTTAAAATCTGCAGGCACTATTTTCTGGAATGGTCCAATGGGCGTTTTCGAAAACCCAGCTTTCTCTAAAGGTACTTTCGGTGTTGCGCAGGCAATTGCTGAAAGTGATGCAATCAAGATCGTTGGTGGTGGTGATTCAGCGGCGGCGGCAGAAGCTTCGGGCTTCGCTGACAAGATGACTCACATCTCGACAGGTGGTGGTGCAAGCCTTGAATACCTTCAAGGTGATAAACTTCCAGGTCTGGAAATTCTTCGTACTCGCGTGCGCTAAGATTTTTAAAAGATAAAAACTAAAAAGGGACATCATCGATGTCCCTTTTTTTATTTAGCTGCTTTAGATTTCGCGGCCGCTGTCACTAGACACTTGCGATCTTAATAAACGAATCCACTTCTAAAGAGGCACCGCCTACCAAGAAACCACTGACGTGAGGTTGTTTAATCAATGTGCCTGCGTTGTCAGGTTTGACGGAACCACCGTACAGAATCGGAGCCGTGAAGCCCATTTTCGTTAGAATGTTGTGAACGTCTGTGTGAGTTTCCGCAACTTGTTCTGGAGTCGCAACTTTGCCTGTGCCGATCGCCCATACTGGTTCGTAAGCAATCACGATCGGTTTAGCTTTGTCAGCTTTAGCAAGGCCTAACAGCAATTGTGTTTCAAGTACGCGGAACGTGTGAGTGGCTTCACGCTCTTGCAAAGTTTCACCGATGCACAACATAGGGATCAGACCCAAGCTTTGTGTTAATGCCACTTTGTCTGCGATCAACGCATCCGTTTCGCCAAATAACTGACGACGTTCACTGTGACCGATCAAGATGTATTGACCGCCAAGCTCTTTAACGATTTGTGCTGAGTTTTCGCCAGTGAAGGCACCTTGGACTTGCACGTAACAGTTTTGCGCGCCGAAGGCGATGTTGGAACCTTTTACTGTTTCGCTGGCAGCTTCAAGGCTGATAGCAGAAGGAAAGAACACAAGGTCGCCAGTGGCTTTTGCAGAAACCTCTTTGAAACTTTTAAAGAAGTTGCGTGTTTCTGTCGGAGATTTGAAAAGCTTCCAGTTAGCGGCAAAAATCTTTTTCATGTGTCTTTCCTTTGTTGAAAAAGAAAGACTAGCATTCACAAGATCAAAAAATCAAGGCGCATCCGCGACAGCCGTTGGCACAGCGGATTCTACATTTTTAAGGATTTCAGCACCTTCAAAGGTTTTACGTGAAACTGCGATATGAACGGGCAGGGCTTTGAATAGATGGCCACGAAGTTGGACAGTGGGGTTGCCTTTCATCCATGTTTCGACAGTCGCGCGATAATTCAAAAAGACATCAGCACGTTTATTTACAAGCAAACGATAAGCTTGATCGTTATCTTTGACTTCGATGGTTTGAAATTTATTTTTTGGATTTTGAAGTTCTTCAATCATGCCACCGTACGTGTAGCCCGCGTAAGTGATGACACGATATTTTTTCAAGTCATCTAAGGTTTTGATCGAAATATCTTGGCCAAGCGCATAGGTCATCAGCTCAAGAGTTGTCACCGTTTTTGAACCAATCAAAGTGGAGCCTTTGAACTCTTTGTAGTGAGTCAGTCCCATCCACAAATCCACATTGCCATTCGCAAGTTCGGAAGGCATGCGTTTGAACGGCACATGCACAAATTCAATTTCGTAACCAGTAGGCTTCACATATTTTTTTGCAAGATCAATCAGAACACCTCTGGGGCCTTCGGGTGTGTCTTCTTGGAAAGGCGGGAAGTCGGTGTAAGCCATTTTCAATTTGCGTTTAGGAGCTGCATCTTCAGCAGCGAATGCAGAAGCGGAAAAAAATCCCAAAACAAAAAGGCTTGAAAGTAGCCAACTCAAAAATGTTTTCACACTTTTATTTGAGCACTAGAACGATGGCTTTTAAAGGGGAGCTGCGTCTTTGTCGAGGCCGTCAACCCGAGGTTGAGGAATCAACCGTTGCCGTTTTGCTCTTCTTTGATTGCATCTTGAATGGATTTCAAGAGCGAGTCCGCATCGGACTTCGGAAGAGTCTTCAAGGCTTTCTTGAAAGCTTTTAAATCTTTTTTATAAAGCGGAATTAGGACATCCGCCACGGCTGCACTGTCATCGTGTTTCAACGTGATTGCAGACACGCGTACGATTTGTGTCAGTGCTTCTGACGAGGCTTTTTCAACAGTCGCGTATTTAACAGCATCATCAACTTTTGCCACAAGGTCGGCCAAGTGTTCGTTGCCCTTTGTACCATCAGCCTTCGTGAAAGTTTTGAATTCTTTCACAATTTCATCAGACGATTTGTACTCAGCAAACGCGTTCAACGAAAGTAGAAGTGAGAAGGTCATTAACAGGCTACGCATTATAGTTTCTCCGGCGGCAAGATCATGACACCAATCAGTTCGTAAGGTTTCCCGATTTTAGCACGGTACACGCCTTTAACTGTTTTCTGGATGTTGTTACTAGACTCATAGTCACTGATGTAAGTAGAGTCTGAACCTTTTCCAGATTTAATTTCAATATGACCCGGTTGTGAGCCCGTTCTATATACGAGCACGGCACCTTTCGGAGCGTCTTCCGGTTTCTTGATCAATGCTTTGTATTTTGGATTATCCAAAAGATTGACCATACCTTGAGCTTTCAAGTCAGAGACACCTTGTCTAGCAAAACCACCTGGAGGATATGAATCAATCATGTCGCCAGCAAGCAGGGCATTCTTAACGTATTTGTAGCACAGACGTTTTGATCTTTTTGCTTTCAAACGTTTTGCAGCCTTGATGGTCTTTTCAACAACTTTGCTGTTTTCATAACCAGAGATATACGGATCATCAGCCCAAGGATCTTTTGGATCTTTTTTCGCAGATGGATCGCGCTTCGCAACTTCCTTAGAGACGTCAGATAAATCTTGAACGTTGCGTGTATTGCCAGTTTGGCAAGTCGTGCAAGTCTCTTGGAAGCCACCTTCCGTTTTTGTTTTATCTTTGTTTAACGCAAGATTCGGATCTGTCTCTTTCGCTTTTTCAGCAGCGGCTTTTGCGGCAGCTTCTGCAGCTTTACGAGCGTCTTCTTCTTTTTGTTTTTCTAAGTTTTTAGCATCACGTTTTGTTGGTAGAGTTGGGTTTACAACAACACCGGCATCCGCTTTCAAACCTTCACCGTCGCGTTTTGCTTGCGTCGTCAGTGCGCTTTCTGGGTCTTGAATGTCTTCGCCTTTTTTATCTTGGAAACTCAACCATGGATCTTTTTGCGAATAATAAACCCAGACTTCGTCATCTTTTTTCGCAGTGGTTTTACCCATGTCTTTGCCGATGGTGCTAAGACGAACTTTCACACCGTACGAACCCGTGCGTTTTAATTTGCGCGTTTCGATAACAGTGCCGGTAGAACCTTCAGGAATTAATGACGTGATGTTTTTAGCATTTTTATTGAAGTCTAAAGAGGAGCGACCATACAGATTTCCTTCAAGCACGACAGTTTGAAGTTCCTGCGGAACGTCAGCCATAGCAGTGCTACATAATAGAAGTGCTGCAGTGATGCGGAAAAGTCGTGTGAATAAACTCAAATTGATACTCCTCACAATCTCTTCGGTGTTTACGAGTAAAGTCTAAGGCTAGCTGAGAAAAACACGCCTTTGGTCCTAAGTCCCCGAGGCCACTTGAGATTTCCCTCGTGTTGTATAAAAGCGGCAAATTTTTCCCGTGATTTCAATAACTTAAAATGAGACCCGAGCTTGTGAAGTACGACAAGAGAACTCTATCATCTAAATAGGAGGAAGCTTATGCACGTTAAAACTCACTTCCGACTTTGCCATGTATGCGGTACAGCGAATTCCCTCGAGGGAGATCTTGTGACCGAATGCGAATGCTGCGGAAAGCACCTTGCACCCTTTTATTTTTTCGACGAGAGTAGGGCCATGGGGCTCACGAACTCAAGTCTTTACTCCAGTGAGGCTGGAGGAAGTTCCGAGTCTGTGTTACCTCATAAAGAGTATCCCCCTATTCGGGGATTAACCGCTTATTGGGAGCCGTGACTTCAATGAAAGTGTCCTTCGAAGATATTAAAAAAGCTCGTGAGTTACTGAATAATGTTATTTGCCCTACAGAGATGAGTCACTCCATCAACGCGAGCAAACTTCTTGGAAGCGATATTTTCTTTAAGTTTGAAAACACTCAGCGCACTGGCAGTTTCAAATTCCGTGGCGCTTACAATAAAATTTCTAATCTTACACCTGAAGAAAAAGCCCGCGGAGTTGTCGCAAGCTCCGCAGGCAATCATGCGCAAGGTGTGGCGCTGTCTGCTTCATTGGCGGGGGTTAAAGCCACCATTGTGATGCCAGAAAATGCGTCGATCAGTAAAGCGTCAGCCACCAGATCTTACGGCGCTGACGTTGTCCTTAAAGGTGAAATTTACGACGAAGCTTACGAGCACGCACAATCATTAGAAAAAAATCACGGCTACACTTTCGTTCATCCTTATCAAGATCCATTTGTCATCGCCGGCCAAGGCACAATCGGTATCGAAATCCTAGAAAAAGTTCCTGACTTAGATTCTGTCATCGTTCCCATCGGTGGTGGCGGCTTAATTAGTGGCGTGGCATTGGCCGTAAAGTCGATCAATCCAAAATGTAAAGTGATTGGTGTACAAAGTGATCGTTCGCCGGGTATGGCGTGCATGTACAACAAACAAACTTTGGATCAAAAGAAAAAGCGCGCAGCGACTATCGCTGACGGTATCGCTATTAAAAATCCATCGCCTGTGATGTATGAAAATTTCATTTCTAAATATGTCGATCAAGTTGTGACTGTTAGTGATGACGAAATTGCTGAAGCGATCGTGTTCTTGATGGAAAGAACAAAAACAGTGGCTGAAGGTTCTGGCGCCGCCGCTTTGGCAGCAGCTATGCATCGTGGTCTTGAGCTTGGTAAAAAATCTTGCATCATCATCAGCGGTGGTAACATCGACTTAAACATCGTCAGCAAAATTATCGATCGCGGTCAGATCTTGCGCGGTCGCTTGTGTGAGTTGTCGGTGATCGTTGACGACTTGCCAGGAAATTTAAGCCGTTTGACTCAAGCGATTGCTTCGGAAAAAGCAAATATCCTTGAGGTGAAGCATGACCGCGTATCACAAGGTCTTTCACTGCGCGAAACACGCATTGATTTCACTCTCGAGACTTCAAGCATTGAACATGTCGAGAAGATCAAAAAAGCCCTTGAAGCGACGGGCGCAAAGATCATCACTTAGAAATTCCCTTACAGAAATTAAATACAGAGGCCTAGCGATGCTAGGCCTTTTTATTTTGGCGTCATTCGATCTCACATTAAAAAGCCTGCCGTATTCTTGGTATGAAGATTGGAATAATAGCTCTATGAAATCTTAACTCTAATATAAAGAACTTTGCGAGGCTTCTTCGTGACTAGGAAGGGCCGCTGTCAAAGTTGTAGACACTCGCGCGGTCGTCTACGAAAGGTAGGGCTCATGAAAAAGACACTTATCGTTTCTGGTTTGGTTGTAGGCCTTTTATCAGGCTGTGGTGAGCTTAAAAAAGTAGATGATATGCACGATGCCACTGGCAAGATGGCGGACACTACTGACAAGATGAACAATACAACAAGTCAGATGAATAAGACGACGACGGAAATGAACGGCACGACTTCAGAAATGAAGGACAAGATGACGTCGTTGGAAAAAAAGACGGAAGAGCTTAAGCAAATCACTGACGAGCTTTACGATACCCTTCGCCAAGGGAATGCCTTGCAGCTTCGTCGTGAAGCGATGACGGAAATCGTGAAAGCGCCGACATTGTTCAGAAAAATTTCTGAATCTAATAAATATATGATGTCTTTCGAATTCCAAATTTGGAATAACTTGGGCCAAGATGCAGAGCCTGAAAAACGCGATCTTTTGGCGCAACAAGCGGCTTTGGAATTCTTCTTGGACATCGAAGGTTTTGCCCCACGTGATAATTCTGTCAACGTGCTTGCAGAGCCGGATATGAAAGACCTGAATTCACAAGACAACCGCACGGCTTCGTTCAACGCGCTGGCAGCGGCAATGCACCAAGTGAATCGCAAGGAAACTCGCGCCGAAAAGAACATCAAAAATCTTCCGAACATGACGATGTATGCGATCATGGAAAAAGCGTTGCTGGCTTCGCGTGAAGAGCAGCAATCGGGCGCATCACGCGAAGTGATGGCTCATGAAGATAAAGCGATTCAAATTTTGCAAACTCGTTACAGCTTGTTCCCTTTGATCTTTATCGACTCCGTTTCTAAGGTCGGCGATAAGAGCCTTGTCGGTAAAGCGAAAATGATGATGCTAGGTTGGGAATTCGATATCGACTGCTTGAATGCAACTCAACTTGAATACTTGCAAACAGAAGTGTTGCAACAATCATTGCAATCAAAACAGTTGTTATTGAAGCTTGGTAAAAAACCGGTGCTTGATAGCACGGTTGCGAAATTCCTTGCGAAAATGAAAGTGAAAGCCAGCGGCAAGATGGCCCCTGCGGTCATCAACGAGCAAACGAAATTGCTAGGCTTGCTTGCAGAGATCCAGAAGTAATTTCCATTAGCGTATTTTAATAGGACATTTGTGCAAAACTCGGTGATTTTGCACTCTGCTTCGACGAAGTCGGAGTGCAAACAATTGGAGTTAGAAATGAAAGCAGTCATCAGTACTATCGTTGTAATTCTTGCGACTTCTCAAGCATTCGCTCACACAAAAAAAGTTGAAGCAGCGGCTGCGAAAATCAAAGAGGAAAGTACCCGAACGATCATTAAGACCATCGACAACGTCGAAGGCAATCCCTGCTTGCCCGAAGGTAAGTCTTACTTGGTAGAGCTGCAAGTGCGCCAAGCTGCTTACGATCGTATTCATAATAAAATCGTCTATTCGTGGGAAACAGCAAAGACAGTGAATGTCGACAAGAGCGGCGCGATCTCTGAGGCGTGCGGAGAATAACAAAAGAGACACCCTAGGGTGTCTCTTTTCTGTTTAAAATTTAAAACGTCATTGGACGAATGAAGTGGCAAGTATAACCGCCGGGATTTTTCACAAGATAATCTTGGTGGTATTCTTCCGCGGTCCAGAACTGACCTGCTTTTTCAATCTTAGTCACAGCAGGTTTGCCCCATGCACCTGATTTATCAACACGGGCTTTGACTCTTTCGGCAGTTTCTTTTTGCTCTTCAGATGTGTAGAAGATTTCGCTGCGATATTGTGTGCCGATGTCGTTGCCTTGACGATTTTCAGTTGTTGGATCGTGAACTTTAAAGAAGAACAACAACAAGTCTTCGTATTTCAACTTCGATGGATCGAAAGTGACTTTCACTGTTTCTGCGTGACCTGATGTGCCGGTTTTGACGATGTTGTAAGTGGCATTGTTCACGTTACCACCCATGTAGCCGACCTTCACGTCGATGATACCTGGAAGTTTGCGAATCAAATCTTCCATACCCCAAAAACATCCACCTGCTAAATAAGAAACTTCCGTCGACACAGGCCCACCTTTCTTTGCACTTGGTTTTGCAAATCCAGAAAAACTAAACATCATACTCAAGATCAATAAGATGATTCTTTTCATATAACTATTTTAGCTGAAGTGGGCAGGCCAGTGCAATACTGTACTAAGCCGGCGTTTCTGGCTTACCGAAGCCACCACCGCTGCCAGAGCAGAGTGTTAACACGTCGCCTTTTAGAACCTTCTGGGTCCCAAGGACAGGAAGGACTTTCGTTGAGCCATTTGAATCTAAAATTACTTCGCATGGATCGCCATGTGAGCAATTTTTAGGAATACGCGGACGATGTAGAGTCAAATCTGAAAGCCAAGTCGTTTCCACATCTGCCAAAGCTTCCACTTTGAAGATCAAACCACGACCACCTGAAAACTTACCTTTACCGCCCAAAGACTGACGGCGATCGGCGCGTACAATTTTGACTGGCAACTCACGTTCGATTCTTTCAATCGAAATGTTTTCAAGATGTGCCGAAGCGCCATCACGATTTGCAAAAGCACCTTCACCGCCTTGCAAACGCAAAACAGCTTGGCTTGAGTTTGCATTGAACTGCACAGTCAAAGGACTGTAGCAAGACAACGCTTTTTCTTTTTTAGAGTGAATATGAGTCAACGCCAGTTCAATCGCAGCTTGTAAAGCCGCGATGCCTGAATTCATACCTTTGACGATGGAAGCAGGGTACTTCGCCATCAACCAGCAACCAGAAGGTTTCGTCACAGTTAAAGACGAGAAAGTGCCACTGTTCGCGTAATCCGTGAAGCCGTAGTATTTGCTGATGGTGTGGAAGCAAGTTCCGTAAGCTGCAGACTCAGTCAGTTGAATGGTCTTAGCTGCTGATGTGCCACCGAAATCCATTTTGATACGACCTTCGTGGATCTCTAAGCTTAAGCGTAATAATTCACCGCTGTCCAAAACGATATCAACGCGCGCATCACCAGATGCATTTTCAGAAATACGATGAGTCGCTAAGTTTTTCGAAAGATCCAAATACTCTTCAATCAATTCGCCAGTGATTTCAAAACCTGTTGTTTCAACTGTATGAATCAAGCGGTACGCGTGCTCGATCATTTGTGCGAATTGTTCTTTAATCCATTCCGTGAAGTTGGGTGGGCACGCAGGGTGTGCCTGCATCGCTGACAAAATCACATCGTTCACCTTGCCCGATTGACGAAGGGGAGTCGGCGGAATACGCAGACCTTCTTCTTCAACTGATTTTCCAGTTTTGATCGATTTGACCATAGGGCGACGTGATACCCACAACAAGTCTTCAGACACGGCCATGATGAATGTCATTTCATCCAAAGTCGTGCCGCCGCTGTAAGGATCATTCAATACTGCGATGTCACCTTCTTGAAGTTTTAAATATTTACCAACGATATTTGCTGCCGCTGATAATGTTCCATACGTCGCAGGTTGTTTTCCGCGCACAGCAAGAACGTCGCCTTCAATTGTCAGCAACGCTTCTTCGCCTTTAAGGAAGTTATTTAGCAATGAATGAAAGAGTTCGATTTTATAAGACACCAGAAACCTAACCTTTCAAAGCGCTTTGGCCCAACAAAGCTACGGCACGAGAGAGTGCGAATTCGTTCGTATCAACAGAAGCTTTCGTATCTTTTTTGAAACCATTCGCGAAAAGTTCAACTAAAGGACCTGTGATTAGCAACTCTTTGCTATGACGGAACATCACGGCTTCCATTGCGATCTTTTGAATCGCCAAGCTTTGCAATTCTTTGCTTAGGCTTGGTAGTTCTTTTTCGCGCGTGTTGCTGACTTTCGATAAAGCGAACATGGAGTTTTTAAATTTTTGTACGCCGGCTGCAACGGTGCGATCTTGAAGACCATCCAATTTCGTCAGTTTTGCATTATCAGCCCACAAGTCGATCAACGTTGCCTTTTGCCCACGGCCTAAGAACATGGGGCCTGGGTCCCAGCTTTCAGGTTCGGTATCGAAATCGAAATGATGGAAAGCATTCAAAGTGATTGGCAAAGTCGGTTGAATCGTCAGCTCTTTATAAGAGACATGTTTGCTTTCAACCGCGCCCCACGGACTAAGCCATTGGTTTTTCCACGCATTGCCTGAAATTAAAACGAAACCTTCAAGGCCCATATACAAGACGTCAGATTTTTTATGCGCTAAAGCCAATGCCGCATAACCTGCCGACAAACTTGCGATCGAGTTCTTTTCGATGTCTTGCGTGAAAGTGCCATCGCCAGTTAAGAAATGAATGTCAGATTCAGCGACAACATTTTGCAAAGCTGCAGCGATTTCTTTTTTTAATTCTGAAAACAAACCAGCGACAGTCGCATTCAAAGAATTTTTTCTCCAGCGAGTGACTTCATCGGCGTTGTCTGTTTTTTCTGGAACGAAAACTTCAAAACCTTTAGCAGTTAAGAAGTTAGTGACCGCCGTTTGGTGTGTTGGATTGATAGCAGAGTGAAGAAGGTGCACGCACACTTTCTTTGTTTGCATCATTTCTAATTTCGCAGCGATGGCTTCCAGTTCATCCATGGCAAGCGGCAAAGAAATTTTGCCATCTGCTTGAACGCGCTCACGCAATGAAAACTGAAGTTCAGCCGTTGTCAGCGTATTATTCGTGCTGTTGTGCAAATCCAACCAGTGCTCAAAGCCTTCGGTTGTGATGTGCGCCACGGCTCCGTTTAATTTGAAGTCTAAAAGCTTTTCTGGAACACGCAGACTGACGGCGGCCTTAGAAATTTTTTTATCGCTGTGGGTTGAAATAAATTGCTGCAAAGAATTTTTTAAATTCTCTCGGGACAGGTAGGCTCTTTTGGTTGCAACAGTCTCAGCACCGTCTAAAACACAGTACTCTGCGAAAGATTCACCAACGCTTACGCCTAAAATACGACTCGCCATCTTAAAACGCTCTCTAGTTCGAAAAAATACAGTGCAACAGTGTTCATGCAAGAACGGGAGTTCTTGATAAAACGGCGGTTACAATGTACTGAAGACGTACAGATATAACAAAAAGATGATCTCAAGAAAAGGATTGTTACGTGAAGATTTCTCCTGAAATTCTTAACTTGGTTCCGTACAAACCGGGAAAGCCTATTTCTGAAACACAACGCGAGTATGGTTTGAAGACCGTCATTAAACTCGCAAGTAATGAAAATCCTTTAGGTCCTAGTCCCAAAGCGATGGCGGCGGTGAAGCTTGCATTGGATCATCAGCAGCTTTATCCAGATCCTTCACATTATGAGCTTTTACAGACAATTTCCAAAGAGTGGGGATTTCCAACTCAACAATTGGCTGTTGGCAACGGAAGTGACGAGCTGATTGATTTATTAACTCGCATTTTCTGCGAGCCTAAAGAAGGCGTGTTGTCATCTGTGGCAGCTTTTAATGCCTATGAAGTAAGCGCTCAGGCCAATCGTGCGATCATCCGCAAAGTGCCACTGGCAAAGGGTTATCGCTTTGATATGAAAGCGATTGCTGACCACTTTTTTGCTCATCCAGAACAAAATATTCGCCTTATTTTTATTTCGAATCCAAACAATCCAACGGGGACCTATGCAACTCAACAAGAGATTGAAGAGTTCTTGGCACGCCTTGGAAATCGTGACGATGTGATGATCGTTTTCGACGAGGCTTATAATGAGTTCGTGCGTGCGACTGATTATGTGTCTGCGCAAAAATACATGAGCCAATATAAAAATCTGATCGTTCTGAGAACTTTCTCGAAAATCTATGGCCTTGCTGGTTTCCGTATCGGCGCGATGATTGCCCCGGCAGAGGTGGTTGAGGTGTTTAACCGCGTGCGCAAACCATTCAATGTCAACGATTTAGCGCAGGTGGCTGCAAATGCGGCTCTGCAAGATAAAGAATTTATTGAGCGTTCGCAGCAGATTTGTTGGAAAGGGCTTGATTACTTTTACAAGAAATTAGAAGAATTAGGCCTGCCATACATTCCATCTCAGGGAAATTTTGTCATGTTTGACACCCTTCGCGACGCGGCCAAGGTGAATGAAGCTTTGTTACGTCGTGGGATCATTATGCGACCTATTTTAAATTATGGGTTCAAAACGCATATGCGTGTGAGTGTTGGTCTTGAGCATGAAAATGAAGCGGCAATGAACGCTTTAGCAGAAGTGCTTAAAGAAATTCCGGTTTTAGTTTAGTCAGGAAAAGGTTATGGGAATGGTTATTACGATTGATGGACCCGCGGCTTCAGGTAAATCTTCAGTGAGTCGCGAATTAGCTCGTCGTTTGGGCTGGAAGTGGGTTTCCACTGGTGCATTCTATCGTGGTTTGGCTTATGCCGCTTTACAATTAAGTGTTGATCTTGATGACGTGAAGGCGTTGGCAGAGCTGACTCATAATCCTATCTGGAGCATCCGTTTAGAATCGGAGCGCACGAAAGTTTATTTCCAAGATCAAGATGTGACAGATCAAATTGCTCATGAAGACGTGGGTAACTTTGCGTCTAAAATTTCTCACTATCCTGAAGTTCGTAAAGCTTTGCTTGAGGCACAACGTAATTGCAGCAACGGACCAGATGGTTTGGTTGCTGAAGGCCGCGATTGCGGTACGGTTGTATTCCCGCAAGCTGAAGCGAAGGTGTTTTTGACAGCATCAAGCGAACACCGTGCTGCTCGTCGTGCGACGGAATTAGGTCTTGATCAAGATGATATGGTGAAAGCACAAAAACAACGTGATCACCAAGATTCAACTCGCAAAGTGGCGCCGATGGCTGTTCCACCAAACGCTTTTGTTCTTGATTCAACTGAATTGAATCTTGATGAAGTGGTCGACAAAGTCGAAGCATTCGTTCGCACAAAAATTCACTAAATTTAATGCGTTTTCAGAGTGAAAAATGGTCTTACCGGTCCCCGTCGGTAAGGGGCGTTTTCTTCACTCTGTGTCTAGAAACTTGTCAGTGAAATTCCCCTCAGATTCTCTATATTGCCTGGCACCTGGGCACAGTCCTTGTAAATACCCCAGCGTTGATAAATCTTTGTCCCCTCTGGAGGCGTCTATGAAAAAGATCGTAGCTTTAACAGCATTGTTGGTTTCGGTATCTGGTTTAGCTCACGCAGATCAAAAGTTAATCGAATGCCGTGGTTCTATTTTGAAAGATATGTCGGTATCTGAAAACTACACGGTGACTTTGGCAGAATCAGGCGATGTTCGTCTTGAAGGTCAGTATAAAAATTCTCGTGATATCGTGATTTCTGCTTCCGCAGATGTTTTGCAAAACGACGGTGAAGGCTTGCACCTTGAAGCGGCTAAAAAGCGCATGGGCATGGTGTTCTCTAAACAAGTGCTATCCATCGATTACTCATCAGGTAAGGGTTACGCTTCAGACTATTCAGCGGCTGAAAGCTTATTGAAGCCTAAGATGGTTTACTTGGATTCTTGCACACGTCTTTAAGATTTTTGCGAACAGAAGTGTTCTTGGGAACCTACTCTGGCGAAGCCGGAGTGTAGACCAGCGAAGGCCATCCCCGTGATGGCTTTTTTATTTTTTGCTAGAGAGTTTTTACTCGGCGATTTTGCTCAAACTCTCTAGCATTCAGCTCGAGTGAATTAGAGTCGTTGCACTAGCGTTTTTCAGTTACAAATTTAGAAATCTCAAAATTAATTCTTGGGTTTATTTCGATTCATGAGTTAAACAAGCGCGCATGAAAACACTCGTACAATTCTTGGTTCTTAGTTCGTTCTTCTTTGCCTCTGTGCTGTCCTTTGCGGCAAACAAACCTCAAAACTTGCAATTGCGTTTGGGCGACGGTCGCGTTGTTTATTTCGAATACGCAAAAGCCACAAAGAAAGATGCGCCGACATTCTTGTTGATGCCAGGTGTGAACCGCAGTCTTCTTTTGAATGAATCAGGCCCGAAAGAGCTGATCGCAAGAGGTTACGGTGTCGCAGCGATGAACTTCAGCGTTCAGCCCTTCTCGGTGGATGCGTTGGAAAAAAATGAAACTCCGTTTTTCATGACGAATTCTAAAATCTCTTTGGCTGATTTAGCGGCAGAGGTGCAAGAGCTTGCGACGGATTTAAAAGAACAATTTCAAGTGAGTGATGTGATTCCGGTATCGCTTTCATACAGCGGTGCGGTTTCTCCGTTCTTGAAGAACTTCCCAGTGATCGTTGAAGCAGTACCCTTGACTTCGGGCCCCGCGCAAAATCCACAATTGGAACAATACCGTCAAAGTTTGAAAATGGGGGAGTTCTGGAATCCTATTTTCGGCCCAGGTATCACTCGCAATTTGTTGGACCAAGCTTATCGCAGCAAATGGTCTGAACAAGTGGATGCAATTTCAAATCAGTTTGCTTTCGATTCGTCTCGCAAAGATCAAATGATCGAAGGTTACACAGTTTTGAGTCGCGCGACAGAAGGTTATGAGTGGGATTTGACGACATTGCCGTCAAAAACTCGTCGTGTGTTTATGTTCGCAGCGAATGAATCTAAAAGCTTGTTGCAACATCAAGTAAATACGTTCCTTGCGCTGTATGCGAAAGATAAAAACGTATTGTTGTTCGTCGTGAAAAATTCTGGTCACGTGATTCCTTCTGACCAACCAGAATCCTATGCAGGCATTTTGGATCTTGTCGCTCAAGGTAAAACTGACAAATTAGGTGGCGTGATCGAAGTAGATCCAGATCAACATGCTACGAAAACGTATCAAAATTCTGACGCCAAAACTTATTTGCAAGGCTTAGTCGATTCGAAAGAATAGTCGGCAAATTAAAATTGGGTTGTGTGTGAAAGGCTCTGGTAATCAGAGCCTTTTTTATTTAGCGATTCAAAAATCTATCTGCTAACAACAAAGCCTTGGCGCTTAACGCTGTCGTGTACGCTGTTGATCGCCACACCACAGGATAGCGTGCGACGAAGGTGGCGGCGTAAAACACTTGGCCCGGCCAATACGTCAAACCGGCCGAGTCTTTTTCTTTTTGTGACAGCAAAAACTTGACGCCTCTTTGGATGCGCGCGCGATGCAAATCGTTTTTTGGATCACCTAACATAATCAAGGCATTCAATGCCCACGCTGTGGAATGAATGTAATCAGGACGCGCAAGAAAACTATTTCTCCACGAGCCGTCAGGATTTTGCATCGCAATCACATAGTTCAACAATCTTTGACGGGACGGTTCCAAACAACTGACACCTTCACGCAAGTTTGTCGCAACTGAATAGGGAAGCGCATACCTGCTGGGATAATACATTCCGCAAAAATAAAACTGTTTGCGGGCCACGACACGATTGATGTGTTCACAGCTGGCTTTGAATCCGGGGCCTTGATCTTTGCGTGCGAATGACAGCAGCTTCAAAACATTGGCGTTCACGACACAATCGACATCATTCTTGTTAAAGGGAATGCGTGTGCCACGGTCGGGACGTGCAAAATAGTTGTGAGGCATGTTGGGATTTTTTTCGTCCCACAACCACGTCATAAACGCGCCGGTTTCAATTTGTCTTTGCAGACGATTATAGATGTGTGGCGTGCGATCTAAATCGCGTATTGCCGATAAGGCATTGATGACTTGCTCGGGCACTTCGGCAGTCACATCAGTCGGCTGCCTGCCAATCACCATGCTGCGATAGTAATGCAAAGTCGTATTCGCAACGGATGTTGTATCAGCATCCGGAGGAATGTTTGCGAAGCCCTGCCACTGGGGTGCTAAATACATGAAGCGTGGCTGACGGATTTTTACTCCGTTAAAATATTCAGAAGGGTAGAAATTAAAAAGACTGCCCCAATAATATTTCTGAAAACCTTGGACTGTGCGGGTGACCATCGGCGGGATGGAAGTGAAGGTCGCATCGATAAAATAAATTTCTGAAAGAACATTGGCGATCGAGCCCGCAACGAATGCCGTGGGTTCGTCGTAAGGTACGTTGAATTTGCCAACACCGATCGCGCTGGGCACGTAGGATGTGACCTTGGCTCGCCATTGCCCGCGATCATAACCCTCATCGCCAGTGGTCTGATAGCGTTCGATAAACTTCAATGCGGACGCCACTTCCGTGCGAAATTGGGGTCCTGCGAAACAAGACAGCCCCCAAAGCCCCACCCCGAGGCCGATCCATGCCGCTTTCATAATCCCTCCTAGAAAACGTCAGATCAAATATGTTCGAGCTGAAGGCCTCTGTCAGGGGGAAGATAGGGGACGTGCAAAGGTACATAAAAGGCCCTATGTGAAATACCTAACGGCCCGCGCAAATCCTTTGACTTTCGCCCCCTTAGCTCGCTAAACCATTGGTTCGCCTGAAGTGCGAAGAAAGGTACGGGTAAGACCCATTGAGGTTTTACTACGTGGAGGTTTTTAAAAAACGATATGACAAAACAATTGAACAAGGCTGAACTTGAAAAACAGAAAGTACTTGCTTTCTTGGATGCAGAAGACTCAAAAGTAGCTGCAAATCCTGGCATCTATGGTGCTTCAAAATCTGATAAAGGCGAATTCGATTCTCTATTCGAAGCGTCTATGAAAGAGCAAGATTTCAAAGTCGGCGACGTTGTTACTGGTACTGTAGTAGAAGTTCAATCTGACTACGTTCTAGTAGACATCAACTACAAATCTGAAGGCTTGATCGCTATCAATGAATTCCGCATCGTAGACGGCGTTCGTGATGTTAAAGCTGGAGATAAAGTAGAAGTTCTTATCGACCGTATCGAAAATGAAAACGGTATGATCGTTCTTTCTAAAGATAAAGCAGACATGCTTCGTGCATGGACTGATATCTCTAAAGCAGCAGAGAACGAAGAAGTTATCGAAGGTACTGTTGTTGCTAAAGTTAAAGGCGGCTTGAGCGTTGATATCGGCGTTAAAGCATTCTTGCCAGGATCACAAATTGATCTTCGTCCGGTTCGTAACATGGACGTTTACTTGGGCAAAAAATTCAAATTCAAAGTTATCAAATTCAACAAGAAACGTGGCAACATCGTTCTTTCTCGCCGCGCACTTCTTGAAGAAGAACGCGACAGTTTGCGTTCACAAACTCTTGACACTATGGCTGAAGGTTCAGTTGTTACTGGTGTTGTTAAAAACATCACTGACTACGGTGCATTCATCGATCTTGGTGGCATGGACGGTTTGTTGCACATCACTGACATGTCATGGGGCCGTGTAAAACACCCTTCTGAAATGTTGAACGTTGGTGACGAAATCCAAGTTAAAGTTCTTAAGTATGACAAAGAAAAAGAACGCGTATCTTTGGGCATGAAACAGTTGCACAACGATCCTTGGGAAACTGTTAAAGCTTCTTACCCAGCAGGCACTAAGCTTAAAGGTAAAGTTGTTTCATTGGCAGAATACGGTGCATTCATTGAACTTGGCGAAGGCATTGAAGGCCTAATCCACGTTTCTGAAATGTCTTGGACTAAACGTGTGAAACACCCTTCTCAAATCGTAAACGTTGGTGACGAAGTTGAAGTTGTTGTACTTGAAGTAGACACTGAAAACCGTCGCATCAGCTTGGGTATGAAACAGCTTCAACAAAATCCTTGGATTGAGTTGAAAGAATCATACGCTCCAGGAACTATCATTGAAGGCGAAGTGAAATCAGTAACTGATTTCGGTATCTTCATCGGTATCGAAGAAGGCATCGACGGCCTTGTTCACATCTCTGACTTCTCTTGGACTAAACGTGTAAATCATCCAAATGAACTTTACACTAAAGGCCAAAAAGTACGTGCGGTTGTTCTAGGTGTTGATATCGAGAACGAAAGATTCTCATTGGGTATCAAACAACTTGAATCTGACCCATGGTCAAACATTGAAAACAAATACGCTATCGGTACACAACACGATGTTAAAGTAACTAAAACAGCTGATTTTGGTGCTTTCGTTGAGCTTGAGTCTGATATCGAAGGTTTGATCCACATTTCTGAACTTACAACTGACAAAATCGGTTCAGTTGAAGAGTTCATTAAACCGGGTCAATCAATCAAAGCTGAAGTTATCTCTATCGACAAAGACGCTCGTAAGATCGGTTTGTCTGCAAAACTAGTGAAACTTCGTGAAGCTAAAGCTGACGTTGACGATTACGTTAAAAAAGCGACTGCAACTTCTAAGTCTACTTTCGGTGACTTGTTTGCAGATCAATTGAAAAACGTAAAAACAGACACAAAAGCTTAGTCTGTGAGAGCAAGGAGTAAGCTGCGGCGCGGCTTACTTCCTGAACGCTCCATGCGATTGACTGTGAAGTCTTAAAAGGGGACCCTAATCGGGTTCCCTTTTTTTATTTGGGCTTCATGGTGGAAGTTCCAAAGGGGACATTCACGGAGGTCTTCTCGCAATGAAGAGCGGCAATTTCTTTAAAAAGCTTCTTATCATCTTCTTAGTCTTTGTAGGTATCGGTGCCTTGTTGAAAATGGGCGGCGACTTCTTCGGCGAATCTGAAAAACGCGTCTCTGCGAAAAACACGGTTCTGCAATTGGACATGAACGGTGTGATCTTGAACGGTAAGAAGTTCATCAAAAATCTAAAAAAATATAAAGACGACAACCGCGTGAAAGCGATCGTCATCAACATCAACTCTCCGGGCGGATCTGTCGGTCCTTCGCAAGAAATCTATCATGAAATCAAACGCGTTCGTGATGAATTGAAAAAGCCAATCGTGTGTGTGACGACAGGTGTGATGGCATCAGGTGCTTATTACTCTGCAGTTGCTTGTGACAAAATCGTGGTGGCTCCAGGTGCGCTTGTGGGTTCGATCGGTGTGATCATGGAATTCGCGAATCTTGAAAAACTTTATGATTGGGCGAAGGTTTCTCGTTACTCGATCACTTCTGGAAAATTCAAAGACTCGGGTGCTGAATACCGCGGTATGCGTGACGACGAAAAAGCTTTGTTCCAAAACATGATCAACGAAGTTTACGGTCAGTTCAAAGGCACTGTGATGAAAGAACGTAAACTGAAAGAAGAAACAATGAACGAGTACGCGGATGGTCGCGTGTTCACTGGAACTTCTGCGGTGAAATTAGGTTTCGCCGATCAAGAAGGTTTCTTGGATGACGCTGTGAAATTGGCAGCCGATCTTGCGAAACTTGGCGACAACTACGAAGTATTCGAAATTCCTAAAAAGAAAATGAGCATCTTTGATTTCGGCGGTCGCGATTCAGAAGACGATTTGAATTCAATGGCTGAATACGCAGATCTTTTGAAAGGCAAATTGCCAGGTGCCGCTGCTGGTATCAATGCTGAAGGCGCAGTGAAATACTTGCTTCGCACTCAGTACTTGAATCAACCGATGTTCATTATGCCTGGTTACTGGGAGTAGTGATGATGAAAGCGTTGCTTTCTTTATTAGTCTTATTCGGAGTTGCTTCAGCTTCCACGGCAACGGCCGCATCCGTGGATCCGCGCGATCCTCTTCCATGGGTGGATGTGACGTGGAAGGGTTTTTACTATTTAACTTCAGACTTGGTCATCAATGATAAAATCACTTTCAAACAAGGCGAGAAATTCAACTTTGTCGAAGTGATGGGTGGCGGCGGTTACGTGCCCGTGACGTTCTTTGATTTGCAAGTTGTGAACTGCCCAGATCCTAAAGCGAAAGAAGAACTTTTCTTGATCAATCCATACGGACACAAGGGCGAAGAAATCGGTGTTGAACTTCGTGAAAACTGCCGCATTGTCTTTTTCGTAGAAAACAATCTTGTCGGCGGTCGCAGTATCTTCACTGACAGCACGGAGTAGTCATGGCTACAAAAAAACCTGCAAAGAAGGCGAAGCCGAAAAAGGCTTCCTCTTCGAAATCAAAAAAATCCTCTGCAAAAAAATCAGCGCTAACTCATCCGGAAGCTCTTCTTAAAATTGGTCAACAAGTGTGGCCGATGGAAAGAGACGTCTTGATCCGTCCTGATCGCATGAAGTACGTGCGCAAGCTGATCAAACCTGAAGGTTGCGTGTTCTGTAACGCTGCTAAAGAAGTGTCGGTTGATACGTTGTGTGCGTATCAAACGAAGCATTCGATGGTGGTGCTAAATAAGTTTCCATATAACAGCGGACATCTTTTGGTTTTACCAAAGCGCCATTGCGGTGACGTTCTACATCTTAAAGATGAAGAGTATGCGGATTTGCAAAACACTGTGCGCCTGGTGATGAAAGCCTTGATGGAAATCTATGAACCTGGTGGCATTAATGTCGGATTGAATCATGGAGCAGTGGCTGGTGCTGGTATTCCAGAACATCTGCACTATCACGTGATCCCGCGTTGGGCAGGGGACCTAAATTTCTTCCCTCTGATCGCTGAGACAAAGGTCTTGGTTGAAAGTCTGGAGCAGACCTACGACAGAGTTTTGGGGTATTTTAAAAAGATATGAATAGAAGCGTCGCTTTCCAAACAGCACCTTTCACTAAAGCGGTGAAATGGCTGATCATCATCAACGTTGCCGTGTGGTTTATCTTCCAAGTTTTGATGGAAGGTTTCATGCACGTGCCGTTCACATCTTTGTTTGCTCTTTACCCAGGAAAAGTAATTTTCGATTTCCAAATCTGGCAAATCTTCACTTACATGTTCCTGCATTCGATGTCGGTGACACACATCCTTTTCAATATGTTGATGTTGTGGTTCTTCGGTGCCGAGCTTGAGCAGCGCTGGGGTACGAAGTTCTTCCTGATTTATTATTTCTCGTGCGGCATTGGTGCAGCGATTTTGTATTGTATCGGTGTGTGGGCATGGGCATTGGGCACGGGCTCGCAAACGGGTTTGATTGTGCCGGTGATCGGTGCTTCGGGTGCGGTGTTTGGTTTGCTGCTTGCTCAAGGTATTATCTTTGGTGAGCGCATCGTTTACTTCTTTATGCTGTTCCCGATGAAGACAAAATACTTCGTGGCCTTGATGGGCTTGGTCCAATTGGCTTCGATGATGACTTCTGGGGTCAGCGGCGGCGAAGTGGCTTATTTAGCCCACGTTGGCGGTTTGGTCGCCGGTTTCGTGACTTTGCAGGTTAAAGCCTGGTTTACCCGCCAAGATTTCAAGAAAAAGGCTAAAAACAAGGGCCGTAACCTCCGCCTGGTGGTCGATAACGAGAAAAAGAGCGACAAACCTCCGAAATATTGGAATTAAGCAGGTTTAAGGACGACAGAGGGACTGGACAGCAGTCCCTTTTTTTTGTTATAAACGAGTCCTTACCCCGGGAATCCAGGGGTTGGCTTGAATCGAAAGGAACCTACGATGTCTTTGGCTGATGCAAACAAAAACCTGAAATGGGACGTAAGATTGACTGAAAGAAACCTTAACGTAGGTGACTTGAAAAAGGATGACTTGCAAAAGCACCTTGAACAACTTCCAGATCTTGCAAGCAACGTAGAGACTTTTACTATCGACGGTAAAAACTCTTCTTCTGCTGACGAATCTCACTAAGATCTGAATTTTAAATTAAGTTTAGAATTGAAAAGCCCACGAAGAGTGGGCTTTTTTATTTCCGGCATCAGCCGACAGTGCCTGCGAGGCGATTAATGAAGTCTGTTTTGATTCTGTGAAGAGACGTCTTGGCAGCGTGGAAGTTCGAAAGTTTTATTTAAGACTTTCACTTTGCACTGCGGAGCCAAGGCTTTCAGATTCAAAGACAAACTTTGTAGGCTGCGAGTAGGTGGCGCGTCGGAAGTCATCATTTTCGAAAAAGGAATGATGTTTGAAGTGGCGCCTGAAATCACAACAACAAGTGCCGTGGTTGATAAGCCCAACAGGATGCGGTTGTAGATTTCTTTAAAAGACATAGCTCAACCTCCTTTCTATAAACATATGCCCAATATATTTGCTGTCAAGGGACAGAGGTCGCAGTTTCATTACGATTTCAAAAATAACTAGTTGCGGGACCATAGCAACCTGTCAAACGACTTAGCAGCTGGTGTCGCTTTTTCGCTTCTGGCCCTGAGTTCATTTTTAAAAGCCTTACAACTTAAAAGAGCCGTCGCATTTCTTGCTTCTTTAGTCCGGCATGAAAAGACGTGAATTTCTAAAATTTGGTGGAGCTATCGTTACGCAAACTTTCTTGGCATCGAGCCTTTTGGAATCGGTGTTCGTGGAAACTGCCCATGGGGAAAGTGTCTCAATTCGAGACTTAAAAAATGCCCTGGCTCCGGATCAAGCAACGATCTTAGTCCCAACGGATTCAGCGTTTGCGGGCTATCAGAAGGCGTTTAATCTTCGCACTTTAAAAACACCCATGATCCGCGTGTTGTGTAAAACTCCGCAGGCCGTAGCGATCGCTGTGCAGTGGGCACGCACGAATAAAGTACCACTGGCGATGCGTAGTGGTGGGCATTCATTCGAAGGCCTTTCGCAAGGCACGGGTCTTGTGATTGACACACGTTTGATGAATCAATTCCAAATCTCTGCAGATAAAAATACTTTTGTTTCCGGTGCGGGTGCCTTGCTAGGCAACGTCTATACAGAGTTAGCGAAAGACGGTCGCGCGGTTCCTGCGGGCTCATGTCCAACAGTGGGAATCACAGGTCACACGATGGGTGGCGGTTATGGACTGCTGGCTCGTCCTTTGGGATTAGCGTGTGATAGTTTGTTAGCAGTTGAAATGGTCAATGCTGACGGAAAAATTCTGACGGTAAGTGAAAACGAAAATGCCGATTTATTCTGGGCTTTGCGTGGCGGCGGTGCTGGTCAGTTGGGCTTGGTCACAAAACTTCAATTTAAAACTCATCAAGTTTCACATGTCTATACTTACGGCATGAGTTGGAAAACGACTGCGAAAGTTGCGGCAGAGTTGATGAAGGCATGGCAACAGTGGGCTCCGGAATCTCCACGTGAAATCACGTCGTTGATGAAAATTAGCAAAGGCAAAGACGGAGTGATTGGCGTTCGTGCGATTGGCCAAACAGTTGGAACTGAAAATATTCTGCGCAGTGAACTGGCGCGCTTGTCGTCGATTGCTCAGCCGGATTCTTTGAATATTAAAGATCTTGATTTCATGGGTTCAGTTCGTCACTTCGGTGGCAGCTTCGATCCTGAATATATTTTTATGAAAGGTAAATCGGACTACATCAAAGAGGTGATGAGTGACGAAGGTATCGCAGCGATGTTACAGAAAATCCCGTCAGGCATCGACGTGATCTTCGACTCTTACGGTGGAACGATTCGCGACAAACAAGATAAAGACACGGCCTTTGCTCATCGTGAAAAAACTGTCAGCTCTTTGCAGTACTATACACAGTGGTATAAAGAATCTGATTCGAAAGCAAAGTTGGAAATGATGAAGACTTTCCACGATGCGATGAGACCTTACATGTCGGGTGCGGCATATTTTAATTACTGCGATCTTGATATTAAAGACTATGCTCGCGCGTATTGGGGCACGAACCTTGAGCGTTTGAGTGAAATTAAAACTCAACATGATCCAACGAATTTCTTTAATCATCCGCAAAGCATTCCATTGAAGAAGGGATCATAAGATGAAATTCGCGTATCTTCTTTCAGGAATTTTATTGTCAGCATCTTTGGCGCAGGCGGAAGTTTCTGCTCTAGCTTGTGACAAGGTTCAGGCGCAACAAGCATTGACCTTGGCGTATCCCGCTGAATCGCAATTGGTTCAGCCGGTCGATGTGCAATTTCAATTGGATAACGGCAATTTAATCGCACAATTTTCTGTGCGCAGTGAAAGTATCAACGCGAAACCTGTATTGGGACCTAAAGAGTATCCTTATCAAGGTGACGTCGTAGAATTGTTTATTTCTGTGGCTGGCAATGCAGAACCATTGCCTTACTTTGAATTTGAGTTAAGTCCTTACAATAATACCTTTGAAGTTCGTGTGGACTCTTTGAAAAAGGCCTTTGTCGAAGGC
Source organism: Bdellovibrio sp. NC01 (assembly GCF_006874625.1). Lineage (NCBI taxonomy): Bacteria > Pseudomonadati > Bdellovibrionota > Bdellovibrionia > Bdellovibrionales > Pseudobdellovibrionaceae > Bdellovibrio > Bdellovibrio sp. NC01. The sequence continues at coordinate 1,045,219 of NZ_CP030034.1, forward strand.
ATTAAAACCGGTTTTCAACATGAAGTCGTAAGACATGAAGGCGGGTGGACAGCGCGCATGATTATTCCGCTGGCTGCAATCGGTTGGAATGGCGATGCTTCCATGATTCGTGGCAATGCTTACGCGATCTTGGGTAAGTCTCCGAACAGAAGTTTCTGGAGTTTGTCTTTGCCGAAACAAGCAAAACCTAACTTCCACAAACCAGAATTTTTCAAACCCTTGTTAGACTGCCGTTAAAAATAAATCAAATTACTTGGCTTGCGATTGGTGCAACAGATTCCAATCGCGACCGGCTTCATTCGTCTGGAAGGCTTCGATATTGCCGTGATCTCGGATCGTGATGAATAGGGTCTTGCCGTCTTTGCCACCGAAAGTTAGATTCGTTGGCTCTTTCCCGTGAAGCTGAATCGTAGAAAGTAGTTTTCCATCTGGCGAAATGCGATCAACTTTGCCTTCCCCAATTCGCACCGCATAGATCGCGCCACTCATATCGACTTTGATTCCATCGACGGTGTCTTTTTTAAACTGATAGACTAATTTTTTGTTCGTAAGCTTGTGATCTTTTAGATCAAACGAATATAAAGCACCACTGATGGATTCAGTAAAATATAATTTACTTTCATCGGGACTTAGCTCGATGCCATTCACGGCTTTTAGGTCTTGGCCGACGATCGAGAATTTACCATCAGTAGTAAGCAACCAGATGTTTCCTTTCTTTTTAGAACTCCAAGACGGATCGCTAAAGTAAATGTCGCCACTGCGACTTACGGTGAAATCGTTGGGCTGGTTGAAATCTTTGTTAGTGGCAACAACCACAATTGCTTTACTTTGCAAATCGATCTTCAGCAGTTGATGCTTGATGCGATCAGCAACCAGCATTTCTTTCTTCGCATTGAAGCGAATGGAATTACTGACGCCGCCGTCGGGGAGAGTTGTGAAAAGTTCTGGTTTGTTAGAGCCAGCTTTCACGACGCCGATGGTTCCCGATTTTGCGAAGTTCACAACATAAAGATTGCCGTCGGCATCAACGGCGGGACCTTCAATACCTTTGGTGAACAAACCGTTGCCAGTCAAAACCTTCGCTTCATTGATAGAAGCTGATGGACTGACCGTCGGTGCTCTTGGAGTTGAAACAGAAACGTCTGCTTGCGCAGACGTTATTAAAGCAATGAAGCCGCTTAAAAGAAGCTGAGCTGTCATGTTCGCTTATTGAGTTTGTTGTTGAGAAGCCTGACCAGCAAGAACACTTTCGCCACGGGCGATAGCTGCTGAAACTTCTTTCTCGTTGAATGGGCTCCACTCTTCACGAATGATCTTGTAAGTATCGCCAGATTTCAAAGCATAGATCGTTTTCACACCATAATCGACGTGTTGATCTGATTCATAACGCTGCAAAGTTTTAACAAGCAACTGATCGTTGTGTTGAACAATGTAAGGTTGTGAAAGGTGAACTTTGATAAATTGATATTTTGCTTTCAAATTGGCTTTGTGGTTTTTCCACGTTTTCAAGTTGAAGCCAGGAGCTTTGAAGTCTGCATCGTAATAGCTGATGTATTTTTCAATGTCTTGGTTTTCCCAAGCTTGGCGCCAGCCTTCGATGAAGGTATTCAATTCGACTCTGCGCTTTTCATGATCTTCTTTAGACACGTAATTAACGTGGTCGAAGATTAAGATAGGCGTTTCGCGAAGTTTAATATAGTCAGCCAATTTTTTGATCACGTCATTACGAACAACAACGCAACCTTTTGAACCGCGAGTCAGGGCCACGCTATCTGGGATCGCATGAAGCCAGATGCCAGAACCCGTTTTATTTAAACGACGGTCAAAAAGATTTGGATAGTTTGTTGTGAAAGCCAAGCCACCATAAAGACTGAATGGAATTTCTGGCTGAGAAAGACGTTTTTCTAAGAAATAGATACCTTCTGGAGTACGCGCATCATCACGTTTCGTTTTGTTGCCGTTCTTTTTCCCGATATCAGCTGGATATTCGACAACCTTTTCAATCTTTTCGCCGTTACGCTCAAACACTGAAAGTTTGCGTTGTTCTTTATCTACAAGAAGAACGTATTTCGAAAATGCTTCCGTCTCTGAAATTTGTAGAAGAGGAGCGGGAAGTAGCTCTGCAGCCTTCGCATCAGCTTGAGACGCTGGCGAATTCGCAGGGCCCGCAACCGCAGGTAAGCAAGATAGTAAAATTATGCATCCAGAGAGGAAAATTCTCATATGTATATTATGTCGGAAGACTCGGTAATTTTGTCAAGCCCCAGAGCTGATATGTCTATTGCTTAGACACTTTCTGAGGAATTCGTGGGTGGCATGAATTCTCTAGAAAAAATGAAGATATGAGCGTTAAGACCAAGGACTGATTCACCGATACCTTACTTAGCTAAGAGGTTCACGAGATGTCAGAAGCACAAGCACAAGCGCCAGAAAAACCGAAAAACTCAGGCATGATCTTCCAGATCGTGTTCGCCGTAGTTAACTTGGCGGTCATGGGTGTCGGTATCTACATGGTTTATGCGTCGACAATGGGTTGGGAAAGCCCGAAGATTACAGAGGAACAAGTGGAGCGTGAAATCGCCTCGACTCCTTCTGCTGCGGATGCGGGTCCCCTGATCTATACAATGGATAAGTTCACGGTTAATTTGGGTGGCGAACCGAAACGTACGATCCGTCTGGAAGTGAACCTACAAATGTTGGGTAAAGACGGCTTCGAAGAAGTCATGGAACCTGAAAATCGTGCGAAAGCGCGCGACAAGATCGTCCGCATTCTTAATGATGAGGCGTTCGGTAATCTTGAAAGCATTCAAGGCAAATTATTCCTAAAAGATAAGATCGCAATGGAAGTAAACAGCATCTTGCACAAAGGTGTAGTGAAGGACGTTTACTTCTCTGACTTTGTTGTTCAATAAGTCTAGACTATATGCTGGGTAACAGGGCTGCCGCCCATAAGTCTTAAAAATCTCCAAATGGTTGTCTTCGCTGAAGGCCGGTTCCAAACTTAGGGACGGACCTTCAACGGAAAGTAGCAGCCATGAGACGTTTTTCAACATTGCTAGTCGGCTTGAGTTTTTCGCTTTCTGCATACGCAGTCGAACCAACTCCAAATACCGCTCCTAATCAACCCTCAAAACCTGACGTCATCGGTGCCATCAAAGGATGGTCACAAGCCGGTGACATGAAGATTTCCCTTCCAGTGACACGCTTCACTTTGGAAAACGGTTTGACGGTTATTCTTTTGGAAGATCATTCCGTGCCGATGGTGAGTTATCACACGTGGTACCGCGTGGGTTCACGCGATGAATCTCCGGGTGTGACGGGTGCAGCGCACATGCTTGAACACATGATGTTTAAGGGAGCAAAAAAATACGACGGTAAATCTTTTGATCGTATTTTTCATGAAAACGGCATCACCAACAATGCTTTCACGACAAATGACTACACAGGCTTTTTCGAAAACTTGCCAAGCTCCAAGCTTGAACTTGTGATGGATATGGAAGTGGACAGAATGAGTTCACTTTCCTTGAATCCAGCAGATCTTAAGAGTGAAAAAGAAGTTGTAAAAGAAGAACGCCGCTGGCGCGTTGACAACAACCCAATGGGTTTGGTGCGCGAGCTAATGATGAGCACGGTCTTTAAATACAACCCTTATCACTGGCCAGTGATCGGTTACATGAAAGATATCGCAAATTATGACGTAGAAAAATTGCGTTTTTTCTATAGCACTTACTATGTGCCGAATAATGCGGTTCTAGTTCTGGTAGGGGACTTCAAAACTTCAACGGCGAAAAGCCTGATTGAAAAATATTATGGTGGTTTGGCGTATCGTCCTTTGCCACGCAGAAATTATCCAAAAGAACCGAAACAAGAAGTTCAAGAAAATGCGACTTTACGCAAAGACGTGCAAAACAGCTCTTTCGTAGTTGCTTTCCAAAGCCCGAAACAAGGTGAAGCGGATATGTATCCACTGGACCTTGCGGCAAATATCTTGGGTAACGGAACTTCAAGCCGTCTTTATAAACGCCTTGTGTACCAAAAACAAATCGCAACATCAGCTTATTCATTCAACTATGCCATGCGTGAAGCAGGTGTGTTTGCGGTGGGCGTAAACTTGAAGCCAGGCTTTGGTATCCAAGAATCTTTGGACATCACTTACAACGAGCTGTGGAAACTTCGTAATCAGAAAGTGACTGAAAAAGAGTTAGCGAAAGCGAAAACTCAAGTGATGAAAGACTTGGTGGATAGCTTAAAAACGATGGATGGCAAAGCGCGTGCCTTGGCGGTGAATGAAATCGTGACGGGCACTTATGAAACTCTGTTCACGGATCTTGATAAATACGAAGCAGTGACAGCTGACGATATCAAAAAAGTCGCTGATAAATACACGAATCAGACACAACGTTCAGTGATCGTTTTGCAACCGAAAAATGCTCCGACTCAAGAGGCGCAATCAGCGGCCACGCCTGAAGCAAAACAAGAAGCGAAACCAGAAAGCAAAAAGGAAGAGTAGAGTATGAAGAAGATTGTTGTAGCACTTTCCCTTCCATTTATTTTGTCAGGTGTGACAGCGTGTTCAACTTCTGGCAATAAAACTCAGAAGCTTGAAAACGGTTACGTTAGTAAAGCGAGCGGTTCATTTAAGTTGCAACCGTTCAAAGAAACGACTTTGGATAACGGTCTTAAAGTTATTTTCGTTCGCGACAACACTTTGCCGCGTGTCAGTCTGACGTTGTTGGTTAAAACCGGTACAATGCAAGAACCGGCTTCTCAAGCAGGTTTGAATGCTTTGACGGCTTATCTTTTAGAACAAGGCACTCAATCTAAAGACGCCAGCACGATTGCTGATGATTTTGGACAAATGGGTTCGAACTTGGATATCTCTCCGGGTGCGGATGTGACGACTATTTATTCAGACTCTTTGACTTCGTCGTCAGAGACTTTGTTAAACCTGGTTGCTGACGTTGCGATGAATCCGGCATTTAAAGATGGCGAAATTGCACGTATGCGTTCGCAAGTGTTGGCAGGTCTTAAAAAGAAGATCGACAATCCTTCGTCATTCACAGACGACAAAATGGACGAATTCTTGTACGGCGAGCATCCTTATGCGCGTGATACCAACGGGACTCCAGAAGCAGTCAAATCAATCACCAAACAAGACATCATTAAGCACTATTTGACGTTCTATCGTCCAAACAACGCAACGTTGGCAGTTGTTGGTCAATACGGCGATGATTTTGAAAAGAAAGTGCAAGAGATCTTTGGTAAATGGACGAAACGTACAATTCCGGCGACGACAGTAGCGGAAGCTCCTGCAATTGATAAATTGCAAGTGCGCGTGATCACGAAGAAGGGTTTGCAACAAACGCAAATTCGCCTGGCTCAAGTGGGCATTGCTCGTCCAGATGCAGATTTCTTATCTTTGCGTTTGGGCAACGAAATCTTGGGTGGCGGTTTCGCCAGTCGTTTGAATCAACACGTTCGTGACGACTTGGGGCTGACTTATTCTATTTACTCGGGCTTCGATGCACGTAAAGACAAGGGCAGCTTCGATATTTCGACGTTCACTAAGAACGAAACAGCAGGTAAAACATTCGAAGAAACATTAAAAGTCGTCGGTGATTATTTGGCAAAAGGTGCTGACGATCGCGAAATCAACGCCGGGAAAAGCCAATTGGTAGGGCAATTCCCACGCGCTATCGAAACTGCGGATCGCTTGGCTTATAACTTGTTGGTTCTTGATTTCTACGGAATCTCTTTCGATTACCTGACAGACTACAACAAGAACGTTGATAATCTTTCAACGAAGAAAGTGAATGAAGCAATTCGCAGACATATCGATCCGACGAAGTTCAAAGTGATCATCTACGGAAACGAATCGATCATTCCACAGTTCCAAAAATACAACCCCGAAGTCATTAAGATGTAGGGCCGGACGGCCGCAGTGCCGTAGCGACGGCAGTCGCGAAGGCTGGAGCAACTCCCGCGAAAGCGGGAATCCTAATAATAAAAAAAAGCCGGGTTCCCCCGGCTTTTTCATTTCTATCTATTCAACTTTTTAAGATCTTATTTCTTCTTCTTACGTTTAGCTCTTAAGAAGATAAACACCCCAAGTGCTGCAAGTAACAAAGCTCCGGCAAGAAGCAAGTTCTTGTTGCCACTCTTTTGGCCGTCTTCAGCTTGGTACATATCTGCTGGCATCGCTGAACCAATCGGGGCACCCAGCGTTTCAGAGCCTGGGCGAATTGGACCAAGGTCTGGTTTTGCTGAAAGGTTTTTCGTTGCGATAACACGCAAACTCATCACTGCTTTAAAGAAATCCTGGCTGTATTTTGTATAAAACTGTTTGTGAGCGCTGAATGTCACAAGGATCGCGATCTTATCTTTGATCGTTGCTAGGTAGCGAGTGAAGTAGTTTGGAACTTCAGAACCCATGTGCAAAGAATCAATCCAGTTTTGGTCATTGATTTGTACTGTTTTCGCTTTGTAAACGATCTTAGATTCTTGCGTGATGCCTTTTGAAGAGATCGTGATCGGTGAGTTCAAATGCGCTTCATACAGAGGGAAAGTGTCGGTAGGACCCACTTCCTTAGCAGTTAGGATAATGATCGCTTCTTTAGATTCTTTAGTTTGTTCGCTTCGGCAAACCCATTCAGTTTGTTCAAGGTTGCACTTCCAAGACTCTGGCATTTCGAAAGCGATGTAGGCATTACGAAAGACTTTTGCATGTGCTGTAAAACTGAGTAGAATAACGACCAGTGACGCGAACATTTTGTACTTCATGCAGAACCTCATAGTTGAATGTCATAAGTATAATAACAATTCCGTCGGGGATCAAAGGCCAAAGGAGAAAATCTCGTGAAGAATCTTTATCAGCTAACAACCTTTGTGACGGTCATTGCCGAAGGAAGTATGACAGCTGCCGCAGATAAACTTTATCTGACTCAACCGGCAGTCAGCCAGCAGATCCGCAATCTAGAGGAAGATCTAGGCGTCGAATTGTTAGTTCGTGGTGTACGCCAAATTAAAGCAACACCGCAAGGTGAAGTTCTTTACGAGTACGCGAAAAAGATTATTCATCTGACTCAACAAGCAGAGATCGCGATCAAGTCTATCGGCAATCAAATGAAGGGACATCTTCGCATCGGCACTTTGAACTCAATCGGTTTGCAGCTGATGAGTCCGATCGTAGGCCGTTTGATGAGACATAATCCCGATTTGATGTTGAAAGTAGAATACGACACAGGCGAAGAGTTGATCAAAGCCTTCAAAAAGTCAGCTTACGACATCATTATCCTTCCTGACGTAAAATCAGAATTCAATTCTGAGCTAGAAAACTGCGAGCAAAAATTTCTTTTAAAAGAAGAGATGTGGTTGGTCGGTTCTAGCAAGGACGAAAAAATGCCAAACCAAATCCAAGCAAAAGATTTGGGCGCATTCCCCTTGGTAAACTTCACAGAAGAATTCCCGCGCTTTAACCAATTGCTTGCGGAAAAAATCGTTGGCAGTAGTGCGCATGCGATTTTTGAATCTTCAAACGTTGGTACCTTGAAACGCGTGATCGAATCTGGATTAGGTTGGGGCTTCTTGCCAGCGCACTCAATTAAGAAACAAGTTCGTTCGGGCCGTTTGAATCGCGTGTACGTCAAAGACCTTCAGTACGAATTGGATTTGATGTTCTATTATAAGAAGAATTCTGAATCTAAGGCATTGGTCGAAGTCTTCTTCCAAACTTTATCCCAACAAGAAAAAGCCTAGGTGCCGCTTATATATGGACGTTGGTCTGCTTTACGGCAGGATAGTCGTACAAATGATAGGGTGCCTTAATATTGGACTCTAGATTTCGTGAACTTTTTCCGAGTTTTCACAGGTAAAGAAGTTTTCTGTACTTGGAAGGTGGAACGAAATGAAGAAGAACTATTCAATTCAGGTGAAACTGGCAGCGCCTATTATTCTTATCGCCTTGTTTGTTTTTGCAGCGATGAATGTGTTGGTTGCCGTTAATAGTTTGCAAACAGCGAAGAAAGAAGCCATGGAAAAATCTTTGGCAACAGCGCGCTCTTATGCGAACGAGATGAGACTTGAAGTTGAAAGAGGTTTCGATATCTCTCGTACGATGGCTCACCAGTTCCAATCTTTCAGAGCACACGGCTTTACTTCGCGTGAACCAGTCCATGAATCTCTAAAAGAAATTTTAGTACAAAATAAGTTTTTGATCGGTGCTTGGACGGGGTGGGAACCTAATGCCTGGGATGGAAAAGATGCGCAATTTGCAAACTCAAAAGGAACTGACCAAACAGGTCGTTTTGTTCCGTATTTGAATTGGGAAAACGGCAAGGCCTCTTTGACTCCGCTTCTTGGTTACGACAAGCAAGGTGATGGTGACTACTATCTTGTACCAAAATCGCGTAACAAAGAAACTTTGATCGAGCCATATCTTTATCAGATTGATGGCAAAATGGTGTTAATGACATCAGCAGTTGTACCTATCAACATCGACGATAAATTCGTAGGTGTTGCGGGTGTGGACTTGCCACTTAAAGAAATTCAAAAACAAGTAGCTTCAATCAAACCTTACGAGTCGACGGAAGCTTATCTTTTAACTTCAAAAAACAACTATGCGTCTCATCCAGATGATAAGTTGATTACGAAGCAAGCGGACTTCCCATTTGAAAGCGCAAAATTTAAGGCGGCGATCTCTGAAGGTAAAGACTTCGAAATCGTCGGTTACGATCCAACGCTGAAAGAAGAAGTGTTGTTCGTTGCGGTTCCGATGAAATTAGGTTTTAGCGGTGACACTTGGACGTTGTTGTTACGTACGCCGACAAAAGCGGTTATGGCGGGCGTACAATCGATGATCTGGACACAAATCATGATCGCGCTTGCAGGCACATTGATTTTGCTTGCGGCAGTGATGTTGATGGCAAAATATATCGCGAAATCAATTGGTAAACTTTCAAGTCGTTTGCATGAATCAAGCGAACACGTGACTTCGGCAATCTTCCAATTGTCACAAGCAGGTCAAAATCTTTCAGAGTCAGCATCATCTTCAGCGGCGTCGCTTGAAGAGACTGTTGCTTCGCTGGAAGAAATGAGTTCGATGGTAAAAATGAATTCTGAAAATGCAAAACAAGCGTCAGCGCTTTCGTCTGCGTCTTCAGAATCAGCAGTCCGTGGCGAACAAGAGATGCAGGATCTTTTGCGTGCGATGGAAGAGATTTCTCAATCGTCTAAGAAAATTGAAGAGATCATCACAGTGATTGACGATATTGCGTTCCAAACAAACTTGTTGGCACTGAATGCTTCTGTCGAGGCGGCACGTGCGGGTGAGCATGGTAAAGGTTTCGCCGTAGTTGCAGAAGCGGTTCGCACACTGGCACAAAGATCTGCGGTTGCTGCGAAAGACATCACGACATTGATCAAAGAATCAGTTGAAAAAATTGATCGTGGTACGACAAAAGCCGATCGTTCTGGCGAAGTTCTTAAATCAATTGTTCAGTCAGTTAAAAAAGTTTCTGATTTGAATCAAGAGATTTCAACTGCCAGCGAAGAACAATCAGCAGGTATCGCGCAAATTTCTAAAGCCATGAACCAATTGGATCAATCGGTGCAAACAAATGCGGCGTCTTCAGAAGAGATCGCAGGCACAGCTTCGGAAATTAACACTCAAGCGACAATCATGAAATCAGCAACAGATGAATTAAATGTGTTCGTGTATGGTGATCAAAAACAAAAATCACCTGAAGCTGAAATACTCGCTTTTGAGCGTGAGCATAAGAATGCGGCCTAGGCCGCATTTCCTACATTAGACTTCTACAAAACATAGAGCATTTAAAAAGTGTTCGTGCCAACCTGAGCTTCCAAAAATTTATTAGGAGGTTCACATGTTCGCACGCGCACTTGTCGTAGGTCTATTAGCATTGGCCCCAACTCTTGCTTTTGCTTACCCAGCAGTGGGAGATAAAGCCGAGTGGTCAGGCTTTAAACACAACTGGGATGGCACAGCGACACCAATGAAGGTGACAATGACTGTGACAGCTTGGGATGATGCTACGAAAACTTGGACTGTCACAAAAGACGTGATGGTTGATACAACGACAACAACAACAACGATGATGACAAAATGTTTGCCGACTCCAGAATCTGCAGCGATGATTCTTGCGAAGTGTGTAGAAATGGGTGGTCGTCTTGAGTCGGTCACAACTCCAACTGGCACATACAACACTTGCGCCGGCTTCATGGGCTCACCTGAAACAAAACTGATGAAAACATGGATGGCTGACGTTCCATTTGGCATGGTTAAAAAATGGATGTCAGATGCAACTGATTCTTCAACAACAACGATGGAACTTACCGCTGTAACTCTTGGTCAATAACATAAGTTACATTTTAAAAAAGCCCTGGCTGTAGACTGTCAGGGCTTTTTTCTTTTTGCATGATTGCAAAGCAAGTCCGATTTCATAGTCATCTATATGCAGTTGATCGAAGATCTTTATATAAACCAAACAAAGGATGTTCTATGAGCCATTATTCAGTGTTATTGCCTTCATTGCTAACTTTGATGATCGGTACGTCGGCGCATGCAGCAGCATCGCCAGAGGCGGGTTCGACCTCTTCAAACGAAACTTACAAACAAACCGGTCCGCAATCGATGGAAGTTGCTTCAACTGTCGAAGCAGAAGCAAAAGTTATTTCCGTCGATAAAAAGAAAAGAACAATCAAAGTTCGTGATGAAAATGGTGAAGAGCTGACAATGAATGTCGGTCCTGACATTCGTAACTTCGATCAAATAAAAAAAGGGGATTCGATCCACGTAAGCTACATCGAATCACTTGCTTGGGAGCTTAAAAAAGGCAGTGATGCACCCATCACTGTGACTGAAAGTTCAGACATTGAAAGAGCAGCCCCAGGGCAAAAACCAGGTGGCTTGGTCAGAAACAAAGTGACTGCAACCGGCGTAGTGACAGCGGTTGATAAAGATAAAAAGCATGTGACTGTGAAAGGCCCACGTCGTTCTGTGGTGTTGCAGGTTCCAAAAACGGAAGTGCTAAATAAAATCAAAGTTGGCGACAAAGTAGAAGCGACTTACACAGAAGCCTTAGCAATCTCTATTAAACCTGAAGTTAAATAATCAGGACGAGATAATAACCGAAGCTGGCGCCCGATAAAGAAGGCGTCAGCTTTACGGTTAATCAAAATCATCCCACGCTTTTAATGGCGAGTACGGAATCTCAATAATCGCGCGAACTCCGGTGCGGGCCATCTTGGCAGCTAATAACGTGCGAATACACGTGATCATTTTACCTTTTGCCCCAATCAACTGACCCAAGGCCTTCTTGTTACAAGTCACTTTATAGATCGTCGTTTGTGGGCCGATAGAGTAATTAATCGTGATATCTTCAGGATGCGGCAAGATCTCTGTCAAAACATTGTAAAGAAATTTCTTGGCGCTTTCGCGGGCATTCTCTTGTTCTGCGGCTGTTGTAGTTTTGTGCATGCACACATGATGAGGCCGAAAAAAAGGAGAAGTCATTGAACAATAACTTCTCCTGTCCTACGAATCGAACGCACATGTAACGCGATCAGAAGATCACAGAGTCTGGCAAACCAAGGCGGGCAGCGATGATGCGGACGATCTCGCTGGCAGTTTCTTCAAGTGCTCGTTCTGTCACGTTGAAGACTGGCCATCTGCGATTTACTTTGAACACGCCTTCGGCATATTCAATTTCTTTAGCGATGTGGGACATCGAAGCGTATTCGCCGCCAGGATCTTGACCAAATTTTTCAAGACGGCTTTTGCGAATACGCTGTAGCGAATCCATATCAATGATCAAGCCCACAATACGACGTTGATCGATTTTGAAAAGCTCTTCCGGCAACGGTGTATTTAACACCATGGGCACGTTTGCGACTTTCCAACCTTTGTGACTTAAGAAAATCGAAAGGGGAGTTTTACTTGTACGTGAAATACCCACCAGCACGATGTCGGCTTTATCCAGTTCGGCAAAAGTTTTTCCGTCATCGTGTTTAACTGTGTATTCAATTGCTTCAATACGTTTGAAGTAACGTTCATCGACCGCACGCAAAGCGCCGACTGTCGATTCGGAATGTTCACCAAAGAATGTATCCAATGTGCCTAACAACGGTCCCAACAAGTCGTAATAAGGAATGCCTTTGCCTGAAGCGTGTTCACGAATTTTATTTCGTAAGGTTTCGCTGGCAACCGTATATGCCAACATCCCGCGACGTTCGAAGCATTCTTCGATGACCGCTTCCGCTTGCGCTTCTGTGCGCACGTTTTTACAACGAATGATGTTGATGTCTTTATTTGAGTATTGCACAAGGGCCGCACGAATCATCGTCGCAGCCGTTTCACCGGTACTGTCTGAAAGGATATAGACGGTGTAGGTTTTGTTTTCCGCCGCAGTCATTAGTCAGCAAATCCATTGATAAGAGCGCGACGAACATTTTCTGTATGCTCTTTCAACCACAGATCCGGGAGGGAAGAAAACAACAAGAACGCAAAATCCGGAGTCACTTTGATAAGCAAGCACGTCGTTTTGTTTTCAGGATCAAGATCATGCAGGTTTAATTTCTGAAGCATTGAAAAAGAATCCGTTTTCAATACCGTCATCAGGTTGGCTGCAGGAATTTTCAAAGTTGATTTCGCAGGATTTTTTAAAAGCTCTGTAACACCTTTGCTGAAGGCGGCTTGGGCTTTCCATTCGCCGTCATGATTTTCCAACAACACACCGGAATCAAATACCATCGCAAGACGTGAAAACACTACGATCGCACGATCCACGTGATCTTCAGGCAGACCTTGTGAAATTCCACGAACTAAAGCTTCATCTTTTGATGATTCGAATTCTTGGCGAATGCGTTCATGCTCTTCAGAATTTGGATCGAAATCATTTTCTAGAAATGATTGTAAGCGCTTTTGAAAGATTGAAATTTTCGATACTAGTGCTTGCGAAAGCTTTTCCATGCGACGTCCTTGTTGCTAACTCTACTGCTAACAACATTGTGACCGGAAAAGCCGACTTTAATCAAGAACGACGGTGAATTCTTCGCTGGCAGAATGGCGCACCCAGGTTTGCTGGAAGTTGCCAGCACTTTGTCCAGGTGGCAGGAAAACGCGCAAATTGGGGTTGTTCAAACCTTTCCAGATTTCGAAAACCTCTTTACCCCAAGAGCCCATGTCGTTAGCCCACGGCAGAACCACAACCCACTTATTGGGAAGCAGTTGTTCAGAGGCAATCATCAATGGAGCTGATTGAGAAACGGGACGATAGAACTTTTCAAGCTCGGCTTCCTTCACGACCTCATTCACGAAGACCGGAGTCTGCGCTGTTTTGTGACGGGAAGCTTTGCAGATTTGGAAATTCAAATACCAATCAAGGCGGGCTGTCCATTGTGACTTTTCCAAGTGCGGAACGATCCACAGGTCAGAACCTGGATTGAACGCGCTGGCTTGGGAAAGCACACTCATGGCCATCGTTAGTGCGCCTTGCCGACTTGATCTAGAAGTCCGTTAACGAAACTTGCAGATTCAGAAGTTCCGTATTTTTTTGCGATCTCAACGGCTTCGTTGATCGCGATGTTTTCTTTGATCGGTTCAGAAGCGAATTTCATTTCGTAAACGGCAATACGCAAGATATTGCGGTCGATCGTTGCCATACGCTCTACTTTCCAGTGAGCGCTTGAGGCTTGAAGTTTAGAATCGATTTCTGATTTTTTTGCAGTCACACCTGTCACCAATGCATCGGCATAAGTGATCACTTCTGGATCAAGACTGTGTTCAAACACAGAAAGAAAAGTATGAATGCTAATTTGCGGCGCAAACTCAGTTTGAAATAGGATTTGTAACGCGAGTTCTCGGGCTTGGCGTCTTGCTGTCAGTTTCATGATTTGGCTTTTTCTCGCTTTCAACAAAGTTCATCGCTGTGAGGCTTAATTGTGGATTATTTGCATCGACAAAATCAAGTAGTTCGGTGTCTTCCAGTGTCTCCACAAATTCCTGAACGTCTTTGAAGGTACGATAAACGCTGGCGAAGCGAATATAAGCTACGTCATCCAATTGCTTAAGTTCAGCCATCACCTTTTTGCCGATCAAACGCGAAGAGATCTCACTCTCGCCACGGTTGATAACCCAGGCAGAGATTCTTTCTACCACGGCATCCAACTGAGCCAAGCTCACAGGACGCTTTTGGACAGCGGCTTGAAGTCCTTTTGCGATTTTCTCTTTCGAGTAAGGTTCGCGGCGTCCATCTTTTTTGATGATGAACGGGTAAGCAAGCATGATAGTTTCAACAGTCGAAAAACGAGCCTTGCACTCAAGGCATTCGCGACGGCGGCGGATGCTGCCATCTTTCTGCACTCTCGTATCTAATACTCTGTCGTCGGCGTGGCCACAAAAAGGGCATTTCATGATTGGATTTCCTTAGGTCTTAAGTCGGTTCCCAAAGCTAGCCGGAGATTATGGATCGGGCCCTCCAGAGTCAACGAGTCCAGGCTTAATTGCTATGCGCGTCATTGGGTTAACTTGCGAATAAAAACCTGGTTACAATAGGGGACATATTGAGGTGCGTGTGAAGACTATTTTTTCTGCATTATTGTCAGCCCTAACTGCTTCTACTTTGCTTTCTGGCGCAGCCTTCGCGCAAGAAGCCCAACCCCGTGTCGGCCGTGCTGCCGCTGCAAAATATTTTCAAAAAAATGGTGAAGAAGAAGGTGGCGCCGGTTCTAAAATCCAAGGGGCCAGTGATCACTATTTAGCTCTTTCAGTTGGCAATTACGTGTCGTCGCAGTCGTACGATTGGGGTCAGCACGGGCAACAAAACGGCGTAGGCGGAATGGGAGTCGATGTCACTTACCGTGTGGGCGAGTGGTATAAGTCGATGGATTTGAATTTACGCATTGGCTACAACCAATACGATGTCGGTGGCGAGGATGCTTCGAAGCTTTCGTTCATGCCGATGATCACCTTCCCAGATGCGGGCTCACGTTTTCCTTTGTACTTCGGTGCGGGCGCGGGCTTGGGGGTGTTCCTAAAGCAAGCTAATGGAAAATCTCCTCTGTCATTGGATTATCAATTGGTCGTAGGTGCGAGATTTTTCGATATCTTTGAAAACACTGGATTCTTCATTGAGGCTGGGTTAAAAAACCACCTTCTAATTACGAGCTCTGGTCAGTTGAACGGTACCTTTTTGGCTGGAGGGCTTGTCTTTACATTCTAAGAGGCCCCGTTTTGAAAATTCACAGACATCTCGCAGAAGCAGTCATTGTCGCACTTGAAGAGATCTTCTTCGATAACAAATACGCCGACAAAGTGATTCAAAAAAATCTAAAGTCCCATTCTAAATGGGGCTCTAGAGATCGCAAATTCTTCGCTGAAACAATTTATGAAGTCGTTCGCTGGCACCGCCTTTTAAAATTCATCGCTAATGATGAAGATTTCTGGCGTATCGTCGGCGTGCAGTGGTTGCGCCAAGGTTTTGATCTTCCTGCATGGGAAGAATTCGAAGGTCTGTCCTACGATTTCCTTCGCGAAGGCATGGAAGAAGCCGCTGGCGATTTCCCAGTTTTAAATTCTATTCCTGATTGGATGGATGCTTACGGTCGCAAAGAATTAGGCAACGAGGTGTGGGAAAAAGTTGTTCCCGCATTGAATAAGCCTGCTGAAGTTTATTTGCGCGCCAATGCTTTGAAAGCCGATGCAGACAAAGTTGTTGAAGCGTTGAAAGCGATCGAAATTCCGGCGGTCAAAGTATCGCCTGATTTGCCGTATGCAGTGAAACTTGTAGAGCGTCGTAATATTTTTATCACCGAACCATTCCGCCAAGGTTTGTTCGAAGTACAAGATGCAGCTTCGCAAATGGTTGTGCCTTTGCTTGGCATTGAACCAGGTATGCGTGTTGTTGATGCGTGCGCGGGTGCTGGTGGTAAAACATTGCACATCGCCTCTTTGATGAAAAACAAAGGGCGCATCATCGCGATGGATATCCACGACTGGAAACTGCAAGAATTGAAAGTGCGTGCACGTCGTGACGGAGTTGATATTATCGAGCCACGCGTGATTGATTCCAGCAAAGTGATCAAGCGTTTGCACGATCAAGCAGATCGTTTGTTATTAGACGTTCCTTGTTCAGGCATGGGTGTTCTTCGTCGTAATCCCGATTCAAAGTGGAAATTGACGGAAGAAGAAATCGCACGTCTTCGTGATCTACAATACGAAATCCTGACAACGTACAGCCCGATGTTAAAAAAAGGCGGCGTGATGGTTTACGCCACTTGTTCACTTCTGCCTTCAGAAAACGAAAAGCAAGTTGAGCGCTTCATGGCCGAACACGGAAAAGATTGGACGCTGGTGAAACAGATCCATACTCGCCCAGATGTCGAGGGCTTCGACGGCTTCTACGCAGCAGTTCTTCAAAAAAATAAATAACAAAAAAGGCGTCAGAACATGACGCCTTTTTTGTTTCTGTGGCTGGAAATTGTCTGTCACTATCAGAGCTAACATCGTCCCAAAGCATTCTCAGAACAGATGATTCTGTGTTTCTCAAAACGAGACGAGTTTTTTACGACTGGCATAGTTTGCATGAGTTCTTAGTAAGGACTTTTAAACTATGAAAACAGCTCTGCACAAATTCATTCTGCTTTTGATCGGTCCGCCTGTGTTGGCGACACTGGTGGCTTGTCAGACGGCGACGACACTGAGTGGGAATTTGGGGGCGGGCACGGCAAGTTCTGATGATGCCACTTTGACTGAAAGGGCAGCATCGCTGCAAAAGAAAGTCGAAAGTGCGAAAGCGGTGCGTGATGATCTAACTGCGGCGCAAACTCAGCTTGAACTTCAAGACGTCATGAACAAAATCTATTCGCGCAATCGCGATAAAGCCTTGCTTCTTCAAGCGTTGCATCCAGAGCTCACTCAAAAACAATATTTATCGACAGAAGCTAACAATACAGATTCAAGCTTGCAGTATTCTCGCGCGACTCAAGTGCCGATGTTGTATCGAAGTTCTTTGGATAGTTCGTTCCCAACGCCAGTTCGTAATACTTACGACGGTATCCAGTAATAAAGTCCAGTGCTCCAGGGTGTTCTTAACAATCAAAGTTGTAATAGAGTCCTGGCCTCTAAGAATGAGACAAGATCCCGATAAGTTTTGTATGAGATTCTTGGTCTTGCTAACTATTATCTTAAGCGTTTCTTCACAGGCCCGTGCAGGTATTTTGCTTGATGTAGGTGGCGTCTATCTTTCAGATACTCTTTCAGCGTCTGCGAATTCAAGTTCAACGAAATATTCTTATAACATTGGTGCGCTCTTTAATATCTCAAAAACACTTTGGGGTGGCTGGAGTTATTTAGGCATTTCACACACGGAAACCGCTTCAGGTACGACGACTTCTTATGCGTCGATGGATACGGGGCCGACGTTGAAGTGGCAATTTGGAAAAAGTCAGAATTACAGTTTGAGTGGTACTGTGAACATTATTTCGCGTGCGACTTATTCAAGCGGCAGCGGGTCTTCCGAAAAATGGGAAGGTATGAGTTACTGGGCAGCCTTTGGATTCATGCCCGAAGTCAGCGAAGGTTTCCATCTTGGGTGTTCCATTAACTACTTTATGGCAAGCTACACAAAAAAGACCGTCAATAACACCGAATCCAGCGCTTCCAATTCGAAGAGTTGGATCTTCCCAATGTTAAGTCTTACTAAGTCTTGGTAACACGTCGCATTTGAATTTGAAATTACCAAAACCGCCTTGTTACAACTTTGTGGCGACAAGGGGGTCCGCAATGATTCGTTCTTTAATGTCTTTAGTATTGGCATTGGGTGTTTCTTCTTCTGCATGGGCTATGGATAAAGCCTATTTCGATATCAAAAAAGTGACTGTGACTGACGTGACTGAACAACAACCGGAATTGACTGCGGGTCAACGTACAGGTTTGTTGGACGATTGCTCTGCGCAAGCACCACAACAAGGGATTCTTATTTCTCGCACGGGGGATCCAGCAGTTGTTGGTTTGAATCCGTTGGATCAATTGCAAGTGTGGGTGGATCAAATCATCAACATCGGTAAAAAAATCTGGGCAATCGTTGAAGCTGGTAAGCCCGTTGTAAATATCAAATTGGATACAGCAAATGCCCTTCCAAAAGGTGTGCGCTGCTGGACAGACATGCAAGGTTGGGCAATGCCACAATCTAAAGTGTACAGAGTTCAATACGAAAATGCTTACGGCATGACAGTTGTTGATTTCTCTTACCGCTTGATGTTCACAGCAAACGGTAATGTGGATGGCGTTGGTAAATACATCACGAACGCAACTTTCCAACCGGCGAACTTGTCAGTAGGTTGGGGCTTCCGTTTCGACGCAACAGCAGCGATCCCTGCGGTATTCAACCAAGGAACGAAACAAGATCCTGTAGCAGGAATGCAAATGAACATGGCGTGGAGAGTGGATTCACCTCTAGCACATGAAGAATCAACAGAAAGCTACTTCGTAACTGGCGATAACAAGCTTGTAAAAATGAAGTAATACAAAGTTTGAAAAGCTAAAAAGAAAAAGCCTGGGCAACAACCCAGGCTTTTTTGTTATTAAAAACCTTCTAGTCTTAGAAGAAGATTTTAATACCTGACCGGACCCCAGAGCGTTCAGTGAGTGTTTCACTGGTCGCTGCCGGAGTTTGATTTTTTTGGTTCTCCTTGTACCAAGCACCGAAGATGCGCAGGGCTTTGAAGTCTATGAAAGCTCCCACCTCGGTGTAATCTCCCTTCACATCTCCTAAATCATCGTTAGAAGTGGGAAGGAAATAACGATATTTTCCGTTAACTCCGAAATACTTAAAAATATAGAGTAGCAACTCGGCCTGACCGAATTGTTGGGCCAATTTGGTTTCAACAGGTTCGGTCATTTCGCGCGTGCGTAGACCGTAAGACAAAATCAACGCCGAGTTCTGCACGGAATTTCCGAAGACACGCAGATTAAATAAGCCCGTCAAATCAGTGAAATGATCTGCGGCGTTGTGTTCGTATTCGGCACTTAGGCCCACTAATTGCGCCCAGCCTGCGATCTCGCCTGAATAGGAGATATGCGAAGTTTTGTCGGTGCCGTCGTGAAGATCAGTTTGATAAGAAAGGTAAGAGGCCCCAAGCATAAACTCAAATGGAGACGGAGAGTTCATGGAAAGCCACATATCCATTTGGCGATTGCGGTCTTTTATCGCAAGCCAATCTGAAAGCGACCATCTGCCTTGTTCTCGAGCAGCGGTCCGTTTGGTGAAGTCATAGTCCGAAATCCAATGGCTCGAGCTTCCAGCGGCCGCTGGCAGGGCCAAAAAGACGATAATGCATGACAGAAGCAGGGATGAAAATCTGGACATAGTCCCATTTTCCGTCTTTATTGGGGCATCGTCTAAAACTTCCCATTTTGATACGGGAAAATTGTCTCAAAGAGGTATGGACTGTGGTTCATGATTTAGATCCATTTGCACTTAGAATTTCCGGCGACTTTGGTATCCGTTGGTACGGATTATCTTACATGATGGGCTTCATTTGTGCCTATCTTATGATCAAGTGGTTGGCATCGAAGCAACGCTCTGGTCTGACGCCGCAAATGGTTGGCGACTTTGTTACTTACGGTGCGATCGGCACTTTGGTGGGCGGTCGTTTGGGTTACGTGATTTTCTACGGCCCGGATCTTTTCTTGAAATTTAAATCAGCGTTCCCATTCTGGGGTGTGCTTGCAGTCAATGAAGGCGGCATGGCCAGCCACGGCGGTATGATCGGTATCGTGGTTGCGTGTTTGTTGTTCGCGCGTAAGTACTCTGTGAATGCTTTGTACTTGTTTGACTTGGTTGCTGTATCAGGTCCTATCGGTGTGTTCTTTGGTCGTATCGCAAACTTCATCAATGGTGAACTTGTCGGTCGTCCGTGCGATCCTTCATTCCCGTTGGCTGTGAAATTCCCACAAGACATTTACTTGTGGCCAGCACAAGAGTTCAATCGTTTGGGTGAACTTTCTTCTGTGACTGAAAAAATCGGAATCTCTCGCGATCAATGGTTAGAGCTTGTTGGCAAATTCCATTTGGATAACGGCGCACGCGAAACTGTGTATGCAACTTTGAACAAAATCGTTGAAGCGATTCAAAACGGCAACACGGCAGCGAAGGAAGCGATTGCTCCACTTCTAACTCCACGTTATCCGTCGCAATTGTTTGCGGCCGTGGGCGAGGGTTTGTTTGTATTCTTGTTCCTGTTCATCTTGTGGAGAAAACCCCGTAAGCCAGGATTCATCGCAGCGACTTTCGTTTTGTTGTATGCCATCGTTCGTATCGTGGATGAACACTTCCGTATGCCTGATGCACAAATCGGTTTCCAATGGTTGGGACTGACTCGTGGTCAGTGGTTAAGTGCCGCGATGTTTGTCGTCGGTTTGATTTTAATGTTCGTTTGGACTCGTGCATCTTCATTGAAGATCCCTGGGTGGGGACGCGGGCAAAATATCAAATTAAATAGAAAGTAATTCGGCGGTAGCCGGCAGAGCTGGAGCGCCGGAAGGCGCGCAAGCTGAAGCATCGGCTAGGGAAGTCATGATTCTTAAATATGTGTTAATAGTTTTTATTTTCGCCGCAAGCTCGTCAGCGTTTGCATTGAAAAAAGAGTTAAAAGCCATCGTTTATAATTTCCCTCCACACATCTATGCGGAAAATGCAGATGGCAGCAGCGCCGTTCCAACGGGTGCAAGTGTCGACTTCTTTAATCAGTATTTAAATTCTAAAAAGAAATTTGAAGTGAAGTGGGTAGCGGCACCCTTTGCACGCGTGATAGCCGACCTTGAGCATAACAAAGCCGATATTGCCTTCGTGATCGTGAAAGATGCAGAACGAGAAAAGATCATGCGTTTTTCATCGGTGGGTTTAGCAAAATCTCATCCTGCTGTTGTGGTTATGAAGAATTCCCCACTAAAAGAAATCAAATCAATGTCGGATCTAAAAGGGTGGACGTTGGGTTACACAGCCCTTGTCCATGTTCCTTCAGTGTTTAAAGAGATGGGTGTGAAATTCGATGCCCTGACTGGTACGGATTCGCGCGAGCGTAATTTGGAAAGATTGCGTTTAAAGAAAATCGATGGCGTTTATGTTCCGACGTCGTATGGGGCAGAGGAATTGCTGCGCTCGCTTGATCCCAAAGATGAATTCCGCGTGGTGCCCGTGGCTCGAGAAGTTGAATTGTACGTGGCCTTCAGCAAAACACTGGATGAAGAAACTTATCAGCACTTAAATAAGTTGATTGAGCAACATCACGACGACTATCAAGCTCTGCTGCGTAAATACAGTACGCCATAAAAAAAGAGCAGCTTTAGGGGCTGCTCTTTTTTTGAAAAATCTGAAATTTTAAAAACTAAAATTTGTACGTAAGCAATTCTGCGCGAGGGATGACGACTTGTTCGCCCGTGCCGAAGTTCTTCACTGTGATTTGCGAAGCTTTCACTTCAGACTCACCTAAGATCAAAGCGTAGTTCGCACCCAGCCTATTTGCTTTTTGCATTTTCTTGCCCATTTTACCTGACAAGATATTTTCGGCTTTGATTCCACGAGAACGAATTTCGTGAGCGACTTTGACACTTTCAGTTTCGCCAGCATCATCCGCACCGATGATTGCAATCATCAGTTCTTGCTTGATCGCCAATTCTTTCGGAGTCAAATCAGCCAAACGATCAATACCCGCAGCCCAACCCACGCCCGGAGTTTTCGGACCACCCATTGTTTCAATCAAACCATCGTAACGACCGCCCGCAAGCACAGTGCCTTGCGCGCCCAATTTCGTTGTCGTGAATTCAAAAACAGTGTGGCAGTAGTAATCAAGACCACGCACCAAGTGCGAGTTCACTTTGTATGGAATGCCTAGGCGCTCAATACCCGAGATCACTTGATTAAAGAAATTTTTAGAAGTTTCGTTTAAGTACTGCTCAAGTTTGGGAGCATTTTCATTCAGCTTCTTATCGCCTTCATCTTTTGAATCTAAAATGCGCAGCGGATTTTTTTCTAAACGCATTTTGCTGTCGGCAGACAACTGTTCTTGATGAGCAGAGAAATAAGCAACCAAAGCGTCACGGTAAGCGGCACGGCTTTCCGCATCGCCCAGAGTGTTGATTTCAAGAGTGCACTCGGAAGAGATACCGATCTTTTGTAACAGGTCCCACGCAAGCGCGATGCACTCGACGTCAGCCAAAGGGGATTCAAAACCTAGACATTCTGCGCCTAATTGGAAGAATTGGCGGTAGCGACCTTTTTGCGGTCTCTCATATCGAAACATCGGTCCAGAATAGTAGAATTTTAATGGAAGCAACTGGCTCATGCCTTCAGAGATAAATGCGCGAGCCACACCCGCTGTGCCCTCAGGTCTGAGAGTTAAGCTTTCGCCGCCACGATCTGTAAAATCGTAAGTCTCTTTATTCACAACATCGGAAGTTTCGCCTAAAGTGCGGTGAAAAACGTCAGAAAATTCAAAAATCGGGGTTTCAATTTCACCGAAACCGTAAAGCAAGGCTTTCTCATAGGCTGATTGTTCGACAAAACGGAAAACAAGATTGTCTTCTGGTAGAAGGTCTCTTGTGCCACGAACTTTTTGAATTTTCCCACTCATAATTTGCACCCTTTATGGTTCGACTCTCTAGGTATAACAGAGGACTCTTTATCAGGCAAAGCTATTGCCAAAGGGGTTGCAAATGCAGGCCCGCAGGTTTTAAATAGATATATGAAGAATTGGCTTATCGGTGGTATTTTCATTCTTGCTGTGGTTCTTGGCGCAGTGATCTATCAAAACTTTGGTGGCTCGACAGCAGTGCTTTCGGGTGCAGAGTTGGATTGGCGTCAATTAAGCGAGATGGACTACATCACGGGGAAAGCTCCGAAAGAACTGGAAGCCTTGAACGGCAAGCCAGTAAAAATCCCGGGTTTCATGGTGCCGCTGGAAGATGATCAACGCGCGGTCACAGAGTTTTTATTGGTACCGAATGCACAAGCTTGCATTCACGTGCCTCCTCCACCTCCGAATCAAATGGTTTATGTGAAAATGAAAAAGGGCACGGCATCGGTTGTGGAACCGATCTGGGTTTATGGCACTTTCAATATAGTTACGAAAAATTCTCAGTATGGTGACGCATCTTTCGAAATTATCGGGGAAGGCGTCGAACTTTATAAGTAACATTTAGCACGGAGGGTCTTATGCTTTTAAAAGCATTTCTTTTCTCGGCCATGGCATTGGCGGCAGGGCGCGAAGAAAAAGCACACGTTCACGGGGCCGCTCATCTAGGTATTGCACTCGAAGGCAAAAACGGCAAAATTGAATTCCATGTTCCAGCATCATCGATATATGGCTTCGAATATGCTGCTAAATCGGCTGCTGATAAAAAGGCCAAAGAGAAGGGCCTGCAAAAGTTTGAAGATAAAATCGCGGAGATGATTGTTTTTGATCCCACATTAAAGTGCGAGATCAAAAAAGACATGTACGAAGTCGATCAACGCGATAATCACGCAGACGTCGAGTACGAATTCCGCGTAACTTGTGAAAAACCGCCGATGGGGACAAGTGTAATGATTGATGTTGCCAAAGTATTCCCGCGCATCAAGGCAGTTCAGGTTGACGTTTTGGGTGATGGAGTTCAAAAATCGGTAGAGATCAAGAAAAGTGGAGAATCTATTGAGCTCAAATAACGCCCTGATTGAAATTAAAGATCTGCACTTCACTTACGATGGGCAGTCCAAGCCTACGTTAGCGATTCCAGATTTTTCTGTTTCAAAAGGCGAAGAGCTTTTCCTTTATGGTCCGAGTGGTACCGGTAAGACGACTTTGCTTGAATGTCTTGCTGGAGTATTGAAACCTACTTCCGGTTCTTTAAAAATTCTTGGTCAAGAGATGACATCCATGTCGTCTGCGGCACGCGATGCCTTCCGTGCGCAACACATGGGCTATGTCTTCCAAAGCTTCAATTTAATTCCTTATCTTTCTGTTCGCGAAAACATCGAGTTGCCACTTCATCTAAGTGCTGCGCGCAAAGCCCGCTTGGGCAGTGTGGATACAGAGATGGTGATCCGCGCTTTGTGCGGCAATCTTGGCATCGGCGATTTGCTGGAAAAGAAAGTGACTGAATTAAGTGTGGGTCAACAACAGCGTGTCGCGGTCGCGCGGGCGCTATTGGGTAAGCCCGATCTATTGCTTGCGGATGAACCTACATCGGCATTGGATGCCGATCACCGCGAGAAGTTTTTAAAATTGTTATTTGAGTTAGCTGAATTGTACGGAACGACTGTTGTGTTTGTCTCCCATGATCGCAGCATTGAAAATCTCTTCTCTAGAACTCTTTCTTTGCAAACAATCAACAGGACCCAGTGATGGTTTTATTCAATCTTGCTCTTAAATCTTTGAAAAACCGCGCTTTCGCTACAACTTTGACGGTGATCTCGATCGCCCTCAGTGTGGCGCTTTTGATTTCTGTTGAAAGAGCAAAACGTGCGGCGGAAGAAGGTTTCACACAAACCGTGAGCAAGACCGATCTTATCGTGGGCGCACGAAGCGGTTCATTGCAACTGCTTCTTTATACTGTGTTCAACATGGGAACTGCGACAAACAACGTGTCGTGGGAATCTTATCAAGAAATTAAGAAAAATCCTGCGATTGAGTGGACGATTCCTTATTCGTTAGGTGACGCCCATAAAGGTTTCCGCGTTGTCGGAACGACAGAAGATTTCTTCAGACACTATCACTATCGCGGCAGCCGAAATGTTGAGTTGCAAGCGGGCCACGGACTGCAAGGCCTGTGGGATGTGGTGATTGGTTCTGATGTGGCTCGTTCACTTCGTCACTCGATTGGTGATCGCATTGTGATTTCCCATGGTGTGACAAAGGGTGAAGGTGTTGTCGATCATGAAGACAAACCGTTTGAAGTCGTTGGTATTTTGGCGCCAACGGGCACGCCACTAGATCGTGCGGTTTATATTTCTCTTGAAGGTATGGAAGCTTTGCACATTGATTGGCAAAACGGTGCGATGCCGACGAAAGCCACGATGATTCCTGCTGCGCAGATCAAAAAAGAAGACTTAAAAATCCATGCGATCACTTCATTCTTTGTCGGCGCAAAATCACGTCTGGATACTTTGAAGCTTCAACGTCAAATCAATGACTACAAAGACGAGCCATTGATGGCGATCATTCCAGGTGTTGCGTTAAGCGAACTGTGGGGCGGTCTTTCTTACGCAGAAAATGTGTTAAGAATTGTTTCGTGGATGGTTGTGCTTGTTGGTTTCATGGCGATGTTGATCGCGTTGACAACGACATTGAACGAACGCCGTCGTGAAATGGCGATCTTGCGTGCCGTTGGTGCGAAGTCGTCACATATCTTAGGTCTTCTGGTTTTTGAATCGGCATTGTTGACGGTCTTGGGAATTGCACTAGGTATTGTCATTTCAGTGGGCGCGATGGCGATTTTGAAGCCGTGGATCGAAAACGAATTTGGTTTGTACCTATCAGGTCCGGTGATGACGCACACAGAATGGTTGTTCATTGCGATTACTTTCGTGGGTGGAACAGTGATCGGTTTGATTCCAGCGTTGCGTGCGCAGAAGCTTGCGTTGAAAGATGGTCTTTCTGTAAAACTGTAGTCGGGATTTGCTCCTGCCTCTGTCGACCCTTAACACAACCCTGACATTTTCCTAACACTTCGTGAATTTGCTCTCTTATCCTAACTCTTGTTACGTTTCCTTCATAAAGAGGAGAGATAAGCTCATGAAGTTCGTTCTTAGTTCATTACTAGTTCTAGCAGCGGTTTCTGCACGTGCAGAAAATCTAATTAAAATTGACGGTTCAAGCACAGTGTTTCCTGTGACTGAAGCCGTTTCTGAAGAATTTCAAACTTTCACTAAAGGTGCGACGAAAGTAACTGTAGGTGTTTCGGGTACTGGTGGTGGTTTCAAAAAATTCTGCCGTGGTGAAACGGATGTTCAAGATGCTTCTCGCCCTATCACAAAAGAAGAAATGGCTTCTTGCCGCGAAGCTAAAATCAATTACTTTGAATTGCCAATCGCTTTCGACGCGATCGCAATCGTAGTAAACCCAAAAAACAATTGGGTTAACGAAATCACTCGTGAAGAGTTGAAAAAAATGTGGGAACCAGCAGCTCAGGGCAAAATCATGACTTGGAAACAAGTGAATGCTAAATGGCCTGACGAAAAGTTGTCTTTATTTGGTGCAAGCACTGACAACGGAACTTTCGACTACTTCACTGAAGCTATCGTAGAGAAATCTAAATCTTCTCGTGGTGACTACACGGCAGCGGTTGATCACAACACGCGTGTTATGGGTGTGAACTCACAAAAAGGTGCGTTGGGTTACATTCCGTTTGCATACTACGTAGCTAACAAAGACAAATTGAAATTGTTGGGCGTCATCGGTGGCGACAAAGCTCCTTCGAAAAAAGCAGTTCTTCCAAGTGAACAAACTGTGATTTCGGGAACTTACTTCCCATTGTCTCGTCCAATCTTCATCTACGTAAACCAAGCTTCTATGAACAAACCAGAAGTGAAACAATATGTTGAGTTTTACTTGGATAAAGCGGCTGAAATGTCGAAACAAGTTCAATACATCCCACTTCCAGCAAAAGCTTACACGACAGCGAAAGAGCATTTGAAAAAACAAAAATTGGGAACTGTATTCGGTGGCGAAGCTCAAGTGGGTATGACTATCGATCAGATCTTGAAAAAAGAAGCTACATTCTAATTTGTAACTTCCTGCATACTAAAAAATCAAAGCCCATCGCGGAACACGATGGGCTTTTTTATTTGGTAAACGGGCAGGGAAGGCCTATAGTCTGTGGATCTAGGAGAAAGGCTTTATATGGCTTACCACAAACACAGCGACGTTCCTGAATTTGATTTGATCATTGGCGATAAAACTTTTTCTTCATGGTCAATGCGTGCGTGGTTAGTAGCTGTACAATCGGGCCTGCCGTTTAAAGAAATCTGCATCAAGCTTGATCAGAAAGACACAGCGGCGAAAATCGCAAAGTATTCCCCTTCAGGAAAAATCCCAGCTTTGCGCCAAGGTAAAAGAATCATCTGGGATTCTTTGGCCATCGCTGAATATCTAAATGAACTTTCACCGGAAGCAAAGTTGTGGCCTGAAGATGCTGGCACGCGTGCGCTGGCGCGCAGTTATGCTTCTGAAATGCATGCGGGCTTTCCGATTCTACGTTCGCAAATGAGCATGGATTTAAGCCTGCGCACAGAGATTCATCATCTGTCACACGGTGCGATTCATGAAATCAATCGTATTCTGGAAATGTGGAAGACCGCTTTGAAGGTCAGTGAAGGGCCCTACTTATTTGGTGACTTCTGTATCGCGGACGCGTTCTTTGCGCCGGTGGTGTTCAGATTTATTTCATATGGAATTAAGATCAAAGATCCAATGATTCGCGCCTACATGAAGAACATCGAAAACCATCACGGTGTGATGTTCTGGGTGCAAGACGCGAAATCTGAAAAACCGAAAGCAGCCGTTTTTTAAGCGGCGTCCTTCTGAATCTTCACTTTATCAGCGGCTTCTGCTTCATAGTCAGAATAAGGAGTTTTGACTTCGACGTAAGAGCCGTCGGCTTCGCGATATGCGCGCACTTTGTACATCTTAATTGCTTCTGAACGTCCTTTGACTTCCGCCGCACCGGCTAGTTCGACTTTGAAATCTTCGCCGACTTTTTCGATAACTGAATCCGTTACCAGCAAATCCGCGCCGAAAGCTTTTGTTGAAGCTTCGATACGGGAAGCGGTATTCACGGTGTTACCGATAACCGTGTACTCCATACGCTCGTCAGAACCAATCGTACCAGAAATTGCTTTACCAGCATGCAAACCCATACCGATGTTAATCGCCGGTTGACCGCGAGCAATACGTTTTTCATTTAAAGCATCCAGATTGCGACGCATTTCCAAACATGCACGAACCGCATTGTGGGCATCACGATCCGAAGAACGTGGGGCACCCCAAACAGCCATGATCGCGTCACCGATAAATTTATCGACGACACCGCCATGTTGATTGATGATTTTAACCATCACACCAAAGTATTCATTCAACATCTCGACAACTTCTTCTGGCGAACGTTTTTCAGAAAACGCCGTGAAACCACGAATGTCCGAGAAGAAAACCACAACGTCTTTATTTTGACCACCGACACCGATGTCTTTGCCGATCAAGTCTTCCGCAACCGAAGAGCCATGGAATTTCGAGAATAAGCTTTTAACTTTATCGCGTTCCTTCAAACCTTCAGTCATGTGGTCAAAGGCTTCGGCCAAGTCACCCACTTCGTCATGCGAACGCACTTTCGCGCGGGCTTTTACGTCGAAGTTACCTTTAGAAACCATCTTGATCATTTCCGCCAATTTTTCAATCGGCGAAGTGAGTGTCATAGAGAACAAAAAGATAAAGAAGATCGCCATCGAAATGGCAGAGCCCGCAACGAAGATCGCTCGGCGTTTCACCTCGTTCGATACTTCTAGGATCGCTGCTTCCGACGTTTGCGATACGATCGTCACGCCATAAGAAGTTTTAACAGAGGCACCAAAATAGTTTTCGCCAGTATCAGAATCTTTAAACTTCGTTTGGAATTGCGGAGACTTCTGCGCCAAAGCCTTCATCACGAATGGTGATGTCGCCATACTTAAACGAGAAATCGCTTTTTGTTCTTCTTTATGAGCAAGCAATTCGCCCTGACGATCAATCAAGTACTGCGTGCGTTCTGAAGGATCGGTAAATGGTTTTTCAAGGGGAGCCAGTGCTACGTCAGCTAAAACCACGTGTGTGATTTTACCTTGAGCATCGCGCACCAAAGGCAAACCAATTGTGATCATCGCAGGAGCTTTTGGGTAAGAGGCATTTTTAATTTCAATGCTACCTTGAGCCACCGTGCGGATTGGGAATTTCTGCCACGCACGAACATTCACCAGGTAAGCACCTGTCAGGCTGTAAGGTTTAAAAACGTCTTCTTTCACTTTGCGCGCCACTGTTTGCACAGTACTGCCATCAAGTTTCAAAACTTCCAAAGCAATAAAGTTTTTATCCTTAGAGAAGTTGAAATCAAGGTCTTCATTCGCAGAAGCACCTTTCATCAACAGGGAACCAGACACGCGGGCTTTATCGACCAGGGAAGCGATGATGTTATCAACTTCTTTGGCTTTCGCCGCAGCAGATTCCAAGTTCGAAATGTCGACTTGCTCTGAAGACTTCTTTTCAAAGTATTTTGACGAGATGTAAGTGATCGTGCTGGTAGAGGCTACCAGAATCAGGATCGTCACCGTGATGAGTTTTGTTGAGATAGGAATTCTCATCAGAAGCTCCATTCCGCGAAAATGTTAAGGTAGTTACCGACGATCGTTGATTCATTCACGTCGCCATCCACGGCAAAGTTCGTTGTACTTGGTACGGCTTTGTAGGAAAGCTTGTCTTCGCGACGAGCATAACCCACAAGACCTGTGAACGTTTGTGTGAAGCGGTAGCTTCCTAAGAAACCAAATTGAGTCGACATTGTCGGTTGCAGCGGTTCTCCGTTCGGAGTGCTGATCTTCATCAACGCCGTGTAAAGGTGAGCATTGACCTGCACACCAAATTTCGGAGTGATCGAATACCAATATTCGGCGCCACCATGGGCACCGGCTGCACTGATCGTCATGCTATCTGAAGAGGCGGTGAATGGATCACCGATTGTTTCTGGCAGTTCCTTATAGTAAGGACCGACTTGGAAACGAACCTCACCACGATCGCCCAGTTCTTTTTTGTAAACCGCATTCATTTCAGCAGAAGCAAACGTGCGAGTTGTACCTTTAATCGTAAAACCACTCATGTCGATGATCGACAAAAAGCCCCACGGAGTATCTTTATTAAACCAACCCAAGCCCACACGTGCTGTACCACCCAAAGCAGAATAACCAACTTTTGAGTTGTGTTCTGGATTTACACCCGAGAACTGCATTTGTGTCACAAGATACGAACCGATCGCGTACCAACCGCTTAGGCGTTCAATGGAACGACGAACCAAAGCTGTATATTCCGCAGCCGGGGAGCGATCACCGCTACGCACGCTGAAGTTTTCTTTTGCCAGTTTAGAAGACGGGCGCAAGTTTGATTTTGCGCGAACAAAAACTTGGTATTTACCACCTGGCCAGCCAGAATCGAATGCCAAGGTGTCATCTTGATAGTTCTCTAGAACTTTTAGTTTCTCCCACTTTTTATTTTCAGGAGAATAGCGCATAACATAAACGTCAAACGCAGACACATTGTCTGGACGTTCCCATTTTACTTCGCGCACGAATTCAGATTCGGGTTTATCGATTTTCACTTCTGGAATCGGTTTACCAAGAACAGTGAACTGACCCAATGAAACCGCATCACTGGCGATACCTTCTTCATTTGTGGCAGAAACTTTCCAAGTGTAGTTTTGCGCGACCGGCACTTTTGTTTTGAAAGAAGTCTCTTTCAAATCTTCACGAATTGTGGTTTTGCCGTCTTCAGATGTTAATTCGAAGTGATACTTTTCAGCACCGCCCACTGGCGCCCACACGAATGTCATTTCAGTCGAGGATTCATCTTTACTTGCGATACGTGCTTTTTGCGCAGGGAATTTCAACACCGCTGATTCAAGGCCGACGTTAAAGTCACTTGGTGGAGACCATTCACCAGGCACACCACGATAGTCACGTGAACGCAGGCGCATGATGTACTTACCAGCGCTCAAACGACCATTCCATACAGCGTCTGGAACTTTGAAAGTAAAGGTCTTGCCTTCGCCTTTTTCTTTAACTTGTTTCAATTCAATTTCATAAGACTTCGCACCTTCGATGGCTTCCCACTCAAAGTTTACAAGACGACGATACGGCGCTGCGAATGCAGGCTCGATCGCCATCCAGAAACACACAGAAAGAAGCAAGGCGAAGATTCTTATCATCAATTCACCTTGATCTTTTTAAGAGTAGGGGCACGAACGCCCGATTTATCTGGAACCAAAAGTTTTCTTGGCGCAGACGTTTCACTCATACGACCATAGGAATCGACGGCAGAGATCTCGACATCGTAATCGCCAGGCAATAAATTGCGTAAAGCTGTTGAAGTGCCGTTGTATTTGCTGCGTTTTAATTCTTTACCGTTTTTGCGAACGACTAACCAATATTCTTTGGCGCCATCAATCGCAGTCCACTCAAGCATCGAGCGGCCATCTGTGCCTGCTTGCAAAGAGCCTTCTGCTGGTAAGAAGCCTGGTGCACGCAAGATCGGCAGTGGTGCAACGTCCACGGGTTGTGATGTTGTGGTGCCAAGAACCTGACCTTCTTTATCTAGTGCTTCAATCGATGCAATGTAACGACCTGGTTTTGACACCGGAGCTGTCAATTTGTTGTCTTTGACATCAACCGGATTCACGTAAGATGGGTCTTCACTTTGTTCATGAAGTTTTACGCGATAAGAAGCCACAGATTCTGACTTGTCAGTATTCCACGTCAATGCGACTTGTGGCTTATCTAAATAGTATTGCGGTTGATTCGGCGTTGTGAACGCCACATTCACTGGCACCACTGGAGCTTTCACAGCTTCCACATGAACTTGCTCAACCGGTTTTACAGAGAACTTTTGGATTTTACCCAAAAGTGGTTTGTCAGAGTCCACATAATATGAACTCATGCGCCAGTAGTAAGTTCCACCTTTTAACGCCGGAAGAGTGTAAGCATCTTCAGACGAGAATGATTTGCTTAATAGTTTTGTTTTTAAAGTAGGATCTGTCCAAACTTCCAAAGTCACAGAGCGAGTGTCATCACCTTTTTCCCACTTGAAACTCATATCAAATGAATTTGAACTTGCTGGAATTTCGGCATCAGCTGTTGGGAAGACAACTGTTGGAGCGTAACGTGCCAAAACTTCTGTGCGGTACACAGGAGATTCGCCAATAACTTGACCTTGTGGAGTTGTCGCAACCAATTTCCAGTAGTGTTTACCGAATGGCAGCTTCGCAGCTAATTCCGATTTGCCAGGAAGAGCTTTGGCATAAGCCTGCATTTCTTTACGAGTAGGGCCCACCCACAACGAAACTTCACTGTTCGTCGGGAAACCAGTCCATTGGAAAGGAATGTCTTTAACATTCTCTGCATCCATAGCGATCGGTTTGTGTGGAAGTGGAGTGATGATTTTCAAATTATTTTTATTGAACTCAAGACCAGCAGCACCCAATGCGCCGAAGGAACCTGTCGTCAACTCTTTGCTTTGACCGTCTTTGCCTTGGATCGAAGCTTTACCTTCTAAGACTTGGACATCGACAGCGTTGCCGCGGCCTTTAGAAAGGGAAGCCGATGCATTGGAAAGATCGACTTTACCATTCGCAGATGAAAGTACTAGGCCTGGAGCTTTGCCATCTTGTTCAGTGCTTCCGGCTTTTGCGTTAACGAAAAGACTACCTTCCATCAAATCAAGGGCGATTTCGCCTTCTGATTTTTTGATGACGATCAATGATTCCGGTTCAAGATCAAGATAACGATCTGAATCGGTGAATTGGATACGAACCTCACCACGCTCGGAAGTACGCACAGCTTCACCGTTGTACAACGGCTCGCCAGTATTCACGAGTTGCCACAACAAGCGCGCAGCGGGACGACGTTGAATATCATCAACAACTTTTCCGACGTACGCTAAGGGCTTTTCATTGCCATGGGAATATTTAGAAAGATCTGTGGACGTATACCAATAATAAGTGCCGGCAAAAACTGATGACGAGCATAACGCTGCAACAAACAATCGTAACCACTGTTTTTTCATCAGTTCCTCCTGCTCATTTTTTCGGAATAATTGTCGGTTTATTTTACGGAGCGAAAGTCTAGGATGCTTAAAGAACTGTTAAAGAGAATTCATAAACGCAGTGGATTCTTTCGCGGTTTTAGTCTAGAGTCTCGACCTATGGACAACACAAAAAACTACATCACACCTGAAGGCCTGGCGAAATTGAAAGCTGAATACAACGAGCTGATGCACGTTGAGCGCCCGAAGCTTGTGGAAGTCGTTGCGTGGGCCGCCTCGAATGGTGATCGTTCCGAAAATGCTGACTATCAATACGGGAAACGTCGTCTGCGTGAGATCGATCGTCGCGTGCATTTTCTGACGAAGCGCCTAGAAGACGCTGAAGTTGTTGATCCAAAACTCATGAAGGGCGAGAAAGTTTTGTTTAGTGCGACCGTGACGTTGTCGACTGAAGAAGGCGATGAACTTGTTTATCAAATCGTGGGTGAAGACGAGTTTGACGTGAAACAAGGGAAGATTTCTTGGAAGTCTCCGGTTGCACGTGCGTTATTAGGAAAAAAAATTGGTGATGAAGTAAAACTCGTCAAACCGTCGGGCGAAGACTTCGTAACTATTGAGAATGTCGAATTTAAGTAAAAATTACAGACTTGTTAAGACTGTAGACGCATCTATTCGTTTTACGAAATCCATTATTCATAACAGTATTATTATTTGTCTTTGTCCGCACATTTGATAAGACGTTGGCCATCACTCATCTGGAGGGGGATCCAATGAAAGTTTTGGGCAAAGTAGCGTTCCTAGTTCTGACTCTTACTCTGACAATTTCAACTGCGGAAGCGAAACGTAGATCGAACAATGAAGTTTACGATCCACGCACAAGCAACGAAGGTTTCCGTGATAAACACAACTATCCAAATGATGGCCAACAACAACAAGTCGTTGATTCATCTGCAGGTGATGCTGATATCGTAAGAGCTGTGAATGCTCAAAAACGAGTGAACTTCGTAGAAGGTTCGGGCATGGTTGTGATTAAAGTCTTGCCTGATGACAACGAAGGTTTGAAACACCAAAAATGGATCGTACGTCTTTCTAATGGCAAGCAAATGCAAGCTGTGTATAATTCAGATGAAGACTTGTGCCCACGTATTCCAATTAAAGTTGGCGACGTCGTAGCAATGGGTGGCATGTTCTTGTGGACGAACCAAGGTGGTTTGCTTCACTGGTTGCATCACGATCCGCGCGGTAATCGTCCAGACGGTTACGTGCAATTAAATGGAAAGTTCTATTGCAAAGACTAGATCTTATTTCATTACAAGCTCCGTTCTGGGCCGCTAGCGGTCACGGACAGACATTGTGGGGGCATTTTTTAAAATCCCCTATGCTTGATGAACTTGGACAAAATTTAGAAGTCGATCTTCCTGACGGGGATCGACTTTTTTGTTTTTATCATCAGGGCCATACGAATGTTGTGGTCAGTCTTTACCACGGTTTGAGTGGTGACGTTTACGCCGATTACATGCAAAGAACAGCGATCTTGTGTCGCAAGCTTGGGCACACCGTTGTTCTAGTGAATCATCGCGGTGCCGGTCACGGTGCTGCGCACGCGCGACATCCTTATCACTCGGGTCGCAGCGAAGATGTCTCTGAGGTTTTAAAAGTTCTTCGTCAAAAGTTTCCAGGCAAAAAACAGATCGCGATCGGCTATTCGATGAGTGCCAACATTTTGTTGTGCCTGGTCGGTGGTTACAAGGGTGACGAAAAACCTGATGGTGCAATCACGGTGAATGCGCCGCTGAACTTGTTGCAAGGTGCGAAACTTTTGAAAACAGGCTTGAATCGTATTTACGATATTCGTTTCGTGAATCGCTTGCGTGAAAATATTGAATACAAATATAAGAATGGTTTGATTTCCAAACGCTATGAAATTCCGCGTTTCGCTTCGATTTGGGATTTCGACAATATCTACACAGCAGACGCTGCGGGATTTAAAGATCGCGAAGATTATTATCAATCATGTTCTGCTAAATTTTATCTTTCCAATATCACGACACCGACCTACATGCTGACAGCCGCCGATGACCCCTTTGTATCAGTGGTCGATTATCGTGAAGCGGTTCTGCCAAAGAACGTGCACTTGCATATCGAAAACAGTGGTGGGCATTTGGGTTATCTGACAAGCAAGCCAACACCATTAGGATCAAATCGTTGGCTTGATTACTATTTGCATGAAGCAATTAACGGAATGACTCAGACGTTGGGAGTTTGAGTTTTCTCTGCCGAATCTGACTGGGCATTTGCTTGACGCATAAGATGCCAGCGCTCGATCCATGTGGAATAAGAATGCGACATCGCACCTGAATCAAAAATCGGGACTTCAATGACATTCAATTTATGAAAGCTTGGGCAGCGCTGCAAAGCCGGGCTTAAATACCAACCACGAACGGCCCCTAAGCTGATCTCGTGATAAATTTTCTGCCATGCTGTTTTCTTAATCGCCAAAACTTCACACAATGGATCTTGAATGGCTTCCGGCTCTTTGCTACGCATGATGTTGTTAAAGAAATGCTCTGTGCGCACGCGTGGACTTGCCGACGTCATGAACGGCGAATCTTTTTTGCTGTAGCGATTGCCCCAGGTGATGTCGACTTGCTCTTCAGTGATCAGATGCTGCCATAATTTAAACACATCGCCCAGAGGTGAGGCCATTTCTGCATTCACAATCAGCATCGCGGGAGCAGTCGCTTCCGAAAGCCCGCGGATCAGGCTTTTTGCGCGCCCTAGTTTTTTAGTGTTTTGTTTAATGACGATGCGTTCTTTTTCGGATGATAATGCACTTTCCTCTGTGATGGCTTGCAGGCTTAGTTTTGCACCTTTTTCGACTATCGCGATCACTTCATAGTTTACCGGGAATTTACCAAAGAAACTGCGCAAATCACGCATGAAGGTCTTTAGCAAATCCGCGTCTTTCGCAAGATAGATGATTAATGAGCAGTGAGGGGTTGACACAGTGGTTTCCATCCATACGATAAGTAACAATGAAATCATCTCAGGTCACGAAAATCTCTCAATATGGTCTTTGGCTTGTCATTCTTCTGTTGGCGTTGGTCAGTCGTTTCTATGATATCACGAATAAGCCACTGCATTTCGATGAAGGCATAAATGGTTGGTTCGTTTTGCAAATGGCGAAGATGGGTTTCTACAAATACGATCCGGTCAATTATCACGGGCCCATGTATTTCTATATGTTGCAGTTCTTCGAGTTTTTGTGGGGGCGTAGTATCGCAACCCTTCGAGCCTTGCCTGCGACATTCTCGGTTTTGGCGGTGATGATTTTTACCTTTAGCTTCCTTCGTTCGCGCGCTATGCAGTGGATCATGGTGGGCTTTGTGATGATCAGCCCGGCATTTCTATTTTTCGGCAGATCGGGAATTCATGAAATGCCGTTCGTATTTTTCCAATTGTTATTTGCATTGGGAATTTTGCGTTGGGGTGAAGAGCAAGATAATAAATCTTTAGATCTGTTGCTTGTTGGTTTATTTGGCATGATGACGCTGAAAGAGACCTGGGTTTTGACGGTTGCCTCATTCGTCGTCGGTATTTTGTTCTTAGGTCCCAAAGAGTGGCGTGAGCAATTGTCTTTTAAAAAATTGAAAGCGGCGTGGTCGCAAGGCACGACGGCGTTGCTCGTGTTTTTGCTGATTTTCTTTATCGCCTTTTTCACAGGTTTCTTGCGTAATCCTTCGGGCCTTTTTGATTTTGTAAAAGCCTTCTTGCCGTGGATGAAGACGGGTGTTGGCGAAACCGGGCACAACAAAGAATTCATGTATTGGCTTAAAACTCTGTTTGTTGCAGAGCCCTTGGTGCTGATCGGTGTTGTGATGGCGTTCGCGGGTTTGATGATGAAAGAAAGCGCACTGCGTTTGATGAGTGCCTATTCTTTGACGCTTTTATTGTTGTACTCGCTGATTCCTTACAAAACGGTGTGGTGCATTCTTTCGATTGTGTGGGGCTTTTATTTTGTCCTCGCCATGTGGTTGGTAAAAATCTTTACCATGAATCATCGCCCGGCGTTACGTTGGGTGGCGGTTGCGGTGGTGATTGCCGTTTTACCATTGCAAGTGCGTAGCGATTATTTGGGCGTTTATCGAAATCCGATCTCGATGGAACACCCTTACGTTTACGTGAATTCCACTTACGAGCAAAAGCATATTCAAGAACTGATTTTAGAGACGCTTAAAGCTCAGCCAAAGCTGCAAGACGAGCTTATTCAAGTCGGCATGAAGGAGCAATGGCCATGGCCGTGGGTTTTACGCTTCTTGCCGGGCGTTCGCTATGATCTGTGCGGAAAAAACTTAGTTGCAAATGCTCTGGTTTATTTTTGTGATATGAAAGATGCCACAGACGTGGAATCGCAGTTGGACCATCCTTACATGCGTATCACTATGCCGATGCGTCAATCGAAGGAGTTTTCTTTGGTCTACTTACGAAAAAATATCTTTGACGGAAAGTACGACGGACAGTACGACCTTGTTGGACCTGATGAGGGAGACAGCGAATGATTTCAGCACTTTTATTAAGCCTCATGACAGCTCATGCGGCGCCGGCTGCGCCATCGGCAGCATCATCGACGAAGCCTGTGCAAAAAGTTGATCTTGAAAAAGATTTGAAGTCATCAGGCTTCATCAATCTTTACGATACAGCGGCCATCAAAAAGGGCACAAAGCTTTCACCATTGGCACAACTAAAAAGTTATGAAATCCAATTGAAGTGGAGTCAGTGTTCTGAAGCCGCACCCAAAGTTTTCAATTCGCACAAAGACGTGCGCGGTTGGATCGCTTTGACGTGGTTGCACTGCTTGACTCAAGAAAAATCTGAAAACTCGGCGGCTGAAGAGCGCGCTTTGAAAGTCATCGCAAAAAATCCTGAACTTTTCAGAGACGGCCCGTGGGCCAATGATTTGTGGCAAGCGTGGGTTGCAAAAGAATTAGATCGTCTTGAAACAGCGGTGAAAGCGAAAAAGAAAGTCGATTCTGAAATTGAACTTCTTTTGGATAGTCCCAACGAATTAAGCAAAGAACAAAAGTCTGAAGCCTATCAATTGCTAGGTGATCTTGCGATTGCCCGCAATGACTACAAAGAAGCAAAATTCCTTTTTGAAGAAGCGCAATTTCAGAAAGATTCAAAATATATTTCGGATCGCCTGGAATTTTTGGCGAAGACTCAAGGTTTAACGACTCCGGCGAAAGCCACAACTTCAGGAATTGAAGCAGCGGGCGAGGATGGGAAACTTGAAGAGCGCATTCGTTTGTCACTGAAGCAAAACGATTTAATTCCAGCATTGAAAGATGTGATCGCGTTATTAAATCAATACCCAGCATCGCGTGCGGCTCGCCGTATGAAAGATAAGCCGCTTGAGATTTACAATTCTGCAAGCACAGAGGTGGTGCAACAAAAAGCACTTCATGAAATGCAAGATGCGGATGCTTCACGCCTTCTTGATTGGGCGCAAAACCTGCATCGTAAATTGGATTACGAGGGCGCGTTGGCTCTAGCGCAAAAAGCTTACGAAAAAAATCCGCAAGCTCCGACAGTGACAAGCAGCTTGTGGGTTGCAGGTCGTTCGGCGCATTTTTTGGGTAAGTATGATTTGGCTTTGGACCTTTACAGCAAGCTTTTCACTTACAATGCGGGCTCAGATGAAGCAGCGGAAGCGTTGTTCCGCTCCAGTTTGATTTATTATCGCAAAAAAGATTTTACAACGGCGTCAGCATTGCTTGAAAGATTGTTACAGCAATCGCGTGATCGTTACGATCTGAATGGTCAGTATTGGTTAGTGCGTGCGCTTGAGCAGTCGAATAAAGAGCGTGCTCAGAAAACCGCGCAAACTTTGATCGATAAATATCCATTTTCATACTACGGCATGCGTTTGCGTGCGGAAGCGAATGGTGGAAAGCTCGTGTGGCCGGAACAACCTGAAAAAGCTCCTGAGCTCGCAAATGAGCTTTATCTTGTTGGTGGTCAGAAAAAAGCATGGGCTCGTTTCAATACTTTGTCTGAAGCGGGATGGACGACAGAAGCTCACGCAGAAGTGCAAGAGGGTCCGTACATCAAAGATCCAACTTTGAAAGTGCGCTTTGCACAGAAGTTAGCGGAACGTCATCAATATTTCACTGCGATCAAAATGTTGAACGATGCTTTGGAAAATGATCCAACTTTGCGTCGCCAAGAATTTTTGAAAATCGGTTATCCGAATGTATTCGATTCTCTTTATGCGAAAGAATCTTCACGTTATGGCGTTGATGCGGTTTTGCTGAAAAGTCTGACTCGTCAGGAAAGTGGCTTTAATATGCGCGCAGTTTCAACTTCGAACGCATTGGGCTTGATGCAAATGATTCCGCCCACAGCGCAAGAAGTGTCGCGCAAATTGGGCATTCAAGTCAGTCTTCCAGACGATATGTTCCGTCCTGAAGTGAATATCCCGATGGGCTCGTTCTATGTTTCCCAGATGTTAGACCAGTTCCAAGGAAATGTGCCATTTGCACTCGCAGCTTATAATGCAGGACCCCATCGTTTGAAAACGTGGATGAGTGCGCGTGAAGAAGTGCAAGCTCTTGTCGCTCAACCCTCGAGTTCTCCAGAGAACGAGTTGTGGTTTGACGAGTTGCCTTGGAATGAGACGAGCTTCTATGTGAAGGCGATTTTGCGAAACGTCCTTATTTATCGCATGCTCGGAAAAGATTCTTACGCCGTTGGTCCAGTACTTTGGCAGGATTTGCTGTCTAAAAAGGCAAAATAAAGACGATGTTTTATTGAAAAAATGTCGTGAGTTTTGTAGCCTGAAATCTGTGTCACAGCGGAGGACTCATGAGGAGACTTTTAACATTGAGTGTGATCCTGGCCTTATTGGCAGGATGCGCCCACAAGGATTTGGGCAAAACTACAAACGCGGCGGACGCGGATGTCGAGATTAAGGACATTAGCTCGTTCCGTTTGTCAGACCCAGAAGGTCCTAAAGTTGTTGACCAAGAGTTGGAAACTATTCCGACTGAAGTTAATCCGCTTGTTGAAAAATGGATCACTTACTTCCAAGGCCGCGGTCGCGAGCACATGGAAAAATATCTAGCACGCTCTTCTCGTTATGAAAAATTGATGAAGAAGGTTTTGCGCGACAACGGTCTTCCTGAAGATCTTTTCTACATCGCTTTGATTGAATCTGGTTTTTCTTCAGCAGCAACGTCACATGCAGCAGCAGTGGGTTACTGGCAATTCATCCGTGGCACAGGTAAACGCTACGGTTTGGAAATCAGTCCGTTCGTGGATGAAAGACGTGACCCTGTATTCGCGACTCAAGCAGCTGCTGAATACTTCAAAGGTTTGTACAGCGTATTCGGTTCTTGGTATTTGGCGATGGCTTCATACAACGTTGGTGAAAACCGCGTAAAACGTGAAGTGATGAACCACTACACTCGTGATTTCTGGGAACTTGCTCGTAAGAACAGACTTCCAAAAGAAACTATCAACTACGTGCCGAAATTCATCGCTGCAAAGTTGATCGCAAAAGATCCAGCTAAATACGGCTTCGAAGACATCGATTATCTTCCACCTATCGAGTTCGATCACATCACTGTAGCTAAGGCGACAAACTTGCGCCAAATGGCAGAGAAAATGAATTTGAACTACGAGGACTTCAAAGCATTGAATCCTAAGTTCAAAGGTGAAGTAGCGACATTGAAGGGTAAAGAACTTGTTCTTCGTATCCCTCCAGGAACTAACGAAGCTGCGGTTGTTGCCGCTAACGAAGCAGCTGTAAGTGATGTTCAATTCATCGCTGACTCCGGTGACACACAAAAATATAAAATCCGTCGTGGCGATAACTTGAAAACAATCGCTCGTCGTTACCGTACTTCAGTGGCTTACCTTCGTGACCTGAACGACTTGCCTCGCAAAACTCGTTTGACTGTTGGTATGTCTATTTACGTTCCGGATCGTACTCCGCTAAAAGATCGTTCGGATCGTAAAACGACAGCAACACAAGTTGCGAAACGTGATGGTGGCAGAACTTCTCCGGCTCCAGCAGCTGTTGATACACAAGGTGGCCGTTTCCATATCGTGCAATCGGGTGACTCTTTGTTCACGATCGCACAGAAGTACTCAACAACAGTTTCTGAGCTTCAGTCTTTGAATAACATCAAACGCCGTAGCAAATTGAAATTGGGTATGAAGTTGAAACTGCCAGGTGCGAATTCTTCTTCATCTCGTGAAGTTGCGAAGAACAAAGTGCATGTCGTAAAAAAGGGCGAGAGCCTGACAGACATCGCATCGAAGTACAACGTGACACTGACGAAGCTTCAGGCTCGCAATAAAATTAGAAATCCTTCCTCGTTGCTGGTTGGCGCGAGAATCATGATTCCGGTCGCAGAAGCGAACGATAACTAAGAAAAAGCCCGAGAAATCGGGCTTTTGTCGTTTTAGGGGCAAAGATTTTTCTTCTTTGCCCACGTTCATTAAGTCTCACAAACAAATAACGGATTGCATTATGGAACACCCTTTGCTTGGTGCCTTTCTTGGGTAACCGGAGGGAACAAAATGCACCACCAAACTTTAATTAAACGCACAGGTTTGACTTTATTGTCAGTTCTATTTGCTGTGTCTTCTGCGCATGCGGAGCCGGCTGAAAACATCAAACAACAATTGGTTCGCACAGCTTCAAGCGGACAAGTTCTATCAACGAAACTTGTCGCAAACGCTTATCGCCAAGAGCCTTATCAAGACACATATACAGTGCAAGTGCCTTATCAAGCAGAGGAAACGTATTACGAAAGCGTTCCTTATCAAGATCAAGAAGCTTACACAGATTACGAAACGTACTATTCAAATGATTATGTCTGCCACGATTACACTGATTATGAACGTCAGTGCCGCACGGTTCGTGATTGCGACAATGTGCCAAACGTAGGTATCCAAAAAACTGCAAACAACAGCGATATTATTTCTCGTCCACGTGATCCAGGTGGCGATCCAGGCCCAGCACCATATCCAGGTAATGGCGGAGGAGGCG
Source organism: Bdellovibrio sp. NC01 (assembly GCF_006874625.1). NCBI lineage: Bacteria > Pseudomonadati > Bdellovibrionota > Bdellovibrionia > Bdellovibrionales > Pseudobdellovibrionaceae > Bdellovibrio > Bdellovibrio sp. NC01. The sequence goes on from NZ_CP030034.1 coordinate 1,087,100, forward strand.
GTGGCGGTCCCATCACGCCAACTCCACGTCCACCAGTTTGCCGTGACAGACAAGAATGCTACAACGTCCCTGTAACAAGACAACGTTGTGGTTATGAATCCGTTCAGCATCAACGTGCCGTAACTAAATACAGAACAGTGACTCGTTACCGTCAGGAGGCTCGCACTCGCACTGTAACAAGATACCGTGATGAAGAAAGATGCTGCGTAACTCGTTACCACGATGTTTACGATCACCAATGGGGCGTGAACGTTCAAGTTCAATTCCCAGCAGGAACTGATTTGAATTCAGCAGAGCAAGAGAAATTCACAGTTGAATTAACTGGCACAGAAGCCGCACCAGATGCGAAGTTGACACCAGTAAGCACTATCTTCGGTTATAAAATCGCAGGTAAACAAGTCGATAAAGGAACTGTGACATTCTTGTTGGAACAAGTGGCTCGTTATAAAGCAGATGATTTGAAAGAAAAATCTTTGCAAAAATTCACAGCCGTTCCGTCACCAGCGGGCTTGATGTACAAATTCTACGATGACGCCATCTTACCACGCGTTAGCAGCCGTCACTTGATTGAAGTTCAAGAAGCAATCACTCACGCAGTTGTAACAACAACGGAAGCTCGTCCAAACGCACAACGTGAAGTGACGGGTGATGTGAACGTTCAGTGGGATTACACAAAAAATTACGAAGTCGTTTTGAAAGTACACCGCGAAGGTTCCGTGATCGAAAACGGTTCTGTTGATTTTGAAATTCGTCAACCATTGCAAATGGTCCTAGACATGTCTGCATTGAAAAACGAAAACAACATCACACCAAACCTAGTTGGTACTTTGAACAACACAGTAATCAAAGTAAAAGATGCGACAATCGCATACCCAACAGTTTCAACAAGATACTACATCACGTTGATCCGCAAAACGGTTCTAGGTAAAAACGCAGTCATCGCAGAAAAAGGCTTCTCAAGAACAAGCTTGAAAGCCGGCGACGACGGTTCATTCGCAATCAAAATTGCCGACATGGGCGCGAAGTCATCAGACATCAGCTCATACCTAAAATCAGGTTCAAAAGTACAAATCGTAGTCCAAGTAGACCGCGTAACATCTGACAACCAAAAAATCCAATTCTGGAAGTCAGCAACAGTTGAGCTAAAATAATTTCGATTCACCCCGGATCGAAAAGTCCAAAAGACCAAAAGCGGAGCAGACCCAAAACTGCTCCGCTTTTTTTCAGCGAGCGCAACAAGCGCAAGCCTACAATGCTCCAACCACGCCCAGCTAGCAATGCGACAAGCTCTTAGTTATTCCTAAAGTAAGCAGATCCACCGTCGATACCCAGCTGGCATTTTACATTTATCATTTCTATTTAAATTATTTGATCGAAGAGAAATTTTCGTAAGGACTTTGATTTGCCCTACCGAAGTGAGGCCTTCGTCGGCGCATGGATGCGCGAACCACAGCGAAGCTGTGGCGACGATGAGCCACGATGGCGTGCCGAACGAAGAGTAGGGTAAAGCAAAGGCCTTACGAAAATCCCCGAACCACGACCAACCAAAATTTTAAAGGAAGTAAGAAAAGAAAAATGTCAGCAAGGAATCGTCTGTGATAACTCGCTGACTAAGGGGAATGAAACCAATCCTTGTATGTATTGATACCTTCCATATGCACACCTCTGATTCCTCAGGTGACTCATGACCTTTGGCAACTGGCTGGCAACCTTGCGGTAAGCCCCTCTAGTTTTGCGCCCCACGATTTCCCGTGGTTTGCCTTGAGGCAAAGGAAGGATCTAAATCCTAACGAGTATAACCCTAGGAACCTCCTTTGAGTTATCTAATCAGATCCAACCAGTTCGTCGTTCTTTATAGAGGACCGAACCAAACTCCTCTGCGTAGTAATCCTGGTGACGCCTCGTCACTTCGGTGCTTCATCATGATGGTCGTGGATACGAAACTTCATCACTGTCCTCCTGTAGCTGGCCCTAAAGCATTCACTCTCCCAAGGAGAGTCTCCCGAGCCTTACTGGTTTCAACTCTTTCAGGATGCGCGAGGCTAAATTTATTTTCAAGAGGACGCATGTCGATTCTCAATTTACTTCATTTTTGCGTTTCCACTTGAGAAAACTCAGCGCAGTTTGTTTTAGGTTGAGTCGAAATGGGCCCGGGCGTATGTTTCACTTCATGTCATCAGTACCAAATATTCCTTTAGTGAAACCTCTTCTTCGTGGTCATTTTCACCAAGCTGCATTCTTTTATGCGTTGGGTGCCTGCACATTATTAATCGTTCAAGCAAATAGCGTGATGCAGTTACTGGCAGCGGTGATTTATTCACTCAGTCTGTGTGGCATGTTTGGAGTGAGTGCTCTTTATCATAGAAAAAATTGGCAGCCTGAAGCCCGCATGTGGATGAAGCGACTTGATCACTGTGCGATCTTCGTGTTGATCGCGGGAACGGGGACTCCGATTTGTATGTTGGCGATTGCAGATACAGGCGGTCGCACGTTGCTTGCGATTATTTGGGCGGCAGCGATTGTCGGTGTGTTGCAATCGTTGTTCTGGATCAAAGCACCGAAGTGGATCTCGGCTATCTTATATATAGTGATGGGATGGTTGGCAGTTCCTTATGTCAAAGAGATGTCGACCGCTTTGGGCTCTGCGAACATTGCGCTGATTCTTATCGGTGGTGTGGTTTACACTTTGGGTGCTGTGATTTACGCGTTGAAGAAGCCGAATCCTTCGCCGAAATATTTTGGCTATCATGAAATCTTTCACGTCCTTGTGATTGTCGCAGCGGTTTTACATTTTATTGTCGTGGCTCAACTTATTATTAAGTAAGTTCAGACACGGACTCGCGTCCTTGTTATGAAATAAATAAATTTTCAGTGTGTCTTACATTGAGATAAAAATTTTGATCTTCAAGAGCCCATGTAAATCTGAAAGTAAAGTTAGAAAACTTTTTTGAGACAAATGTTTTCTTGATTATCGCAAAAGTGAAGTTCTGTTTTATCGTGAGTTTCAGAGGTACTTTATGAAACTTGCACGTTGGCTCCAAGGTATCCGCGGAAAGCTCGTCCTTTTAGCGATTATTCCTTTACTTAGTTTTGCCTATCTTTTCTATAAATCAGATCAAGGTATCACGAAACTTAAAGCATCTAATGAAAAAGCAAATCAGGTGCGTGGTCCGTCGCTCAACTACGCGGGACGTATGGCGACTGACTGCGAGGCGATGCAGAAGCATTTACTGACAGCGATCTTAGATACAGATGTTTCACAACGGAATAAAGAGCTCGACAGTCTTGAAGCCGATGAGGCGTCTTTCGAAGAAGCTTATGAAGGTTATGAAAAGATTCCGCATCAGGCTTCCACGGCAGAGAAATTTAAGCAGGTCGAAGAGGACTGGCCAAAGATGCAAACGATGATCACAGAGGTGATCAAAGAATTGAAAGCGGGCCAAGTCGATAAAGCCGAGGAACTGGCATTAGGTGACTTCCGTAAAGTTTCTAACGAAGTTTCAGACGACTTATTAGACCTTTCAAATACGCGCGTGCAGATGATGGCAGCTAGCACCAAAGAAGATGCGGAAATGGCAGCACACGTGGAAAGACAATTAGAAGAAGGCGCTATTATCGGCTTCTTATTAGTGGTGGGTCTTTCGATCTTCCTGATCAAAGAGCTTACGTCATCACTTGAAACTTCAATCACGAAGCTTTCAAAAAGTTCTGAAGACATGGCTATGGCCAGTGAACAGTTATTCGCAAGTAGCGAGCAATCGTCACAAGGTTCTACAGAGGCGGCAGCTTCAATTGAAGAAACTGTTGCGGCACTACATGAAATCACGTCGATGGTGCAAAAGAATTCCGATGCCAGTGTGAAAACGGTCAGCATTTCCAAACAGGCATTGTCACGCACCGAAGAAGGCGAAAAAGACGTTGATCATTTGGCGGATTCAATTCGCGAGATTTCAAAAAGCTCGCAGAAAATTAAAGACATTATTCAAGTGATGGACGATATCGCTTTCCAAACAAATATCTTGGCACTGAATGCGGCGATCGAAGCGGCCCGCGCAGGGCAGGCGGGGAAAGGTTTTTCTATCGTTGCAACTTCGATGCAGGAACTGGCACAGAAAAGTGCAAGCTCAGCGAAAGACGTAGCGGACTTGATTCATGTTAGTGTTCAACAAGTTGAAGACGGTGTGAAGATCGCAGAAGAAACGGGCGTGAAGTTTAAAGAGATTCACGACTGTGTTCGCCAAGTATCTGCGATGAGTGAAGAGGTTGCACACGCAAGCCAACAACAATCCACAGGCTTGCAGCAGATCAATCAGGCGATGACTCAATTAGATACAGCAACGCAAATGAACTCCGCTTCGTCGGAAGAGGTTTCTGCTTCCGCCGAAGACTTAACAAGATTTGCACAATCAATGCAAACCGTGGTTGGAGATCTGCGTATCGTTTTGGATGGGCGTATGGGACAGGCGCACCAGAATGTTGCTGAGATCATTCCGTTAGTTCGGAAACCTAAAAGTCAGGCAGCTTAGTATATAAATAAAAATTTTTTATAAACAATTGCTTCATTAACTTTTGTAAAACGGCGCCGATAGGCATTCGTACTTTGTACTTTATTGTGAAAGCGAGAAAACATGGCTAACAGTGGCACGTGGGGACAGAAAATAAAATCACTGAAATATCAAATTTTGTTATTGTCCGCTCTACCAATTCTTGGATTTAGTTTCACAGGATATTCTTCATATAAAGATATCCAAGGTTTAAATGCGTTGCTTGAAGGCGTGCACACGGGCCTTGTACCAACGATTGAAAGCTTGGGTAAATTTGAACTTGCACGAGAATCTTTGAAGGGCCACGTGTGGGAAGCCATGGCTCATGAAAATGACATTAAAGATCGCACGGAAATGGCGGACGATCTTATTCATGATATTGCTGATGTTAAAGAAGGTTTAGCGGCCTATGAAAAAACGCCGCTTGATTCGTGGGAGAAAGAACACTTCCCGAAAGTAAAAAAGGCGACAGAGGAATATGCGCAACTGGCAACTCGTTTGCAGACGTTACTTCGTTCAGAAAAGGCAGCTGATTTAAAAGTAGCTAAAGAAATTGTATACGGTCCGATGCACGAGCTTGATGGCGTACTGGGCGAATACGCAGAAACAGTGATCAAAAAAGAATACGCTGAGGCGGAGACTGATAAACTCGCAGCCAAAGCCATGGAACATAAGGCGATCACATTCTTAATCACAGTGACACTGTTGATCGGCGGCGGTGTCGCAGTCCTATTGATGGTTCTTGGTCGTCGAATCGTAAACAAAGTTTCGCACACGTCAGAGACTGTTGAGTCAGCAAGCTCACAAGTCGCAGTTGCAATCGAACAGTTATCCGCGGCAAGCACAGAGCTTGCACATGCTTCGACAAAAACCGCAGCGTCACTTGAAGAGGCGGCCGCGACGGTTGAAGAGCTTAGCACTTTGGTTGGAACAAATTCGGCCTCGACAAAACGAGCTTCAGAATTAGCGGTGAAGACAAATCACACGGCTACAAGTGGTGAAGCAGAATTAAAAAATCTATTTACCTCGATGCAAAGTATTGCGGCGTCTTCAAAACGTATGATTGAAATTATTGACGTGATCGACGACATCGCATTCCAAACGAATTTGTTGGCATTGAATGCCTCGGTCGAAGCGGCGCGTGCGGGTGAACAAGGTAAAGGCTTTGCGGTGGTTGCAGAAGCCGTCAGAACTTTGGCGCAGCGATCAGCGGTAGCTGCAAAAGATATCAATCAATTGATCACGCAGTCTTCAGATGAAGTGGGTCTTGGTGTAAAAGCCAGTGAACAAAGTGGTCAGGTGTTGCGCTCGATTTTAGAAGACATCTCGAAGGTGATGACAATCAATAATGAAATTGCGACAAGCAGTGAAGAACAAGCTGCACGTATTTCGATGTTGTCCGAGGCGTTGGAAGCCCTTGATACGGCCTCACAAGGCAATGCCGCCTCAGCAGAAGAAATTTCTGCAACGGCAACAGAGATCGCTTCGCAAACGGAAGCGGTCCAAGTGCAGATTCATGATTTGGGTATTTTGATTGATGGTGGTCACGATACAGATGCGCCGGTGCTTGTGCAACCGGCTTCACATCGTGCGCGTACGGCATTGAAAGTAGCTGCCTAGGCAGCTACTTAAATTAATTACGGAAGAATCTCGCGAATTTTATCAGCAACTTTCATGAAGGCTTGTGCTTCTGCGCCGTTGCTATTGGCTTCAACGATTGGAATACCTGCTTCGCACGCAAGACCGACAGATGGGTTGAAAGGAATTTCACCGATCTTTGGCATGTTTTGCGATTGTGCGTAAGAATCGATTTCGCCTTTTGGGAACAACTGCATTTTTTCGCCGTTCACTGGGTTGATCATGTAGGCCATGTTTTCAACCATACCCAATAATGGAACACCCACGCGATTAAACATGTCGACAGCTTTTTTCACGTCAACAAGTGCCACGTTTTGTGGAGTCGAAACAAGCAATGCTCCTGCAACTGGAACTTTCTGCGCCAACGTCAATTGAACGTCACCAGTTCCTGGCGGAAGATCGATCACTAGGTAATCCAATTCGCCCCAGTTTACATCGCGTAGGAATTGATCCATCGCTTTGAACAACATTGGACCACGCCATACAACGGCGGCGTTTTCCTCAATTAAAAAACCGATACTCATCAATTTGATACCATAGCGAACAACCGGTTCCAGTTGGTTCGTGTCTGGATTGATGGCAGGCTTTTGCGAAAGTGAGCCTAACATACGAGGAATGCTCGGGCCGTAGATATCCGCATCCAATAAGCCCACTTTGCTCTTACGACCCAAAGCCATGGCTAAATTAGTGGCAACGGTGCTCTTGCCGACGCCTCCTTTACCCGAGCTGACTGCGATAATATGTTTCACTCCGGGAATTGGGGTCTGCTTTTCAAAAGGATTTGGTGCTGCCATCGATGGGACTCCTTGCTAATTTTCGACTGACAACGAATAATAGAAGTTAGATGAATAGCCAAGATTTTTTGACAGTGAATATCGTGGGAGCGGGGGCTTTCATCCTGTGGTACGTTTTACAGAGAGGTGGAGGGAAACGCCCTACGCGCCTCGATATGAATGCCCAGGATAGCGCACCGCCGCTTATTACTCCCGCAGAACCAACGCCGGCCTCAAATGTTCCGGTGGGGCGCACTTCCGCTGCGACAGGCCCGGCAATTCATCCCGATCTTGCTGGGAAAAAGAGCAAATCACTCAATGTCATGTTCAATTATAACGGTCATAGCTGGGACGCGTATGAAGTCTTAGGTGTGCCCGCCGGTGCATCAATCAAAACGGTGACCGACGCTTATCAAGTGGCTTTGCGCCGCTGTGATAAAGAGTCCGTAGAGTTTTTAGAGACGGCTTATAAAGCTATTTTGAATAAAGGCAGCTAAAACCTTTTTTGCCTTCGGATACGTTCGTGTGTTCCCACAAAAATTGCTGATTGTTATCACCGAATATCAACGTGTCTTCCGACGACGCGACGGCGACTCCGTGGAAGATATCTTTTGCGGTTTTTTTGATGTAGCGATCTTTCAATTCCACTCGCGATGAGGTTTGTGTTTCACCTTCGACGGACATTTTGTCGCCGCGATTTAGGTGGCAGAATTTAGATGTTGTCAGTTCTTCGGTGCCTGCTCGCGGATTTAAAACGAAGCCTGCACATTGTTCAAACCAGATCACAGAAGTCGGGCAGCCTTGCGTGCCGTTGACAAGCTGATATTGGCCTTCATAAGAGGTCAATGCCTTCATGTCGACCGGAGCTGTGGATGCAATGTCATACGCCTGCTGTGTGCGGGGTGAATGCACTGAAAGGCATGAGAGTATTAAAATGAGACAAGCGACCACAGTCTTTAAAACATTTTCCATTCTTAATTTTAAAGCAAAGACAGTGCTTACGACAAAGTCCGTATTTTTTAGCTGAGTTCGTGTTTCCAAGAATGAGATGTCGCTTTTTTTTGAATGTGCCAAATTACGCAGGACTTATGTGAGTGCGAGGGCGGGGCAGACTGCGACTTAGCAACGCAAATTAAAATCTGTTGTGGGCATTGTCATCGCTCCTCAGAATAAGAGGTACATCAACTAGAGGGGCCTATGAAATCAATAATCGCAAGATTCTTGTTTGTTCCTTTGTTCGCGTCTTGTTTCACGAATCTCGTTGTGTCGTCAGCGTTCGCGCAAAAAGACGAACCATCATCAATGCCAGCGCAAGTCACAGTTCCCAACGACAAAGAAGTGATAGATGCCTATCATTATTTCTTAGGTCGCATGCTGATACTGCGCCAAGAAATTTTGGATTTTAAGGCGGGCTTTAAGTGGAATCAGATGGTCCCACGAAAAGTTGGTGAAGTCGCATGGGCCAATCCAAATTTGGATGTGGCTTACGGTGAAGCCTGGCTGGGCATCAATAATAAAACTTGCGCCTTAGTGACTATTCCTAGAATTCAAAATCGCTATTATACTTTTCAAGTTTTAAATAGTTGGGGTGAAACCGTATCGAATATCAATGAACGAAATTTTCCGCAAAAACCTTTCGGTAAATTCGCTTATTGCACGAAAGATTCGACTGTAAAAACCGCACCTGACGTAGAGCGAATTTCTTTGGATGGTCACAAGTTCCGCGTTCTTTCCAGAGTCGAATTATCAACCACTCCCAAAGATGCAGAGCGCTTGCAAAAACAAATTAAAGTCAGCACCGTGGGCGCTCCGATCGCCATAGAGAAGCCGGTGCAGATCGCGATGTTTACCAATAAAGATCTTCCGGGTGTTGAAATTTTTGATCACGCCGAACAAATTTTAATGAGTGAACCTGACATCAATCCTGGAATGGAGCCATTGCAACAGTCGGTCATGCGCATCACTCAAGCGTTGCGTAATAAAGAGTTTAAAAATAAGGCCGACCGCTTGATTCGTGAAGAAGCGATTCCAGAATTTAACAAAGCTTTCGCAAGTAATGGCGACATCAAAAACTCATGGTTTCGTCCTAAAACCATTGGCAATTACGGCAGCGATTACTTAAGTCGCACAATGATTAATTATGGCGGCATCTGGGCGAACAACACCAACGAAGCTGTTTATTTCAAAACAAACTTGGACGGCGAAGGCAGGCCTTTGAATGGGTCCAGCGTCTATACGATGCATTTCGCGAAAGGGGACAATCCTGCCTCTCACGCAAAATATTTCTGGTCTATCGTGGCCGTGGATGGGGAAAAGTTTAATGTCATTCCCAATCCTAAAAAGAAATACATCATTAACAACAACACTAAAATTTCTAAAAACAAAGACGGTTCTTTCACTCTCGTTTTTGCAAGTAAGCAGCCCAAAGGGGTTGCCTTGGGGAACTGGATGCCAACCCCTGACGATAAGAATTATCATCTGACGTTCCGTTTTTATGGGCCGGATGATGCCGTTCGCACGGGGGACGCGTTCCCTCCTCCATTGGTATTAAAGACAGCAAATGAGAAGCTATCGCTTTTAGAAAACGATTACGTTGAAGAAGAAGTGATACGCTAAGCAGAATGTTCAAAAAAAGGGGAAGCTCCTTGAAAAAGGGGCGTTCCCTTCGTATTAAATGGGGCATGAAAAGCTTCATCTTGATTCTTATTTCGATCATCTCTGTCCAAAGCCAAGCGGCTATTTTGAACTTCTTCAGCAACCCTCGTGTGCCGCAACCGATCTTTCATGTGACATTGGAATATAAGGGCTTCGTTTATGAAGCGGATACTCACGATGGTGGTCGCGGTCTGCCGTTAACGGCGCAAACTCCTAAGGGTGACATCCGCATTGAAATCTCTGATGACCTTATCAATGAACAAGCATTAGCAGCGCAAATGGGTTTGCCGTTTGATTATAATTTCGTGTGGGACAATCAGAAAACTTATTGCTCGAAACTTGTAGGTAAGGCGCTTGATATTCAGCCAACACCAATGGATTTTTCTGGCACTCATTACGTGAAGTATTATCCGAACTGGATCAACAGACATGACCTGGGCTTGTCTCCTGATCAGATTTATTTCTTTGCGATGGATCATGCACTTCGTGTGTCGCGCAAAGCGGGCAGTCGTGCTCCTGAAAGAACGACTGTCGTTGTTCCGAATTAATGCGCTTTATTTGAAGCCGGTTCTTTGAAGTCGGGGTGAAGCTTGCCGCGATGGCACATGTAGCACGTCGACTCTGGACCTTTTTTGCCATCAAAGCCGTTATCTTTCAGCATTTGAGTTAGCTTCATGTGCTCGAGTCCAACCTTAAAGCTCTTTTTTTCAGCACTCGCAAAGTTTTGCACGTTATGACATTCCGTGCATGTAACGCCTAACTCGCGCGAAATCGTGACCATTTGTTCGCGGATCTTTTCTTCTTTTGTAACGAATTTGGAAACGGATTCCGCTTCGCCTAAAGAGGCAGTGAATAGAAGGCTTCCACAGAGGAGAAATGCTTTTAAAGTGCGCTGCATAAACCTATGTTTCCCGAGACCCAGCCCGAGATCAAGAAGGACCCGGATTTCTTGACTGCATCTAGACCCAAGTGTAACTTTTGGCCTACTCCTTTTAGGAGTGTAAACCAACATACTTCGGCAGTGCCGAGGTGCAAGCAAGACTCCGAAGCCATCGGAGGGAAAGCAGAGTATTTATGAACGTCAGATATCTGGGCGACTTGAACACACTAGTGAGTCTTAGTAAACGTCGCGGTTTTGTCTTCCAATCGAGTGAAATTTACGGTGGTCTAGGTAGCTGCTGGGATTACGGTCCGTTGGGTTCTTTGATGAAATTAAACGTAAAACGCGCATGGTGGAATGCGATGACTCGCAGACCAGATATCGTCGGTCTTGATGCGGCGATCTTGATGCACCCAATGGTGTGGAAAGCTTCAGGTCACGTGGATGGTTTTTCTGATCCATTGGTTGACTGTAAAGACTGTAAAACTCGTTTCCGTGCGGATAACACGGAATCTTATATCAAAGATAAAAAGTGCCCTAACTGCGGTAGCAAAAACTTGTCTGAAGAACGTAACTTCAACTTGATGTTCAAAACTCACATGGGTCCGTTGGAAGACTCTGCGAGCGTTGTGTACTTGCGCCCTGAAACAGCTCAAGGTCACTTCGTGAATTTCTTAAACTGCCAACAATCGTCTCGTTACAAAATTCCATTTGGTATCGCAGCGATCGGTAAATCATTCCGTAACGAAATCACTCCAGGTAATTTCATTTTCAGAACTCGTGAGTTCGAACAAATGGAGATGCAATTCTTCGTTAAGCCAGGCACTGACGACAAATACTTCGAAGAGTGGAAAGAGCGTCGCTGGAAATTCTATTTGAAATACGGAATCAAAGAAGAGAATTTGAAAATCCACGTTCACGAAAAGCTTGCGCACTATGCGCGTGCAGCTGTTGACGTTGAATACAAATTCCCAATGGGCTTCTCGGAACTAGAAGGTATCCATAACCGTTCTGACTTCGACTTGACTCAACATCAAAAATTCTCAGGTAAAAGCTTGGAATACTTCGATGAAGCGAACAAAGAAAAATACATCCCATATGTTATTGAAACGGCTGTGGGTTGTGATCGTTTGTTCTTGGCGTTCATGTGCGATGCTTACCGTGAAGAAGTCACAACAGACGAAGCGGGTAAAGAAGACGTGCGCGTCGTATTGGGCTTCCACCCAGAAATCGCGCCGTTCAAAGTTGCGATCTTGCCATTGTCGAAAAAAGAAGAGCTGACTTCAATCGCTGATAAACTTCGCGATCAAGTGGCTGAAGAATTCGACGTGACATACGACGAAGCGGCTTCCATCGGTAAACGTTACCGTCGTCAAGACGAAATCGGAACTCCGTTCTGCGTAACAATCGACTTCGATACAATCAACGACCAAGCGGTAACTGTTCGTCACCGCGATACAATGGTTCAAGAACGTATCCCAATGAAAGATTTGAACAACTACATCGCGAAACAAATCCGCGAATTCAAATTCGTTTCTAAATAGTTCGTCAGTTAAAGATTAAAAAAACGAAGAAGGCTCTGTGATGAACAGGGCCTTTTTTATTTTAGACTTAATCCAGCGGTAAAGAGACATTGTCGAACGAGATCCACGCATTGCTGGACATACTTTCAACAAAAACTAAGCCGGTGTTTGTCACAATGACGTTTGCAACACCCGGCGAAGAACCATTGCCAGCTCCAATAGTGAACTCTTGAGAATAAAGAGGTCTATAAGCAGCGGGGAGTGTAACAATCGCATTAGCAGAGCCAACGCCTCCGTTTTTAATTAATCCACGCATACGTAAATTTCCCATGCTGTCGATGCGATAACCGAAGTTGCCATAATTGGAATTGCCATAGTTGATCCATCCTCCACCTAACGAAGATGGATAGTTCCAAGGCTCTTGCTCTAGTTTCGTAGTACCACCGACCACTTGTAGTTTCGCTGTGGGAGCATTTGTACCGATGCCGACGTTTCCTGCGTTGTAATATGCCTTAGTGCCTGACTGCAGCCACTGAGCGGCCGGCCCTTTCGCAAAATTAAAGGCGTGGCCTGCCGCAATGACGTTGCTAATCGACGTTGCACAACCATAAGATCCGGATGACACGGCCATGTTGCTCGCCGCCGCATAGTAAGTGCCGTTTGAGGCATATTGGATATAGTAGTTAACCCCGTCTATGGAATAAGCATAGGTCTGAACTCCGGTACTACCTGAAGCGGATTGCGAATGGTACATCATAAGATGATCATTCGGGGAACTTGCGCCATTCCAAGTGCACAGAATCGCATCCGGCCATCCATTGACCATTGAATTATTAAGACCTGTAGATGTCGCCGCTGAAGTTTGCACGGTGCCGTCTGGAAATTTAATACCACCAGATGTCGACTCGATAATTCCACCGATTGAAATCGAAGCTGGTAGGCGAGCATTTGCGATTGTTCCCGAAGTGATTTTCGTAGCATCAAGATTGCCGATATCAGCACATGTCCAAGCTGCACTTGGTGAAGAGAAACTGAGTGTCTGGTTAACAGCGCAGGTTACAGGCATCATCGAAGCATCCAACTTATTTCCTAATTGAGTGGAAAGATTCGTCACTGCTGAAATCGGAAGTGCAATAGTTGTTGAAGCCGCTGCGGTGATACGACCTTGGGCATCTACAGTGATCGTTGGTACTGTCGTAGCCGATCCATAAGAACCGGCTGTTACTCCTGTGTTCGTTAAGTTCAATGAACCGCTGTTTGTGATAATGCCACCTGAAGAAGTTGCACCTGCGGTTGTGTTTAAGCCAGTCCCTGCAGAAATTTGTGTCACCGTTCCGCTACCGCCGCCACCGCCAGTTACAGCGGCTGTTGAAGTTATAGGTATGAAGCAACGATATGCAATGGAGGCGGAAGGGTTCGAGCTGTCAGCAGCACCACTTGTTGTTAAGGTACTCGCGCCGGGAGAAGAGCTTCCCCACCAGTCAGATGATGCAGTCCACTCGGTTGTTGCGTATTTATTGCTAATGGAAAGATTATCTAAGCTCAGTTTCAATTCGCTCAACTGTGGTAAACGTCCTCCATAATTCGCGAAGCAGTTTTGATTGGCAGCAAGATGAGCGGCCGCCGCGTTCGTTGTGTTTTGAATACAACCCATAGTATTGCCATTGCTTGCGAGAGCCGTAAATCCTGAAGGACATGCGACTCCAGAAGCCGTTGCGGTCGTCATCTTCGTTCCGTCAGGGAAGATCAATCCGTTTCCTGTTCCGCTAATTTTAATATTGCCCGCAACTTCTAATTTTTCTACCGGAGAGTTCGTACCAATTCCGACTTTACCACCAGAGGCAACCATCAAACCATTTGAGCTGCCATCGTTTGATAGATAGAAAGATCCTAAATTAATATTTTGTGTCGCCGTATGATTACCTAAGTTATCAGCACCACCGCCGCCAGAAGCGGGACCTGACGGAACTAACTCTGTGACGATGAGATGAGTGTTGTAGGCATTGGAAATCATACCAGTACCAATATGGTCATCCCAAATTTTTACAGAGATGACTTCATCAACAGTCGGTTTGTAAATTTCTAAAATGGAGGCCTTCAATCCATAGCCGTTGGTTTGACCTGAATCGGTGTACGCCGTTTGACCAATGTTCGACGTACCATTGTTCAGAATATACCCTATATATTTATAATCGTTTGTTCCGATGGTGTTTATTGAAGATTCAATTCTATAAGTGACGCCTGCTTTCAGTGCAACACCGTTACCACTTTTTGTAAGTCCGCTTGATGCAGAGACGGTGTCAAACGCAACTGTCGAACCATTATCAACAGTCTGATAACCACTCATCGTCAATTTAATATATTTCGGAGAACCGTTAAGTGATAACCACGCACTTCCAGCATAGTAATCGACAGTGCCATCATCGGTATTGAATATCATCATACCCGACGCCGGAGAAGGAATTGCATTTCGTTGCGCGCGAGTCATTCGCGGTGGCAAAAATGCTTTCGAAGTCGAAGATAAATCTAACAACGCATTCGCATTCGGAGTGGTTCCAATGCCGACGTTGCCATTCAAAATTGTAGAGCCCGTACCACTCGGAGTCAGAGTGATATTTTGATTCGTTCCACCAGCAGCAAACGTCAACGCACTTGTTCCAGTGATCGAACCGTTCGCAGTGCCAGTTCCACCATTTGCAACCGGCACAATACCAGTTAACTTTGTCGAAGCATCAATACTTGGTAAATCAGCCGCATTAAAAGATATTTGTGAAGAAGTAATGGCAATATTTGTACACGACAAATTATCTGAAGCTGCAGTCCAAGTCAGAGTTTGCCCTGCGGTACAACCAACGCCACCAAAGGCTTGTGTGCCCGTGATGCCCGAACGCAAATCAAACATCGAAATGAAATTTGGCATCCAACCGGTTGTCGTGTTGTAACGTAATACTTGTCCATTCGTAGTTGGCGAAGTTGAAGAAACCGCAATGCCTTGAAGTTTTGCAACTGTTGGGTTTGGATAAGTTCCTGAAAGATCTCCACCGGCAGCGCCCGACGGAGCACTGCTGGTTGTTGCAACGGTGATCGTACCCGCACCATTTGTGATTGTGATCCCTGATCCGGCTGTTAATGTCGCAGCTGTGGGTGCAGCCCCAGTTGAGCCAACTAATATTTGTCCATTCGTTAAAGCGGGAGCTTCAACGATGGCCCCTGCATTAGAAACCATGATGCGATTATTGTTCAGTGCCGTCGCGCTATTTGTACCACCATTCGCAACGGGTAAAACACCCATCAGTGAAGTGGCACTGGTGACAGGAGTGACCCATGATAAATTTCCCGACGTATCTGACGATAAAACTTGTCCCGCTGAAGCAGCGACAGAATCGGGGAGTTTCAAAGAATAATTCGCTGTCACGGTTGCCGGAGCTGTGATCGTGACAGTTTTAGAACCAGAGTCTGTTAGCACCACGCCTTTGCCGGAAGCGAAACTCAAATCTCCCGACATGGTGTCGCCAGTTTTTAAAACATTCAGTGCCGCTGAGCCAGAAATGTTGCCGCTGATTTTTGTGCCTGAAATCGTGCCAGAAATATTCGTTTCCGAAATTGAAATATTAGAACAAGTCCATGAACCCGTCGGTGAAGAGAAGATCAACGTCTGACCCGCAGAACAGTTCGCAGGCATTTGACTTGCTTTGATGAGCGAACTGGCATCACTTAAATCGGCCGACGACAAAGAAGCATTCACCCATGTACCTGTGTATTTTAAAAACTGACCTGAGGTTAACGATGAAAATGCAACACTGGCGCCCGCGATTTTTGAAACAGAAGGATTCGGATAATTGCCGGTCAAATCTCCACCGGCGCTACCGCCTGGAGTGACGCCTGTGATTGTGACATTCGCTGCAGCAGTGAGGCGACCTTGTGCATCGACTGTGAATGTTGGAACTTGCGTCGCGGAACCATAAGAATTCGCAGACACAGTTGTATTACTTAAACTGATTGTGCCAGTTCCCGTGATCGGTCCGCCAGTAAGACCAGTACCAGTTGCGATGTTGGTTACTGTACCGCCGATTGCGCCAGAAACACCCGAGCAACCAAAAGTTTGTGTCGAAGCATTCCACGTTAGGAAATTGCCGCTATCACAATTTGTGCTGACGCCAGCAATTTTGTTCACGTCGTTTTTCAAAACAAAATCACTCGCGGAATTTGTTCCAAGCTTTAATGCAGACTGCGCCGCCATGGAATAAGCAGCGTAAGGCACCGAGCGAATTGAAGAGTCGGGTGAAATCAAATTCCAACCATGACCATCATAAAAAGAAATTCTTAATTTGCGGGATTGACCGCTGGATGCGGCGTAAGTTCCTGAAGCAGCACTGCAAGAATAAGTGTTGCCTGAAGAAGAACACGTTCCACAGCTGAATGTCGAAGAGTTGTTGAAAATATCTAAAACGCTTGTGCCCGGAGACGTGGGAAATTGAATCGAACCGCTACCGATCGGAACGTCGAACACGCCTTTAGAATTGGCCATGTTCACGCCCGTCACTTGCTCTTGATAAATCAAACACAAACCAGCAGGATCGAGAATTTGAAAAAGAAATGAGACGTTTGCATACTCAAGGGGAGTGCCGTCATTTTTTATGATGCGACCTTGATACGTCAAAGCACTTGGCGATGCGTGCGCAGCCAACGTCCCAAATAGAATCAACAGAACTAGAAAGTGCCGAACAGGATGATTCATATTTATTAGTTCGGACACTTTTTAGGTGCACTAAAATTAAGAATCTCCATTTTCTGTTTTAAGTGAGCGCAAATTTTACGCCTATGAATATAGGACCTTTTGGGCGGCTCAATGCAGGATTTACTAACAATTGTTTACGCAGATTTTCGTGTCGAAATCTCCACGAAATATTGGCTCCTTTTCAATGGCGTTGATTTTGCTCCATGAATCACAGTGGTTAAATCTGTGACAGCGTCTTTCATTACGACGGCTTCTTGCTGTAATACATCTGCAGCAGCCGATGACTGTTCTGCTTGTGCGGCATTGCTTTGGGTGACCTGATCAATTTCACAAATCGCTTTGGAAATCTGCTCAACACCTTCAGCTTGTTCTTCACTGGCGACTGCGATTTCTTTATTCAGCACCACGACTTTTTCTACCGACTTTACGATTTTTTCTAAAACAATGCCGCTTTCATCGGCCAAGCGTTTGCCACTTTCAATTTTCTCGACACTATCGCCAATCAAATCAGAAATTTCGCGCGCTGAAGAAGCACTTCTTTGTGCGAGTCCGCGAACGGCTTCGGCGACGACGGCAAAGCCTTTTCCTTGTTCACCGGCGCGAGCCGCTTCGACGGCGGCGTTTAAGGCTAATAAATTGGTTTGAAAAGCAATGTCGTCAATGACCGTGATGATCTCTTCAATTTTTTTTGAACCGCGAGAAATCTCGTCGATCGCATTTAAGAGGTGACTCATTTGTTGTTGTCCGTCGCGCGCTTGATTGCAGGCAATCTCTGTCAACTTATTCGCACTTTTTGCGTTTTCTAAATTGCGATGAACGATCGAAGAAATCTCCGTGGTGACGGCGCTGGTTTCTTCTAGGGCCGAGGCGGCTTGCGTAACGGAATCTTGCAGTTCGCGACTTAATGTGGCGATCGTTGAACTTGAACCTTCAACAGCTTCACCCGAAGATTTCAGTTGCTGGCCAATGTTGTTCAATTTTGCAAGCGGCGAGCGGACCATCCACCAAGAAAACACAAACGCGAAAATCGAAATGCCGACCGACCAAATCATCACTTCGATAATCGCGTCTGTGGTTGCTTGTTTTACGGAGGCTAAATTCAAATCGGAAATAACTGCGAAGGCGCCATGCAATTGACCGTCTTGCCAGTTTTCCATTTGAAAACCAAGAATGTCTTTGCCATTTTTAAACGGACTTGTGGCGGGATCTCCATGGCAAGTCAGGCAACCTTGTTTTTGACTTAGGCGAACGGGTTGATAAACGATGACGTGTTCGGAATTCTCTACCGTCAGTTCAGATAATGACGGGTCGAGTTCAAACTTCTTTAAAATCTCGGACTCCTCAACCGTAGGAGTATGATCTTTGTTGCGTGGATTTTCTGAAAAGATGCGGAAACGATAGTTTTCTTTGGCGGCATTTTCGGAGCCGACTTTCATAGCGGCAAAAATCGGAACTTGTTTTAAAACCTCCAGACGTTCTGCTTCAGGTAATTTGCCATCGGGATGTTTTTCGATGGCTCGTTCGATAGAGCCTTTTAGGCCGCCTTGATCAGCAATGAATGAACGGACGGAAGAAAGCCTGGATAACACCGCACGCGATTTTGCTTCAAGAGCAAGCACGCGTTCTTTTTTTACTTGGCGCACGGAAATGAAAGTTGTGGCAGCGGTGGAAGCTAAGCACAGAATGCCAATCATCCAGAGAATGCGAGAGTGAAAGTTCATGCAACGTACCTCGTGAAAAAATTTAGAATTATTTCGGAGATAATTCGCATTTCAAGAGGTGGAGAATTTAAAAACCACCCGGCGGTGGATTGGAAATCACCACCGGGTTAGATTCCTTAAAGGCTAGTAAAGGTAAATACGTGTATCGTTGCCAGAAGTCGCACGATACAAAATACCAGAGATCACAGTGCCTGGAGCTTTCGTGCAAACGCCCAGAACTTTTGGGAACGTCACACCGTTGCTGACATCATCAACATCCAAAGGGCATGTGAAGCTTGAGTTTAATTGGGCATGAGGGATTGAAAAATCCAGTTTCACCGTGCAAGTTGTCGCGTCTTCAGCGATAACGGCACCCGTCGCAGCAATCACTTGTGCTTCAAGTTGATTGCACTCTGCGTGTGCAATAGCAGCGGAAAAAAGTAGCAAACCAGCCAACAAAGTCTTCATGGGCATCTCCTATTTTGTGATGGGCCCTTCTACCACAGGGAAATTCAGTCGTCCGTGAGGATCTTGTTAGGATCGTAAGTAGTGAATTTTTCACCTGTTCTACGAAGTCCCACTTGCGCAGATATGTCTTGAATCAAAGCTCTATAACTCAACGCAAAAGCTTACGTTATTTTTCATTGATATTAAGGGCTTAGAGATGTTTTATACCCTAAAGCGCATTACAAAATCTGGCCTATAAAGGGAGACTTATGCACCAGACGCAAACGGCTGATAAGCCAACATCAAAAACTCCTGTTCCGCAAAAATTTGTGTATTTTTTTGCTGCAGGTGAATCTGAAGGCAATGCGGGAATGAAGAATATCCTTGGCGGTAAAGGTGCGAACCTTGCCGAAATGACTTCTTTGGGAATTCCAGTTCCTCCGGGCTTCACGATTTCGACAGAGATCTGCACGCACTTCTATGAAGAGGGCGGCAAACTTCCTGAGTGGGTTCGTCCTAAAGTGACTGAAGCTATGGCGAAAGTTGAAGCGAAGATCGGTAAGAAATTCGGCGATGCCAATGATCCATTGCTAGTATCTGTTCGTTCGGGCGCGCGCGCCTCAATGCCAGGTATGATGGATACAATTTTGAATTTGGGTTTGAATGATCAAACTGTTGAAGGTCTTGCGAAGTCTTCTAACAATCCACGTTTTGCTTGGGACTCTTATCGTCGTTTCATCCAAATGTATTCTGATGTTGTGATGGGTATGAACTCATCTCTTCTTGAAGTGACTTTGGAAGACATGAAAGAAGACAAGCACTACAAATTGGATACAGAATTGACTGTTGATGATTTGAAACTTCTTGTGAAGAAATTCAAAGAACTTGTTTTGCAAATGACAGGTCGTTCTTTCCCAACAGATCCTTGGGAACAATTGTGGGGCGCGATCTCTGCGGTATTCCACTCTTGGAACACTCCGCGTGCGATCACTTACCGTGATCTTCACAGCATCCCAGCAGCTTGGGGTACAGCCGTAAATATTCAATCAATGGTCTTCGGTAACATGGGTGATGATTCTGCAACAGGTGTTGCGTTCACTCGTAATCCATCGACTGGTGAAAAAGCATTCTTCGGTGAATTCTTGATCAATGCGCAAGGTGAGGACGTTGTTGCGGGTATCCGTACTCCACAGCCGATCACTAAAATTGCAGCAGACTTGGCTGGTGTGAAGTCTTTGGAAGAAGCTCTTCCAGAAGCTTACAAACAGCTTGTTGAGATCTACAAAAAGCTAGAGACTCACTACCGCGATATGCAAGATATCGAATTCACAATCGAGCGTTCAAAATTGTGGATGCTACAAACTCGTAACGGCAAACGTACTGCTGCGGCAGCGTTGAAAATCGCTTGCGACATGATCGATGAAAAGATGATTTCAGAAGAGGAAGCAATTCTTCGTCTAGATCCTTCATCATTGGATCAATTACTGCATCCAACTCTAGATCCTAAAGCACAAAAAACTTTGTTGGCGAAAGGCTTGCCAGCATCTCCAGGTGGCGTGAACGGTCAAATCGTATTCACATCTGAAGAAGCGGTTGAGTGGAAAGAACAAGGTAAGAAAGTTATCTTGGTTCGCGTAGAGACTTCTCCGGAAGACATCGCCGGTATGGTGGCTGCGCAAGGTATCTTCACTTCACGTGGCGGTATGACATCGCATGCAGCGGTTGTTGCGCGTGGTATGGGTAAATGCTGTGTTGCTGGTTGTGCGGAAGTAGAAGTGGACTACAAAACTGAAACGATGAAAGTGAAAGGCTACGTTCTTAAGAAGGGCGATGTGATCACTTTGGACGGTTCAACAGGCGAAGTTTACTTGGGCGAAGTGAAAACGATCGAGCCAAAACTTGAAGGTACTTTCGAGCGCATCATGGAAATCGCTGACCGCGTTCGTAAATTGAAAGTTCGCACGAATGCCGATACTCCGAAAGATGCACAAACTGCGAAAAATTTCGGTGCAGAGGGCATCGGTCTTTGCCGTACAGAACATATGTTCTTCGGCGCAGATCGTATCGACGCTGTTCGTGAAATGATCATCGCTGATAATAAAATTGATCGCGAAAAAGCATTGTCGAAATTGTTGCCAATGCAACGTGATGACTTCTATCAATTGTTCAAAATCATGGACGGTCTTCCAGTGACAATTCGTTTGTTGGATCCACCTCTTCATGAGTTCGTTCCTCACACTGACGAAGAAACGAAGGAATTGGCGAAACGTATTCACACGGATTACGATCGTCTGCGCATGAAAGTAAAAGCGCTTCACGAGTTCAACCCAATGTTGGGTCACCGTGGTTGCCGTCTTGCGATCACTTATCCTGAAATCTATATCATGCAAGTTCGTGCGATTGCCGAAGCTGCTTGTCAGATGTTGGCTGAAGGTAAAAAACTTTCTGCTCCAGAGATCATGATTCCATTGATCGCGACTGATAAAGAGCTTGAGATCTTGCGCGGCCAAGCAGAACAAGAAGTTAAAAAAGTTCAGACAGAGAAAAACATCAAGTTCGAATACCACATCGGTACAATGATCGAACTTCCGCGCGCCGCTTTGACTGCGGATGCGATCGCTGAACACGCTGACTTCTTTAGCTTCGGTACGAACGATTTGACACAAACGACTTTGGGGCTGTCTCGTGACGACTCGGGCCGCTTCTTGGGTTCATACGTTTCTCAAGGTATCTTGCCGAAAGATCCATTCATGTCGATCGATCAAGTGGGTGTCGGTAACTTGGTGAAAATGGGTGTGGACTTGGGTCGTCGCACGAAACCTACTTTGAAAGTGGGTGTGTGCGGTGAACACGGTGGTGATCCAGATTCTATCGAGTTCTTCCATAAGGCAGGACTTGATTACGTATCGTGCTCGCCATTCCGCGTGCCTATCGCAAGACTGGCAGCTGCAAGAGCCGCTCTTCTTACGAAGAAACTTCATTCTTAATTTTTAAATTAAAGAAGAAAAGAAAAAGGGAGTCTGCTGAAGACTCCCTTTTTTATTTTTTAGAAAGTGGGCAGGGCAGAAGGATTGCGCTGCTTCGGAGATGATTCCGCCACTGGTAAAGCCGGATCATTCGGTATCGAGCAAAGTGGTTTTACATTATAAATTTGCGGCGGATCGTAAGTTTTATCACCATTCATATCGATCGCCATTCCGATGATTCCACCGAACACAATATTTCCCAACACACCAGCGACTACGTCATATTTCGTTTGAATAACGCCGCTTTGAGTTTTGTCGTTGCAGGTAACGGTAATAGGAATGTCCTCTTTTGAGCGATAAACCATGACAGTGCGCTCTCCGGTGTCGGTTGTGTATTCGCCATCAGGAAGCGAAATCTTCGTCGAGCCTTTGTCGTTACCGCCGACGAAATGAACCGGGATCTTATCTGATTTTACGATAGTTGCACATGCACCAAGAAACATCATTGAACAGATACAAGCCGCTTTTAAAAGAGCATTCACTTCAGGTCCTCCTGTTGTTGCAGGACTCACATCGGAGTGTGAAGGCAAAAATAAAGCGTCTCAAACTGAGTAAACATATAAATGTTTTCTAAGTTCGTACAGTTAACTATCTTGTGAATTTACGGTGAAAATTTGCGTCGGGGAGTGGAAGTTAAAAAGTCATAAAAAAAGGGAGTCTTTGCAGACTCCCTTTTTGTTTTTAAAGAGCTTTAATCAGTGAAGTGATGCTGTTTAAAGTTTCAGCGCCATTGTCGAAGCGGAAGCGAATCGTTCCATTCGCATAAACTCTTGAAACAGTGCCAGGGTAATTATTGATCAAGCCACGAGTGCCGACCTTTACGCCGTTAAGACTTGAAATGATTTTTACAAGATAGTCAGTTTTCGTGTAGGCGGTTCTACCGGAATCATAACTGACAAGGACTGTTTTGTTCGCAAGCATCCAAGTAATTTTTCCTTCATAACCAGAGTACATAACAGTTTCGCCGACATAAAAACCCTCAAGACTACGTACGATTTTTACAAGAGCGCTCAAGCTAACTATTGTCTGTGTTCCGCTTTCAAATCGGAACACGGCTGTGCCATTAGAATAAATTGATTTAATAACACCCTTGTAGTCGCTGTAAGAAACTTCTTCACCAACAGTCCATCCACTCATCGAATTTAGGATGCGTGCAAGTGAATCGATGCTAATAACCGACACTGATCCCGATTCAAAAACAAACTCAACGGTTCTGTTCGAATAGATCGTGCGAATTTTACCTTCGTAATTGCTGTACATGGCGCGATCACCGACAACCCATCCGTTCATCGAGCGCTCTAGACGCACTAATGAAGTAATAGAAATGACTGACTCTGTGCCGCTTTCGAATCTGAATTTGACTGTGCCATTCGAATAAATTTGCGAAATTGTTCCCAGGTAATTGCTATACATGGCTTGTTGGCCGATGTTCCAACCTTGAGATGAATTCAACAACTTCACGAATTGCGTAAGGCCAACAACGGATTTAGTGCCGCTTTGGAATTCAATGAGGGCGCTTTCATTAGTATAAAGCTTTTTGATCGTAACTTCATAGCCCGCATATAAAACGCGTTCATCAACGCTGAAGCCTTTTAAAGATTTTCGGGCGGCAGCTAGGTCTTTCAGTTCTACGATGGATGAGCTGCCACTTGCAAAGAGAATTCGCGCCATGCCGTTTTCATAGATCTCCATGATCTGAACGTCATAACCAGAATAGACAGCCGAATCGCCAACATGAAGAGGACGATTGAGATCATTTGCTTCAGGCGGAGCCGGGCGTGGTGGCGCGGGTTTCGGTGGAGCAGGCTTCGGCGGAGCTGGTTTCGGGGGCGCCGGCTTTGTCGGTGTTGTTGGTTTTTTCTCTTCAGCTTTTTTGTCGTCTGATTTTTTATCATCCGACTTTTTATCTTCTTGTTTTGCAGTTGCCGTTGATGGCGTCGTGTTGCCGGTCGACGTTTGCGTTGGAGTATCGAAGCCTGGTAAGTCGACAAGCGTTTCGTCGCCAGCCCAAGCTGCGTTCATAGAAAGGCTTAATAAAACAGCAGTCGCGATGTGTTTTGCGTAATTTACTTTCATATTTTTTCTCCGGTTATTCCTGTTAAATAGTTAAAAGTTTTTTCTTCTAAATTAATGACAAGTGTTTAAAGCCTTCGGGTTTTCCTGAGCCGCCAGTGACGAACAGCTTTGTGGAATGTCTTTTCCAAGCCCCAAGTGAATTTGAATCGCCCGGAACAGATCCGAAGAGTGAGGATCTGTCGATGATTCATTCTTAAGACTGAGTGTTTCGTTGGAAGCAGCAAAGAAGCAGCCGAAGTTTTGAGTCGTCACGTGATCGGTCTTTGCTAAAGCCACCATCACTTGATTCGAAAACAGGTCAGCGAAGTCCTCTGCGCCATATTTGCCTGAAGTTTGTTTGTCACGTACGCACAGCTGTTGGTTGCTCATGCTGTTGCTGAAGTTATCAACGACGTGACCTAACTCGTGCGCTAGAATGGCCATGCCGATTTGTGGATAACGTACACTCAACCAACTGACTTTAATTGAAGTGTCTGAGGCCAGAGTAGCGTCGGACACATTCAAGTCGATCATTTCGCCACATAAGAAATTTGAATCTTGTGGAATCGCGGAATACAACACAGCCATCGTAAAAATAGTCGAGGCATCGTAAGCCGCAGCTTTTTTAACTTCTTCTGTTTCTGATTTTACACCGAGCTTCAGTGTGTTGCCCCACGCACGTGTCATTTCAGTCGGCGTTTTCGGCCAAGTAAATGTGCTGTCTTTTAACTTTGCTTTTGCTGGATCTGAATCGGGCAGAAGACTCATAGCTCTTTGACGAACGAGTTCTGCTTTTTCTTTGAAAGCTGTCAAAGTTTGTTCTTGAGGATACAAATTCAAAGTTTGGTAGTAGCGCTTTTCACACTTATCAATCAAAGAGTCTTGGGCCGCCATACGTTGTTTGAATGTGTTTTTAACTTTTGACCCATTATAAAGCTTTAAAAGATCAGAGGTCTGAAGTTTTGCCTGTTCTAAAACAGCAGCGCCTTTTCCGCGAATGAAGAAATCAAATAAGGCAATGCCATAAGCGGAGCTTGAAAGGGCCTCGATCTCTTCATTATCAAGGGCTTCTTTTTTTAAAGCTTTTGTCGCAATTTCTTCTGACATTGTCAGAAGTGGTGAACCGAGTTGTTCATTCAGAATTTTTTGGGTTTCAAGCGCTTTATTTGCAACCTCATATGTCGCTTCAACAACTGAAACATTTGGATAAAGGGTTTGCACATAAGTCGCACCTTTTTTAATTCCAAATTTGCCGCTGGCTTTATAAACGTCAGTCTGAGAAAGCGCAGTGATGCCTTGCAAACCCACCTCATGCGGCAGACTATCACTGCCAGTTAAAAGCATGATGGCTTTCACTGCTTTTTCTTGAGCTGGATTCAAGCGAATTGCCGCGAACCCAGGTTCTTCAACCTCGATACGACTTAAAAGTATTTTTGCCATCTCTTGAGTGACCGCGACTTTTTGATTTAAAAGCGGACGGAGATTTTTATCGAAGTAATCTTTCATGCCCGGGCCCGGCGTTTGTTTGCTTTCAAGTAAAGACACCAGCTCGGGAATCGTTGTGTCTTTGCAGAGATCATTGAAGCATTGATCGGCAAGAGAACCGCTGTTGCGCGCGTTTGATACCGGGCGGGCATCCGCATCAGTGATTGCAGTTTTCGTAGCCGCAGCAGCCTTGGCCTTATCTGTAGGCGGAGCTGTGCGCTCGCCTTCGTTTTTACACGCGCTCAAAGTAAGAACGGTTGTCGTTAGCAAGCCCGTGATAAATGCAAAGCGGCTGTGTTTCATTTTGAGAAACTCCTTTTTAGGGCACACCAGTGTCTAACTATTGACTACTAAACCTCGCTATATTTTCAGCGAAGCTTCGTGCGTGAGCCTTTGTAAGGAGTGGAGCAGAAGAAATGCCAAGTTCGGAGCAAAACGCTCCGAACTGAGCGCAAAACGCAAGACGACTATTTCACAAAGTAGGTAACAAGAATCGTGAAGACCATTGATGTCAGCATGATTTTGAAAGCGATTTCGGCACCTGTAACAACTCGGCGTTGCGCGACAGGCTCGATCTCTATTTTCTTATATTGCATGGCAACCTCCTGATTTAGAAAGTTACTCTTCGTGGGATCAAGGCCGCCTCAAGACTCATTCATGACGCATAAAGAAAAAGTAAGTATTTGACGCGACTGCGCCAGTATAGACAGATCTGCTTAAGTTTTCAGCGAATCGCCTTCTTTTAAAACGCTATGGTTGACATAAATAACGAACGTGGCGAGATTGAAATGGCCTTTGGTCTAGCTAGACCTTTGGCTTGATCGTTATGAGGGGAATATACCTTGAGAATTAAGAAAATTGAACTCGTAGGTTTTAAGTCATTTAAGGATCGTACAGTTATCCAGTTTGATGCTGGTATCACTGGTATCGTCGGACCAAATGGTTGCGGTAAATCGAACATCGTCGATGCGTTGATGTGGGTCATGGGGGACCAATCAGCGAAAGATCTTCGTGCGTCGCAAATGACAGACGTTATCTTCGGTGGTGCTGAAGGTTACGCTCCACTTGGTATGTGTGAAGTCTCTTTGACCCTTGAAAATGATGGTGGCGCGTTCCCAGCTAAATACATCAAACACGCAGAGATCATGGTGACTCGTCGTCTTCACAGAAACGGTGAAGGTGAATACTTCATCAATAAAGAACCAGCTCGCTTGAAGGACTTGCAAGAGATCTTCATGGATACGGGGGCGGGCTCTAAAGGTTTCTCTATCATCGCTCAAGGTATGATCGGTAAGATCATCACTGCGAAACCTGAAGACCGTCGTATGCTTATCGAAGAAGCTGCGGGTATTACGAAGTTCAAAGCTCGTAAAAAAGAATCACAACGTAAGTTGATTTCAACAGATCAAAACTTGGTGCGTTTGCAAGACATCATCGGTGAATTAAAACGCCAAATCGATTCATTGCAAAGACAAGCACAACGTGCAGAACGCTACCGTAACATCAAAAACCAAATCGAAGATTTGGATTTGTGGGTGTCGACGGCTCAGTACGTTGAATTGAAGCGTGCGGCTGATGAAGCGCAAGCGATCTTCAACGAAGCACAAAGCATGGAAATCGAAGGTGAGTCGAACCTTTCTACTCTTCAAGGCCAATTGGAAGTTTTGAAACTTCAAATCCTTGAAAAAGAGAAAATGGTTGAAGAACACCAAACTCTTCACTTCGAAAAA
The DNA here is from genome assembly GCF_006874625.1 of Bdellovibrio sp. NC01. Classification (NCBI taxonomy): domain Bacteria; kingdom Pseudomonadati; phylum Bdellovibrionota; class Bdellovibrionia; order Bdellovibrionales; family Pseudobdellovibrionaceae; genus Bdellovibrio; species Bdellovibrio sp. NC01. The sequence continues at coordinate 1,114,294 of NZ_CP030034.1, forward strand.
CAAAGCACTGTTCAAAAGAAAGAGATGGAGATTCAAGAACTTCGTTTCGAAATTGAACAAGCTCGTCGTAACGAACAAATGACTGGTACGATCTTGCAAGAACAGCAAGCGCGCCAAGAATTGCTTGCTCGCGACAAAGCTGCTCTTGAAGAACAAGTGACTGAGTTGAAAGAAGAAGCTGAAACTTTGACAGCAACTTTCACAGAGAAAAACGACATCTTCCAAAACTTCAACTCTCGTATTGGAACTGTTGATGAAGATTTGACAACAAAACGCCGCGAATTGTTCGCTGTGGGTCAATCAGAGTCTTCTTTGGATGCTCGTGTAAATTCATTGTCAGCACAAATCGCTGATTTGACAGATCGTCAAGACAACGAACAACAAGTGTTGAACGAACTTCGTGAAAAACAAGTTGAGTTCGAAGCGCGCCGTAAAAAAGTGACGAACGAACTTGATAAAGAACGCCAAATGCAATTGGACTTGGCTTCTGACGTTGATTCATTCGAAGCGAATAAAAAAATCCTTACTGATTCATTGAACGAGAAAAAAGCTGAAGTTGAATCATTCAAAGATTCTTTGAATGAAGTGGCTTCACGTTTGTACGGTCTTGAAAATTTGCAAAACAACTTCGAAGGTTTCCAAGAAGGTGTGAAGCAAGTGATGTTGTGGCAAAAAACTCGCACTCAAGAGTTGATGGCTGACGGTTCAGTTGTCACTCACTTCCAACCAGTTTCTGAAGTGGTTGAAGTTCCAGCTGAGTACGAAGTGGCTATGGAAGCGGCATTGGGCTCACGCCTGCAAATGCTTTTGTCTTCTGATGCAAACATTGCTGTAGACGCTGTTTCTCATTTGAAAGAACAAAAATCAGGTCGTTCAAGCTTCATGTCTGCGAACGATCAAGTTTTGGCTTACAACCGTTCTGAAGCTCCAATCGGTCAAAATGGTGTGCAAGCTATTTTGAAAGATGTTGTTAAAGCGGCTGATAAATTCCAAAACGCAGTCACTTATATGTTGGACGGTGTTGCGATCGTCGATTCAATCCGCACGGCTTTGAATCTTCGCGCGACGTACACTGGTTGGACATTCGTGACTCTTGACGGTGACACTTTGACTGCTGACGGTGTTTTGACGGGTGGTTCATCTGAATCTGCTGATTCAGGTATGCTAAAACGTCGCCGTGAGATCAAAGAGTTGTCAGAGAAAAAAGACGAATACGCTGGTAAATTGAAATTGGCTCAAATGACTTTGAAAAAAGTTGAAGAGCAATTGGCGAACGTTCTGAACGATTTCGAAGGTGCTCAAAAACGCAAAATGGATCAAGAGATCAAAGTTGCGGAATTGAGAAAAGACCTTGAGCGCGCGGAAAACGAAGTTCAAAACGCACAAGCTGCGGTTGAACGCCAAGAACGCGAAGTTAAAAAACTAACTGAGCAACTTGAAGTTCAAGAACAGAAAATGGAAGAGTTGAACCAAGCTTTGATCGAAGCTCGCGAGAAGAAAGTTCTTCTTGAAGGTGAAGTCGAAACTTTGAACTCTGAATTGAACTCTGTTCGTTTGGGCTTTGATGGTCTTCAAGCTGAAGTGACAGATCTTCAAGTAAGATCAGCTTCTAAAACTCAAGAATACACGGGTGTTCTAAGACAGCTTGAAATGGTGACGAAGTCATTGGCAGACCTTGAAGCGCAACTAGCTCGTATGAGCGAAGAAGCTGAAGGCTACAACTCTCAAATGACTGAGAGCCAAGTGACTTTGGAAGAAAAGAAAATCGAATTCGAACGCCTTTTGGATGAAGTTGAGCAATTGAAATTGCAAGCAGCTCGCACAAAAGACGAATACGAAGTGATGTCTGAATCAATTCGCGCTATCGAAGACGAAGCTTCGGCTTCTCAACGTGCACGCAATGAACGTCAGCACAAAATGAACGACTCTCAATTGAAGCTTGAACAAGCTAAGATGAAAGAGCAGTACTTGATCGATTCTATCCGCGAACGTTACATGTTGAACCTTCCGGACGTTATCGAGAAGTACATCAATAAAGAAGGCGACTTCTTGCAAGCTGATGCTCAACTAAAAGATCTTCGCGAGAAATTGGCGAAAATCGGTGAAGTTAATTTGTCAGCGATTGAAGAGTACGAAGAAACAGCAACTCGTTATGAGTTCTTGACGAAACAACACGCAGATTTGACGGAAGCGAAAGAACAACTTCGTAAAGTTATCGATCGTATCAACAGAATCTGTTCAAAACGTTTCAAAGAAACATTCGACTTGGTTAACGAACGTTTCACTCGCGTATTCCCAGTACTATTCGGTGGTGGTGAAGCGTGGTTGGAACTTGTTGAAGAGACAGAAAAAACTGAAGCGGGTATCGAAATCATCGCACGCCCTCCAGGCAAAAAGACTCAAAACGTGTCTTTGATGTCGGGTGGTGAGAAAGCGTTGACTGCGGTAGCGTTAGTATTCTCGATCTTCCTTGTGAAACCTTCTCCATATTGCTTACTGGATGAGGTTGATGCGCCACTTGATGACGCCAACGTATTCCGTTTCAACGACTTGGTTCGTGAGATGGCAAAACGTTCGCAAATCATCGTTGTTACGCATAACAAACACACGATGGAAGTAGCGAAGAAACTTTACGGCGTGACTATGCAAGAGCGTGGTGTATCGACGATGGTTTCCGTGTCTCTACAAGACATCAAGTAAGCCGTTCAAAATATTGACGCTTAAAACGACCCTGGTGGCTTCCGGCCATCAGGGTTTTGCTTTTTTTCAGGGTCTTGTTAGGATTGGCGCTCTAATATTCCGTTTCTAGTTCAGTTCTGATAATTTCCCGCGCGAACAATAAACGGAAGGAAATCCCCCATGAAATCCCTAGTTATTACAGCGATCACATTCGCTTCATTGTCATCATTTGCAGGAACTAAAACCTCAATCACATGTGCTAACAATTCAAATTCAGATTTGATGATGGACATCATTGTTGATTCAGGAACTGTTGTTGGTGCTTCATTATACAACGTTGATTGGAGCCAAACTCCTGAAGCGACATTTAAGAAAGTTGCCGCTGCTGGCGTACCAAATCCGGTAAAAGGCATGGAAATCGTTCTTGAAGATGGCAACACAATCGCTATTGAATGGTCCGTTTTCAACCCAGGCCACAACGGCGAAGTTCTTTTAAACGGCAAAGATACATATCATTGCTTCTAATTTCTAACGAGTTCCGATCGGGGCCCACGCAGGCCCCGACAAGATTTGATTCACAAAGCTAAAACTACATCGGCCAAGAGTTGTTATAGAATACAACTCGATATCCTTCGAAGTCCTCAAAAGTCACGCCACCACGATCCCAATACGGATTAAACGAAGTCACTGGTTTGAAACCATTTTTCTTCATGCGATTTAAAGCTGCCTGATAGGCTGTCGTATCGGGAAGATAAAAAACAATCAGATTATCTTGCGATGGCGCCGCTGGCACCTGGTGTCCCACTTTTTGAGTGAACTCAAAATGGTAGGGGGCGCCTTTCTTACCAAGCATGACTCCGTTAAATCCTAAGTGCGCGTTGAATTTATAAATCACTTCAAACCCTAAACCGTCCCGGTAAAATTTCAAAACTTTGTCCATGTCATTTGTAGGGCGGGCGACCCGTAAAGTCGGCATGTCGTTCGCTTCAGGCGGCCAAGATTGTTTCGCCAAAGCGGGAACAGTCAAAGTCATCGTTACAAGGGGAGCGATAAAGAGGTGAAGATACTTTTTTAGAGACATAATGTCCTCCTTGAAGATAGTTTGACATAGAATAGTTTGACGTCAAAGTACATTATAGGAATACGACCATAAGTCTGATAGGGAGGCGTTTAAATTGATTTGACGTTAAAATATTTACTATTAAAGTATCTTTATGAACTATCACGAGTTTTTTAACAGAATATCGGAAGACTGGAAAAACAAACGCCCGGATTGGGACATGCAAGATGCTATGCTCATCTTGGCAGCTTTACGTTGTGCTTTTGAATTAGAAAAACGAACGGAAGAGCTTTATGCAAAGTTCGATCTAAATTCAGCAACTTTTGGGGTGCTCGTAACCTTATATCGCTCAAGTCCCAAAGCGGGGATGACTCCGTCTGAATTAGTGAAGCACGTTTTGGTGTCGGCGGGATCAGTTACGAATCGCATTGATCGTCTTGAAGAACGTGGCTTGGTGGTCAGAGAATACTCTTCTGAAGACCGCCGCGCACAGTACATCCGCTTAACGAAAGAAGGCACGAAACTTCTTGAGAAGATCATGCCTTTGCATCTTGAAAACGAAGAAAAGATGTTAAGTGGTATCAGCTCTGCCGACAAAAAGAAGCTCAAAGAACTTCTTTTTAAAGTGATGGAGAACTTTGAGATCTAAGATCAAAAGCCGGGTAGAGATGAAAGAACGTGTCGACCTCGTCCTGGCTTAGACGTTCTCCATTCAAAGTGTATTCACCATCGGATATTTCAGCGTTGGAACCGATGTTGGTCGTAGCACTGACTTGTGCCGTGAATCCTGGGAACTCGACAGTTTGAATCGATGTCACCTGGTTATTACCTGTGACGTTGATTACCGAGTAAGGAATCTTTCCCAAGCTCTTCGAAATAAAAAATCCCTGTCCTTTTTGATCAACCAAAGACAACTCGGAGCCAACAGCATCGTTCAGCTCTTGGTATTCAGGAAGATTTACTTTCAAAGAAGTCACAAGGCCGTCTTTTTTATTTGCCGACATCGAATAAGAAACAGGACATTGAGCCCCTGAAATCTGATGAACGTCATAAGGCCAACCATCCTCATCACCCGTAGAGACATTTTTAATTTCGCAGTGCTGAGCTTCAATTGCGGCACTCAGAATTTTTGTCATAGCTCCGTAACGTTGACCTAATTCATTATCAAGGTTCGCAGGAGGCATCTTCATTTCCTGCGCAAGCGCATCGGCGATAGCAATTGAAAGATTTTGCGACTGCCAAGTAAGAAGCGCGAGTTGTTTCTGCGCCGGAGTCAGCTTCGGCAAAGGGGCTTGTGCAGCAAATACGTAAGATGTCTGAAACAAAGAGCAAGTGAAAGCAAAAGCCGCAAGATGAATTTTCATAGGAGTCTCCTTAGCCTTCGAGCCTATTTTGCTTAAATAAGACTGTAAAGCGAGGACCAGAGCGAGATGTCAGATTACGCTCTTAAAAGCACATCCAGATAGAACAGCAGGTTATTCGATTTTAACGACTTGTTTGCTGTGAAGATCAATGTCGAGCATCACTGGATTTCCAGAAGCAAGCCCATTCTTCAAAGGCGCACAAAACGGATGCGGTTGTGAAGGATTCAAAGAAGTCTGAAAAAACGCAACTTGCGGAGTCGAACGATCTTCAGCAGTGACAAAGACAACATCACCATAACTCACGGTCGCAGACCCAATCGTCTGAAACCCACACTGCACTTGAAGAATAAAAGCCAACACCTGAACCATTCGCAAAAAAGCCTAATTCTTACGACTTTTTAATTCAAGACATTGTCCACACTTATGCAAAGCATCCATCCACACACCAATAGAACTCCACACCCGCCATCTCTCATACCCAGATTTTAATTTTTCTCTTTTTCAAAAACAAATTCATCGAAGGCAAAGATTCGCAGAAGGCAGAGATGTGCCTTAGCGTATGAGGCCTTCGTCGGCGCCACGATGGCGCGAACCAATGGCCAAAGGCCATTGGCGACGATTGAGCCCGGATGGCGTGCCGAAGCAGCTAAGGTGCAGCTCTGCCTTTTGCGAATCCCTCGCACAACGATGAACCATTTAATTTTGAAGAATGAGAAAAAGAAAAAGCCCGGTGCAGGAGGAATTGCACCGGGCTTTGTGTGGAGGAGTCTACTTTACGTACTGAATTAATTGCTCTTCAGCGAAGCGGACTTTTTTAAGAGCTTGGAAAGAATCTTCGGAGTGTCTGTACCCCAAAGCAACAGTGGCAACAGATTTCCAGCCTGTGCCTTCGAGACCTAATATTTTATCGTAGGCGGCAGGGTCGAAGCCTTCCATTGGAGTGGCGTCGATTTTCAATAATGCTGCCGTCTCTAGCAGGAATCCCATCGCGATATAAGCTTGGCGTTGAGACCAAACGTTAATCTTTTCCTCCGGGCCCTTAGCTAGGTTATTAATCATCATATTTTTATAATCATTCAGTGCTTCCGCAGGGACGCCGCGAACTTCAACGATGCGATCGATGTATTTCTGAACGAAAGCTTCATCGATTTCCGCCTTATAAGCGAAGACCACATAGTGGCTCGCATCCGTCACTTGCGTTTGATTCCATGACACGGGTTTCAATTGCTCGCGGATTTTAGGGTTTTCGACCACCAAGAATTTCCAAGGCTGAATACCATAAGAGGAAGGGGCTTGAACTAAGGACTCCGTTAGAGTCTTCCAGTCTTGAGCTGAAATCTTCTTATTGGCGTCATACTTTTTTGTGGCATAGCGCCATTCTAGAGCTTCTTGGATCTTTGCATGTGTCATTGGAATCGTCTCCTTTAATGTGACTAATATGGATACAATATCGAACTTGGCAAGGTTAAATGCAACAATAAAAGATACATTTAAGTGATTTTCACAATTTTAAAGGGTCCAAAACGGTTTTATGGCGGCCTATTGTCAGGATGTTGTTTCTTATTGGTTCATGGGCTATACTCTTAAGCATGTTAGATCAACGGTTCGCAGCCTCAGTCCATATTATGACCCTCCTTGCATATCATGCAGGGGAGTTGATGACGTCGGAAAAGCTGGCTGAAAGCATTCGTACAAACCCAACAGTTGTTCGTCGTCTTTTGGCGAAACTGGTTGATGCCGGTTTAGTGGAATCTTTCAAAGGCAAAGCTGGTGGCGTGCGTATCGCAAAAACAGCGAAAGAGGTTTCTTTAAAAGACATCTATAAAGCGGTGTCAGATAAAGCCCTTGTAAACTGTCGCGAGAGTGAACCGCAGAAGCTCTGTAAAGTGAGCTGTTCGATCTCGAAACTTTTCAGCGAAGTCGCTGACGGCATGGAAGCAAGCTCCATGAGTTACCTCTCTAAAGTGAAACTTTCCGATATCACTTCTAAAGTCTAAGCTGCTTAGAAATAATTCCTCGAAATAACAAATTACGGCTTCCATTATTGATACATCCTTATGGATCAAGTTGATTTCCATGTTTTCTCCATGTTCATTCGCGAAGATGAACCTAGTTCTGCAATGGCGCAGAAACGTTAACTGGAGAGAATCTTATGTCGGCACGGTTCATAGCTCGGGTGATGTTGTTGTCTTTTGCTTTAAGTTTTCTGTTAATGCCGTTTGTAAACGCGGCGACTTCAGCATCTTCTAACAATGCCCCTCAAGACCGACCTAAAGAAGATGCGATTATGAAGTGCATCTATCAGCCCGCCGCAGATCAACAAACTTCGTCGTTACCAACAGTAGCGATGGGTTTTAAATTTACTCTGCAAAGGAATGTTTCAGGCGGTGTGGCCGTTGATTTATATTCCCTCAATGAGCAACTGCAACCCCTTAAACAAATCGGTCACGCCGACTTAATAAGTTCAGTGCTGGCATCGTTATCTTCTACAATAAATTCCACTTCTTCTTCGGCGGTAGCGGGTTCCTCCTCGGCACCTTCGATCGCATCCTTAGTGTCGAGTCTGACTATCGCTGAAGATTCTGCTTTCGACTTTAATATCGCTGTCGGCAGCGATGCTTCGCCGACGGCCGCGAATGCGCGCTTCACAGCGACGATCGATGCACAGACTTTTATTGGTCAGACGTATTCGGCGCTGGGTGTGCAATGTCGAATGGCGCCAGCTCCAGGGCAACAAGGCAAGGTTGAAAGTTCGACAGTTACACAGTAATCTGTCTTCACTCCGGCTCTGTCGGAGTATGACGTCTATTCATGTTGTATAAGGTAGGACTGTTAATTGGAAAATTCTCAGGACAAGAAAATCAAAGAGCTTCATGATCGTGCGGTTGAACGCGGTGAAGACTCTTATATAGATCCCGCAACGGGGTACTTGGTTTTCACAGAGCTCTTCCATGAAAAACGGGGGCACTGCTGCCAAAGTGGCTGCAGGCATTGTCCTTGGAAAAAAGATTTACGATCTCCAAAAAAATAAAACGTATCTTTTTCGATCCTTCACAGACTCGTAAAAAATTTCGACATTTCCACCAAAAGAAATCTACAAGATTCTGTTTTTGAGTCAGACGCTTTTTTGGCATCCCTGTTATTCTTGGTTGCAGGTGGGGTGTGTTTGTTATGGCGTTTAACTATGAAAAACACAAGGCAAGTCATTCTCAAGACAGCTTCTGGACTTCGTATTCAGACTTGTTCTTAGGTCTGAGTACAATCTTCCTTTTGCTGTATGTAGTTTCGAGTCTCAGAACGGGAACGGACGCCTTGCGCAGTCAGGTAGAGAATCAAAAGCTTACGATGCAAGTCGAAGAGCTTGAGCACCAACTCAAAATGTATGAGTCGGTGAAGAATGATTATATGGCTAACCAGGCTCCCAAGGACGAAGTGCAGGAGTATCAAGAGCTTATGGATAAGCTTACGCTACTTCAAGAAGACACGAAGAACGAAAAAGATCGTTTAGTGCAGGAAGCACTAGAAAACGAAAAGAAAGTGAAGGCACTTAATAAGTACCAACAAATGGTGCGCAACGTGCTTAACGCCAATAAAATGGCGAAATCAAAAATCATCAATCGTGATGATTTGATTAAAGACCAAGACGTCGAAATCGAAGGTCAAGCACAGGAAATCACAGGCTTACAAAAGGATATTCAGGCCAAAAAAGAAGCGATTGCTATGGGTGAACAACAAATCCAAGAAACTCGCCAAGCTTTGCAAAAGCGTTTGAATGAACTTCGTGCGGCTTACAAACAAAACAAAATTGCTAAAGGCTTGTTCGAGCAAAAAATGGCGCAAGTTCGCAATGAAGCGCACCAAAAAGTGGTGTCGTTATCGAACACTAATGCCCAATATCAAGCGCAGTTAAATCAGGCCAATGCTCAATTAGGTAAAACTCAAGGAGAGTTGCAAAAGACTCAAGGATTGCTCGCGCAGAAAGAAGGCGAAGCATTGGGTCTGCAAGGAAAATTGGGCGAGGCCCAAGGTCAGCTAGGTCAAGTGAAAGGACAACTTGGTCAAGCTCAAGGCCAGCTCGCGCAGGCAAAAGGTCAGTTGTCTAATATGGAAGGACAATTGAATTCGACTCGCGGTGCTTTGGCAGCAACACAAGGAAAGTTAGCATCGACAGAGGGCGCTTTGAACGCCACTCAAGGACAACTTGCAAAAGCGAAAGCAGAAATCGAAGCACGTAAATCTGTAGCCGGTGAAATCCAAAAAGGTTTCGCAAAAGCAGGTATCAAGGCCGATATCGATATGCAGACGGGTGATGTGATTCTTGATTTCGGTCAAGCGTACTTTGAAAGCGACTCGGATCGTTTGAAAACAGAGATGAAAGGTGTGCTTGAAAAAGCCATGCCGATCTATTCACGCTCGTTATTCGGTAATCCAAAAGTTTCCGAAAAAATTTCTGCGGTAGAGATCATTGGTTTCGCGTCACCGACTTATCAAGGTCGTTACGTTGATCCACACAGCAATAAACCTGAAGACAAGCAAGCTTTGAAATACAACATGGATTTAAGTTACCGCCGTGCGAACGCGATCTTCAGTTACATGTTGGATGAACAGAATTTGAAGTTCGAGCATCAACACGATTTGCTCGCACGTATGAAAGTGTCTGGTCGTTCGTTTCTTGAGGTTATGAAAGTTCAGAATCGTAACGTCGCGACGGCAGCAGAATTTTGTAAACAAAACGATTGTAAGAAAGCTCAGCGGGTAATCATCCGCTTCGGCATGGATGCAAAGAAATAAAGGTGGTGGGTTGTGAATAAGAAGATAGCAGCAGAGTATTTTATCCTCATTCTCCCGTACGTCATGGCAGCAGTATTCCTTGCCGGTTTATTTTTCCGTGCAATGATTTACTACACTGTTCGTCGCCACGAATGGTTTTCGAAAGAATTTGAAAAGCGTGTGAATCGCTTTATCGATTCCGAAGTGCCAGGCAAAGTTAAAGATGTGTCTTTTTATGTTTTGGCGAAGAAGACCCTTGAGCGCACCTATTATGAAGTCTTTGAGATTCGCGATCGTATGAAACGACGCCGTCCTGACGCCATTATGGCTGTGAGTGATAGGGTTTTTCTAGTTCGCCAAGGTTGTGCATGGCTTGTAAAAGATATCTTGAAACAAGTGAAGTTCTTAAAGTGGACAGAGGAAACTCCAAAACTTTTGAACATCACCAAAGCGACGTTCCAACACAACCCATGTTTTAACCGCGTCTTTGGCGTCTTGCCAATGGAAGGTTTGAACGACTTGATTTCGATCTTGCCGGGTTTGTTCGTTGTGGCAGGTATCTTGGGTACCTTCATCGGTATCGCTGGCGGTTTGTCAGAATTGGGTTCGATGAATCTACAAGATTTAGAGAACACAAAAAACATCATGGATCGTTTCCTTCATGAGATCTCGTATGCGATGGGAACTTCTATCGCGGGTATTATCTTTTCTTTGGCGTCACACATCACGAATGTGTTGTTAAGCCCAGAAAGATCTTACGTTTCTATGATTGATCGTTTTGAAAGTGCTTTGGATCTTTTGTGGTACAGAAGTGACAACAATAATTATCCAGAACACGAAAGACCATTTGATGAACACCGTGATGCGGTAGAGGCATTAGCGGAAGATGCTTTAAACAAGGAAATAGGTAAGGCCACAGCCACGGCGGCAACGTCGGTAGCTCGTGTGTCTTAATAAGCGGAGTTTTGTAAAGTGAATACGTTTACGATCACAATTCATCGCAAAGATCAGATTCTCACGAAAGTCGTGAACAAGGATTCGTTCACGGTGGGCCGATCTTTGGATTGTGATATCTCTTTGAATGAGTCTTTAATCAGTCGTGTGCATCTTGTGGTGAGTCGCCGTTGGAATCAGATTTGGATTGAAGATAAGAACTCATCAAATGGGACTTTTCTGAATGGAACGAAGATCGTTCAAGGCACACCTGTGAACGTGATAAATTCCGACAGAATTCAACTTGGTAAATCAGAATATATTCTCTTCATTGATTTGCAGACGGAAGAAGTTCAACCCGAACCAGAATTGCCAGAACTTCCACCAGAGCGTGAACCGCCAGTGGAGGCTTCTGCAACCCCTTCAGGCTTTGAAGAAACTGTTGCGATGCCACCTCCAGCGATGGCACCGTTTCAAGCTGAAAAAATTCTGCACGAAGCAAAACGTAAAGCGGCACAAATTATTCTTGAAGGTGAAACTCAGGCCGAAAAACGTGTGCAGGTTATTTATCAAAAAGCCCGTGATGCGCAAGCGCAGTCCGATATCTATTATCAAACTCGTATGGCCGAAGCCCATAAAGAGGCTGACGCTATTTTGACGGACTTCCAACAACAAGGTCGCGCGTTGCTTGCTGAAGCGCGCACGATGGCGCAAGAGCTGCGTGAAGAAGTTGACGTCTATGTTCAAAATCTAAAACAAAAAGCCAAAGCCGATGTCGAAAACTTGACGGCGGAAGCCACTTTGCAGGCTGAAAAATTGAAAGTTGAAGCTTTTGAAGCCGCTCGTGCAAGTGGCCAGGTTGAAGCAGAAGCTTTAGTTAAAAAAGCTCAAGAAAACGCCGATCGTTCTGTTGAGTTCGCAAAACTTCAAGTGAACGAAATCCAAGATAAAGTTAAATCCGACAAAGAGCTTCTGCAAACTCTTGAACAGTCTTTGCGTGAAACCAATCAAGAATTGGAAAGTGCACGTGAAGCATTTGCGACTGTCAAAGCTTCACAAGAAGAGACCAGCAAAACTTTGACGGAACAAAGTGAAGCTTTGACGGACTTGACTGCGCGCTATGAAGAATTAAAAACGGTGCATGCACAATTAGAAGTCGAGCATGCACGCATTCAACAAGACCACGCTGAAACGCAAGAACGCATTCAGCGCGAGCACGATGAACTTCAATCACGTGTACTTGCTGAACACGAAGAAAATCAAGCGCGCATTAAAGCAGAACATGAAGCTGCCGTGGCGCTAATGCAAACCGAGCATTCCGCTTTGCAAGAAAAGAATTCTTCAGAACATCAAGCAAATCAAGATCGCATCCAGGCAGAGCACGCCAAAACGATGGAAGCTTTGAAAGCGGAGCATAAAGCTGCTTTAGAAAAGCAGCAGCAACAGCAAGCTCATTTAGCGATGGATATCCATGATCTTGAAGCGAAGAAGGCCCATCTATTTAAAGAATACGATGGCCAAAAGATCTTCTTGAATGAAAAGCTAGAAAAAGAAAAATCACAAATCATGAAATCCGAAGAAGTGCGCCTTGAAGAAATGCGCATCGAGATGTCAAAACGTCTGCATAAGATGGAACAAGATCTTCTCGACGATTTGATTTGTAAAAAAGCGACGATGGTTAAAGAAATCCACTCGTTGGTTGAGCGTGAAATCGTGCAGGTGATGGATACCAAACAATGGTCGACGATTTCAGAGCAAGTTGAACATAAAATTCAAGAGGCCATCGATGGTCGTGTCGCAACATTGTCGCAATCAAGCGTGAACAATACCGCGAAACCTGTCGATTTGATGAAAAAACGCAAAGCCGAAAAAATGCGTTGGGCAACAGCCGGTCTTGCCATGGGAGCCTTGGTTTATTTTGTCAGCCAAGTGGCCGTTGAAAGAGTCAGCTCTGACAAAGCTCCACTGCGCACGATTGCCGCGGCTGAAGCTAAGAAACGTCAGGATGACTTAGAAAAACGCAAATTCAATCCTCCGCAGGCGGAAGAGTTGAAAGACTCTTATACGGACTCGGTGATTTATACGCGCAACTATCCCGAGATTTATTTGGATAACGAATTCCAACAAAAACTTTATAAAGCGACAGCGAACTATTTGCTAAAAACATGGCGTATTGATGAAGACCGCTCTTTGCAAGTGTTGTCGGCTTCAAATGCCTTGGTGAAAGAGTTGTTGGATCGCAAATCTAAAATCCATCCGGACTTTATCAAAGAGGGCTTGGATAAGATGCATATCTTTGAAAATCAAACTTTGGCGCGCATGAAGGACCTGTTAGGTTCTGAGGTCCGCTTAGAGTCGTACCGTCGCTTTGAACGCAATTTCTATAAAGAAGAAGTCCAACGTCGAAGAATGGCGCAACATTAGGCTGCTTTCTCGCCAATAACGCATAATATCAACCAACGACCTCGTTCACAGCCCCGAGCAAATAAGTTACAAGAGGAGCTTATTTGGAGGGGCCATGTCACCCAGTCACGAAAGCCAAATCGAAATTCTTTTCGGTATCGCTGCCATTCTTTTGACGATCATTTTTGTCGCGATCTTCTTGAGCTTCATCAAGACACTTCGTCGTGAAAAACAAAAAGAGTTAGAACATCAAGCTAAACGCGATCTTTTGCCGCCAGAAGAAAAGGCCAAAGAGAAAGTTCTTGAACCTGCAACCGCTGCGGAAGCGGAAGCAGAGGCTTCACATGAAACTCTGGCGCACACGGATTCAACGGGAAATATCGTTTCTGATATTCAAGCGGTGGATTTGCGCGATGCTTTGAAAAAGACAGAAGAAAATCTTTTCGGTCGTATTCGCAATTTGTTTAAATCGGAATCGAACAACAAACACTTGGATGAAATCGAAGAGATTTTATACACGAGCGATTTAGGTCCGATCACAGTGCAACGTTTGATGGCGGCACTTGAAGATAAACTTTCAAAGAAAGAGCGCGCCGACTACGATCTTGTGCGTGAAACTTTGAAAGAAGAAATTAAAAACATCTTCGCAGGTTCACATTCGGCTTCTTCAAATCACGGTATCCTTGAAAAAATCCGTTTCGCAGATTCGGGCCCTACAGTGTTGATGATCGTAGGCGTGAACGGGGCGGGTAAAACAACGTCGATTGGTAAAATCGCGGCGCAACTTGCGGGCCAAGGTAAAAAAGTTTTGGTAGCAGCAGGGGACACATTCCGTGCAGCAGCGGGTGGCCAATTAAAAGTTTGGACGGACCGTGCCGCAGTGGAAATCTTCTCACCAGAAGGTGTGACAGATCCAAGTGCTGTGGCATTTGATGCTGTCGCAAAAGGCAAGTCGCAAGGTTATGACGTGGTGATCGTCGATACGGCGGGCCGTTTGCACACACAAGCAAACTTGATGGAAGAAATCAAAAAAATGAAACGTGTGATGACGAAGGTGATCCCTGAAGCACCACATGAAACATTGATCGTCCTTGATGCGAACTCAGGCCAAAACGCTTTGATGCAAGCCAAGGAGTTCCACAATGCTTTAGGCTTAACGGGTGCAGTTCTAACGAAAATGGACGGCACAGCAAAAGGCGGCGTGGCGGTAGGTCTTGCGCAAGAATTGCAGATCCCAATCAAATTGATCGGTGTGGGTGAGCGTATTCAAGATCTTCGTACGTTCTCTGCTCAAGAGTTCGTTGATTCTTTGTTCCAATAGTTTTGTAGTACATTTCAAAATAAAAAAGGCTCAGTTCAAACTGAGCCTTTTTTATTAGTGCTGATGATATTTTCCATCCGCGATTTTTTGAATTTCGCCGGAATCGTAAATGAATAATCCCGGATAAAAGTTCACAGTGGCAATGGCCATGGCTTTAGCGATGTCTTTGGCCTGAATTGCTTTGTATTTCGCTGGCAGAAGTTTGTTCATGAATGGACTGATTTTTTGCGCGAAACCTTCGAAGGTGCGTTTTTCTTTGCGCTCTCCTAAAATTAAAGACGGTCTGAAGATTTCGATTTGGGGAATGTTGAACTTGCGCAAATCCCTTTCCATCTCGCCTTTGACGCGATTATAGAAAACACCGGAATTTGCGTTGGCCCCCATGGCGCTCACCACTAAAAACTTCTGCGCGCCCACTTTTTCTGCGATCTTCGCGAACTTCATCACGTAATCATAGTCGACTTTTTTAAACGCTTCTTGGCTGCCGGCTTTTTTAATTGTCGAACCCAAGCAGCAAACGAAAACTTTCGCTTTTAAGTTTTCTGTTTGGTTTTCCATTTTGTCGAAATCTAAAATGATATTGTCGATCTTTGGGGCAATGCGACCCAAGGGACTGCGCGAAATCGCTTTCACGCTGCTTACAAGATCAAGATAAGAATAAATCATCAGCAGTTCATGACCCACAAGGCCCGAACCGCCGACAAGACAGACTTCCGTTGGATATTCCATTTTAACCTGAGTTACGGTCGTTCTCCTTCGGATACTGAGGTTCCGGTGGATTATGCTCGCCATCGGTTTCCAAATATCTTGGAATCGAGTCGATAAAATCCGGGAGTCCGCTCACGTGAACTTTCCCTTTCACTGCTGTTGCGTCAGGATGAGAGTAATTGATGAAGCGTCCCTCATCAACGAGGAAATAACCCTGAAAGTGCGTATTCGGAGCATCTTCTTCTTTCCCCGAATCGATGCGATAACGATCTCCCGAACGACCCGACTGCGAAGCATAGCGATAATCTAAGCCATTAGGATTTGGATATTGATCGACATCGTAAACGCCTTCTTCCAAAAGATTGACGCCTGGAGTGACCGTGATGTTACGAGCAGTGATCACACGTGCATCTGCCGTCAAACCATTGGCTTGTTGTGCTCCATCCGTCAATAACATGTAATTCCAGTGCGCAGGATTATTATAATTTTGTGCATAACGGGGATAAGGAGTTATTTTCTTTTTAAAGACACCAGAGACAACTTCTTTTTCACGCGTCGATTCACGCGCATACACTCGGTATACATCCGTACCCGGCGCAATGAAGGCTCGCAAAAAAGCAATCGCACGATTTTCTAAACGGGTACAACCATGTGAACCTGGATTGGAAAAGATATTAATCAAAACTCCGCGAGTAACGTCGATTGTATCAGCGCCATCTTTGCCCCAGCCGATTGTTCCATGCATCCACTGATAGTTCACACCCGAAGTTTCATCAGCCGGCACAAGCTTCGCCGCATACCAACCGAAAGCCCCATAAACGGTGTCTTTACCATCAGCTCCTTTGACGACCCATTTACGTGAACCCAAAAGTTTCGTCATGCTATCAGAAATGGGCGTGGGAATCGATTTTACATCTTGGTTTTGTGAATACCAGCTTGGATAACTTTGTTTGCTATCGCTATAAAATTTAACCCACTGATCGACCTTCGAATGTCCCAACCAAGTCATATAAGCGTAACGATCTTTGTCAGTGCCTTCTTCGTTACGACCCACAACCATTTCCGTTTCCATCACCAAACGGTGAGGGCAGTTGGGTGCTTCCGTGCAACGCTCGTACACGCGCGTTTTTTCTGTCGCGATATTTTGAATAATAAAATAGCGACTGGCATTTGTGATCGGTTGCGGATTTTCGTTCAGATAATCTTTCGTCACATAGAAAGTATCATCAGCAGAAAAGTTCGTACCTGTTGAAGAAATCACGCGCACTTGTACAAAGGAAGAATAGCCCGGCATGATGTTTGTCAATTCGACTCGGTCATTGGTATTTAAACTGCCGACAATGTTTTTATCTGCCGTTGTCGGTGCCGAGCGCACATTCAGATAGTAATAAGAAACGTAATAAACTTTTCCTACTTTCAGTTCTGATTTATCAAGCGCAAATGCTAGATTCGAAGATAGCATGACGGTTAACAGACTCACTAAGAAAATAAATCGTCTCATAGGCTCCTCTGCCAGTTTTCAGATTAAGAGTCAGAAATTGATGCGAACCTTCACTGCTAGATGCGTGACTGGATGGAACGAAAGTTCTACGAAGAATGAAGGAAGATTTTGACCATCGTCAATTTGTTATTCAACACAAGTTAGTGAAGCACAGGAGGCTACATGAAATGGCTTTTAGGTCTTGTTCTTTTAACTTCGACAGCGCAAGCATTTGCGCAAAGTTCAGAATGGCGTATTACTCGCCCACAATGGACAGAACAAGATGAAAGAAACTTTGGAGATTTCATCGCACGTATCGGGGCTGCGGTCGAGCGCCGCGAGTGTGAAATGGTTGATGGTTGTTTGCGCAGTGGCGCAAATCCATATGCGGGCACTGATCCTGCGAGTTTAAGATTGTATGCGGACTGTGCGGATCTTCCGTATTATTTGCGTTCTTACTTCGCGTGGAAAAATGGTCTGCCGATGTCGGTGGAAAGTTCTATCAGTGCACGTAAGGTCGAAGGCAATACCGGCGACGTTCGTTACACGCCATTTGGAAACTACGTGACGGGTCGTTACGATATTCTGTCACGCAGTTCTGCGGGACGTAGCGCGTGGGAAGAATTTTTTGGTTGGGGCGATGTCTTCAAAACAAAATATCCAAACGCAGTCAGTCTTTTAAATAGCACGATTACGGATCTTACATATACGGCGTCCTTCCGTATGATGGGTGACGTTGATGGCACATTGTTCACAGATTTTTATCCGGTGCGCCTCGATCGGAATGGCATTCGTCCTGGAACAGTTATTTACGATCCGAATGGTCACGTCGCTGTTGTCTATAAGGTGACGGATGATGGACATATTTATTACATCGATTCTCATCCAGACAACACGCTGACTTCCGGCATGTACAATTCAAAGTTCATGCGTAGTAATCCGTTCCAAGGTGCGGGTTTTAAAAATTTCCGTCCATTAGCTTTGGTTGGAGCGAAAGTTGATTCCAATGGCGCCTATGTCGGCGGAAAAATTGTCGGTGCGAAAAATAATCAATTAGCGAACTACAGTCTTGAGCAATACTATGGCACGCAACCCGATCCTGCGGGCGATTGGAAAGCGGGTCAGTTCCTGATCAATGGTAAGCCGATCCCATATTACGACTACGTTCGTGTGAAAATGGCGAGTGGGACTTTGCGTATCGATCCGTTGCAAGAGATGCGCGCAAACCTTGCTGATATCTGCACCAACTTGAAGGACCGCGTTGTGGCCGTTAATACAGCTTTAAAATCGGGTGTGCAAAACAAAGAACATCCATTGCGTTTACCAAAAAATATTTTCGGCACAGATGGCGAGTGGGAAAACTACGCAAGCCCTTCGCGTGATGCGCGTTTGAAAGTTGCCTACATCGAGATTCTGACGGAATCACAAAACTTGATTAACCGTTATAAAGTCGGTGACCCCACAGTTGTGTATAGTGGAAGAAATTTGCCGGGCGATATGCTTGCGATTTATCAAAACGAATCGCGCGCGTGTCAGTTCTCTTACACAAATTCGTCGGGCCGTCCTGTGACTTTAGATCTGGATCAGCTTCGTTTGCGTCTATGGAATTTGAGTTTCGATCCATATCACTGCGCTGAACTTCGTTGGGGTGCAAGCGATCCGCAAGAGTTAGCATCATGCCCTGATAACGCCAACAAGCGCGCATGGTACGCACAAGAGCGTTGGTTGCGCTATCAATCAGAGCGTCGTTATGACGTGCGTATGGATTACTCTCTTGAAGAGCTCACAGGTCCTAAAGAGGGCGTTGGTATCGAATACCCACCAAACATCGATATCGTAAAATACCTCAGCACAGTCAAAATGTAGCGTTTAGGAAAGGCCGACTGCAAAGTCGGCCTTGTTTCATTTTGAGACACTTCGGATTCTCAACATTCGTTAAAATCACAGACCGCTGTGCCAATATGGGGCGCTTGTCTAAATCTTGGCCCGCTGTAATGAATCTAAATAGCTTTCAATAGGCATCTTAATTGAAGCGTGAACCTCGGCGAGGTTTCTATGCAATTAAGATCAGTTCTCAAAAAAACATTCATCTATGGTATGAGCATGGCGCTTTTGGCTCCAAGCTTTTCTCATGCAGCTGATAGCGTTGCTGGAACTGAGCAAGCGATTCAATTATCTCGCTACCTTTATAATGCTGACTTCGATACGGCTCGTGCGCCGATTAAACCTTCATGGGGCAATTTCCAAATCGTACCTGAGCACCTACGTCCTCTTTATGTGAAGGTTCAATATCAACCATTCTGGGTCACAAGCGATGGTCGTCCTAATGAACTCGCGGCAAGTCTTCGTACGCTGTTGTTGGGTGCCGCTCGCCACGGTCTGAATCCAGGAATGTATTGGGATGCCACGATGGAAAACGGTTACAACAGTAACAACCGCGCTTCGTGGGTGACATTTGAAATGCTTGCGAGTGAAGCATTGATTCGCTACGCAACTCATTTAACTACGGGTCGTTTCGATCCAAATTTGATTGATGATGATATCATGTTTAAACGTAAAAAATTAAACATCGATAGACTTTTATCTGCGATTCAATCGGGCGCAGGAAATTTCATTAACTCTATTGAGCAAATGGCGCCAACTCATCCACGTTACCGTGATCTGATGTACATGACGGCACAGCTTTATGATCAAAAGGCCGCAGGTGGCTGGGAAACAATCACATCTCCTGGTGTGCAATTGAAGCTCGGTGTGAAAAATCCAGTGATTGTGAAACTGCGCAAGCGATTAAACCAAATGGGTTACTACGTTTCAGATGCCGGTGGACAGTTGTTCGATCAAGAATTTGATGCTGCCTTAAGACAGTTCCAAGCGATGAACGGTCTGACAGCTGATGGTGTGATCGGTGTAAAATCAGAAGTGCTGCGTGCACTGAACGTTTCGATTGATCAACGTATTCAAGACGTTGCTTTAAATATGGAAAAGCTGCGTTGGCTTCCTGAAAATCTAAATTATAATCGCAATATTTTCGTGAATCTTGCGACTTCTGAATTCCGCATGACCGATCAAGGGCAGTTGAAGTTCTATTTTAAAACTATCAACGGTCAAAGTTTCCGTCGTACGCCAACGATGAAGGACTCGTTGTCATCTATTGTAATCAATCCGAATTGGACGGTGCCTGAAAGCATCGCTTATAAAGATAAACTTCCAAAACTTCGCGCGGATTCGCGTTATTTGGATAAGCACAACATGGTGTTGATGAATAAATCATTAAGCCAAGTTATTGATGCTTCATCGATCAACTGGCGCTCTGTTGATGAAGCGGAAATGAATCGTTATTGGATCGTACAAAATCCTGGTTACGACAATGCGTTGGGCGTGGTGAAATTCCAGCTTTCAAATGGCGACGCGATCTACATGCATGACACGAACGAACGCAATCTATTTACAGAGTCAGAACGCCACTTAAGTTCTGGTTGTGTGCGTTTGGAAAAACCATTGGAAGTTGCGTCTTATATTTTGCAAGACATCGGCATTAGCTATGAGGATCTAGTCAGCATGGTTCCAAGTCGTGTTGATGACGTTAGAAGAACAAAAGAAACGAAACGTGGTTTCACTCCATGGGAAGTTTATTTCATGTATCTGACGGCAGAGCGTGGTGATAACGGCCAAATGCGTTTCATTAACGATGGCTACGGTCAAGACAGTCGTATGGCGCGCACTTTACAGAACTCGGTTGAAGAACAAGGTCTAACTCCAAAAGCGAACGAACGCATGGGTGTGATTCAAGTGTTGGGTAAAGCTGGCGAATACCAAGTCTTCAAAAAAGTAAAAGCCGTTCGTTGCGATACAACGACACGCGGATCTTGTGATGCCGCGGTTTCGTTTGACCTTAACGTCCAAACACAATTGCCAGAGGGTAACTACTTATTGAGCTTTGAAAACTCAATGTACCCAGGTTTCGTGCAAGTGCGTGCGAATGCTCCTGTCGTTGTGCAGCTACAAACCGTCGCGACGATTCAACCAGTGAAAGCCTCAAACGGTAAGTACGCGTCTTCAACATATATTGTTTACCGCGACTTCACTTCGCAAATCGAGCAGCAGAAATTATTGTGGGAAATGTTCTATATGAAACGCCACATGAATCGTCTTGAGAAAGACAACTATGGCGCACTTTATCTTGCGGATGCTTGGAGCCAAGACTTCGTACAACGTTTCAACTTCGATGCATGTTCCAAATTGAACACTTTTGCTGAGCCTTCTTCTCAAGCAAAAGAGATTTGCTCGACGTGGAATAATGCCAGATCGCCTAACGATCTTTACCCATTATTTTTTGATGCGAAAACGGGCAATTTGAAAGAAATGTGGGTGACCGCTCCAGGAGATGTGCTATCCTTTGAGCATCCTCGCCATCTCATTTCGGCACCAATTAAAGGTGCGGGCACTGTTCAAGCTTTTGAAGGTGCTTATAAAACTTTGCAAACATCAAAGTAGGCGGGTCAGAACGTAAAGGCACACAAAGGAATATAATGTTTAGTAGGACCCTTCTTGCATCTTTATTTGTGTTAGCTCCAGCGGCGAGTTGGGCGACTAAAATAAAACCTATCTCTGTATCCTATGAAAACCTCATGCGCTGTTTTCCTGAACTTCAGGACGACAGCCTGTCTTTCAAAGTGGACCTGAATCGTTTGAAAGAGGTCGCTGACGAAAAGTTCGTGACCTCGCAATCGCAACTGCGTCAAAGAAAGATCCAGTACGAAGACGCGGACAAACAGACTAACAATTTGATTCTGCGCAATACCTTTAGAGGTGAGAAGAAGGTCGAGTCCGAGTTGGTCCTGCAACAAGTCGACAGCAAAGGTGTCGTTACGGACGTCAAACTGACTGAGAATCAGCGCATCAATCCCAAACAAGAGGTTATTAATAACTTTTTGCTGAATACGACGACAAAATCGGACGAGTACTCCTATATTGACACGAAGCTCAATGATGTTGTCGCGACTTACCGCCGGAATTTCAAAGACGTCCAAGAGTACAATCTAAGTGATAAGCCGAATCATCGATCGATTTCCTGCGAAAAACAGAACGATCTCGGTATTATATGCACGTGTACTAAAAAATAAACTGTTGAATATAGACTCATTACACCTATATACTTTTCGTAGTGTTGTTCTAGGATTTTTCTAGAGTTTTAAAGGATTTAAACGGTATCAACAGCTTGGTTTGGAGTGCAACGGTGACATCAGAGAAAAAGAACTATAATTTCCTCATTGCTGGTGTTCCATACAAACTTAAAACTTCTCATGACGATGCGACTGTTCAGGAAATGGTCGACTTCGTAAATAACAAAATGAATCAAGCTATGGCCGTTACAAAAAACGGTTCCTTCCAAAATGCCGCGGTACTAACTGCGATGAACATTGCTGAAGAACTTATCCTCTTGAAAAGAAAAGCAGCTCGCGAGTTGGAAAAACTCGAAGAGAAGGCTTTGGCTCTTTCTCAAGAACTAGAAAATTCCAAAGGCAACAAGGTTTTGAACAACTAACTTTGTTTGTACTCTTGGAGTGTCCATGTCTGTTTGGAGCTCTAAAAAGGAATGTCGTTCCTATTTTAAATCTCTTTGCGCTCAAGAGTTCGCGCAAGGTCTTGTTCAAAATCAACAACAGCTTTCCAAGCATCTGAGTGACTTTATGTCACGACAGAGCGGGGTGTGGGGCGCATATCGTGCCTTACCTCAAGAGGCCCAGGTCGAAGCGATCTTCGGGATCACTCACATCGAGTGGATTTTCCCAAGAGCCATCGAAGTCGATCAACACAGGGAGCTTGAGTTTTGTCGGGTTCATCAATTCATTCAGGGTTTCTTCGGAATCCTTGAGCCCGATCAGAAATCCCAAGTGGTGGATCATCACCATGTTCAGGGACTGTTGATTCCAGGTTTAGCGTTTAATAAAGACGGCCGTCGGCTGGGTAAGGGAAAAGGCTTTTATGATAGAGCCTTGGAAAACTTCTCTGGTTTGAAGGTGGGTATCTGTTTTGATTTTCAAATTTCACAACAGACTCTGCCGTTCGAAGAGCATGATGTGAGGATGGATGTTCTCATAACCGATTCGGGGCTCATCGACTGTCGTCAGTTTTAGTTGGTCCAGTAAGGACATTGGTAGGAGTTAATATGGAAATCGTCATTGCCGCAATTGTGGGACTCATTTTGGGTGCGGTTGTTGTGTTTGTGATCAAGCGTTTGCAAGACAACAATAAAAAGAAATCAGCACGTATCGAAGCAGAACGTATCGTCAACAGAGCGAACTCTGAAGCTGCGAAATTGAAAAAAGATGCTGAAACAAAAGCAAAAGACTTCGAAGCGCGCGCGCGTAAGAATGTTGAAGCCGACATTCACAAACAAAAATCGACTTTGAAAAATAAAGAGTCGCAATTGGAACGTCGCCTGACAGAAATCGATCAACAGTTCAAAGCAAAGATGGAAGAAAACGACCGTTATTTGAACACGTTGAAAGACCGCGAAGAAAAAATCGCGATCTCTGAAAATCGTATCAAAGATCTAGAGAAAAAAGGTGAAGCGCACATCGTTGAGCTAAAACAGAAATTAGAATCTGTGGCAGCGATGACTCAAGAAGAAGCGAAACGCCAGTTGCTGACGGCTCTTGAAGACGAAGCAAAACAAGAAGTTTCAAAACGTCTGACACAAATCGAAGAAACAGCCCAAAAAGAATCAGAAGCAAAATCAAAACGTATCTTGGCCGTAGCCTTGTCACGTTTCGCGTCTGAGTACACGTCTGAAAGAACAGTTTCCGTATTGGCACTTCCGAACGACGAGATGAAAGGTAAAATCATCGGTCGTGAGGGTCGTAACATCAGAACTTTGGAAGCGCACTGTGGTGTGGATTTGATCGTCGACGATACTCCAGAAGCTGTAGTGATCTCTGGCTTCGATCCTGTTCGTCGTGAATTGGCGCGCAGAACAATTGAAAAATTGATGGAAGACGGTCGTGTGCATCCAGCACGTATCGAAGAAGTTGTAGAGAAACAACGTAACGAATTGATGAAGTCCATCAAAGAAGAAGGCGAACGCCACGTAATGGAATTGGGTGTTGCGAACATCCATCCAGAGCTTGTGAAAATCATCGGTGGTTTGAAATACCGTTCGTACCAAGGTCAAAATGCTTTGAACCAGTCGCTTGAAGTTGCGCAAATCGCCGGTCTTCTAGCGGGTGAATTGGGTGTTAGCGTAAAACAAGCACGTCGTGCCGGTTTGCTACACAATATCGGTAAAGCGATCGATCACACAGCAGAAGGCAGCTATGCCACTGTGGGTGCTGAAGCCGCTAAAAAATATGGTGAATCTGAAGACGTATGCCACGCGATCCGTGCTCACGATGAAGAAGAAAAGCCGCATTCACTTCTTGCGTGGATTGTTCACGCGGCTTACACGTTGTCGACGTCTCGCCCAGGTGCGCGTCGTCCACAAATGGATGCCTTCATCCACCGTTTGGAAGATCTTGAAAGCATCGGTAACAGCTTTGACGGCGTTCTTAAAACTTTGGCTCTTCAAGCCGGTAAAGACGTTCGTGTTCTAGTTGAATCAAGCAAAGTGACTGATGACCAAGCCGTGATGTTGTCTCGCGATATCGCTCGTAAGATCGAGCGCGAAGTACCACAAGCAGGCGCCGTGAAAGTAACAGTCGTTCGTGAAACTCGTTCAGTAGAACACGCTAGGTAGTCGTATGAGTTTTTTAGATCCGAAAGAGCAGTTAGAACGTATTAAGTTTGGTGTTGCAGAATTCATCAATGATGAAGAGATGCTGAAAAAACTAAAACGTTCGAAAGAGACGAATACTCCGCTGAACATTAAATTGGGCGCGGACCCAACTCGTCCGGATATTCATATTGGTCACACCGTTGTGATCAATAAGCTTCGTACGTTCCAAGAATTGGGTCACAAAGTTTATTTCTTGATCGGTGACTTTACTGCGCAGATCGGTGACCCGTCAGGTAAGAGCACAACACGTCCGGTTCTTTCTCGTGAAGAAATCGAAGCGAATGGTGCCACTTACGCAAAACAGATTTTCAAAATCTTAGATCCGGAAAAGACAGAGATTGTTTACAACTCTTCTTGGATCAACAAGATGACTCCGGCTGATTTCATTCGTATGTCTGCGCAATACACTGTCGCACGCATGCTTGAGCGTGATGATTTCACGAAACGTTATAAATCGGGAACTCCGATTGCGATTCATGAATTCTTGTATCCATTGACTCAAGGTTACGACTCTGTGGCTTTGAAAGCAGATGTGGAGTTGGGTGGTACGGATCAGAAGTTCAACTTGCTTGTCGGTCGCGATATGCAAGCGGCTTACGGTCAGGAAGCTCAGTGCGTTTTGACGATGCCAATTCTTGAAGGTATCGACGGCGTAAACAAAATGTCGAAGTCTTTGGATAACTACATTTCCGTTGTTGATACTCCGAAAGATATGTTCGGTAAAACGATGAGAATCTCTGACGAGTTGATGTACCGTTGGTACGAACTTTTGACAGACGTTGGCGCTTCCGGCCTTGCGCAATTGAAACAAGACGTTGCTGATCGCAAGAAACATCCGCGTGATGTGAAAGTGAATTTGGCAAAATTCTTGATCAAACGTTTCCACTCGGAAGCAGCGGCACAAAATGCTGAAGATGAATTCAATCGTATCTTCGTTGATAAAGGTTTGCCTGACGATATTCCTTCAGTGGAATTCGCAGCAGCTGATATCGGCGCTGACGGAATTGGTATCGCGCAAGTCCTTGTGAAACTTGGTTTTGCATCTTCTAACAGTGAAGCAAATCGTATGGTTCAAGGCGGCGCAGTTCAAATCGCAGGTCAGAAAGTTTCTGATGCGAAATTGAAATTGAAGGCGGCGGATCTGCACGACAAAGTCGTGAAGGGTTCGAAAACGAAGTTCGCGAAGATCATCGTAAAATAATCTTCGCCGCGTTCGTAAATTGTTTTTTGGTAGTTAGAGTAAGGATCGATGTATGAAAGTTAAGTTTATTCCGCAGAATGTAGAAGTCGAAGTGTCTCCTGATAAGAGCCTTTTGCAGATTGCTACGGAAAATCATATTGAGATCCGCTCTATCTGTAAGGGTGTTCCTTCTTGCGCTGAATGCCGTGTGCGTATTCGCGAAGGAGAAAACAATATTCTTCCGCCCAATAAAGCGGAATTAAGCCTTATCGGCACAAGCTATTTCATCGACGGTCGTCGTCTGAGTTGCCAAGTGCATTGCTTTGGTGACGTAACTGTCGATTTGACTGAACAAGTTGAGCGCCAAGAAAATCAAACGAAAAAAATCCGCGGCTTTAGAACCAATAAACAAATGGAATCTAAAGCAGTGAACGACATGATGTTGTTGGACGAAAAAGAAGCGGCAGCTGCGGCTTCTTCTGCAACACAAAGTTCTGCTGATGAAGGCTCGTCTGAACCTCAACAAGCAAAAGAACAAGCTCCAAGAGAGCACAAACCTCAACAGCAACAACACAAGCCGCAGCAGAACAGACCCCAACACCAAAATCAAAAAGGTGGTGGTCAGCAGCAGGGCAAAGGCCAACAACAACAAGGCCAAAAGCAGAACAATCAGAACCAAAATCAAAATCGCCAACAGAACCAAGGCAAGCAGCAACACAATCAGCAGCAAGCTAAGGGCGGCGGTCAGCAACAACAGAATAAGCCGCAACACCAAAATCAGAACAAACAAGGTGGGCAGCAACAAGGTAAGGGACAACACCAACAAAAAGGTGGGAACCCAAACCAACAGCAACCTAAGCAACATAATCAGAATCAACAGCAGCAAAAACCGAAGCCGCAACAAGGCCCAACGGGAAATTCTGATTCTGGCGACAAGGCTTAGTCAAAAGTCCTGTTCATTACCGCAGTTAAAGATCCGACAAGTCTTATAGATGTCTCATCATAAGATCACTTACCGCGAGCGCGGGCAGGGCCCTATTTTACTTCTACTTCATGGTTACGGTGGAAGTATTCATCATTGGCAACCTGTTGCGGATCTTCTTGAAAGCAAATACCGAGTCATCGTTCCAAACTTAGGCCATCTTTATCTCAGCACGGACAAACTGACGTTCACTCAACAAATCGAAAATCTTGCTGAGTTTATTACAGTGCATTTTCCAAATGAAAAAGTGAATGTGGCAGGTTTGAGTTTTGGTGGGGCGCTGGCGTGGGGCTTAGCCACTCGTTATCCGCATTTGGTGAAACGAACGGCGTTGATTAATCCGATGGTCACTGATCCCGTGCGCTCTTTCACGCCGCTGGAATTAAGATTCTTTTTTACGATTCCGCTGAATTTAAAAAGCATCTATGTGATGTTAACGACTCCGATGGGGAAGGCGTTCTTGCGTCGTTCGGCGCAGATCTTCCGTGATGAGCGTTCTGAAGGTGTCACTGCCGTTGAAAGACTGCAAGGTCGTAAGCTGCAATTCGTCGCCTATATGATTCATCACTTCGCGTGGGTTTTGCGCAATGAAAACTGGCAGTCGTGGAGTAAAGAATTATTAACTTATCGAGGTGAGTGTCGTTTGATCTTCGATAAAGAAGATCTTCTTTTCACAGAGGATTCTTATTATAAGTTTGCGCAATTAATTGGATGCGAAGATGTGATTCGTTTAGAAGGGGCGGGACACTTAGCTATTAAATCCCAACCCCAAATGATCGCAGAACACTTACTTGAATTTTTTGCGGGAAAAGTTGTAGCAGCTTAAACGTTGAACGACGAACCGCAACCGCAGTTCTTAGATGCATTCGGGTTGTTGAACACGAAACCTTTACCGTTCAAACCACCAGAATACTCCAAAGTCATACCCAAGATGTAAAGCATGCTTTGTGGATCAACGACAACTTTTTGACCGTTTGATTCAAACGCTTTGTCACCATCACGAGAGCTCGTGTCGAAGTCCATTTTGTAAGACAAGCCAGAGCAGCCGCCTTTTTTTACTTCCACGCGAAGAAATGCATCGTCAGCTTTGCCTTCTTCTTTTTTCAATGTCGCAAGCTTTGTAGCTGCTTCCGGGGAAATAGTGATCATAGAAAACTCCTTCAAAACGTAACAATGATTGTAGCACAGAAGCGGGCCTGGGGGGAAGGAGCCAGTCCAAGGGGGGCTGAGGCCCTTAAAAGAGTCTCTAAAATACTGAAAATATTACTTATTTTGCTTTGCTATGGCGCTCTGAAGGATGTCGGCAGCACGTAGAACTTCCTCTTCGGTACTCCAGCGTCCTAAGGTCATGCGCAGCGATCCCTGAGCTTCTTCCAGCGTAAGGCCGATGCTACCCAGAACGTGACTCATCGTCATGGTTCCCGAGGTGCAGGCCGAGCCCATGCTGACACCCAACTTTTGAATGCGACCCAAGATACTGTCCGTCGTAACAGGCAGAGTGATGTTCAAATTATTTGGAGCGCGCATTGTCGGATGACCGTTGAGTTTTACGTCAGGAATTTTTTCTTGCAACGTCTTCCATAAAAGATCACGCAGTTTCGTTAAACGAGCAGCTTCTTCTTTCATAACGTGTTCGCAAATTTCCGCAGCAGCACCGAAACCTACGATCGCTGGTACATTTAAAGTTCCAGCTCGCAAACCTTTTTCCTGACCACCACCAAAGAACAACGGATTGATCTGAACTTTGGGATCTTTCGAACGAATATACAACGCCCCAATGCCTTTCGGACCATAGAGTTTATGGGCAGAGAATGACATCAGATCAATTCCCATCTCTGTCACGTTGATTGGAATTTTTCCTGCGGCTTGAGTCGCATCAGTGTGGAAATATATTTTATTTTCTTTCGCGATCTTTGCGATTTCTACAATGGGATTGATCGTGCCGATTTCGTTATTCACCCAGATGATGCTGATCAATTTTGTATGTGGTTTGATCGCCTTACGAACAGTTTCAATTTCGACTTGGCCGAACTTATCAACAGGCAGAATGTCGATTTCAACATGCTGAGCTTTCGCTGCACTCATCGCGTGAATGATTGAATGATGTTCAACCGAAGTTGTGATCATGTGAATCGGTTCATTGGGGTTTTCTTCGCGTATTTTAGAAATCAAGCCGAAGATCAACCAATTGTTTCCTTCAGTTGCTCCCGCCGTAAATGTGATTTCAGAAGGTTTGCTTCCAATCAATGAAGCAATTTGTGCGCGCGCTTTTTGAACGGCGTTGTCTGCGGCCCAACCCCAATGGTGAGCAGCACTTGATGGATTGCCGTAGAATTCTTTAAGATAAGGTTCCATGACGGCAAAAACTTGCGGGTCAATGGGAGTGGTCGCATTGTAATCGAGATAGACGCCAGAATCTTTGCTAACAGGACTTTCCATACGTACTGTCTAGCATAGCAGAAGGGGCGGATGAAAGATATTTATACGAGGACTTTGTCGCGCTCTTTCGCTTGGAATTCGTTAATTTTGTCGTTAAGGAAATTTTGGGCTCTGTATTTGTCTAGACCCGCTAGCTCAAGGCGTAAAATGTGAAGATGAGACACACCTGAATTAACTAAACGCTCTTTCTGGTTGTGCATGAACGTGCCACCGCAGGGCGTATAAAGCAGATACTTATTATTACGCGGCAGATAGATGTACACGTTGAACTCAACCGGAATGTCGGAGCTTAATTCATCAATGTGAATGGCAGCCATTTCTTCATCGCTACAATCAAGAAGTTTTACTTTTAGGTCCCGGCGCGGGAAGAAAGCCATGGCGATCTCTTCACCATTGTGTGCTGATTTACGCAAGAAATCGGCGTGTTCAAGAGCCCAGTCTTCAAACGGAACTTCTTTAACTTTGATTGGCATTGTTTCGCTATCGGGAAGTTGTTCACCGTTGTCGCGCAAAAATTTAAATAAGCGCGAACGAACTTTATCAATGAACAGCGTGTCCATTTTTTTATCTTTAGCCATTGCTGCAATCAAATATCCTGAAAAGCGCGAAGACTCGACAAGGATGCACGCCATGTTTGTGGCTTTTTCTAATTCGACAACTGGTTCGGTAAAATTGATGCAGGATTTTTCTAAAGCATCACGCGCACCTTGCGACATCAACGAGTCTTGGCCCGCTAAACGCTTGCGATCATAATCCAATGACTCGGCACCAGGGCGTTCTTTCGATGGCGCTGGCATTTCTGTTGGCGCCCAACCGGGGCCATTGTTCTTTTTTTGTGACGGATGATAGTCCGCTTGTTTTGGTTCATCTGCTTGCATCGCATTCGCAAAGGGATTGTTTTTTTCTAAAGCAGAAATGCCATTTGCATTCGAAGGATTCGCGTCAGCTTGAGAACTCGACGACCGAGCGTGCATCGCATCGCCTTGAGAACCTTGTTGTGAAGCATCCAGCTTAGATGAAAGTGAGCCCATCAAAGCTTGATCATCGTTATCGCCTGCTAAAAATTGCGCTAGAAAATTTGCCGATGCTTCGTTGCTCCCGTTAGCACCTTTGATGGAAATCATTCCGGCTTGGCCGCCTTCAGCTTGTCCCCATGAAGAATCACGTGAGGAAGCACTTAAGCCTTTTGTTTGCAGATCCTTATAATATTTATTCACAGTTCTTTCGATGGAAGGACCTGTGATCGGCGGGAAGATTGCGTATTCTGCGGAAGTCTCTGACAAGATTTTTAAGTTTGCAGCCGACGCGGTTTCAGAAAAAGCAATAACGACGACGGGGAAGGCTTGAGTCAGAACTTTGGGAAGATTACGTACTTTGCGATTTGGATGATCGATGCTGACCATCACAAATTGCGGCTGATTTTGCACAAGATAGATCAGGGCCTCTTTAAGGTTCGCGGTCGATTTGATGACCCAATCACGGTTCTTCAAAAAGCTCTCTGCAGGAGCTAGACCTTGGGCGTGCGACTTGATGATCAGAAGACTTCGCTTTTGTGTAGATTCTTGTTCCACGCTTACCTTCGTCAAAAATGTTCAGAAACGGGCCACATATTTTCTTAACGGCGGGTGGAGATAAACAAACAAGCTTCGATCGAACATTAGTGCTCCATATTGCGAAGCTTTAATGCCCCTACGGACTAGATCCTACACATGCTAGAGGTTGAGCATGAGTGTTCGAGTCTTTACAATGAAGTCCATGGCAAAAACAACGACACTGCATTCTCCATCTTATTTTGTTCCGGCTGGTAAAAATCCAGAAAGCCTTTTTCAGTGGAAGAAGGTGGATTGCCAAATCAAGAATCGCAAAGGCGACATCTTTTTTGAGATGAATAACGTCGAAGCGCCTGAAGGTTGGTCACAACTTGCAGTTGAAATTGCAGCAAGCAAGTACTTCCGCAAAGTCGGAGTGCCAAAAACAAAATCAGAAAAATCTGTGCGCCAGCTCGTGGACCGAGTGGTGAAAGCCATCGTCGCTTCAGGAATTAAGCAGAAAAATTATTTTGCTTCAAAAAAAGATGCCGACACTTTCGCAAAGGAATTGAAATACATTCTGTTATCACAGCGGGGAGCCTTCAACAGCCCGGTGTGGTTCAATGCGGGTTTGTGGGAGTCATATAAAATCTCTTCGCCTAGTGAACACTTCGCGTGGGACGAAAGAAAAAAATCCATTCAAGCGACTGAAAATGCTTACGAACGTCCACAGTGTTCAGCATGTTTCATTCAAAGTGTTCAGGATTCGATTGAAGATATTTTTGAACTCGCTAAAACCGAAGCAAAACTTTTCAAATACGGATCGGGCACAGGCAGTAACTTTTCTGCAATTCGCAGTAAGTACGAACCCACTAGTTCAGGCGGGCACAGTTCCGGTTTAATTTCATTCCTTGAAGTTTTAGATCGGGGAGCGGGCGCGATTAAATCAGGCGGCACCACTCGTCGTGCTGCGAAGATGGTTGTGGTCGACATTGATCATCCGGAAGTTTTAGATTTCATCGAATGGAAAATGAAAGAAGAAAAGAAAGCCCACATGCTGATCGCAGCGGGTCTTAGTTCTGATTTCGAAGGGGAAGCGTATCGCACGGTATCGGGTCAAAACGCCAACAACTCTGTGCGTGTGACTGATGCGTTTATGAAAGCGATCTTAGAAGAAAAACCTTGGAAACTAAAAGCCCGTGTCACTGGCAAGGTTCATCGCGAACTGCCGTCGGGTGAAGTGTGGGAGAAAATCGCGCACTCGGCTTGGGTGTGCGCGGATCCGGGGATTCAATTCCACGATACTATCAACAAGTGGCACACATGTCCTAATACCGACATTATTCGTTCCAGCAATCCATGTTCGGAATATATGTTCTTGGACGATTCAGCCTGCAATCTGGCTTCTATCAACTTAGTGAAGTTCTTAAATCCAGATGGCAGTTTTGATTTTGAATCGTTGATTCACACCGCACGCACTTTGTTTGTCGCCCAAGAAATCCTGGTCGATTATTCAAGTTATCCGACGGAAAAGATTGCGCAGAATTCTCACGATTATCGTCCGCTGGGATTGGGTTTTGCGAATCTCGGTTCGCTGTTGATGCGTAAAGGTTTGCCTTACGATAGTCACGAGGGGCGTGCCTGGGCGGGTGCGCTGACATCGTTGATTCATGGTGTGGCTTATCTGACGTCAGCGGAAATGGCACGTGCTAAAGGAGCCTTTGCGGGCTTTAAGAAAAATCGTGCCCCGATGATGAAGGTTATGAAAATGCACGCGAAGGCCGTCAACGGTGTCGAGTGGGCGATGTTGCCACCGGGCCTTGATAAGGCCGTAAAAAATTTGTGGAAGGCTGTGCTTTATAACGGCAACAAGCACGGTTTTAGAAATGCGCAAGCGACAGTGATCGCACCGACGGGGACGATTGGTTTGTTGATGGATTGTGATACGACGGGGATTGAACCTGATTTCTCGTTGATCAAATTTAAAAAACTTGTGGGCGGTGGTGAAATTCAAATCGTCAATCAAGCTGTAGAGCCGGCACTTCGTGCTCTTAATTATTCGGACGATCAGATCTCACGTATTTTAAAATGGGTCGAAGAGCATAACTCACTCGAGCATTGTCCTGATGTGAAGAAAGAGCATTTGCCAGTTTTCGATTGCGCGAATGCAGCCCCCGGCGGCCGTGTGCTGTCACCTGAAAGCCATGTGAAAATGATGGCAGTGGTGCAACCTTTTATCAGTGGCGCGATCTCTAAAACGGTGAATTTACCGAATGCCGCCACAGAAAAAGATATTAGCGATATTTATTTCTTGGCTTGGCGTTTGGGCGTAAAGGCCGTCGCGGTGTATCGTGATGGCAGCAAACAAAGTCAGCCGCTTAATCTTAAAATCAAAGGTGAAACCCTTGAGGGAAAAACCAAAGAAATTAAAGTGGATATTGTCCCCGAATTTACCATGAAATGCCCTGAGTGTGGCAGCGACACAGTGCTCACAAGTGGCTGTTATCGTTGCCCCAATTGCGGCACTACGGTAGGTTGCTCGTAGCTGGCGTTGAAAAAGGCCGGCTGACTGCGTTGTCGGGACGCCTTCTCGCTTCGACGTGCTTGCAAGCACGCCTGCGCTGCGAGGGCATCCCTCCGCCTTGCATCCGACCTTTTTGAACGCCAGCTACCCCGTCTTCGATCGGGGAGGGCTTGTTCGCTCCGCGAACTCCGCTTTTGGCTGGTTTGCTTTGCAAACGTCGCTTTGGCTGTTCGCTTCGCGAAGACGCGGGATATGATTGTGTTTTTAGTTGAGGAAGATTTTATGTCTAAAAAAGATATTTTTGGTGATGATGTTAATGAAGGTAAATCTTTTGAAGATTTTGAGGCGATGTTCTCTAATTCTGAAAAAAGTTTGAAGACTCGCATGTCTGTGGGTGATCAGTTCCAAGGTGAGATTCTTTCAATCGGTAAAGAAGAATCGTTTGTTTCTACAGGAACAACGAACGACGGTTTGATCATGACTAAAGATCTTTTGGACGAAAACAAACAAGTTAAATATCACGTAGGTGATGTTATTGACTGTGTTGTTGTTGCGATCAAAGGCGGCGAGATTCGTGTTGCTAAAAAAGGCGCGATGTCTGGTGTTTCTACAGATTCATTGGAAGATGCTTTCGACATGGAACTTCCTATTGAAGGTAAAGTGACTGAAGCAGTTAACGGTGGTTTCCGTGTTGCTATCGCTGGTAAAACGGCGTTCTGTCCAATCTCGCAAATTGATTCTAAATTTGTCACTGACACGGCTGAATATGTAGGTCGCAAGTTTGAATTCCTCATCACGCAATTCGATGCGAAAGGCCGCAACATTGTGGTTTCTCGTCGTAAACTTTTGGATCTGCAAAAAGCGGAATTCGAAGGCGCGTTCATGCAAAAACATCAACCGGGCACAATCATGGACGGTAAAATCGTTCGTCTTGAAAAGTTCGGTGCCTTTGTTGAACTTGAAGGTGGCGTTGAAGGTTTGGTTCACGTTTCTGAACTTTCGTGGTCACGTATTCACGATCCAAAAGAAGTTGTTACTGTGGGCCAACCAGTCACGGTTAAACTTTTGAAAATGGAAGAAGTTGACGGTGGCAAATTGAAGATTTCATTGTCAATCAAGCAAGCGGACGGCGAAGGCAATCCGTGGACGACTGTGAATCAACGTTTCCCAGTAGGCACTGTTGTTAAAGGAACTGTTGAAAAGAAAGAACAATACGGTTTGTTCGTCACACTGGCTCCAGGTATCACAGGTCTATTGCCTCGTTCTAAATGGCGCGATTCAGTGGATGCGAACACTTTCGAGAATAAGAAAAAAGGTGACGAGATCACTGTGCAAGTTGATCAAATCCTTTTCGAAGATAAAAAGATCTCGTTGGGTGTTCCTGGCGAATCTGAAGACGGTGGCTGGAGAGCACACCAATCAGCTTCTTCGGGCGGTTTCGCTTCGTTGGGCGACGCACTTAAAGGTTTGAAAATTAAGTAGGTTGGTCTGGCCTGGTCTGCACTTCGGCTTCGCCGAAGTAACAAAAAAAAGCCCTCTTCATCAGAGGGCTTTTCTTTTCTGCACTTTGAATTTTACAAATGTCTAAGCCAAAAAATCATCGCGACTTCAGCGAAATACTGCGCGCGACGTTCGCGCATTGGCATTTGTTTGTACGGACTATCAAGAATATCGGCGAAACGCTGATTGCCTTTTTCGATACTCACGACACAGGAATGCTCATCTTTAGGTTGCAACATCAAACGCACTTGCGCGTGATCGTCGATAACATTATTGGAAAAGCTCCACTGTTTGTTCGTCATATGATCGCGCAACACAGGTATCAAACGGTTCATCAAAAATTGTCCTGTCACAGAATCTTGCACGCTTAACGAATTAAACGGTGCCAAAGCTTTTGCCAACATCAACGGCACGTCTTCTTGATCGCGTGTGATCAGGCAATGGCCCAGGGCTTGTGTGATTTTCTCAATGTACGGTTCGAACTGTTTTTCTTGTGACTTAAAGAAGGACATTTTCACTTCGACGTAAGGCAAATGCACACGATAGCCTTTTTCGACTTCGACACCTTTTAAAACGTCTTCGACGATTAACGCTACGTCTGATTCGCCAACACCCATTGTATCCCAGTGACGAGTCACGTAGGGATCAATGTGAGTCGTATTGTCGACAAGCCATTGATGAATGGAAGAATTCCACACGGCTTCAACTTCACGTGGAGGTCCCGGTAAAACGAAAAGCTTTTTGTCTTTTGCCTCTAGCGAAAAACCGTTGGCCGTGCCTTCCATGTTTTTCAAAACCGTCGCGCCTTGCGGATAAAAGCACTGCTGGCGTTGCACGTCTTTCACGACGTAGCCGCGCGGTTCAAGACGATCTTTAATGTGTTGCCACGAGCCTTCGTCAAAAATCAAAGGCTTATCACTCCATTCGGAAACAATATCACGAGTGAAGTCATCGGTTGTGGGACCTAAGCCGCCCGTCAGGAACAGAAGATCGCCATAACTTGCGCAAAAATCCATCGCCTCAAGCATGAGTTTTTTATCGTCGGGAACAACCAGATGCAGAGCCGTTGTCAGACCTAATTGTTTCAGGCGCTCTGAAATCCACGCGGCATTTTTGTTAACTATTTGACCATCGACCAGTTCGGTACCGATACCAAGAACAGCTGCTTTCATGAAGATCTCCTACGGGGACCATCTAAAAATAGACCTCTCAAACACGAGCGTCCAGGCACTTTGCGTAAGGTTGACGAATTAGCCCTAAAACGCATAGCGTTATTTGACGTCAAACCTTGCCCAACAGCTATGAATTTCACTAGATTCGCAACTCTAATAAAAGGAGCTGAACCCATGTCTTTCAACTGGAAAGAATTCGACCTCTATAATCCAACACCTGAACACGCAATGTTGCGTGAAACTGTAAAGCAATTCACAGAGGCCGAGGTTGAACCTCAAGCTCACGAATACGATCGTTCTGAAAAATTCAATCTTCCATTGTTCAAAAAAATCGGTGAACTAGGTTTGCTAGGTATCACAGTTCCAGAACAATTCGGCGGCGCGGGTATGGACGCGACAGCTGCAACAATCGTTCATGAAGAGTTGTCTGCTTCTGATCCAGGTTTCTGCTTGGCTTATCTTGCGCACTCGATGCTTTGTGTGAACAACATCGCAGTGAACGGCAGTGATGAACAACGTCTTCGCATTTTGCCAAAACTTTGCTCTGGTGAGTGGGTTGGTTCGATGGCGATGTCGGAGCCTGCAGTAGGTACTGACGTTCTTGGCATGCAAACAAAAGCTGTTAAGAAGGGCAACGAGTGGGTGATCAACGGTCGTAAGATGTGGATCACAAATGGAACTGTTGATGAAAACAATACTCCTTGTGACTTGGTTTTGGTTTACGCAAAGACAGGCGAAAAACAAGGTCGTGCATTGATCTCTACATTCTTGGTAGAGAAAGAACACAAAGGTTTCCAAGTTGGTCAAAAGATCAAAGACAAATTGGGTATGCGTGGTTCAAACACAGCAGAGCTTGTGTTCCAAGACTGCCATGTTCCTGAATCGGCATTGGTCGGTCATGAAGGTGATTCAATGTTGCACATGATGCGTAACCTTGAAATCGAACGTCTGACTTTGGCAGCAATGAGCTTGGGTATCGCACGTCGTTCCATCGAAATCATGAATCGCTACGCAACAGAACGTGAAGCATTTGGTAAATCTTTGAACCACTTCGGTCAAATGCAACGCTACATCGCTGACAGCTATGCTGAATACAAAGCTGCACGCGCTTACGTTTACGAAACAGCTCGTCGCATGGATTTGAACAAAGAAGGCAATCGTTTGGATTCAGACGGTGTGAAACTTGTTGCAACGACAATGGCGAAAAACGTTGCTGACCGCGCGATCCAAGTTTTGGGTGGTTACGGTTATGTGGGTGAGTACGTTGTTGAAAGACTATGGAGAGATGCGAAGTTGCTAGAAATTGGCGGCGGTACTCTTGAAGCGCACCAAAAAAATATCACTCGCGATTTGGCTAAAAATCCAGAATCTCTGTATAAATAATTAAAAGCCTTTCGGGCTTTATAGTAAAAGCAGGCAAGAATGTTTCCATACGGGACCGATATTGAAGTGAATACGCACCTGAAGGTGAACTACCAAGTGGTGCTTGAAAAGATCGGTCCTTTGTTGACGGCAGATCGTGTGCAAAAAATCGAGCGCGTTGTCGCGCAAAGAAATTTCGACACGGCTGTCGTTCTTGAAAGCATCTATGACCGCGGAAATATTTCTGCGGTGATGCGTTCTGCGGAAGGTCTTGGCTTCGGCAATTTTCATGTCATTGAAACTCAAGAAAAATTCAAAGAGTCGGCACGTGTTACTCAAGGTGCTGACAAGTGGGTTGAAACTAAAAAGTGGAAATCGACTGCCGAGTGCGTGAAAAACTTGAAGTCACAAGGTTATAAAATCTATGTGACTCACTTGGATGCGCGCTCTAAACCTTTGCATGAAGTGGACTTCACTGGGAAGTGCGCTCTTGTATTGGGTAATGAGAAAGACGGTGTCAGCCCTGAAATGGTTGCGGCTGCCGATCAAACAATCATCATTCCAATGTCAGGCTTCGTACAGAGCTTCAATATCTCTGTCGCAGGGGCCTTGGCGCTTTATCATATTTCGCAAGACCGTTTAAAACATTTGGGCAGCAATGCTTCGCTCAATGAAACGGAACAAGCGATCCTTCGCGCTCATTATTACATGCGCACACAAGATTCTTCGTACAAGGTCTTGGAAGAGCTGTTCGATCGCGGAGCTTTGTCTTAATCGCGCTTTATTCTAGATTTTCAAGGCTGAATCTTTTACGCTTTTTGTAGAGGATTCAACCTATGAAGAAAACAGCCCTGATTCTGCCGTTATTGTTGCTCGCTTGTGCTGAAAAGAAAGTTCAAACTTCTTCAGCGGACAATGCGACTTCTCTTAAAAATACTGTGGCGAAAACTTCTTTCATGAGCAAGCCTCAACCCACAGAGCCCGTTGAGCCGGTCTTTGACGAAAAATACGAAGGTTCAAAACTTGTTAATTATCGTAAGAACGACGCCCTTCACATGTCGGGTAGTTCCATGTTCAATCCTAAAAACGTCAAAGAGCTAGCTAAGCCCGCAAAGAAAATGAAGGCTCCACTTTACATTTTCGATTTGCGCCAAGAATCGCACGGTTTCATCAATGATAAACCTGTGACCTGGCAGGCTCCTAATGATTGGGCTAACGCCGATCTGACTCACACTGAAGTTTTGCAACGTGAACGCCGCCTGCTGCTTGATACAGGTATCGGTACGAAGTTCGCCGGGCAAACTGTACAAAGTATTGAAACCGAAGAAAGTGTCGTGCGCAGTCGTGGTTATGAATACGTGCGTCTGACAGTGACAGACCATCTTCGTCCCGATGACGGTGAAGTGGATCGTTTCATTGAAGCTGTTCGTGCATTGCCTGAAAAGAACTGGGTGCACTTCCATTGTCGTGCTGGCAAAGGTCGCACTACGACGTTTATGGTCATGTACGATATGCTTCGCAACGCTAAAACAGATTCCTTGGAAGACATCGTGAATCGTAATGCAAAATTGAGTGATGAATACGACGTGCTTGATGTACCAGCGCAAGATAATTGGAAATATCAATACCAAAAAGAACGTGCGCAGTTTATCCGCGACTTCTATAATTATGCGAAAGCTCACCCGAATGGCAGCGATGTTCTTTGGACAGATTGGACGAAATAATGATGAAACTAGTTTTAGCAGCATTCGCACTTGTGACTTTGTCTTCGTGTGCAACGATTAAACATGCGATTTGCGATTGTGCGCAGCCTGCGAAGGAAGGGAAGTCTTCGTCATCGACGGCAGAGCATTCTTCTAAAGCAAGCGCGGCTTCTTCTGGGGGCGAAAAAACTGCAACCGGTAAGGAAGCAGGCATCGTCGTTGATAATTCCGATATCGAGACCAGCAATCGCATGTCGAAAGCTGTCGATGCTTACGTATTTAAGAATCAAAAAGATGAGTTTACTAATCTATGTAAAGACGAACGCTTTGATTGTTTTGTAAATGAAAAGCGCTTTCCTAAAGGCCGTAAAAAGATCAAACGCAAGGTGCCGCCATTCTTAAGCGGATCGAAAATGGGTCTTCAAGGTGAGACGAGAGTGCGAGTAAAATACGACTTCTATCCATAGTTCATACTTAATCTCAGTGCATTTGCAAAAGCCGTCTCTTCCAAAGACGGCATTTGTGCTTTTTTAGGATAGGATTCCATTTCCACTTGGCCTCCATAATTCGCGCGCATTCTGAGTGCGTGGAGGTTTCGTATGAAAGCATCCGTTTGGGTTAAAGGTGTTCGTGGTCAGCTACTTTTATTAGCTGCAATTCCAATGTTGAATTTGGCAGCTCTTTATTATCAAGCCGATCAAGGCGTTGAAGTTCTAAAGCAAAGCAGTCTGACTGCGAATTCGGTGCGTGGTCCCTCAATTCATTATACGGGGCAGATGGCACTTCAGGCGTCGAATCTTCAACGTCATTTACTGCTGGCTTTGAATAGCTCAACCAAAGACAGTCGTGCTCTAGAGCTTAATAAAGTTCAAGCAGACATCGCTGCATTCAATACCGCAGTTGATGAATACGATAAAATCCCGCACAGTCAGGCGACTGCCGATCGCTTTAAAGTGATTACAGATCAGTGGCAGGAAACTTACAAGTTGGGTAGTGATGCATCTTCGTTGTTAGCACTGGGATCTGATCAAGCCGCATCGGCGATCATTACGGGTGGATTCCGTGATTCATTTAATAAACTGTCTGAATCACTGGAAGATCTTTCAACGCTTCGTTTGAAGTTGATGAAAGAAAGTATGGTTGAAGATCAAAAAACTTCGGAGCGTGTCGACGATTCTTTGGCGATTGGAGCACTGGTCGGGTTTATTCTGGTTCTGCTGCTATCAACATGGGTTATTCGCAGTCTGACAAAAGCTTTGCAGGCTTCAATTGGTTTGCTTGCGAAATCTTCCGAAAATATGTCGCTTGCAAGTGAACAGCTTTACGCAAGCAGTGAACAAACCGCCGAAGGTTCGACTGAAGCTGCTGCTAGTATCGAAGAAACCGTGGCAGCACTTGAAGAAGTGACCTCAATGGTGAAATTAAATTCCGATACAAGTCAGAAAACAGTGGTTCTATCTAAACAGGCTGTTGGCATTACTGAAACAGGTGAAAAAGAAATCGTCAGCTTGCTTGAATCTATCCACGAGATTTCTAGGTCTTCACAACAGATTCAAGAAATCATTCAAGTCATGGACGATATCGCTTTCCAAACGAATCTGTTGTCACTCAATGCGACGATCGAAGCTGCTCGTGCGGGTGAGCATGGCAAGGGGTTCTCTGCAGTAGCAACGGCTGTGCAAGATCTCGCGCAAAAAAGTGCAGTGTCTGCTAAAAATATCTCGCATCTGATCCAACAAAGCGCTGCGAAAATCGCTGATGGCGTTCAGATTGCTGAAGCATCCGGTGAAGTATTCAGAGAGATTCATACAATCGTCATGAAAGTTTCAGAAATGAGTGAACAGGTTGCTTCTGCCAGTCAGGAACAGGCGATGGGTGTGCAGCAAATCAGCCAGGCCATGAATCAACTGGATGCCTCGACGCAAATGAATTCCGCTTCATCTGAAGAGGTGTCAGCGTCGGCGAAAGAATTAACCAAACTTGCTTTGGATCTGCAAGGTGTTGTTGGTGATTTACAAGTGGTCTTAGACGGAAAAAGTCAGGACGTGAAAGTGACAACCTCAGAGGACAAAAAAAACTGGAACGTGGTTGCGCTGACAAGAACTAGCCAAGCAAGCTAGTTCTTACGCAGGATAATTGATTTCATCAGTGGTTCTTGATCCGGCAATTCAAAATCCAGTCCCTGGGCAGGGGCTGGAAGAATTTTAAACGAAAATTCGCGCTTTAGTTTTTCTAACTTCAAATGCAAATCGCCGCTTGTCCATTTTTCGTAGTTCGTACAGAACAACAACAGGCCATTCTTTTCCAAGCAGTACATACAATTCACTAAAAGCTCATCGAAGTTTTTGCTGATCGAAAAAACACTGTTTTTCGAGCGACCAAATGATGGTGGATCGCAGACAATCAAACCAAACTTGCGTTTGCGACGAATGGTACCTTTTAAGAACAACAAACAGTCATTGACCCAGAATTCGTACTTATCGTCTTCAGGATTTAAGCCGTTTAATTCAAAATTGCGTTTGCTCCACTCGATAAAGTTCTGCGAAACGTCGACAGTACAAACTTCAGTCGCACCAGCCAGAGCCGACACCACGCTAAAGCCACTTGTGTACGAGAATAGATTTAAGACGCGACGATCTTGAGCGTGTTCTTGCACCCACAGACGGTTTTCGCGTTGATCCAAGAATAAACCTGGCGACAAACCCGTATCACTACGAAGTTCATAGTTCACACCGTTTTCTTTGGCAGTCCAACGGGGAGCGGTCGCACCGATATTCCACATGATTTCGGCATTAGGATCTTCACCGCGATTCAACATCTTACGCACCAGAATTTTCTTATGCAGACGTTTCGAGATCTTTTCGAAGCGCAGAAGATCTTGCACAGTGGGATCGGATTCTTTGTACCAATAAACCCACAAGTAATCGCCGTACTGATCAATACGGTAAGTATCGAGCTCACGATGACTTAAACGCAAAGACTCGTCTTTGAGTTCTGTAAACTTGTACATGCGCTCACGACGTTGGAAGGCTTCGGCTAAGATCAGATCTTCTTCGTGCTCGTTCAACTCCGCCTCACGAGCCCACGCCGGAGTTTCGGTTTCAAATTTCACATCCTGGCCATTCAAAGTGAAACCCAAAGACAAGGAGTGCAAGCACAGGCGGTGGAAATGGGCGCCATTGTGTTCCGTATCACCTAAAACCGCGATGCCATTGGCTTCCGCATGCAGACGAATTTGGTGAGGCTTTCCCGAATGTGGAATCGCTTCCCACAACTGGTAAGGCCCAAGGGACTTCAGCCATGTGAAGGTCGTCTTTGAATTGGCCTCTTTGTCCTTGCGGCTGACGAACACTTTGTGTTCGCGTTCAATATGCGATTCGTAAGTGAAGTTTTGTTGTGAAATCTTTTTGTCAGTCAGGAACAAGTAGCGCTTTTGTACGAGATGTTGTTCGAACAAACGTGTCAGTTCCGCAGCAATTTCCGATGACGTCGCGAATACCAAAGCACCCGAAGTCGCTTTATCCAAGCGATGCACGGTGTAGAGCTTGCGCCCAATTTCATCTTCATACACCTCAACGCATCCTCTTTGACCAAACTCTGGTGTATGCGTGTTTAGGCCTGCAATCTTGTCAACAAAGATGCAGCCGGCTGTCTCGGTGTATCGAAGCTTAATTGTCCGTGTCATTCGACTAATATAGACCGGTTTTCGTTGAGCGTCACTTAGAGATTCGATAGAAAGATGTCTGGAGGTTTTCTTATGAAACTCGTTTCGAAAGCTATGCCCAAAGCTTTATTAGTTGCGCTGGTTCTTCCGTTCTTAGCAGGTTGTGGTTTCCAAGCTATCCCACAAGCTAAAAACTCTACTGAAGCAGCACTAGCTGAAGTATCAAACCAATACAAACGTCGAGCTGACTTGATCCCGAACCTTGTGAACGTAGTTAAAGGCTACGCAAAACATGAGGA
Organism: Bdellovibrio sp. NC01; assembly: GCF_006874625.1. NCBI lineage: Bacteria > Pseudomonadati > Bdellovibrionota > Bdellovibrionia > Bdellovibrionales > Pseudobdellovibrionaceae > Bdellovibrio > Bdellovibrio sp. NC01. The sequence goes on from NZ_CP030034.1 coordinate 1,157,140, forward strand.
AGAGACTTTGACTCAAGTTACTGAAGCTCGTGCAAAAGCCACAGCGATGAACATCGATCCATCAAAAGTGACTCCGCAACAATTGGCAGAGTATCAAAAAGCACAAGGCGGTTTGTCACAAGCTTTGGGTCGTTTGATGGTTGTCACAGAAAAATACCCTGATTTGAAAGCCGATCAAAACTTCCGTGATCTTCAAGCGCAATTAGAAGGCACTGAAAATCGCATTACGGTCGCTCGTCAACGTTACATTGAATCGATCAAAGAGTTTAACAACTTGGTCGCGGTTCCACCGACAAGCTGGACAAACTCTGTGATGTATCACTACGAAAAAATGCCGCAATGGGATTTAGCTCCTGAAGAAAAAGCGGCTGCAGAGAAAGCGCCAGAAGTTAAATTCTAATGCGAATATTTTTTCTGTCCCTTTTTTCTTTTTTGTTCTGCTTGGGTTTAAACGCTCAAGCAGAATTTAAGGTTCCTACTTTGTCGGGACCTGTGATGGACGAGGCGGGAATTCTAACAAGATCTTTCCGCCAAGATCTGTCAGCACTTCTTTATGAATTCAATCAGCGCGGTAAAGCGCAAATCCAAGTTTTAATTTTGAATTCTCTTGATGGCGAACCGATTGAATCGGCGTCGATCAAAATTACCGACAAGTGGCAACTTGGCGATAAGAAAAAAGATAATGGCATTTTGTTTTTGATCTCTATGCAAGAGCGCGCCATGCGCATCGAAGTAGGACAAGGACTTGAAGGTGCTATTCCCGATATTTATGCAAAACGAATCATCAGCGATAAAGTCATTCCGCTCTTCAGACAAAAACGATTCGAAGACGGCGTTTACACCGGCGTCAGCGAAATCATGGTTTTGGCTGACAAAGAGTTTGCTGATGAAAAAGCCCCTGCACGTGACGAACACGATGGCGGTGGCATTCCCTTATGGTTGATTATTATTGTTCTGATTATCATCTCTATCCTGGGTCGCTTTGGCGGCGGTCGCGGTCGTTATTACGGTGGCGGCGGTTGGGGAGGTGGCGGATCACTCGGCGGTGGTGGCTGGGGCGGAAGCTCTGGCGGCGGAGGATGGTCCGGTGGTGGCGGCGGCTTCAGCGGCGGCGGCGCTTCGGGCAATTGGTAGGGCCGGCAGGCCACAGAGTGGAGTGCCAGAGGCACGCAACTGGAGTAACTTATGGCTTGGATTCACAGATACATTTCTGACGAAGACATTCAAAAAATCTCTCATGCCGTGCAAAAAGCGGAAGAGAAAACCGAAGGCGAAATCGTTCCGGTTATTGTGCAACGCTCATCAACGGTGGGACATGTGCCACTGACATTGACGATGTTGATTCTGTTGATGCTTGTGATCGTGGAACTTCCTTACAGTGATTTGCTGTGGGTGAAGCCTTGGGTTTACGCATGGCCGTTTTTGATTGTCGTGATTTACTATCTGTCATTTGCTTTGGCGCGTTTATCGTGGATTCAAAAAGTTTTTGTTCCTGAGCGTGATGAAGTCGATCAAGTCCATCAACGTGCGCATTTGGAATTTTATTTAAATAAAATCAATAAGACTCGCAACCATACAGGTATTCTGATTTTCATTTCTGTGATGGAAAAGAAAGCCGTGATTTTGGCTGACGAAGGAATCTCAAGCAAACTTCCGCAAGAGACATGGAACGAGATTCTGCAAAAATTAGGTGGCCAACTTCGTGGTGGCAATTGGGGCTTTGGCTTCATCGAAGCGATCGAAGCTTGTGGGCACCATTTGAAACATCATTTTCCTGCGCAAGCAGATAAAACGGATCAATTGAAGAACCAACTCATCATTAAATAATTTTTTGATGACGAAAGGATGACTATGAAAAGCGTCGCTGTGTTTTTAGTTTCCTCATTCATGCTTCCGGCCTTTGCGGGTCCCGTACAAGATGCCAATAAAAAACTTGTGACGGATTTTTATAACATGGCCTTTAACGATCACAAGCCGACAGAGGCCGCCAAAAAATATTTTGGACCCAAGTACATCCAACACAATCCCAATGTTCCGAATGGTGCGGCGGCTTTTTACAACTACTTCGAAGGTCACTTTAAAAAGAATCCGCAATCCAAAGCCATCATCTATCGCACGTTAGCTGACGGGGACTTAGTCGCTTTGCACTTAAATTCAAAGCTGAACGATAAAGACCCAGGCCGCGCTATTGTCGATATTTTTCGTGTTGAAAACGGCAAAATCGTTGAGCACTGGGATGTTGTTCAGCCCGTTCCAGAGAAAACAGCGAACGGAAACACAATGTTCGATGGGCAAAACGAAAAGTAGCTGTTCCTGGGACTAAGTGTTTTCATATTCAGGGGCTGTTCTTATTAGAACAGCCTATAAAATTTTCGACTTATCCCAATCCTAACAATTCATGAGCTTAAAATTTGTTAGAACCCTTCCTCGGAAGAAGTCTATCCCCCATGGAGGCTTCCACTAAACCCGTACTGACCCGAGGAAAAAATGAAAACAAAAATCGCTCTTATGACTCTTTTGACTGTCGTCGCTTCACAAAGTTTTGCTGCTAAATTAGCGTGCTGGGATCTTTATGCCAAGCGCGGTGATAAACCGACATTCACAGCAGATATCGTTCGTGATGATGAATTGAAAAGTTTCACGATCCAACCCAACCAACAATACTGGTCATTCGTAACAACAGATTTGAATAAGTCTGCGCAAGGTTCAGAAATCACAGCGAAGACAAGTCCATATAAAGGTCTTCAAGAGTTTGAAGTGGCTGACGGTATTCGTTTGATCCTTCCAACAAACTTGAACTCAGATGTTTTGGCAAACACTGAAATCAAAGCAGGCAATGGTAATACATCTCGCCAAAATGGAGTGTTGGATATTTCCCCAAGTCGCTTCCCGGGTGTTGTGATGGGTGGCCACGGCTATCTGCGTATGCACTGTGTATCTAAATAGTAAGCTGAGTACCTGAGTGCTCAATAAAAAAAAGGAGCTGATATAGCTCCTTTTTTTATTGTTCTTTTAAAGTTAACAACGTGTGTGGTTCTTTTTCATCATCACTTTTACTGCCGGCAAGAAGGAATAATCTTTCTGCTGGAATCTTCTGTGCAATAAGTGCTGTCATCACCGCGCGGCCACGCTCCATGGCTAGATCTTTAAGCTTGTCGTCGCTGACCTGAATTAAGGGTTGCACTTTCTTTTCAAGTTCAACGGCGATGTCTTTGTCGCTTCCAGCATGTGCGGTTTTGTAGTCGGCGATATATTTATTAAGCTCTTCGCTTTTCATTGTCTGCTTTGCCAAATTTACGACGGCATGATCGCGATTGCCGTTGGCTTTTTTTAGTTCCGCTTGCAAGCGAGCATCGTATTCTTCTTCTTGTAAAGTTGCGATGTCAGAATTTTGATACTGCCCTTTGATTTCCAAAGACAAATTCGGACGCTCGTTCAAAGCTTTCGCAAGATTCAGAATCTTCGCGGATTCATTTGTTGTTAAAGAGGCTGCTCCAGGTTCAAAGAAAACCGTCTGTAAATCTTCGCCGCCCCCGAAAGCACTTGATAAGAAATCAAACGGTGCCGCCAAAATATTAACGAACATATTTTTGATCGCAGTCCAAACCAGATTGCCCCACGAAAAAGACGGGGAGTTCACGTCGCCTTCTACCGGAAGTTTGAATTTGATTTGTCCTTTACGATCTTTCATCAACGCTAACGCCAGTTTTAATGGCCAGTGCGGTGCTTTGTCGCTTTCGATCTTGTTACCTAATTCGAACTGATCCAATAGGACTTGGTTTTTGCCTTTAATACGGTGATTCACCAGGACGTAATTAAAATCCAGGAAGAGCTTTCCTTTTTTAATTTCGTATCCTGCAAACACGCCTGCGTAGGGAGTGAATGTCGTCATCTCGATATTGTGGAAGCTCATATCAAGATTCAGACTTGGATATTTCACGCCAGGGATATAGTAACCTTTGCCTTGGAATTTACCGTAATCTTCAACCGCACCAGCGATCGCGACATTGATCTTTTGTTGCGGATCTGGAGAGATCGGTTCAATCGTGCCATTAATACCATGCACGTGCGCGCGGAAGTTGGGACGAATTTGTTCATCGGCGTAGTCAAGTTGACTGTCGATCAATGTCAATTTTCCGACATTAAAATCGAATGCCGGTTTCTTTTCTGCAGTTTCTTTGGCAACCACAGCTTTTTTATTTGCAGGAGCTGTGTTGCTTTTAGCCTTTGGCAGTGGCGGAGGGTTTCGTAAAACCGTGCGATAGTTCAATGTTCCATCTTTACGCAGAATGATTTCTGTATCGAGCTCTTTCAGGATGGCTTCATCGACTTTCACAGACATCGGTGATGTTTGCACTTCGATCTTTTTTAGATCCAAGCGCTTCCATGTCACAACCGGTTGTTCGACTTCTGCTTGATTCAATACCAGATCATGAATATTTGAATCACCATTAAAGATGATATTTCCCTTTTGGTATCGCAGTTTGCCTTTAATGTCTGTCGAGCCTTGTTGCAGCACCAAATAAGTTTTATCAGACAAGTAAGCTGTCAAAAACTCCAAAGGAATTTCTGCCATATCCAGATTTAAATCGGCAGAGAATGGCTTTGGCGTCATCGAACCGCTGACTTTCACGTGACCTTTTTCGCCAACATCAATCGCCAAGCTGTTGATCGAAGTTTCTGAATCAAGATGAGTGCTGATATCAGATGCACTCAGGCTGACAGGTCCTAACGGCAATGACAGTGGGGTGTTGTGTGTCTCATCTTGGAAATTCAATTTGCTGTTCGAAATCTTAATGTGTTCGATGAACAGCAGCCAATCAGATCCTTTGTCGTCTTTCTTGCCTTCAGCCTTTTTGTCAGATGGTAGTTCTTTGATTTCCCAGTTTGTCTCACCATTTTTTAAAATTGTGAACTGACCGTCCGCATGCTTGATGCGAACTTCTGAAAGATAGATTTCTTTTTTTAGCAAATGCCAGATCGAAAGATTGACATAGAACACGTCAAATTGCAGACGGGGCCTTGTTCCTTTGCCACCAGGTTCTGGCAAAGAAAATCCTTCAATGGCGGCTTCGAACGTGAATGGATGAAATTTTATTTTTTTGATTTCAGGTTTGGCACCTAGACGTTCTGCAACGTGTTTTTGAATTTCATTCTTCGCGATCATTGGAACAACGAAAAATCCTGCGATCGTGTAAAGGACGACAAGTCCTACGAAAGTTAAACTTAAATTGCGAATAGTATTTGCTGAAAAACGAATAAGGCCCATTGCCCACCATATTGTGCGGGATTGGGCGCCGACTCAAACGAAAACTTAGGGATGATGTGGCAGGGCATGAGCCTCGCGAATAACATAATCAAGAACTCGATTATTGGCAGACGACTTCAGCGTGTGCACAAAGACTTCGTAAGAACTTTCAAAGCCGAAAGATTTTACGATTCTATAAGAGTCCTTCTTCCAATTCTCAAGCGCAATGTCAGGTAAAAGCCCGATTCCAATGCCTTTTTGTGTAAGCTGGCCAATGACCTCCCAGCTGCTAATTTCAAAAAGAACGGGGAGCTGGCGGTTAAAACGCTGTTTGTAAGCGGTTTTAAGTTTTTCAGTTTCAAGGCGTGGTTCCGTGACTAGGAAGGGCTGTGTTTCAAGATCGTTCCGCCAGTTTTTCTTAGGGCCGCTTTCGATCAGAACAAAGTTGCCTTTTTTAATGGCTGTCTGGCGCAGTGTCGGCAGATTCAGTGTTCCAATTGTTAACCCCACATCGATAGAGCGGTTGGCAACAGCCTCGGTAATTTCGTGGGTCGTCCCAAAGCGAACTTTCGCAGTCGCGTGGGGAAAGGTTTCCTTAAGCCCGTGTAGAAGTGGCGTAAGGTATGCCTCTGAAAGAGTTCGCGAAAGGCCAATTTTTATTTCGATGGCCTGATCGATATCGCTATGAAGACTTAAAGAGTCAAACCCTGAAGCTGCAGCCAGCAAAAGACGGGCTTGTTCGGCCACCTTGTGGCCAGCGTTCGTAACTTTGAAACTTTTCTTTTGATGCTCTAACAGAGCTACCCCCAAATGCTTTTCTAGCGCGGAAATAGCACGACTGATCGCAGGATGTGTCACCAAGTTCTTTTGGGCGGCCCCGCTGATGCTTCCCAGTTCAACGGCATCGACAAAGTATTTGAGATGATAAAGATTTGGGTAAGTAATCATTAGTCACATATTAAGTGAGTTTTATGTAATTTACAATCACATTGAAATATGTGAAATCAAGCCTCATGGAAACAAACAGATTCGATTTCGACAGTTTTAAGCAAGCCGGCGAAGATTTTATCAGATCACTGACTGCAAAGATGGCCAACGTCGGCATTCCGGCGCAGGACTATGACAGCGACCACATCTGTTTCCGCGTGGGCACTGCCGCAGAGTATGACTATTACAAAGCAGCACTTTCAGCACATGGGAAGTTGCTTACAGAGGCAATGGTGAACGGCCGCGCGATTTCGACTTTTTTGCTGACGTTACCTTTTCAAACCGAATCACATCAAATTCGCTTGGTCGAACTTCCTTCTCCGAAAAGTGGAGCGGTTTACACAACCGGATTTGAACATGCTGAATTCGTCACCAGCGAGTGCTTTTCATCGCTGCGAGCGCGCTTTCCACATCTGGAATTCATTGAAGGTGGCAATAAAAATTTAAATCCGGAATTGTGTCTGAAGTTGGATGGTGGAGTGCAGGTAAAGTTTCATCATCATTCCCTAGAGCGTATCATTGAGCTTGAAGAAGCAACGATCACCGACGTCGTTTTCGATTTCGATGGAACGCTGATCAAATCGCGGGAAAAAATTTATGAAGTGAATCGCGTGGTGTTTTCAAATATTTTAGGGCGCCAGGTGTCGTTGCAGGAATCTATCGATAATTTCCATCCGGAATTTTCGAAATTGTTTGAAGCTTTTGAAGTTTCTTGTCCCCAAAAGCGTAGCGAGGCCATCGCAAGTTGGGGAGTGGTCTCTAGCCAGTTTTCTTATGAATTGTTCGACGGAGTTGTGGAAACTCTTGAAGCGTTTAAGGATCGGGGCTTACGTTTACATTTGTGGACGGCACGTGATGAGTTTTCAGCGCGTAAGATTTTAAAAGATCACGGGCTGGAAGAATTCTTTGCGACATTAAGTTTCGCCACAGAAATTGATTCGAAACCTCACGCCAACAGCCTTATTTTTGCTTGGAACCAGGTGAGTAAGGATCGGGCCATCGTTATCGGCGATAGCTCAACAGATATCATCGGCGCAAAAAATATCTCCGCCATTCGAGGAGCTGCCATGTGGGATGGCCACGCGAAAAAGAAATCCCTGATTGAGGCCGGGGCGGAGCTCTTTTTTTACGACCTAGCAAGTTTTAAAGATTGGGTCATTAATTCTGCGGCTATTGCGCAACCGTAGAGTAGCCGGGGCGTGTCTTTTCTTGCATTGCACAGAGTGTCCTTGGTAGTCTAAAGGCGTTATCCAAGGGCAGTCGTAGTTCAATGGATAGAGCACTTGGCTTCGAACCAAGGGGTTGCAGGTTCGAGTCCTGCCGACTGCACCATTCCAAATCCCAAGTCAGAAACTCAGCCTCTGACTTGGGCTGAGTTTCTAGCGGCCGCGGTGAGAACCGTGGTCTTTGCCGCCTTCGCCTGGACGAGTTTTCACTTGTTCAATACAAACGTAACCGCAGTGATAGAAACGCCAGTGCGCTTTATCCCAGCAGTGTTTTCTTGCGACCAAATAATGCTTTGGACATGTCGGACGAGCTTCATCGCTGTCAGAGTCATGGTGCCACCACATTGGTTCTACCACATTCTGCATAACTTGCTCTTCGCCAGATGCTGATGACATCGGTGCTGTTTCGTAAGCTTTTGCGAACGAACCCACAAGCATTGACGCTAAAGAAACCAAAATCAACTTCTTCATTTGCATAAAAAATCTCCTTTGTGTTTGAGTGCACGAAGGAGATTAAGAATCCTCACCACGATTATCTATGCATTTTATAAGCACGTGATACAAAACAACCGACAGTCTTGGATTTACAAAGAGCTGTCGGTAAGATTGAATTATCAAAAATATAATTAGTGCTTGTGTTCGTTCTCGAAAAGACATTCTTCCACGTCACGTTCTTCGACGTCCCAAACCATATCATCTTGATGAGTATGTAATAGACTTAAAACTGTTTCGCAAGTTTCAACGCCCGGAAGGTGATGAACTCTATTTTTAGCGAGAGAGTATTTGTGATGGGCATTCAGGCGTGAGTAACGCAGAAGCACGGCCGCTTTATCTTTAAAAGTATTGTGAGTATGGAGAGGTGTGTTCATATCAGCCTCCTTACTTTCATTCTATTTTAACTCTGTGCGGAGCCTAAGGGGGCATCAAATTTTCTTATTGCGAAGAGCAAGACTGGGCTTCACATGGCAGAAGCGAAATTTTAGTGGACTGTCGCACCATATTTTTTAAATAAAGCCTCTAATTGGCCGCTTGATTTCACTTTTTCTATCGCTTTATCAAGATCTTTCACATTCACAGTTCCAAGTCTGCTGACGGAACACTGAATTGGATATTCTTGTAAAAACAAACGCGAGCGACCTTCTTCAATCTTTGGATTTTTCAATTTGAAGTAATCCAAAAAAATCTCATCGGTCACAACATATTGAATGCGACCTTTAACAATTTTGTTCAAATTCGCTTCCTCACTCGAAGCATCTTCGCGGGTAATGCGATGAGAATTAAACAAAGGGTCCAGGCGAGGATACACATAATACAAAATCGTCCCAATTGTTTTGCCACCAAGGTCACTGAGCTTTGCGGGCATTGGAGAGGGCCCCAATATCACTTCGCGTTTCATGAACAAAGTTTTGGACCAATTTAATTGACCTTTATCCTCGGCCCACGCGCGACTCGAGTAGCAAAGCACATCAGACTTTCCAGACAGCAAAAAGTTGGTGATGCGATAGCGAGTTAACAACGTTAATGATGTTTTTCTACCTAAAGCATCTCCAATCGCCTTCATGTAATCGGGCAAAAGACCTTCGAGTTTATTAGGATTATTTTCCATCAAGAGCGGCGCTGCCAAACCTTCGGGAATAGCTGCATGCAACGTCGGAGCCGCATTGCCAGCGGGTTTCGCCGCAGAAGCCACAATGCTTAAGAAAGTCATAATCGTGAAAAGAAACCGTTTTATCACGCCATTAGCCTGCCTTAAAAAGTGCGGAATTTCAAAGTCTCATTTTGAGCATTCTTGCTACAGCTTTTGTTCGAAAAACCCGATAAGCAGAGTATGAGCAATGTGCGAGACATTAAGTCAGCTCCAGTCGATCCGGAAGATTTCATGGCTGTGTCCAGGGATGAATTTATCCCCGGTACGCAAGTCCCTGTCGATATTTTCTTAAAACTCTCTGAAAAGAACTACGTCATGATCCTTAAAGAAGGTGCAAAGGTCAATTTCGATCAAATGCACTTTCCAGAAAAAGCAGAGTGGCTGTACGTCAGAAAAGCGGATTATCACAAATGTGTTGGTAAAGCTTTGACAGTGGCGGGTATCGTCTTAGATAGCCAGAAAATCAGCATTGAAACAAAGACGGTCGTCTTGTCGCGCGCTGCGGATTCGATTTTTAAAGAGATCGAACATCTTGGTTTCGATCATTTGGCTCTTGAGCATTCCAAGGTGATTAGTAAATCCATTCAAGCTCTTGTTGATGACAAGCCGGATATCAGTTTCGTTATTAACTTGATGGCGAACTTAAATGAAGATCTGATCCGTCATGCAATGATGGTGTCAGCGATTTCCGTGATCATCGCGCGTTCCATGAAGTGGACCATGTCAGCTAACTTGGAAAAACTCGCACTGGGTGCGCTTCTACATGACGTCGGCATGAAAGAGTTGCCCGATGAGATTCTTGAGATGCCTCGTCACGCGATGAATCGCGAACAAGCAGCAATTTATGAATCGCACGTTTACCGCGGAGTTGAAATCCTGCGCACGATGCCAAGCATTTCAGATGACATCATCGCGATTGTTTTAGAGCATCACGAAAACTCGCCAGGGCAGGGCTATCCACGCCGTATTCGCGATTTTAAAATGAATCCATTCGCACGCGTTGTGGCGTTGGCCGATTGCTTTGCGGAAGTCGTTATGAAATCCGTGAACAATCCCAATCCAAAAAATGCCGCGGCAGCAGTTGTGTTTATCGAAACAACATTAGGTCAGCCATTCCACAAACCTGCCTTCACGGCGTTGAAGCAGGCGTTGCAAGTCACAGTGTAATCACACACTCGCCTTAGACCTTTGCCTGTGCTTAAGAATTTGTAAGTTCGTGCGCCTCTACCTTCTTCCTATCCTGTCAGGGATGCCAAATAGGGAGGGCTTCATGCGCGGATTATTCATGCTTGGACTTTCTTGGTGTGTTCTTCTAAGTTCCTGTGCGACGTCTACCAAATCGCAGGTGAAAATGGCTTCGCCACAAGAAGCAAAACAGCTGGCATCGGATGCGACTATTTATGCGTATCCGTTAGTGATGTTAGCGAAAACTCGTGATGTACAAACGGCGACACCTTATACGACTAAAATTAAAGCGCCGATCAATCAATTCGTTCACACTCGTAATTTTCCAGATGAAAATGTGAAAGACACAGGGCTTACCACCGACGTGCTTTATTCGACAGCGTGGTTGGATCTTGCGGATGAACCGATGGTGTTAACAGTTCCCAAATCGAATCGTTTTTATTCGTTGGTGTTCATGAATGCGTGGAGTGATATCGTCGCCAATCTGGGTTCCACAGAAACAAAAAATAGAGAGCTGCAGGTGTTATTAGCGGGACCCAATTGGAAGGGCCAAGCTCCCGAAGGTGTTCGTGTTGTCAGAATTGAAACAAACAATGCCTGGCTTGTGACACGCATTCAAGGCAGCAGTAACAAGGACTTTCCCGATATCCATCATTTTCAAAATGACCTGGATCTGACGCCATTAAGTTATTACGGAAAAATCTATCTTCCACCATCCAATGTCAGTGTGAATCCGCTTGTTAATAGTAAAACCGAACCGGTCGCGCAAATGCAGCAGCTAGACGCTAGTACTTTCTTTGGCGATTTTGCAGAAGAATTAAAAAATAACAAACCATTAACCGCAGATACAAAAAAAGTCGAAGAGCTGCGTCGCTTAGGACTCAACCCAGGACAGGCTTATCATCTCAACAATTTGTCACAAGAAATGCAGGCGGCCATCAACGAAGGCTATCAATTAGGTCTGCAACGCTTAAAGCAAGCAGCGACTTTGACTGACGAAGCGACTTGGCAAATTCGTGTGAATGCTAATAACGATTATTTCAATCGCGCAGTCGTCGCCTTTAGCGGTCAAGCCATTAACAATGATGGCGATTCCATTTGGCTACGCACGGGAAAAGATGTGAATGGCGAACGCCTTTCAGGAGAGCGTCCTTACGTCCTGCATATTTCCAAAGAGCAACTGCCACCTGCAAAAGGTTTCTGGTCCCTTTCCATGTATGATGCCGCCAATGCCTTAGTGCCGAATGCCGGTAAACGCTTTAATATCAGCAGTAAAGAGAAATTGAAATACAACGGCGATGGCTCATTGGATCTGTATATTCAAGAAACAAATCCAGGCCGCGACCGCGTTGCAAACTGGTTGCCTGCACCAGCAGGAAATTTCCATCTGGTGATGCGTCTTTACGGTGCGAAACAAGAACAACTCAGTGGTTGGAAACTACCTTACGTTGAGAAAGCGATGGAATCGCGTTTATCAAAAAACGTAGAGTTCTAAAAGTTCATTTTTCGTGATGCGCTCTTTGCTTTTTAAAACTTTCACGGCATTGAGCGCATTTTCCAGCTTATTTTTTTCGAAATACTGAGTGGCGCGCTCAATCAGACTTCCGCGTAAAGAAAAAGTCTCCGGCGAAAACTTTGCGAAGAACAACGCATCTAACACGGAATAAGCAAAAAAGTGAATGTAGCGGCGATTCAAGCGGACATGATTTGCCACGAGGTCTCGTGCTTCACGCAATTGGCCCTTAATAGCTAAGTAAATGAACTCGCGCTGTTCTGCTTTGGTGTTAATGCGTTCTGGGGTTGTGTGGTTACGTAAGACGCGAGCTTTCGCAAAATTACCGCGAACTGTTTCACAGTCACCATTTTCAAAAATCGTAATGATGCCTAAGCCGAAGTGACTGTAAGATTGGCCACGCACCCAACCGGATTTTTCAGCAATATGAAAAGTCTTTTTTAATGTGGCACGAGCTTTTGAAAAATTGCGTTGGCGAATGTAGCATTCACTTAAGTGATAATATTTCATTCCCAAGCGGAATAAGTTTAAGGTCGGATGTTTGTATTCAAGTAGGATAGAGTCACGAATATAGGGAATCGCCTCTTCAATTCTTTCATTGTGATAAAGAACGTGCCCCTTGCGAAATAAAATATCCGCTCGCGCGGTCACGCTGTCTTTTGCATACTGCAAATGCTGTTCGGCCTGTTCAATCATGCGCATTGCTTCGGGACTATTGCCGGCGAAATCTTCACGCAAAGCCGACCAGCTTAAAATCGCAATAATTTTGACTGTATCATTCAGCGAGTAGGCGATTTTCAAAGCTTCATCTAAATAAAGACGACTGGCGCGGATGCGTCCCAAAAAGAAAGTGGTCGAGCCCAATTGTAAATACAGTGTCAAACGTTGAGCAGAACACAATTCCTGCGCATTAAATGTTTTCAGAAGTTTTAAATATGTCGGAAAATCATCCATCGCTCGAATGCGCGCCATAAATGCATCACTGCAAATTTCTTCTAACACGCGATTGATCGGGCGAAGTTCTAACGGGATCGATGATTTGCGAATCCGATCGGGTGGCACACCCAAGACTTGGGCAACGCGCCCGAGTGTGTCGGGGCGAACTCTTCGCACAGTGCCATTCACCCAACGTTGAATTGTTTTCGTTGAGATGCCTAACTGCTGCGCGAATTCTTGGCGTGAGATTTCTTTTTCTTTTAAAAGCTCTCGAAGTATTTGTGGATCAAGTTCAATCAGCTCGTTGGTAGTCATGAAGCAAATGTAGCCGATAGAAAAAGTGAGAGTGAGTCTAGCTTGTTAAAAAGCAGTCTTCAATTCCTTACATTCACTTTCCGCGACAGCGTTCGCGTTTGCATAATAAGGAACTTCGATGATGGAGCGAAAGCCGTGGCGAGCTGTCACAGCAAGAGCCATGTTGCGAAGGCTTGTGATCATCTTGCCTTTGCAGCCCAATACTTTTCCAAGATTTCTTTGTGTGCAGTCGATTTTGAAAATCGTCGTCCGTTCACCTTGTTCGACCGAGATCTTGACCTCTGTCGGGTGATCCACGAGTAAATGTAAAAAACTTTCGAGTTGTTTGCGAACTGTCTCAATCACTTCGTCTTTGTTACACGCGACGGGTGTGACAGTTGCGGCTGTGGTTTTTTCTACACTAGCCACTCTTTTGCGGATCACTAGGGGCTTGCTTACTTCTTCCATGCGACTTTACTCTCCTCGATACGAGTCATTCTATGGTTACTCTTCGGAGGACATGGAATTAAATGTTACAGGCTGGACATGTGTTTCACCCCATGTCCGGAGTGTCCATGGTATTCCTCACATTCGCGCGTTTCAATAACGAGCAGAAGTGAGGATACTCACGAATTTACTCAGGTAAGGGGATGATATCGTCTTCACCCGCGACTTGGGGAAAGCTGCGATCACGCCACGCTTGTTTAGCTTTTTCGATTTTTTCTTTCGATGACGAGACGTAATTCCAGAAAATGTAGCGAGGTTCAGGGAACGGTTCGCCACCCAGAACCATGAAGCACGTGTCCTCGTCGGCTGTGACGTTAAGTTTTGAATCGGTATGTAAGATCACGAAGTCATCAGGCGGAATTGTTTTTTCGCCTGCTTTCAAGGACCCCTTGATGATGAAGAACGCAAGTTCATGGCCGTCTTCCGGTGCATACTCGAAACGATCGCCTTTTTTCAAATTTACTTCCATAAAAAATAACGGCGAGTAAATACCAACCGGCGATTCTTGATCGAAAGCTTTTCCAGCGATCAAAGTCACATCCGCATTGCCGACTTTGAAAGATGGAATGCTCTCTTTTGGATGGTGAGTAAATTCTGGATCAATATCTTCAGCAGAAAGTGGCAACGCGACCCAGAATTGCAGCAAGTGCAAACGGTGGGGGATGCCGCGAAGATCTTCAGGCGTTCTTTCAGAGTGGGAAATGCCTTTGCCTGCGGTCATCCAGTTCACATCACCCGGAGTCAAAACTTGTTTGTTGCCCGAGCTATCATTGTGCAGAACTTTACCTTCAAGCAGATAGCTCAAAGTGGAAAGACCAATGTGGGGGTGAGGACGCACTTCCATACCCTCATTCGGCCCGAACTCCGTCGCAGGGAAGTAGTCAAAAAAGATGAAAGGTCCAACCATTCGTTTTTCGCGATAAGGCATTAAACGATGAACTTTGGGGCCACCTAGTGAAACCAAACGTGGAGCAATCTCCATAAGAATATCATTTTGCGTAGAAGTCATAATGTAGCCCTTTGCTGTCGTACAAAAGGATGCTATACTTGCTCAATTAATCAAGCGAATAAAAAAGTGTTTGCTTAGAAAAAAGCAAAAAGGATTTAGGACGAATTATGAAGACGAAAAAAGAGATCGTAGAAAATTGGCTCCCACGTTACACAGGTGTTCCTCTTGATGAGTTTGGTCATTATATTTTGCTGACAAACTTTGGTGGATACGTGAAGTCTTTTGCAGAGCGTTTTAATGTTCCTGTTCGCGGTCTGGATAAACCGATGCAATCTGCAACGGCGGAAAACATCACGATCATTAACTTCGGTATGGGCTCTGCCTTGGCCGCGACGTGCATGGACTTACTAACAGCGATCAACCCTAAAGCGGTTTTGTTCCTTGGTAAGTGCGGCGGTATCAAAAAGAAAAATCAATTAGGTGACTTCATTCTGCCAATCGCTGCGATTCGTGGTGAAGGAACTTCGAATGAATACTTACCAGCAGAAATTCCAGCATTGCCTTCATTCCGTTTGCAAAAAGCGGTTTCATCGATGATCGCGAAAAACGGTTGCGATTATTGGACGGGCACTGTGTACACGACAAACCGTCGCGTTTGGGAACATGATGATCATTTCAAAGAATACTTGGCGAAAACTCGTGCGATGGCTGTCGATATGGAAACAGCGACGATCTTCGTAACAGGTTTCGTGAATGAAATTCCGCGTGGTGCTTTGTTGCTTGTCTCTGACAACCCGATGGTTCCAGAAGGTGTGAAGACAGAAGAAAGCGATAAGAAGGTCACAACAAACTTTGTTGATAAGCACATTTCAATCGGTATTGATGCGCTTCGTGAGCTTCGTGATTCCGGCGAATCTGTGAAACACATGCGTTGGGATTGATTTAAAACAAGTTTTTCTTTCCGCAGTTCAAAAGTCTAAAGGCCCCGCCTATTTTGGTGAGTAATGTTTTACTCGCAAATCATTATCAGGAGGGGCTTATGACGAAGTGGTTCGTTTTTCTAGTCACAGTATTGTCGTTAAATACAAGTTTTGCATGGAATGATCTTCCGCAGCCATTGCCGGAAGAGCCAGGCACACAGCTTCCGCAGCCTCCACCTCAACAACCGAATCAACCTCCTCAGCCGCCACCAACGGGTGAGCAAGTTCGCTACAGTCTGGGAAGTGCCGATCTGACGCGTTTTAAAGAGCGCGAATTTACCTTCTATCCGCAGGCAGGGTTGAATCGTTTGGCGCGTTTAAGCCTGACGTGTGGGCGTAATAACATCGAAATCAAAGAAGTGCGCATTCAATATGCAGACTATTTTGATGAACGCTTGGATTATGTGCTGCCTGGTGATCTGGATTCGGGTCATACGCGCACAACGGGTTTAGATGGACGTCCTATTTACAAGATCACAGTGAAAGCACATGCGAAGTATTTTTGGAAAAAACCAGGTAACTTCCGTGTGGACGTAGCGGCTTATAAATAGGTTTCTGTAAAATAGGGTGAGCATACTGATTCACCAGTATGCTCAATTTGTACGCACGAAAAGGTTTCAAAAAACTGAATATAAATTCGTCTTTCCGGGGATGCTTTTGCGATTTTCACCTTTTTTCATGCAATTAACATATTGTGTCATTTTGAAAGTTGCGATATAACCTTCCCACTTCAATCAGTTTTAATATGAATTGCACTTTTGGGGAGGCTCGCTTTGATCAATCCAGGCTCTAATGTTCAAGCCGACGAAATGGATAACGACTTCGACTCCGAGATGGAGAACGAGAAGGAGATGAAGAAAACCTCTGCTTTTGAAGCAGATATGGACGAGGACCTTGAAAGTGAAGCCGCGTTAGCGCAAATGGCAGGCAGCCTTCTTATGGAAGGTGAAGAGGACGACACGAATCTTGATGAGATCGAGAACATCCTTGAGTTGCCGGATACAGGTTATCCAAAATTCACTTTGGCAAAAAATAAAGCTCGCTTCTTAAGAATGGTGAGCTGGTATCGTGGTAAAGAAGAGTGGATCGAAGTTGCTCCATTGTCTGGCGTAACAAAACTTTTCAAACAACAAACGAAAGAATTGGAAGGTATCCGTTCTTCTAAGTTGGACTACGAAATGGAACTTGAAACTGGCACTTTGACTCCGTCACAACGCTCATACCGTCGCGACGAACTTAAAATGTGCAGAGTCCAAGAAAAAATGGCCGTACATTTGATCTCTAAACTACAAGTTAAGATCAAATCTGGTCGCCGCTAATTCGCTTCAATTCGAATTCGGAAATTTAAAAAAGGCTGTCGTAAGACGGCCTTTTTTTTTACCCTGAATTCGTGGCTTTCGCTCACCCAGCGCAGCACACGCAGAGTTTCGCATTGACTCATATGGAGTCCGAAATGAAAGTGAAGCATCAAAAAAAATTGCGCGGTTGTCAGAGGAAGAGGGGCCTATGAAAAAGATCGGTTTGCTTGGTGGTATGAGTTGGGAATCAACGGTTCCGTACTACAAGATCATCAATGAACACATCAAAACCAAAATGGGCGGCCTTCATTCTGCAGAGCTGATGTTGTACAGCATGGACTTCCAAAAAATCGCAAACCTCCAAAAAGCAGGGGACTGGGAAGGCGCAGGTAAAGTGCTAGGCACTGCTGCCGCAACCATGAAGCACGGAGGCGCTGAAGCCATCGTCGTGTGCACAAACACCATGCACAAAGTAGCAGAACAAATCGAACACCACAGCGGCTTACCAATCCTGCACATCGCCGATGCAACAGCCAAAGAAATCAACAACAAAGGCATCAAAAAAGTCGGCCTGCTTGGCACATGCTACACAATGGAACAAAACTTCTACCGCGGAAGACTTGCCGATAATTTCAAAATCGAAACCGTCATTCCAAACGAAGAAGCCCGCCAAAAAATCAACAAAGTCATCTTCGAAGAACTGTGCCTAGGCACAATCAAAGAAGACTCAAGAAAATTCTTCCAAGCAGTGATCCAAGACCTAGTAGACCAAGGCGCCGAAGGCGTAATCCTAGGCTGCACAGAAATCGGCATGCTAATCACACACCAACACACAAACGTCCCAATCTTCGACACAGCAATAATCCACGCCAACTATGCAGCCGAATTCATGCTGAGCTAAAAAAAGAAATTTAATTTAAAAAAATCAAAAAGGCTCTGAGCAAGAAAAACTCAGAGCCTTTTTATTTTCAAAACCACAAAAATTAAATTCCACCAATCGCACTCAACAAAAGAAACCAATCACACCAACAACTTTTTTCGTTTGAGCACTAAACCGTTGAAGCACAATCTCTAAACAGATCAGCAACCTAAATTGCTTTCGTTCATCATGAAAACCTTCTCAGTACATATATAAGACAAATGATGGTCATCAAAAGCAATTTGGCTCTCTTATTAAGGAGGAGCCTCCGAAAGCGGCCTTCGTCGGCGCCACGATGGCGCGAACCAATGGCCAAAGGCCATTGGCGACGATTGAGCCCGGACGGCGTGCCGCTGAAGCGAGGCACCTCCTTAATAAGAGAGACAAACCCCGCTCGAAGCGATGACCAAACCCCAAGTCTTATATAAGCGACCCGAAGGTTCTCAAGAAAGAACGAAAAAGCAATAGAGATTGCAGGACTGGTTAAAAGGCCAGTGTTTCAAAGAGTTTAAAGTGTCTCAAAAAAAAATTGCATCTGGCTCTTTAGTCTCACGATGGAACGCCGATAGGTACAAAGTGAGTCAAATATCATTCGATAATGTTTCAAAAGGGGAGGACTAGAATGTCACGCACAGTAATGATCGTGGTGAGCGATAACCAGGAAACCGTAGATAGCGCAAAGAAGTACTGGGAGAACCATGATGTCACTGTTCATGCTTATTCTTCAGCGCAATGGCGCGAAGGTTTGGACAATGCATTTTTCAGACAACAACTAGCTGCAGGTGTTCCAGCTTTGGTTTCAGGCAATAGCCCTGTAACTACAGACGGCGGTGGTAACGTTCTTCAGTTCCCATCAGCGACATCAACTTCTTCTAACGTACAAAAAATGGAAGAGTTGGAAGCACAAGCAATTGAAAATGCAATCGTTCAATACAAAGGCAACTTGACTGAAGCTGCAAAAGCTTTGGGTATCGGTCGCGCAACTTTGTATCGTAAAGTGAAGCAATACCACATTGATCCTTCTGCAGCTCGCAAGAAGAAATCAACTCCGGTTGCTGCTTAATCTGATTTCACAATTAGGTTTAAGAAAAAATGGACTTCGCAAGAAGTCCATTTTTGTTTTTAGATTCTGTAGTAGAATGTAAAGACCAAGATGCAAAAGCTATCCGCCATCCTCTTTACTTTGGTATGTGCCGCGGGCGCATTTTATTTCGCGATTCAAAAGTCATTCGTGAATCCGTATCCTATTGTCTGCCGCTTTGTCGCAGAAAAAATCTATCTGACTGACGATAAGATCAAAGACTGGAAGCAAACGTGTTTGCATCGCGCTCGTTTGGTCACGCCCTTTTCGGCAAAAAATCTGATCATCAAAGATCTGAATAATATGTTCGATGTTTTGCAGGTTTCGCATTTGGAAATCTATGATGCCAAAGAAGTGCAAAACATCTGGCAAGGAGAATCAACAGACACCGGCATTGAAGGTGACTTCGTTGATAGTGAGTTCGTTATTTTTAAAATCCATCCTCAGTCACCGGCTGCTAAAGCGGGATTAAAAAAAGGCGACGTCGTTAAAAGTCTGAATGGCGGGCAACCCAGCTCCTGGACGGTGGCTGGTGAGTCAGGCCACTACAAAATCTTGCGTGGAACAGAAGAACTGCTCGTTGATGTACAGCCGGGTAGTTTTCATCGTGACGACAGTCCGTCGATAGAGCAAATCAAAGAAGTAACACTTATGCGAATCCCTTCCTTCCGCGGTGATTTTTTTGAAACGGAAGCGATGCAAAAGTATGCACAGAAATTAAAAGGATCACGTGATGTGATTTTGGATCTGCGTGGCAATGCTGGCGGCAATTTCGTTGCGGGCCTGCGTTTGTTGTCGCTGTTTATTTGTGAACCCACGACCGTGGGCAAGCTTGTGAAAACACGCGCGCCGATGTCAACAAAAGCAGATCTGCCAAATCTTTTGAAAGACGAAGATCAGTTGCAGGTGCTTGAACACAATAAAGTCGTTGCTCTTAAAACATTTAAAAACAGTGACTGCTTTAAAGGACGCGTGAAAGTTTTGGTCGACGGAAAAAGTTCTTCCGTGGCTGAGATGGTAGCGCAAGCATTCAAAGAAATTAAACACAGCTCTTTGCAGGGGGCTCCTTCGCGAGGTCAGTTGTTAGTAGGTGTGTGGTACCCATTGGATGAAATTGCACCGGGTGTCCAGATCTCTGTGCCCGAAGCTTACTACGAAAGCGCTGCAGGACATCGCATCGAAGGCCAGGGTGTACAGGTTGATAAGATCTTGTATTATCATTTGCCGCAAATGCAGGCGGGGATTGACTCTTGGGTTGATCAATTGCTGCGGAACTAGAGGCAAGTCCAGCTGACTTTTTGTGTTTCAACATGAGATACTCAGATTGAAACGTCTATCGTCTTTTGTACGACTGTAAATGCCTTTTACGACGAGAAATAATATATTAGAAATAATGCCGGCATACTCCTGGCAATGACAATTTATGACGATAACATTGCGAGGGAGATCAAATGGGGAACGCTAAGGTGATTGAATTTCCGAAAGAAAAATCTTTGAGAAAAAGATTGCAAGACAAAGCGCAAGAGCAAAAAGCTGCTTTGATTCTTTCCATCGCATCAATTCTTCTAATGACTGTTTTCGTAAATCAATGGTTGGTCGACAACGATCATCATTCATTGGCAGCAGGCGGTACTCGTAACGTAGCGAGCTTTGAACCTGCGGTATTTGCACGCGATGTAAAATGGGAACATGAACTAGCAAAACGCTTAAATGGTGAAACAGCTTTTGCTGCAAACTTGGCAGAGCGCCCAACTGTTCGCGATGAATTGGTATTTGGTTACCTTGAAGGTAAATACGGCATGAAGTTGGCGAAAGGCCGCATTCAAAGCCTTGAATTCATCGATGCCCAAGCCGGTGAACAACCAATGGCTATTAAAGATGAAGCTCAGTTCTTGAAAAAATATGCAGATGCTTTCGGCGTACAATACTCTGAAGTATCCGCTACAGAGAGCAGCAATCTTGAACACGTTTTCAATCTGATCGACTCTTCCAAGACTATCGTAGGGCAAGCGCACTTCAGCTTGGACGATCAAGGTCGAGTTCAGTCCCTTCGCTTTACACAATAGTCGCTTTAGTCTTTTCTGTTTCAAGCCGATACAATCTGTATGTTATTTCCAGATTTATCGGCTCCAGAAATTTGTAGCAAAAAAATCGATACGTCGAAACCAGCGATCGCTTTCGTAGCCGATCGCTTTTTGGCTTTGGTGCTAGATTTTTTAATCATGTCACCGATTGTAAGCCTCTTCCTTGCGGGCTTAATTAAAAAAACCAAAACATATTTCCTATTAGATGGCCAATCTCCTGAAGGTTTTGTTTCAGGCGTGATTGTGTTTATCGTTGGTGCTGTTCTGATCATGTTATTGCAGTCGGTCTTCATGTACTTCTGGCAGGCGACACCGGGGCAGTTCTTTATGCAAATGCGTGTGGTATCGTATCCGCACGCGCGTGCACGCCTGAGTTTTTCGCAATGCCTTTTGCGTTCGTTTTGTTTCAGTTTAAATTTCGTGGCTTTGGGAATTCCATTCTTGGAAGTTCTAAGTCATCCGCTGCGTCGTGCTTTTCACGAAAGAGCTTCCGACACATTGGTGATTACTTTGAAGAAAGAAGCCGACGACGGTCCTTTCGAATTAGAAGAAAGATTTATCTCGTCATGGTTGCGCATGAGCTTCATCATCTTTGCGATGGTGGGGGCCGTGGCACTTGCGAAAATGTATTATTCGATGCATGACGGCTCTTACAAGTCAGCGGCTGTCGTCGGTGGACAATGTAAAGAGATTGCCGATGCAGAGCTACATGGCACGGCACGTTTGGATGCGGCTTTAGCTTTATTCATGTTGAATGAAGTTTCTGAGGAATGCTTGCGCAAAGAAGCCGAAGCTTCGTTGTGGGGTGATCCTGTGAATTCGCAAGATATGGCTTATCTGGCGAAGTACTTGGTTTCTGATAAAGCGGAACAAGAAGAGTATTTTAAATTGATTTGTAAAGACATCTCATCAAGTGCCTGTGTGATTGCTTCTTATATGAGTGAAGGCGGCGATGAGGGTGTGCTTGGCAATGCCGATCAAAAACTTTTGGTGACACAGGTTTTGATGATGGAAGAAAAATTCAATGCCCATCAGTACGTGGCAAGTCTTGAAGCCATTGAGAAATTGCAAAAAGTGACGGCGATGCGTTCGGCGATGGATAAAAAATATGTGCGCTCGATCTGGGCGATGAAAGAATCTCTAACTCGTAAATCGGGTCGTGTGCCAGCCAGTGCGGACTCTGCAACTTGGATTGAAGAATTCAAAGACAAGTACGGGTTGCAATAATGATTTTACCTAATCCTGCGAATATCAAAGATTATACGCGTTTCCCACTGACGATTACGTTGGTGTTGTTAAATGTGTTTATCTTCATTTTGATTTTCAGCGGGAATCAATCGGCGATCTCTAACAATAATCTTTTGCAAGAAGATGGCTTGGCGTTATCAGGTCGCATTTATTATCAGTATCTGCAAAAATTATCTTCGAAAGATTTGTTTCGAAAGCCGGAGTGGGTGCATGCAATGCGCTCTGATAATTCGGATCAGATGACGGTGTTGGGTTCGTATGCTTTACGTGATGCTGATTTTTTGAATGTCGCAGAAAAACTTTCCTATCGCGGTGACCAAGTGCAAATCGCTTCTTGGAAAACCGACATGCATGATTTTAGAAAACAATATTCAGAGCAGTTGTTGTTCCGCTTTGGTTTAAGCTCTTTGGAAAAAGGGCCGCTGTCGTGGTTAACATATCAGTTTTCGCATTCTACGTGGTTGCATCTGGCTTCGAACTTGATGTTCTTAGTTGTGATTGGTGCTGCCGTTGAATCATTGGCAGGCAGTTTTGTTTTGTTGTTAGTGTATGTGATTGGTGGACTTGCGGGGGGCTTAGGCTTTTTACTTTCGCAAAGTTCAGGCACGGTTCCTATGGTGGGGGCGAGTGCTTCGATCAGTGCGCTTTTAGCATTTTACTGTGTGGCAGAGCTGCGTAGTCGTGTGCGCTTTTTCTATTTTGTGTCTCCTATGCCGGGCCATCATGGCTCGATTTATCTGCCGACTTTCATGATTTTTCCTCTTTTTCTATTAGTAGACCTGGCTAATCTTTGGTCAACACCAGAGGGGCTTGGAAGTGGTGTCGCCTATGCCGCGCACTTGGGTGGCACTTTATTTGGTTTATTGGGCGGTTATGCCTACCGAATGGGCGCAAAATCTCACACTGTCTTAACTAAATACTAAAAGTGAATTTTCTATATACCCATTGACAGAAAATGGTCCTTCGCCGACATTACGTCTCGGAAAAAGAGGCTGAACGTCACCCCCAAAACTCAGAAATGGCGGACCAGAATGATGCTATCTAAGCTCATTAAGTCAGTGATTGTAACGACAACTTTGTTATTCATCGGTGTTGCGCACGCGCAGCAGGTATCGCAAACAATTCCTTACTACGGTGAAGAATTTTATCGCGATTTAAAATCGGGTGCCTCTAACGACGCTCTTATCTTAAGAATCAAAACAGTTCTTCGCAGTTATCATCTGGTGCAAGCAAACGCCTTGGATAAAATCGTTACTTCGTGTGAAGACGGTCAGCGTGGTTGTTACGCTCACCATGCCATCGGTTACAACGCGGCTCGCGTATGGTTGATGGGTGGTTACTACTTGAAACAAGATGGTAACAACGGTTACGCCGTATGGGACGTTTACTGCAATGAATACCGCGGTCGTAACGAATTCCGTGGTGGCTTCCCAGGCCCAGGTTCGATTCCAAAAAATACAGTTGTGAACGTAGAGCACACATGGCCACAAAGCCGTTTCAACCGTAAATTCCCAGATGATTTGCAAAAATCTGATTTGCACCATTTGTTCCCAGCAGATGCAAAATTGAACGGTGTGCGTGGTAACAACTGGTTTGGTGAAGTCGAAAAAGACACTGTGTTCTTCGAAAAATGCCCAGATTCAGGTTCTCGCTACGGTATCGGTTCAGCAGGCACGGATGATATCTTTGAGCCACCAATGGCTCACAAAGGTCACGTAGCTCGTGCGTTGTTCTACTTCGCTCTTCGTTATGATCTGCACATCGATCAAGAAGAAGAAGCCATCTTGAAAAAGTGGAACCGCGAACACCCTGTTGACGAGGACGAAGCTAGAAGAAACAACGAAATCTTCAAAGCTCAAGGCAACAGAAATCCGTTCGTAGATTATCCAGAACTTGCAGAAAAAATCTCAGACTTCTAGGAACAGTGCTATCAGCGCCAACTGCTTCGTTGCTTCGCCGGCGCTGTACTTATAGTACAGCTTTCTCCTCGCGCCTCGCATTTGACGCCGCTATCACTGTTCTTCAAGACAATATGAATTCCAAAAAGCCGCAGAAGATGCGGCTTTTTTATTTGGTGCCTGCCGTCTTTTAGCTGCTGTCTGCGAAGGATTTGGTTAAAAGAAGTCCGTTTGTCGGAATGATCTTTAATGATTCTAGGAAATTCAAAGTAACATAATCTTTCGCGAGGCGGTAAGTGGGCTCGCGGTCGACTAAGCTTGTGAAGGGGCGGAAGTCCCAGAAACGGGTTTGGTTTCCGCGGGTGCGGTTGGCCCCTGTCAATTTTAAGGCGATGGCCCCTGTCAGCGCGCGGATGAAGTTGGCGTAGGCGGCCTTGCGCTTAATCTTGATAATCAGATGTAGATGATCGCTACCGTTAGCATAGTGGCGCAGCTTAATGCCGAATCGTTGAGCATATTCAGAACATAATTTTTCAATGCGCTTGCGATTCTTGGGATGCTGAAAAGCGAGTGATCCCTTGGCTTGCGACGATCGCAAAACCACATGGACCGATCTTTTGGTACTAAGCGGACGACGCGTTCGGTAGCGCGCTTTGCGCAATAAAATTCCACCAAAAGCTTGTGAAGCCTTTAAGCGGGGATCGTCAATCGCAATGTCCTTGCGGCTTTCCGCGTAGCTTTTCATGAACGATGGTATAGTAAAGGTGTTTAAGGAATGCAAGTAAGTTAGCGAAATGTTTCGCGTTGAGTGATTTTTCGAGGCTTACTTTAAGTGTTGTCGTAAGAGTGCGAGGACGTGATGGACGTGAGCGGCGTAAAATCCAAATGCAGGAATTTTAAAATAATGAAAAAAAATGAAATTACTCTCTTGCAATATGCCTAACTGCATGTTGAGATTGTTTTTACGGGAGGGGTGATACCAAGGATGGTGTTCGGGAGCATGATGTTCTCACCTCTATTTTTTGATTTAAATTAAAAAGGCCAGCGATAAGCTGGCCTTTTTCTTTTTCAAAGCAGTGAGTTTTAAAAAACGCTTAGCGCGCCTTGCTTGCGTAGAAGTGCAAGATCCCGTCGCTGACGATCATATCCAAGCGATCACCATTGGCACTTGCAAATGGAATTTCCACCGAACCTTTATCGTTTAGCCCCAGCTCTTGAAGTGGGATATGGGCTTCAATTTTCTTATCGTTATAACGAACAAGATCTGATGGAAGTAAACGGAACTGGCAACGAGCTGTGCTGACATCGCGAACGCAGCTCATGTTGAAGCTTTTGTCTTTAGAAACAAGCTGCACATCTTGTTTAGCGCCTAAGTACTTAAGCCATTGTTGCAAACGACTTTGCACCCCACCTTGAGTGATCATCACTACAGTTTTTTGCGGAGTATAGAACACACCCAGAGCATCGTTAGCGGCTACAGCGGGAAGAGTTGTAAGGGCAATAAGAAGCGAAAATAGAAGTTTCATAAGGGTGCTCCAGCAAGAGGGGCACCATACAAAAGGAACTAAGCCAGCACAACAAATTCTCTAGAAAATTTCATCTGGCTTACGGTTGTGGCACTCTCAAAAGTGAAAGTGCCCAGCGCTCAAATGCTAGAACTCACTAGGAGCAGCGACTTCCAAAACTTTTTCGTAGATATTGGGATCGCGACCTGCAAATAGAACCATTGATTCGTTGATCAAGGTATTATCAAGCACATAAGCCTTTGTGTTGAATAAGATGCCGCGAATACTATCCTTGTGACCCCACTGACTCCAGAACGGCTCGTAACACTCAAGAGAATCAGATACCGTTTCGACAAAATCCTTCACAGTGATTTCAGGAGTCGAAGCCACTTTAGCGATCAAAGCAACTTGCTTGTCATTCAGCGCAGAACAATAAAGCTTCTTTCCCTCAGCAGCACGTTGCTCGTTCAACTCAGCAATATGGGCATTTGTGGCAGCCACAAATCCTTGAGTAAATTCCTCAACCGACTGAGCCGCACCAGCAGACAATCCCGCCATCATCATAAACGCAAAAACCAAAAGACTTTTCATATGGTCGTCCATTCAAAGAAAAAATAAAAAGATGTAACGACAGAGCTAATACAATTCCCACGCCAACCACCAGTTCAAGCTATTGAAAGTACAGGCAGATACTGTCAAATTCCTAAACAGCGAATTTGGAAAAATCACCAAGATCTTGTTCTTAGAAATTCAAATAAATCCATAATTTTGGTTTATGAAATAAGCCCATCCTAGAAGAAAACTCATCACGCAGTTGCAGATCTTGAAGAATAAATTTTAAAGAAAATCACGAAGGCAAGAATTGGGGCTCAAGGGAGGAGAAAGCCTCTGCGGAGAGACCTCCGTCGGCGCCTGGATGGCGCGAACCGCCGAAGGCGGCGACGGTAGAGCCTGGATGGCGTGTCTCGTAGAAGAGGCTTTCTCCTCCCTTGAGCCACAATCCTCGCTCTACCGCGAGCTAACTTAAAAACTACTCTTCAAGAGGAGCAAAACCGCGACGAAGAGTGTTCTCTGTCACGCAGATTGGTTCCATGTATTGTTTCAAGTAATCCACACCGCCAGTTTTTGAACCAACGCCTGACATTTTGAAACCACCGAATGGGTGACGATCAACCATCGCACCTGTGATGCCGCGGTTGACGTACAAGTTACCAACTTCGAACTCTTCTTTCACACGTGCGATATTCGCAGGTGAACGAGAGAACAAGCCGCCAGTCAAAGCGTACTCTGTGCTATTTGCGATTTCCAAAGCTTGATCCAAATCTTTAGCGCGGATCACAGCAACAACTGGTCCGAAGATTTCTTGTTGAGCCAATTTAGAATCGCCCGGAACATCACCGAAGATTGCTGCTGGAGCGAAGTAACCTGTTGTTGGTGCATTTGCTTTGAACAACAACTTATGATTTTTCTCGGCCTCTGCAATTGTGCCCAAGATGCGCTCGTAAGATTCTTTATCTACAACCGGACCCATGTAAGCTTTTGGATTTTCAGCAGACAAGATCTCGATAGATTTTGCAGATTCAACCATACGATCAACGAAACGATCGTAAACTTCATCAAGCACGATCACGCGGCTAGCAGCAGAACATTTTTGACCGCTGAAACCGAATGCCGAGTAAAGAACGCCATCAACTGCTTCGTCCAAGTCCGCATCGTTATCGATGATCACAGCGTTTTTACCGCCCATCTCGATGATACAACGCTTAACATGTGTCTGACCTGGTTGAACCAAAGATGCTTTGTTCAAGATGTGAAGGCCCACAGCTTTTGAACCAGTGAATGCGATTGTCGTCGTGAATTTGTGGTTCACGATGTATTCACCAACTTCTTCACCGAAACCTGGTAAGAAATTGATCACGCCATCTGGGAAGCCAGCTTCTTTGATCATTTTCATCAAGCCCCAGCCAACAACCGAAGATTGTTCTGCAGGTTTCATCACCACAGTGTTTCCAGTCACAGCCGCAGCTGTCACCATGCCGGCCAGGATCGCCAATGGGAAGTTCCATGGAGCAATAACCGCCGTCACACCACGTGATTTGTAGATGTATTGAGACAACTCACCAGGTAAAGCGCCTTGGCGAAGTGGGTTTGCTAATTCGCGCATGTGGCGAGCGTAGTAACGACAGAAGTCGATCGCTTCACCGATGTCACCATCAGCTTCAGCCCACGGTTTACCAACTTCAATAACTTGAGTTGCGATAAGTTTGAATTTATCGCGAGCCATGATGTCAGCTAATTTATCAACAAGTTCTGCGCGTTTTGCGGCTGGAACTGTTTTCCAAGTTTTGAAAGCAGTTTGTGCCGCTTGCATAGCTTGTTCAGCTTGTTCGATCGTCGCCATTTGGATTTTACCAACAACTTGATCAGCTTGTGATGGATTCACACGCTCAAAAACTTTTCCAGAAGTTTGCTCTTTGCCGTTGATCATCACTGGTACTGTGACTGGCAATGTTGCTTTGAATTCAGCGATCGCTTTTTGCATTTTTTCGCGGTCCGCTTTGATCGCGAAATCCAAAAGCGGTTCATTGTAGAAGCGACCTGGTTTTTTCGCGATGATCGGTGATGTTGGAGTCAATCCTTGTGCAGGATCTTTCAACAACTCGGCCGTTGTTTTGTTGTCAGCGAATTTACCGCGCAACCAAGATTCATTCGAAGAGTTTTCAAGCAAACGACGCACAAGGTACGCCATACCCGGGATCAATTCACCCACTGGAGCGTATTCGCGCATACGGTAGCCCATATCCACGATTGTTTTCTTAATTGGTTCAGCCATTCCGTAAAGCATTTGGAATTCCAAAGCCTCTTTCGGGATGTTCAATTTTTCTGCATACAACATACACGCCGCAATTGTTCTTACGTTGTGAGACGCAAAAGCAGGGCGGATGTATTTGATGTTTTCAAGCAAGTACTTCGCGCACACTTCGTAGTTCGCGTCAGACTCTGCTTTGTTTGTGTAAACTGGAACTGGCCAGCCACGTTGTTCAGCTTCGATAGTTTCGTAATCCCAGTAAGCGCCTTTAACCAGACGTACCCAGAATGGAGTGCCACGCTCTTGCGCGAACTTCGTCAAAGACTTGATGTCATCCAAAGAGTCACGAAGATAAGCTTGGATAACGATACCGAAGAATTTGTAGTTTTTGAATTCTGGTTCGTTGATCAATTCTGTGTAAGCTTCAACAGTCAAATGTTTGACTGAGTATTGCTCCATATCCAAGTTTACGAACACGCCTTTTTGCATACCCAAACGGAAGATCGGGCGCATACGGTCTTTCAAAACTTTTTTAGTATCTTCCCATGCAGCATCTTTGATTTGTGAATAAAGAGCCGTCATTTTTACAGAGATATTTACTTTTGGAAGAGCACCTTCGTGATCGCGATCGATCTGTGGAACTTCATCCCATTTCTCTGCATCTTTTGCGAGCCAGTTGATAAGTTCGATACATTTGTTGCCGTACTCTTGTCCTTCTTTTTCAGACAAAGTCGCTTCACCCAAAATATCGACTGTGAAAGTCATTTTGTTTTTGCGCGCTTTTTTCAAAACCGGAAGGGCGTCGTCTGGAGTTTCACCAGTGATGAACATTTGCGCCATACCGATGACGTTTTTCTTAATCGCACCAGCCATCAAGCCTGGAGCCAAAGAACCCAAACCAAGACCGACGTTGAATACAGGAGGAAGTTTGCCGCCATCTTCAGAGAAATATTCTTTCAAGTGACGAGCCACTTCATCACCAGAGTTGATTGACGGAAGCACGTCAACGAAGCGGAACATGTTTGTTTTGAATTTTTCGTTTTTCATGCTCCATTCCATGATGGAGCCGTACCAGAAATCTTTTGAGAAGATGGAAGCCTTCGATTGGCTTTCCATGCGTTTTAGAATCTCTTCACCACGTGCAACGATTTGCGTTTGAATATCGCTCATGCTGTCCCTCTAGGCCCTTCAGCCCGAATTCATTTTGAAATGTGATTTCGGGGTGAATATTCACTCTAGTGGAACAGAATTTCAAGCGTTTTGGCGGTTATTTTACGCTCCATTTGTGAGTGATTTTGCCCACAATTTCTGCCTCGACCGTATCGCCGCTTTTGAGGGGGCCCACGCCGGCTGGAGTGCCCGTCAGAAGCAGGTCTCCTGGCATCACGGGGAAGTGCTGACGCACGAAGTCTATAAGCTTTTCCAGAGTAAAAATCATCTGGTTGGTGTTGCCTTGCTGCTTCACTTGGCCGTTGACCTTAAAAATGAGCTCTAAGTTCTTTAAATCCTCAAGATCCGCTACAGGAAAAAATGAGGAAAGCGGGCAGGCTTCTTTGAAACTTTTGGCTAAAGTCCAAGGTGAACCCTTAGCTTTTAGTTCGGCTTGCTTCGTTCTTTCCGTCAAATCTAGGGCGATACAGGCTTCATCAATTTGCAGATTTTCATCAAATTGCAGAGCAAGTTCCATCTCGTGATGAATGTCTTTGCCCCATTCCGGCAAATGAATTTCTTTTGCAGCAAGGGTTGCACAACTTCCTGCTTTTAAAAATACCAATGGAGAGGTTGGAACTTCATTGCCAAGTTCTTTGGCGTGATCAGCGTAATTACGACCGACAGCCCAGATATTTTGAATCATGTTGGAATCCTTTTTAGCTCGATGAAATTAAAAATTCCGTCAGCAGTGACTTCAAAACCCATATGCTGACATGGAGACCACTGCGAATATTCGTAAGCAGAATAATCGGTATCACTTGGAATAACGGCCAGGGCTTCAACAACCCAATCGTAATGTGAACACATAAAGATCACGCCATTTTGTGAGGAAGCTGCGGCCTCCAAACAGTTTTTTACGCGGCGACGGAAATCAACAAGCGTTTCGTCGTGAGTTTGTTCTAGCAACGCCTCTTGTTCTTGGAGTGGAATTTTTAATTCCTGCGCCAGAGGACGGAAGGTGCTGTGCGTGCGTTTACGAGGAGAAACCCAGAGCTGCGTAGGTGTGGGAAGTTCATTTTTTAGAACTTTGTCCAGCAGCTTTTGCGCCTGGTTATGGCCTTCTGGGGTCAGATCTGGATCCCCAGAGAAATCGACGGCTTTTTGAGCATGACGAAAGATGTAGATCTTCATGTTTCACTCGTGACAAGTTGAAGTGGCTTTGTTACTTTCGGCTTTTATTTTCCACGAGAATGGGGAGTTTGTCATGGCTAAAGAACAAACGAAAGAAAGAGTTCATCGCTTCGTTTCAAAAGATCTTACGCTGCGAATTGCAGCGGTTGATGCAACGTCTGTAGTTGCTCACATGCAGGATCTTCAGAAGACAGCTCCTATTCCAACAGTTGCCGTCGGCCGCAGTATGGTGGGCGCGTTGTTGATGGCGTCAAATCTTAAAGACGGTCAGCAAGTGGGCCTTTTGTTTAAAGGCAGTGGTCCTTTGCAAAGCGTATATGCGGAAGCAGGTTACAATGGTCAAGTGCGTGGTTACACGCCAAATCCTACTTATCAACCTGCGAACTATGACAAAGGCTTGAGCTTGAAAGATGCGATGGGTATCGGTCTTTTGACAGTAGCTCGTCATCAACCTTTCCAAAAACAACCTTTCCACGGAACGGTTGAAATGGTGAGTGGTGAAGTGGGTGACGATATCGCTCACTACTTGAACCAATCGCACCAAATTCGCTCGGTGGTTTCATTGGGTGTTTATCTTGATACCAATGGTAAAGTGGCGAAAGCGGGTGGCGTGATCATCGAAGTTATGCCTGGTGTTGATGAAGCGGTTGTAGATCGCATTCAGCAAAACTATGAAAAGAATCGTCCGAATATTTCAAAAATGTTGATGGATGGCGCGCAACCTGTAGATCTTGTGAAACCCTTCATGGAAGGTATTGAGTTCGAAGAGCTTGAGCATGATCAATCGCTTGAATACTTCTGCCCATGCACGAAAGATCGTGTTGTGCGCGCGCTCGAAACTTTGGGTGAAGCGGAACTGCAAGATATGATCGATAAAAAAGAAGAAGTGCACGTGACTTGCCAAGTTTGTGGTAAGCCGTACAACGTGACGATTCCTGAAGTCGAAGCAATCAAGAAGCACCTTCACAAAGAATCAATGCACTAGTTCTGTTTTTTACCGACGTCTCATTCTGAGACGTCGAGCCCTTCATGGCATTTGTCTAAACGCTTTACGCTCTAAACAACTAGGTTCTTGCCCAGCCCTGGAGTGGAACTTGCTCTGTAAAGTGGTAGATGAAACCACTTTTCGTAAACCTATTAAAACGCAGCAGTTGGCCTTGGTTGGCAGTCTTTACGGCTGTCTTGGTGGCTATTGCGGGTTTGAGTTTTAGTTATGAGGTTTACCGCGCACGCAATTCCGTGACTCAGTACTTTTCGATCTGGGAAGAGGACATTGCGCAATCTTTGCTTGTTAAAAAAGACAATTCCTTACTGCAAAAAATCTTAGGTCAACTTCGTGATGTCGACAGTGCAGTTGCCACTGTGCAAGTGAACCCGACGGAAGCGACAAAAAATCTTTGTGTCTTTAATAACGAAGTACCAATTACGTTATTTTCGCTACCTGCGGGTCGCGTGAATGTTTGTTACAGCTCGGCGGATTTGGCGTGGAAGTCTTTCACGTCGCCGATTTTTATGTTGGGTTTATTCTTAGGATTATTGTTCCTCTTCTTCGGTTCACGTCGCGAGCTTTTAAACAAATTAAAAGCGCAAGAACTGCAAGCAGAGTTATCTCTGAATAAAGAAATTTCGACAATGTCTCGTCAGGTCGCGCACGACATTCGTGGACCATTGATGGCGTTAACGACTTTAAGCAAATTGTCCCACGAGATGAGCGAAGATAAGAAAGAACTTTTAGGTCTGGCGGTATCGCGTATCAACGGGATTGCTGAAGATCTTCTTTCTAAGGGTAAAGAGCGTTTGAAGGATCGTAATTCAGATGTAGCAGAGGCGAGTACTGAATTCGCGGTGACTGCTTCTTTGGCGGCTCAATCTGACCTTATTTCAATCAGTGAAAAAATTCTTAAAGAATATCGTTTTTCTCACGCGAATATCGAATTCGTGTGGCACCAACATGTGAAGGCGTCCCAAGTCATGGTGTCTTTGCCAGAAGTGAAAGTGCAAAGAATCTTAGCGAATATTTTGAATAATTCGATCGAAGCAGCCCCAGAAAAAGAGGCGCAAATCAGTTTATCATTGTTAGAACGTGATGACTGTTGGTTGCTGCAAATTATGGATAACGGCTGCGGAATTCCGGAAGACGTTTTACCAAAATTAATGTCGGAAGGTATGAGCTTTGGAAAAGAAAATGGCAATGGCTTAGGTTTGTTTGATGCTAGAAAAGCGCTGCAAGCTATCGGTGGCGATTTGCAATTGCGCTCGAGAGTGGCAGTAGGAACGCAAGTTCTTTTGATTTTTCCTAAGAACGCGCAATCCGTAAAACGCAGCTCTTAAATAAATCCAAAATACCGTTATTCCCTTCGTAGAGATAATTCAGTAGTTTAAACACGGTCGAAGAGTTGATAATTAGTCGTCAAGTTTAATCCCTAGGACACTTTCGATCGTCTTGTCGTAAATATCTTTTTTGCGTTTTGGCGCAGTGGGAATTTCTTTCTTACGAACAACAGCGACAGAAGCCGGGAAAGCGACAAAGAGATCGCTGTCTTGCTTCCCTTGCTTTACTTCAAATACAAATTCTGTCTCTTTACAAAGTGCTTTCATTGTTACTGGTGCAAGTAGTGGTGTTGGAGTTGTTAACTGAATCTCAGAAATGTTCATTGTTGTGATCTTAGTTTTTAAAGCTCTTTCATTAGGATTTTCGATGTTTTCGATCGCGCAGGGTAAGGTAATTGTCAGAGGTATTTTTTCTTTAATAGATAATGAACTCGAAAAAGACTGTGGGTCACTCGATGTTTTTTCAAATTTCATTTGTTTAACAAGGAGTCCCCAAGGATTTTCAAGAGTCCTTTCAGTAGACGCTAGTTCAAGAGATAGAAATGAATTCAACTGATTCTTGACGCCATTCTCTTCCATCGTTTCAGTATGAATTTGTGCCGTGAATTTGTCTTTGCCGTTAGAGCTTAAAGTTAAGAGCTCTCCTTTTTGCACGATATTCTTTTGTTGAATCTTTTCACGCAGGCGCCGAACTTCTTCAATGCGTTGATTGCGCAGATCCGGCGCCATCAAGAAGCTTAATGAAGTTTGTGTTTGCCAGAAGTTATTTGAATCAAAGTTAAAAAAGCGCTCAAGATATTGACGAAGGAAAGTGATTTTTTCCAGCTCGCTTAACTGTAGATTTTCTTGATTCAAGGCTGACGGTGCGGCGGTGGTGACAGCGACCACACGAGGATTGTTTTTCAACTGCAAGTACATGAAGGTAGCACCGATTGCCCAGGCAATTGCAAAGATCAATGCAGTCGTTAGCACCTTAATTTTCATGTTAACGCCCTTTTTCAATTGGTAGGGTTTCGATCAACATATCTTGGTGATATCGTCTTGTTGGTCCATCTTCGACCCATCTGTCAATCTGGTACATTTTGATATTCGCTTTTCCGGATTGAAAATAACGACGGTCTGCGGGGCCGGTTTTAGATTTTAATAATATCGGAGCAGGCCCATTCTGAAAATAATCCAACTGTGCTTTCATCTTTTCATTTTCAAGCTTCATCACATCAATGTCTTTTTCATCATTCCAATAATAATTCGCAGCGACGGCGGTGACCACACCGATGATACCGCCCCAATACATTGCATGCAGTTCAGGACGCTCATCGGATGGAGCCGTGGCTGCACCGATAACGCCACCAACACCGACACCAATTGCGGTTGCGGCAAGACGACTTTTTTGATTGGTTGCACAGGAAGCTAGAAAAATTGAAAGCACTAACAAAGCTGAGATTTTCATATAGACAATGTTAGGTTTAATTAAAAGATGAAGCAAGAAACAGAAAGAAAAAAGGGTCCAGTTACCCGGACCCTTTTCGTAAGGAATTAACCTAGATGTTGGATGATCGCATCCGCGAAGGATTGAGTCGTTCCTTTACCGCCAAGGTCTCCTGTGCGGCAGTTGATGTCTGACAAGGCCTTGATCAAAGCCGTCATGATTTGATCAGCTTTTTGATTTTCGCCCACGTGTTGAAGCAACATCACAGCTGATTGTAACAACGCTGTTGGATTTGCTTTATTTTGACCTGCGATATCTGGTGCTGAACCGTGAACTGCTTCAAAGATCGCAGCGTTTTCGCCGATGTTTGCACCTGGTACCACGCCCAAGCCGCCAACAAGACCTGCGCAAAGGTCACTTAAAATATCGCCGTACAAATTTTCAGTCACGATAACGTCGAATTGTTGAGGTTTAGTTACAAGCTGCATGCACGCGTTGTCCACGATCACATCACGAGTGATGATGCCTGGATATTTTGCGCCAACTTCTTGAGAAACTTTTAAGAACAAACCATCAGACATTTTCATGATGTTTGCTTTGTGAACGATGGCCACTTGCTTACGACCTGTTTTTTGAGCGAGGTCGAAAGCATAACGAGCGATGCGCTCTGAACCTTTGCGAGTAATGCGTTTGATACTCTCGGCAGTGTTATCATCAACCATGCGTTCGATACCTGCGTACAAGTCTTCTGTATTTTCGCGCACGATCGTCAAGTTAACGTCTTTGCATACACACTCGACACCAGGAAGTGAACGCACTGGGCGCACGTTGGCGTAAAGATCGAATTTTTGTCTCATAGTAACGTTGATGGATTTGTGACCACCACCGATTGGAGTCGTCGTGGGACCTTTGATCGCAAGACGTGTGCGTTGAATAGATTCAACCGTGTTATCAGGAAGAAGAGAGCCCACTTTTGCTAGTGCAACTTCACCAGCTTGGAATTCTTCGTAATCAAATGGAGCATGGACGTGTTTAAGAATGCGGACTACTTGAGACATAATCTCAGGACCGATTCCATCTCCAGGAATGACAGTCAATTTCATCATTTTGTACCTCTGTGTTGTAAGAATCCATTATCACATGCGCAGGCGAGGTGGTTAGAGCTTTTTCTGCTCTCCACCTGCTAAGACGGGATGTGGGGCGGGGTAGTTGGGCCTCCTGAGCACTACGAATGTAGTTTGGGCCCGGTGGTCTCAAAGTGAGACATGCTACCTATACAAAGCAATCGCCGGACCAACTAAAACAGAGCCCTTTTGCACCACACTTTGCGGCGAAGGGGTGTTCGAATCTTAGACAGCACAAAGGTAAGTGAAAACAGGCAGTTAGAGGGAAACTTGGGGCCTGTCTGCGAACTGAACAGCTTTTCAGGGCAAAAGCGCATTTTAAAGGCATCTGCAGGGCTTCCAGAATTTTTAAATAATTCCGGCAGCTTATGAGACGACCGTGGATGCCATCAGGTGGTCCTTCTTTTGTAATGTCATTCCCATAGGAGGACACTCTCATGTGGAAGTGGCTTGGAGCAGCTTTGCTCCTAACAACAGCTTTATTTGTTCAAGCCTGTGCGCCTAAAGCGCAAGAAGACTGCGGCTTCGTACAGAACTCCTATGGAGAGCGTGTGTCTTGGAAAGACCAATCTCCGGTTACAATGTACATTCATGAATCTGTTCCAAACGAATACATCCCCGCAATCGTGTCTGCTGCGGAAACGTGGGAGCGCAATGCCGGTCGCAAACTCTTTAATATCGTAACCACGAAGGTGGGTGGAGATTTAGCTCCACATAAAGATGGTCGTAACATCATCTATTTCATGAGTACGTGGGAAGCCAATCGTTCTACAGAGCAAGCGCGCACGAACCTTTACTGGGTCGGCGATCAAATCTCTGAAGGCGACATTCGTGTGAATGCTAAGGATTTTGATTTCTACTGGAACAGCAATCGTTCCTCTTTAAAAGTGAATATCGAAGCTTTGATCTTGCACGAGCTTGGACATGTTTTGGGTCTCAAACATAGAGACTCTGGCGGATCGGTCATGGCTACGTATTTGCCTTCTGGCGCGGATCGCGTGGCGTTGGCTTCGACGGATGTAAGCGATCTGAAGTGCGAGTACTAGCTGCTTGCTTGCACTCCGACTTCGTCGGAGTAGGGCAGCATGTAAAAACTCTATGTAAGTTTATTTAAGTTGTGGGAACAAAAGATTTCTCAATAGACTTTTAAGTCTGCGCCACCAGCGGCGAAGGAGATACAGATGAGAGTGATCAATATGAACAAGACAGCGACGACAGAAGAAACTGCAACTTCAGTTGACGCTTATTTGGGTGCTCTTTCATCTGAAACATTGGAGCCAATGACTCACAAGAGCTATCATGAGATGGCAGATGTTCCAGTTGTTGAAGCGGATGCTCTTGCGCAACTTCATACAAATCTTTCTCTTCTTCAAGATCTTCAAGGACGTCTCGCATTTGTGATGCGTGAAGTTCGTTATCAATTGAAAGCATAATTCGAATTTTATTTTGCTAGACCCAAGACAAATGTTAGATGACACACAAGTAATTTTCGCATTTCATTGACTAAAACATGTTGGATGTTCTGGAACGGGGAGTAAATGAAACGAGGATGTGCGAGCACCTGCATTTTGAGTCGTGGGCTACAGCCATACATTCAAGATCAGTTCATTGAGTGGGGCCTGACGAAAACAGAGGGTGAAATCGGACTTCTTCTTTTAAAAGGATTGAGTCTTCGCGAGATATCAAACATTCGCGGAACTTCTGAAACCACAGTTCGTCAACAAGCGCTAGTTCTTTACAAAAAAGCTTCAGTTGATGGGCGTCATCAATTTGCAGCATTATTTTTAGAAGAGCTGCTGTCGCCGTGTGAATACTTTAATACTCAGCAAAAGATCGCGGGCACTTAGAATTGAAAACTGAATGAGAAAATAAAAAAGCAGCTTTTAATAAGCTGCTTTTTTATTTTCTAAATTTTTAGTTCTTTAAGCTTTGCGTGATAGACGAGGAGTGCCGCCCGGGCCGCCAATTGGAATCTTGTAAACGATCCAATCGCCTTCACGTTGACGAGTCATACCCTCTGAAATGATAGGTTTATCAAATGGCAGATCTTCGCGGAAAGTTTGGTAACTGCTTGTTGAAACAGTCTTGTTACCATCTTCTAATTTGTCTTTAAAAGAGCGCGTTCCCGATACAGTGGCCTTATCCTTTTGGATGCTCACTTTGACAGAATCTTTTTCGTGCTCTGGTACAAAAGTTCTTAGTACGTAAACGTCGCCGTTATCTTCCAGCGTCGTTCCGCGATTTTGAACTTTGTAAAACGGATCAGCTTCTTTATTTGCATATTTCTCTGTCGCTTTCATGAAGTTGCGTTTTGTTTCAGCAACTTCACGAGTGTAGCGTTCATTTTGCACATTCAACGATTCGCGATTCGCTTCTTCGTTGTGCTGATACGTCGATTGGAAGTGATCGGTCTGAGTATCCAATTGTTTTTCGTAAGCTTGTTTGTTGTCTGTTAGGCGAGTGGTATAACTCTTATTCAGATTTTCTTCTTTCGAAGCCCACTGTTTCTGCGCTTTATCGTAACGATCGGCACCGTCTTTATTTACGCGAGCCACTTTTTTCTCTTGAAGCTCTTGTTCCGTTTTGACGTGTTGATCGCCTTTTTGTTTTGTCTCTGTCAGTTCTTTTTCGTTGCGCGCGCGCACTTTTTCTTGCGCCAGTGTGCCGCGTTCAACTTCAGTGGCTAGGGCTGCTTCGTTTTGTTCACGTTGGTGAGACAAACGTTTGTCGCTGAACTGATTGACGTCAGCCATCTCTTTGTTGTAGCGTTGTTTCGCGCCAGTTACGTCTTTTGCGCTCTTATCGCGGATTTCTTGAACTTCTTCCTGTGCGTGGTCACGAGCCTGTTCGATTTTTTGACGAGAAGATTCTTGAGTGTCAGCCAATTGTTGTTGGCGTTTTTCGCGAGTGTCGTTGAATTGTTTGTCGAAAGATTTTTGCATCGTCGCTGTACGTGCATTGTACGTATCGTTGAGACGTTGACGTTCAACGACGGCGTTATCGACTTGCTCAGATTGACGTTTGCGAATGTGACTGATCGCCGCTTCGTTTTCTTCACGAAGATTATTTTTTTTATCGGCGTAGTAGTCCTTCAGATCTTCAAGCTGGTCTTCATTACTTTTCGTAAGTTCTTTTTTCTTACGGTTGTAATCAGCTTGCATCTCGCTAAGCTCGGACTGTTGTGCTTTTCGGGTCGAAGAGTCGATAGATGACATAGAGTCAGTGTATCAAAAAGAAACACCGACATTAAGACTGTGGGCTTGCCTCTGCGGGATTCTGGCCTTTGGGGTTGGGGCACAGAGGTTTGAAGTTATCCGTGCGGCCACGGCAGCGCCAAGTCGCGATATAGGTGACATCTTCATCAAGTGCCACAGGATAAAAATAGCGATACTGAACGTGATCCAAAGTGCTTTCAACTAGACGAGAGTCGGGTGGTGCGCCCGGAGTCGCCGACTTCTTTGAGATCTTCAATAGGAACACGCGGTATTCTGCGAAGGCAGAAACCGGGCCTAAGAAAATAAAGAAAGCCGATAAGAGAAATCGATATTTCACAACATCTCCTATCGGCTTTGCGGTGGGAAACTAAACTTTCCAATGCCATATGCAGAATATCACCGCGGATTTTTAATTCCTTAAAAATCACGGAAGAGGTCAATTTAAGACTCTATGGATTAGACAGATTTTTGAACTTCACAGGAAAGAGACATCGCGTGAAAGCAATGTTTTGGAAACTGACAAGGGATTAGACAACGAACACAAGCCGCTAGTGGCTGTGTTCGTGATTTGCGCGAACGGTATTTTCGACGATATGGAAATACGCTCTGACCAGGATTTGGTAAGATTCGTTATCCAGCGCCTGAAGGTAGGCCATTTTTTCGAAGTAGGTTTTTTTCGCGATAAGCTCAGTCATCACGTCTTGCACCTTCTTCATTTTGTCGAAGCTATAGAAGTCTTTGTCGTCTTTGACGTCTTTCAAAACTTCTGCGATGGATTTGTTATCGAAAAGCACGTGAACGCCCATTGCTGAGTGGGACAAAAGTGCTTCCATTCTTTCTAGACTCGTTTCTTCTACGCTAGCGTTTACCAAGCCCGCCTCCTTGCGCTGCAATTAGAACCGCATCCTCTCTTAGATGGTGTGGGGGAAATGGCACTCTTGCAAGACTAAAAAATCGGCTTTGACAGGGCTTGTCGTGTCAGAATTTTTTCTAGTTGTTGTGAGTCAGAATTGTCTCGATAATCATTGGAAGACTTCTTAATTTTTGAGAAGTTTATGGAATCAAGGAACGCGCAAAAATATGGCAAAAACAGTTTCGAAGGCTAAACCTCGTGCAAAAAAGAAGACAAGCGCCACAGACAAAGACAAAGAGCTTATCTTAGTCGATGAGCACGGCGGTCTTATTTTTGATAACGAGTCAGACATGTACGGTTATTTCGAGCCGACGATTCAAAAATTGGCGGAAGAGTATGCTTCTTTGCGCTCCGTTGATGATTTTACTGACGAAGAACAAATAGCACGCGAACACTTTCTTGACGCATGTTTGGATGATCCTGACGAAGTCTGGATGGATGACAAAGTTTACGATGATTATCCTGTCTTCATCTACATCAAGGAAATCGCTGAGGGCGATATCGCCTTCAAATATGTCGCGCTTGCGTACGTGTCTTCGGAAGAAGAAGTTCCAAGCTTTGTTTTCATTCACTTTGCGACAAAAGACAGCCGCGTTTGGCAGAACTACCAACGTGGTGAAATGGTTTACGACAGAAATTATGAAGAAGCTTCAGTGGGTGGCGTTGAAGGCGACGCGTTGCTTGAAGGCGACCCTTTGGCGATTGGTCTTTACCAAGCCATGATTAAAGTTCGTAGCGACAAAGACATTCCACAAGAAAAGTTTCAAGATTTCGCGAGCCTTCGTGAAGAAACGATCGAGTCAGCTGATGAGATCTGGCGCAAAAATGATTTGGACGGCAACGTTCTGGTCAGCTTTGTTAAGGAATTCCCTGATCACGAAACGACAAAAGATCTTACTTACATCGTTGTGACTCAGGAAGATGAGGACTCAAATGTTCATTCGTTGTTGTTCTCGTTCCCAACAACGGATAGCGCTCTTGTAGATCGTTACCGCCAAGGTGACAACTTGCAAGCCGACGAAGTTAGCCAAGAATCCTCTCACTAGTCAGGTAACTCTTCGCCATGATTTGGCCCTACATTTTTATTTCCTATTTGAGTCTTTTTGTTTTCGGCCTGTGCGATAATGTGCGCGGGCCGCTTTTTCCAGAGATCATGAAAGATTTCGCCGTCAACGACTCGATGGGCTCGTGGATGTATGCCTTAAGCTCTATTTCGGGGTTTATCTCGAGTTATCTGTGCCGTTATCTTTTACGTCGTTATAATCGCCGTGCGGTTTTGCAAGGCGGAGCGATTGCTTTAATTTTGGCGATGATTGGTTTGGCATGTGCGCCATACTTCTGGTTCTTTCTGATTTGCAGTTTCATCTTTGGTTTAAGTTTGGGGATCGTGGGCCTTGTTCCCAATGTCTTGGTACCATTGGGATCTAGCTCTGAACGGAAGCAGCAGTTAGTGGCGGGCCTTCATGCAATGTACGGTGTGGCAAGTTTGATGTCACCGCTGCTTGCGGCCGGAATCGAATATTTGACGGGGAGCTGGCGTTGGACATTTGTGGTTGCGACAATCGCGCCGCTATCTTTGATTTTTTATTCACTTCACAGCAGTCACCGTGGCATTCACAAGCGTTCTGAGCACACGGCGGAAACTCATAAACTGAATCGTAAAAAGAATTTGAAGCCGCAATTGTTTTTGGCGTTGATGGTCAGCTTCTGCGTGGCTGCGGAAATCATGATTTCATCGCGTCTGGCGTTGTACATGCGTCGTGCTCAAGGTTATGACATGGAAGCGTCAAGTTTGTATGTGACGTATTTCTTCGTGTGCATGTTGATCGGGCGTTCGATGTTTGCGATCGTCAAATTCCCGACATCGATCCGCAATCAATTGTCAGTGTCGACAGTGTTATCTGCGATCTTTATTTTCTTAGGCATTCACGTTCATCCGTTATTTTTAGCAGCTGTGGGTTTTACAGTCGCACCCTTTTATCCGATGTCGATCACATGGATTTCGTCAAAATTCCCACACGATCTGGATACAGCGGTGTCGTACATGATGACGACCGATTCGGTGATGTTGGTGGTCATGCACTTATTAGTAGGTAAGGTGACGGACGAAGCGGGGATTGGCAACGCTCTTTATCTGGGCCCGCTATTCTTATTGCTGTCGTTTATCTTAGTGAACACCTTCGAAGCCATCTTTGAAAAGAAACCCGAAGAAACCGCTAGTGTTTAATCTCAGCCATTAAGTCTCTTTTTCTTTTTTGTCGCTTATTTGATCGAAGTAAAATTTGCGGAAGAAAGCTTAAGTCTTTGCGTATGAAGCCTTCGTCGGCGCCACGACGGCGCGAACCGCAGCGAAGCTGCGGCGACGATTGAACCTGGATGGTGTGCTGAAGAAGCTAAGGCTTAAGCTTTCTTCCGCAAATCCGCGCACTACGATGAATTATTTCAAGCGGCAAAAAATAAAAAAGACGTCCAGGGAAGGCGTCTTTTTTTATTTCTAATTTTTATCTAATTCTTAGAAGCAGTATGATTGCGCCATTGATTGGAACTGAGTTGTTGTGTAACCAGAGCTGATCAATGTTTTGAATGGGTGCAAAGCTTGTAGTGCGCTGTTGCGAGTTGTGCCGTCTGATTCCGTTGCGTAAGCAGCAGGGTTTGCAGAGTAAGGTGGCAACAACACATCCATTTGTGATTGAGCAGCTGTTGAAGTCGATACGTAGCTTGCAACTTTCAAGACATCGTATTGGCCAGCAGCATCGTTCAAGTACACAAGAATGTTTACGCGGTTAAAGAATGTTTGTGCATCGTAGATACCCAAGCCTTGAGCTGTTGTTGATACATCTGACCACTTCAAAGAAGTTGTCCACGTCGTTGTGATGTAAGAACCCGTTTGAGAATCCCACAATACAAAGTTCAATTTTGCTGGATCAAGATAAGTTGAACCAGAAGAGTTGCCCATCCATTTGTAAAAAGAGATAGAGCTGGAGCCCGCTGCAAAACCCGTTGGCAAAGCAGTCATACGAACCCAAACGTAGCTAAGATCTACTGAGCCACTTGAGTTTGTGAATGCTTTTAACTTCATCGTCATACCATCTTTTGAACCTTGGTTACAAAGCGCTGTTGCTTTGTTAGCAGCATCAGTCACTGTCGTTGTTGAACGACTTGAAAGATCGCTTGTACCTGTTGTTTGGTTAGAACCGCAAGCAGTCATCATTGCCGCGATACTTAGTACGAGAAGAGTTTTTAGTAAGTTTGAGTTTTTCATAAAGCCCCCTGTTGCCTTGATACTAAAGCAACGGTGGTGCCATATTTCACTCTGATTCACTTGGAAAAGACATTTGAATTCAATAACTTATAACGGCTGTCATTCTCTGAATGAAACGTTCTCACTGTGAGGCGTACATGCCTTGCGCAGAAGACATTCTAGGAGTGTCACTTTGTGCGCTCAGGGTTACGTCATTGGCAGAGTGAAGCGGAAGGTTGTGCCTTGTCCTGGGACACTTTCGACAGAGATTTCTCCGCCCATGCGTTCGATCAGCTCTTTGCAAATACTTAAACCCAAACCTGTGCCGCCATAGCGACGAGAGATAGAAGGATCTGCCTGATAAAAACGGCGGAAGAGGTGAGGGATGTTTTCATTCGCAATTCCAATGCCCGTATCAGTGACCTCAACAGTGAAACGATCCTGCGAAAATTTATATGCACGTAAAGTGATCGTGCCATGATCTGTAAACTTCAAAGCGTTCGCGAGCAAATTGTTTAAAACCTGTTGAATGCGAGCGGGGTCACCCATCATGACTGGCGACATGTTGGGATCGAAAGACACGATTAATTTGATCCCTTTGTCTTCGATACCATGTCTGAAAAGATCAGCACTTCGTTGCAGAATTTCAAACATGTTGAAGCCGATTTTTTCAAACTTGAGTTGGTTCGCTTCAAGTTTTGCTAGATCTAAAACGTCATTCAATATCTGCAACAAATTCCCTGAAGCCCGCGCCAGAACGGACGCGTATTGACGTTGTTCTTCATCCAGCGAAGTTTCGGAAAGAAGTTCGGTCATGCCAATGATTGAATTCATCGGAGTGCGAATTTCATGACTGATGTTTGCTAAGAAATCGGACTTGATGCGATTTGAAACTTCCGCTTCATCTTTAGCGCGATTCAGTGCTGATGTCTGTCGCTTTTCTTCGGTGAT
Organism: Bdellovibrio sp. NC01; assembly: GCF_006874625.1. Taxonomy (NCBI): domain Bacteria; kingdom Pseudomonadati; phylum Bdellovibrionota; class Bdellovibrionia; order Bdellovibrionales; family Pseudobdellovibrionaceae; genus Bdellovibrio; species Bdellovibrio sp. NC01. The sequence goes on from NZ_CP030034.1 coordinate 1,201,002, forward strand.
GTCTTGTACAGTTCCGTAAAGATGAGTGGCTTTACCATTGAGATAGACAGCGCGGCACTTAATACGCACATCGATAGGTGTGCCGTCAGGACGAATGATCTGTGCTTGTTCATCGACCATTTCAGAAAGATCGGGGAGTGAACGGAAATAAGTTCGAATGCGATCCTTATCATTGGGACTGTAAAAAGAAAAAATATTTTCTAACGTTAAGGAAAAGGTATTTGGATTGACGCCGAAAATTGTGAACATGCCGGATGTCCAATATATTTTTTCATCATTGCAGTCGAAAGCCCAACTTCCAATTTTTGCAACCCCTTGAGATTTTTCCGCAAGAAATTGTTCAACACGAAGTTTGGTGACGTCGGTAGCAGTCACAAAATATTTTCCTGTCGATGCGTCTTGATAAAAATGCCAAAGGATATTTCTGTAGGCACCGTTTTTAGTGCGGATACGGTTTTCAAGACAGTTGACATGGCCAACGGATGCAATCCCACTGTTAGCAATGGTGCGTTCTAGATCATCAGGATGAATTATTTTGTAGAAGGGAAGAGTGCGAAATTCTTCTTCGCTGTAACCAAGAGTCTCGCTCCATTGTCCTTGCAAAGAAAGAGCGATCCATTGTGCGGAAAATTCTCCGGTCATCACTCTTCCTGGTTCGAACAAGGGCTTGCTCTCGGTTATCATGGAATGAAATCTTCCTTTGCAAATGTGGGACTGTATTGATCGATGTACAGTCGTTTCCACCAGATGCCTTTTTTACGTAATTCTTCGAAACTCGAAAAAGTGTATTCGTATTTTTGCAGTCGTAAAAAGTTCGGAGATTTTCCACCGAACGGATCAACCGCGATAAGACTTTGCACTTCCACGGATTCCGCAAACAATCGCGCAATCAGGTTCTGTAACCATAGATTCTCACCAAAACCCTCCAAAGAGGCAAACCACAATTGCCAATCCAGACGTGGCTGATGAGGCGCCACAATTGGTGGAAATTTTTTGGGATCACATGGCTTGTAACGGAATTGATATTCTTTCCAGTGAATTCCATCATCGCTGCCTTCAAGAATTAATTCAGGGCGATGCTTCGTCATCACTGCAAATAATCCGTAAGGATTGGAAATGCGAAACGGATAAAGAAGGCGCATATAAGGCAGCAAAAAATCTAGTGTTTTGCTTTTATCAAACAAAGTTCTATAGATCCAAAAATACGTTGCTGGAACGAGTGCTCCAAAGACTGCAAATGAAAGTGGATAGGAAAATGTTGTCGGTTCTACGTAGTGCGTAAGTTCGATTTTCCAAAACATATCTGGAACAAGACCAAGGCAAAGACCAATCGTCACGACGTTAAAGAAAGCAAAGTTGCCAGTCAAAATGATTAGGACCTGCAATAAAATCAACGCAGTAGCGGCTGCTGTTTGTACGACCCCGGGTATGAAAATAAAAAATGGAACAACAAGTTCAATCGTGAACATCAATAACGTTGAAAGTCTATGAAACCATTGCGGTGCCTTGTGAATGAAGTAAGCAACCGGATTTGGTAGAGGCTGGGTCCAGAAATGAAAGTTCAATGCCGTCAGGTTTTTCCACGTGATGTCTTTGTTCACAAGTTTCACCACGCCAGAACAAAACATCAGTTTAAATAAAACCAACCAGCATAAAATTAAAATGATGGGATTAAAGACGTGCGCACCGAAGGGCAGCCATTCAAATTCCCAGGGCGCCATGAACAGTCCCAGAAATCCAAATTCCAATAGTAAACTGTCCCATTGAAAAGACAAAAATACCTGACCACAGTTGACGAAAGAAAGATAAAGCACCCAGCACAACAAAAACATCCAGCTTTGACTAAAGCCGATGAACGCCAATGACGAAGCAAGCATTCCTAAAAAACATGAAGCACGCAGGGTGAAGTCGCCAGAGAAAAACCAGAACAACGAAGGCATTTGCAGAAAACGTTCGGCCCCAACTTCTTTGTCTAAAACGTTAAGCAGGTGATCGATAGAAAGAATGCCCTGACGTCCAAACAAGCCACCAACTTGTGGAAGCAAAGAAAGAAAGGCAATGAAGTAAGAAAAGGCCAGCGATTTACTTAAAAACCAACTGGCCACCTCGTAGTGAGTCGCTTGCATAATCGCTTACGCCTCTCGCTTTCTGAAATTACATTTCGCCGATTTCAACCCATGTAATTCCGTCGCCACCACTTTCGGGTGAACCTGCCTTCCATTTTTTCACATAGATAGAACGAGACAAGTAAGTACGTACTGCTTTTTTCAGAGCTTCTGTACCATGGCCGTGGATGATCTTCATGCGATCTTCTTGAGCATTGGCCGCTTTGTCGAGTGCCACTTCTAAATCAGAAAGAGCGTCTTCGACTGTCTTTCCACGCAAGTCTAACGTGCGGTCTTCATCAGCAAGTGAAACGCTAAAGCCTGAGCTTTTACGTACCAGTTCCGAAGTTGGATTTTGTGGCTTGCCCGGAGGACGCAAATCCTGCCAGTGCAATTGCAAACGAATCGAGCCGGATAAAATCAGCACTTCGCCTTTGTTATTTGGTGCGCTTTGAATGATGCCGTCGTTATTCAAACTTGGAACAAACACTTTCGTTCCTGGTGGGAACTTCTTCGCAAATGCTTCTGCCGTTTCCGGGGCTCCGGCTTGAGTGATCGGTTTTGCTTTTACGATTTCAGGAAGTTTGTATTTGATCTCTTGTAAAGCGGTGTGACGTTTGAATGTTTCAGTGACTTTCGCCGCAGCGATAGCCTCTTCCACTTTGCGCTCTGCTTTTTTAAGTGTGCGTTGTAACCATTCGTCTTTATCTTTGTTGAACTGTTCAAGAAGACCTTCGTACTTCTTTTTCATCTCAACCGCTTTTTTCGTTTCTTTGTGCAAGTGATCTTGAAGAATTGAAATATCGGCTTTCAATCTTTCGATTTGTTCAAGGCCTTCAAGGCGGGCGCGAGTCGCCGGAGCTAGCACGTCCATCGCACGTTGTACGATGGCTTGGGCAACGCCAACACGTTTCGCCGTTTGGATCGCAAGAGAATCGCCTGGAATACCAGCCAAGAACTGATAAGTCGGACGACCTGTTTTAGGGTCGTACTCCATACTTCCGTTCAAAACGCGACTTTGTTCGTCCCAACCGGATTTCAATGGACCTAAATGTGAAGTCACGACACCAAAGATGTCGTTTGCAGAAAACGTTTCAATAAAGCTGCGTGCAAGCGCAGAACCTTCTTCAGGATCTGTTGAGCCGCAGATTTCGTCGATCAATACTAGATTTTGACGACCTTTCAGTGATGCCGCTTTACCTAGAACTTTTAAGTGGGCCGCAAAAGTACTGAGTTCTTCATCAACACTTTGCGCATCACCGATACCGACAAGGACATCTTTAAAGAATGGAATCTTTGAAGTTTCACTTGCGCAAATTGGTAAACCACAACGTGCCATCTGCGCAGCCAGGCCGATGGATTTAAGTAGCACAGTTTTACCGCCGGCATTGGGGCCACTTAAAAGTAAAATACCTTTATGGCCTTCAAGCAAAACGGTATTTGCAACAACTGTTTTACCAGAAAGTTGCAGCAGGGGATGGCGCGCTTCGATCAGCTCCATGCTGTCAGTCGAAAACTCAATCGGGTGCGCGTTTACTTTGCTTGCGAATTGCGCTTGCGAGAAACGCACGTCGCACTCTTCAAGAAGTTGACGAGCACTTTCGATTTCAGAAGATTTTGAAGACAGATAGCGCGAAAGCTCGGTTAAAAGTCTTTCGATCTCGTCTTCAATTTCAACTTCGATTTGGCGCAGACGATTGTTTGTGGGGATGACAGTTTCAGGCTCGATGAACACAGTCTGTTTTGTTTGTGAAGAGCCGTGAATGACACCAGGAATGTGATGTTGCATTCCTGATTTTACTGGAACCACCCAACGACCTTCACGAGTTGTGACGTACTTATCTTGGACAACGTTTTCCATTTGATGAGCTTTCACCAAGCGGTCCATCGTCGTTTGCACTTCACGCGCAAGACGTTCTTTTTCTTTGAACAAGCGATACAAAGTTTCGCTGGCGTCAGAACGGATATCACCACCCGGAGTCAGGATCTGGTCAATCGCTGAAACAGGTTCTTCGGCGTGCATCAAAGCACTACCGATATTGCGTGCCCACTCGTTGTCCACTTGGTTCAAAGCTTCTTTCAAAGCTAGAACTTCAAAACAGAAGCTGCGAACGTCTTTGATTTCTAAAGTTTTAAGAACGGCATTCTTTTTTAAGCGCAGGATCCAAGTTGAATACAAATCCAAACTTGTCATAAACGGGCGAACACCTTGATTGATGACTTCCGTCGCGCTGGCAATTTCTTGGAAGCTTGCGTAAGCATCTTGCTCTGAACGTAGAGCTTTGGTTGCCATGACAGCATCGCGACCAGCTTCGCTGGTTGCGTGCGATTTAATCTTTTCTAAAATTTCGATCCAATCAAGAGCGACGAGATCTTGCATTTACGGCTCCTACTAAAGCTAGCAATACTAGGACGGCAATATAAACTGCCCAGTCCCAATGGCCCATTTTTACATAGAAAGTTGAAGGGGCATTTTTCAAATACTTTAACACAAATTCGCCAGACCATTCTTCATGCAGAGGCGATTTTTGTAGAACGTCACCGTTTGCAAGAATCGCCGTGCTGATACCTGTGTTAGTTGAGCGAATCAAAGGTCTGCGGACTTCAATCGCGCGCGCAAGTGTCATGTACAGATGCTGGCGTGGTTCAAACGGGTAGCCGAACCACGAGTCATTCGTTACGTTCACCAAAATATCGGCCCCTTTTTCTTCAAGACCGCGAGTGAAAGCAGCATCAAGTCCCTCGTAACAAACCTGACCACCCCATGCGATCACGTCGTCGTTGAATTTCCATTTCATAACATCGGGGCCATGACCACGACCGAAATTGGAAACAAACGGCAACCACTTCAACAAAATCGGGAAGCGTTCGCTTAATGGCAGGTATTCACCAAAAGCTAGAAGTTCTGTTTTGCGATAAGGTTTATCCAAATTGTTGCCTTGCGCATCAACCAAGAACAAAGCGTTGTATGTCGACTGATCAACTTTCACGTCCGTCTTTTCATCTTTCGAATAAGCGCCTGTGATGATTGGGCGGCCGATGGCTCCCATCGCCTCTGCCAAAATATTCGTGTGTTTGCGACCCAAGAGATGTTGATCTAAATAGTCGGGGAACGCTGTTTCTGGCCAAATGAAAATATCTGTGTTCGGGAATTTCACGAACGCCTCTTGCGATAACGTGGTGAAACGGCGAGTGATGGACTCTTGATAGCCGCGGCCTTGTTCGGCATAGACTTTTTCAAGATTGCCGATGTTGGCTTGAATCACTGTCGCGTGAACTTCGCCATCAAACTTATTCCAGCCTTGGCCATGAATATTGCCGCTAATCACAAGCGCCGCGACAACAACGACTAAAGCACCCAAATGTGTGAAGGCTTTTTTCAAGACCGACTGTTGCAACCAGATGTAGGCGATCCACGCGTTCAAAAGTAAAATGATTGTCGACAAGCCCAAGAAACCAACGACATCAGCTAAGTGATACGCCGGAATTTTCGCCCAAATCAGGGTGTAACCCAAATTCCAGTCGAAGATTGCAGGCCACACGCGTTCTAAGAGCGAGTGCAGCAAAGCGATCATCACTAAAGTGATTCCTGCTGAAATCTTAAATTTTCTTTTCATCCACACGGCGATTGCTGTCGCTGCAGGAATGTAGAGATGCATGAACGCACAAAAAAGTAGCAGAGCTACAATGGAAAGTACCCAAGGGATTTGCCCGAACTCGTGCGCAGTGTAAGCGATCCAGTGAAATCCGATCAGAGTCAGAATGAATTGTGTGACCCATCCTGCGAAGAAAGCATCCTTCACCGAAGTCTTTTCATCAGTGACAGAAACCCACAAAGGCGCGTAACAAAAAATCAGTGCCCACGGAGGAAAAGGAATGTAGCTTGTACCGACTAAAACGCCCGAGAGAATTGCCCAACGAAAATCGTAGGCTTTCTGCTTGAAAAATTGAAACCATCTCTTCATCATGGTATTAGTAACACAAAGAGTGAGTGAGTCCACGTGAAATTGAAAGTTAGATGTCCATCTTGCGCGAAATTGTACGAAGTTGAGAGTGAAGAAATTCTCAGCGACGTTCCTGTATTCCAATGCATCGGTTGCGATAGTCGCTTCGGTTTCGAATACTCTTCTGAGTTGAACCTTGAAAATCAGCAAATTATTTCGGCATTCTTGGTGCAAACCGCTGCAGAGAAGGCTTTTGCTGCTCAGCAACAAGAGCATATTGCTGAACAAATGGCTTCTGCCGAGATGAAATCGTGCCCGAAATGTGGCGCGATGAACGGTCGCAGGGCTTTCGAGTGTTACTCTTGCCACGTGATTTTCGAGCGCCTTGAGGGCTTGCCGGAAGATCCAAGTCTGCGTGCGCAACCAAGTTTAGTGCGTAAGTGGAAGAACCTTCTTGAAAACTTCGAGAACGAAACTTTGCACGACGAATTTATTCGTAGCTGTCTTGAACTGGATGCTTTGCGCTTCGCGATCATGAAATACGAAGAAATCAAAACGGCGCAAGGCGGGGACGCTTTGTGTGATCAGATGATCGCTCGAATCAATTCTTTGATGATGGTGGGTTTGTCACAAAATCCAGTTGTGCGTGAAGAAACGCAATCTGCTCGCCCGAAATGGCAGAAGTATATGTTCTGGGGACCGTATGGTCTGAGTGCTTTGCTTGTGTTGTGGGGAGTTTTGAGTTTAGGCCACCGCAATCTGATCGGAGTTGGAGTGGCGCTTGCGTGCATGACTTCAGGTTTGATCGTCATGGTGCGCGGAAAGATTTCTCTTTCCGACTTCATAGATTAGACAGCCTTAAAAGCCTTCACCAGTTCCTTGCTGAGTACCCAGTTTGGTTTTCTTATTTGTAGAAGAACCCATTGCATTGATTAACGAGCGACCGAATTGGCTCATTTGCGAAGCCGTTTGGTCGACACCGTCTTCAGCGCGCGAATTCTTTTCGTTAGGATCGGCCGTGAAGCGCTCCATATTTTGTGTATTCACAGCAACCACACCTGTCGCAGAAACACCTTGATCCAAGATTGCCAAGGCTTTGAAAAGATTCAACTGACGAGATGTTCTGGTTTTTGACGCCAACTGAGTTTGCGCATCACCCGTTGAAAGAATGTATCTTTTTACTTCTTCTGCGTTGAAGTTTTGTTTGTGTGCCATGACCAACGCTGCTGCACCTGTCACAAACGCAGTGGCTTGCGAAGTGCCCGTCATATAACCGTAAGAGTTACCAGGAAGGCAGGACAAGATATTCTGACCCGGAGCCGCGATATCGACTGTATCCACGCCATAGTTCGATGACGACAACACTTGTGTCGCCGGATCGATCGCCGTCACAGAGATGATATTGCGAAGTTTATAGTCGGCAGGGTAGTAGTGATGTTGATCCGAGTTGGATCTTTCATTACCCGCGGCTGCGACAAACAAGATGCCTTTTTTCTCGGCCTCTTGAATGGCATCATGTTCTTCTTGAGAAAACTCTGTACCACCACCTGAATAGTTGATGATATTCGCACCCATTTTCACAGCGTACTTAATAGATGCCACTGTGTTTTTAAGATTGTCGGCACCTGGAACTTTTGGATCGTAATATTTAAGAACCATAAGGCTTACTTGTGGAGAAATACCAATGATGCCTTTGCCGTTACCAGCTTCCGCACCAATGATCCCCGCAATGTGAGTTCCGTGACCGTGATTGTCGTCCAATTTAGGATTGTTACCAACAAAGTTCCAACCGTGAACGTCATCGATGAAACCATTGCCGTCGTCGTCAACACCATTGCTGGCTTTGTCGCGACCTTGAGCATCTTTACCGGACTCGCCTGGGTTGTTCCACAAGTTGTCGTGCAAGTCTTCGTGCTTTTCATCAATACCCGTATCGATGATCGCAACAAGAATTTCTTTTGAACCTTTAGTGATCGACCACGCACGAGCCGCATCTGATTTTTTCAAACCCCATGCTTGGCTGATCGCGGGATCGTTAAACAACGCTGAAGGTTCATCTTCAACTTTGTCAGTTTGTGATGTGATGAATGAATTTTCAAAAAGACGATTGCTATCTTTTTTCGAACTCTGCGTACGAGAAGGGGATTGCTCCGATTGATAGATGTATACGCCAAGGCCTCCAAAGAAGACCAATGCGACTCCGCCAGCTGCAATCCACAATTTGCGAGAAAACATGAAATGTTCCCCTTTCTCTACTTGGACTTATCGGCAGATTTCGCTTGAGGTGAAGCATTTTTAGACTCGGGGATTGTTTCAGAGTGAGACAATAAAGGCAGGTTTTTGAGAGGCAATAGAGAGCTGAGCGAGAATCAGTATCAGGTTAAAGTCTAGGAACCTCGCTCCGATGAGGTACTTATGAAAAACTCAATTCTATGTGCAACAGTTTTAGTAGCAGCGATGGGTCTTATTTCATGTAGTAATTATTCAACCGGCAATGGCACAGGTTCCGGCGACTTCAGCAGTCTGACTCTTTCAACAACATATCATAACGAAAGTTTCGACAGCTATCAGCGTGTGTTCTTAAAAGACGATCACACATTCACACAGTATGAAGTGCAAACAATTAATGGCGTTCAAAAAGAATGCTCGATCACAGGCACATGGGATTTAATTTCTGGCGAAGACAGCCCATCAACAGGCAACTTATTAAAAGTCACAAACGCCCAATTCAATGGTGCAGGCTCTTCAACAAACGAATTGGACTACCCAGTCTCAGAAGTTTCAAACGAAACCCTGAAACTCCAATTCTCTGACCAAGAAACAGCCGTCGACCTTACCTCAACAGACCTAGCAAACTACCCAAACTTCCAAAACCTAACCCCAGGAAGCCTCCCAACCGACACCTTCTGCAACCGCTAAAAGGTGTCGTTCACTTTTTTGGGTCTACACTGCGGTAATTAACGCACTATGGGTCTAAAAAAACGACAGACACCTTTTTAGGGTGCCTGCTTCTTTTTTACGACTGATGTGCGTTAGTTTGTCTTTGTTAATTTTAAGAGGTCTTCAGGGAATTTGATGGCGATTCCCGGATTTAGCATGCGTTGGTAGAAGACGTAATTGCGCATTGTTAGCTTGATGTAGGCGCGTGTCTCTTCGTAGGGAACTTCTTCGATAAATTCGACCGAGTCCGGGCGATAACGGGTTTTCATCCAGCCGCGAATCGCAGAGTCGTTCGCGTTGTAACCTGAAACAGCCAAGATGTACTGATTGTTGTACTTCTTCATCAAAGATTTTAATTCAAAAGCGCCAAGTGGAATGTTGATCTCGGGTTTATACAAATCATTCGCTTCGCTGTATTCAAGTTTGTTCGCTGTCGCCAATTGTTTGGCAACGCCTGGAAGTAATTGCATCAAACCAAACGCATCAGCAGCACTGCGCGCTTCAGGATTGAAAGCGGATTCCTGACGAATGATAGAGTAAATGAATTCACGTGGAATGCCGCTTTTTTTAGAAGCTGCTGCCGTGACATCGCCCCAAGGTTGTGGGAACAGCAAATCCGGATGATCTTGCAGCAATTGATCTTTCACTTCTGGAGGAAGAGCGCCAATTGTCGAAAACAACGGTAAATACAAACCAGCGCGCGCATATCCAGAAGACATCGCAAGCCAAGTTGATTCGGAAGAGACTTTGTTGTTTTTTAAAACGTCGCTAGCTTCATTCAAAGCTTTTTCCGCGAACGGTTTTTCATTCACCGCAATCAGCCATTCAATGTTTTGGCGAAGAGCTGGATCTAATTCGTTCACACTCAAAAGACTTAAATTCATTGTCTCGTCAGTGTTGACCTTAATCGCAGGGAAATCTTTTTGCAGTTCACGGTATGCCAGCATGCCGTAATAACCCAATGGATCTTCTTTGATCAAAGTTTCAAGTTCAGAAGTAGCTTCTGCATTTTGATTCATTTTTTTAAATGAACGAGCAGACCAGAAACGTGCTTTTGCAACATCAGACGGTTCTTTGGCAAGTTCACGCATTTGCACGAAACTTTTTTGTGCTTCAGCCCACTTTTCAAGCTTGTAGTAGTTCCAAGCTTTTAGCCACGCGATTTTGTCACGAAGACCTGCTTGGCTTGGTGGCTGTTCGTAACTGGCTTCGAAATATTCTAAAGCTTTTTCGAAGTTGCCTTTTTCTTCTTCCATGCGCCCCATGATGAAATACACTTCATCCATCGGGTAGGCACCACGAAGCATACGATGAGTTTCGTTCAACGTTTTCATCGCTTGCGTTGATTGATCTTCAGTCCACAAAGTGCGCGCAAACAAAACTTGTGTGTCGTGGAAGCGTGCTACAGCTCTGCGGTCTTTTTTGTTGTCTTTGAATTGTTTTTTTGACCAATTCACCAAATCGCCAGAAGCGTTGATGTATTCTTGACGACGTTGCGCCACTTTGTTGGTCATGCGGATATTTTTTAATGCTTGAAACTTATCGTCGGCAGTCGCTTCTTTGCTTGCCATGATTTTTTTATAAGTTGCCAAAGCTTTATCGAATTCGCGATGGAAACGATAATCAGTCGCTACGTTATTCAAATCCTTAAATGTCGGATTTGGATTTAAGCGGGGAGAGTTCTTGTAAAGTGAAGTCTGTATTTGTTCAGACTCATCTTTAAGTTCCATCTTTTGCGCAATCGAAAGTGCTTTCAAAAGATATTCTTCTTTATTCTTTTTGTTGTTTTCGATTTTTGCTTTTTCAACTAATGCATCTAAATCATCACGTAGATCTGGAGTTTCCGTTGATTCTTTTAAACGAATATCAGCAGAAAGCTCGCGATACCAAGGATTCGCCGTTTGTGGAAGCGCATAAAGTTTTTCATTGCGTGGGCATGTTTCGTAAGCGCGAAGCAAAGCCAAGTCATGCAAAGGAAACTGTGCTGTTTCTGAAAGCTGTTTAAAGCCCGTGCACGCGGCAGCAGGTTTTTTATCTTTTTGTGCAAGACTTAACGTGTAGGTCTTCCACCACAAAATATTATTTTCGTTCGAACCAACAGAAAGCTTTTCAAGATCCGTGGGACTTGCGTTTTTCCATTTTGCTAAAAAACTTGGAAGAGGAGGATTTGTTGATTTCTCAACTTGAGTGTCAATGCGCGAAGTTGTCGCACATCCCATAAGTACCGATAGAAATGAAGCTGCGATGATAATTCGTGGCATGAAGAAAGCTTACGCTCTCTTCAGCCAGGGGACAAGTAGAGGATTAAGAAATACGAGCGCGTTGAAGAGCTTCGATGCGATCTTCCAAGCGTGGGTGAGTCATGAACAAACCAGCAAGACCACCTTTGTCGCGATTAGAAATTTTCAAAGTTCCAGTCGCAGTTTCATCTGGTGGAATTGGCAATTGATAAGCTGCTTGTAATTTTCTTAAAGCCGCAATCATTTTTTCACGAGACGCATATTTTGCGCCACCCAAGTCCGCACGGAATTCACGTTTACGAGAATAGTAATTCACAACGATCGAGCCCAACATCGTGAAAGCGATGTCGCCAAGGATTGTGACAGCGAAGCGCACGACCTCGCGGAATTTCTCATCGACATTGGAAGCCACTAGACCCGCAAGGATACGAGAGAAGAACATTGCAAACGCATTCACGATACCTTGGATCAATGTCATCGTCACCATGTCGCCGTTTGCAACGTGGGCAATTTCGTGACCAAGAACGCCTTCGATTTCTTCATCTGTCATACGCTGCAAAAGTCCTGTCGATACAGCAACAAGAGCGTTGCCTTTTGAAGGACCTGTCGCAAACGCATTAACGTCTGGAGAATCATAGATACCAACTTCAGGCATCTTTGGAAGTTGCGCACGACGAGCAAGATTGTGAACTGTCGTTACCAGCGCGCGAAGTTCTGGGTTTGTGCTGTTAGGATCGATGATCTGCACACCATGAAACATCTTTGCCATCCATTTGGACATCAGCAAAGAGATGAAGGCGCCACCCATACCCCACACAAGACAGAACGCCATCAAGAATGGAATGTAAGAATTTAAACCGGCAAGGCCGAGGAAGTGGCTCACAAGAGACCATACGATACCAATTGTGACCATCACCAGAACGTTTGTGAGAACAAACAAGCCGATACGTTTTAGAAATGCCATAGACAATTACTCCTTTGGAGACACCTTAATTGTGATGCCTCCTGGAGAATTGTCAATAGCACTAGCGGCGCGGCTTAAGTAGTAACTGGCTGCTTTTGATTTTTTTGTCCCGTGCCACCCGTCGAAGTGGTGCTAAATTGGAACTTCAACGCATTGTTTTCTAGTTCCACATTGACACGACCACCATCGACAAGACGACCGAATAACAACTCATCAACCAAAGCTTTTTTCAAATGTTCATCCACGACTCTCGCAAGTGGACGAGCACCATACACTTTGTCATAGCCTTTTTTCATAAGCCATTTGATGACATCTTGAGACGTATTCAATTCGACTTTTTTCGTAAGCAAAGTCATTTTCAATTCGTCGACAAATTTTTGAGTGATTTTCAAAACCATATCTTCACTCAAATCTCTGAACGAAACGACTGCATCAAGACGGTTGATGAACTCTGGCGAGAATGCTTTTTTAATTGCATCCATCGATAGAGTGCCACGATTTTCTTCAACAAAGCTAATTGAACCACGTGAAGTTTCAAGTGCACCCGCATTTGAAGTCATAATGATCACCGCGTTTTTAAAATTCGCAACGCGACCATTACTGTCAGTCAAACGACCCGCATCCATGACTTGCAACAGAACATTTGTGACGTCCGGATGAGCTTTTTCAATTTCATCAAGAAGCAGAACACAATAAGGATTTTTTGTGACGGCTTCCGTTAACAAGCCACCTTCTTCGTGACCTACGTATCCCGGAGGCGCACCAACAAGACGGGCGACCGCATGTTTCTCCATATATTCACTCATGTCGAAGCGTTCAAAATGAACACCCATGATTGAAGCCAATTGACGACAGACTTCCGTTTTACCAACACCCGTCGGGCCGGTGAAGAGGAAGCTACCAATTGGTTTTTCAGGACGACCCAAACCGCTGCGTGCAAATTTGATGTTTGCAACCAGGCGATCGATGGCTTCGTCTTGACCGAAGATCAAAGCTTTTAGTTTTTTATCCAGATCACGAAGTTGTGTTTTTTCACTCGAAGAAACAGTCGCAACAGGCAAGCCTGTCATTTTCGCGATGACTTCTTCGATATCTTGAACGTCAATTTTCACTTCGTCAGATGTCGATTCATTTTTCAAGCGGAAGTGGGCTCCTGCTTCGTCCAAAACGTCGATCGCTTTGTCTGGCAAAAGTTTTCCGTGAATATGTTTTTGTGACAATTCAACAGCCGCGCGAATGGCTTCGTCAGTGAATTTCACATTATGGAACTCTTCATAAGCTTTGCGCAATCCGTGAAGGATTTTAATGCAATCTTCATTAGAAGGTTCGTTAATATCAATTTTTTGAAAGCGGCGGTTCAGCGCACGATCCTTTTCAAAGTACTGTCTGTATTCCGTATGTGTCGTTGAACCGATGCAACTGATATCACCACTTGCAAGAGCGGGTTTCAATAAATTGGAAGCGTCCATAGAGCCGCCACTTGTAGCACCTGCTCCAACAATAGTATGAATCTCATCGATGAATAAGATCGTGTTAGGACGTTTGCCGATTTCTTTGACGACAGCTTTCAAACGACCTTCGAAGTCACCACGGAATTTTGTACCCGCAAGCAAGCCACCTAAGTCGAGTGAATAGATCACAGCGTTTTTTAATTTTTCAGGCACTTCACCAGCTACGATTTTTGCGGCTAGACCTTCAGCGACGGCTGTTTTACCGACACCAGGTTCACCAATCAGTAGAGGGTTGTTTTTAGTGCGTCGGCAAAGAACTTGAATTGTACGCGCAAGAACATCTTCTCGACCAATGAGTGGATCGATTTTGCCCTGACGTGCTCTTTCATTCAAGTTCACGCAGAAACTTTCAAGCGGGGAGCCTCGACCTTCTTCATAAGATTCCTGCGCCGAAGTACCGCCACCACTTTGATAACCTTCACGAGCAGCAGGTGGAATGTCATGTTCTTTTCCATCTTTTGTAATGCCGTGAGAGATGTAATTAATGATGTCAAATTGTGTAAGACCCTGGCGAGCCAATGCGAAAGTAGCGTGTGAATCTTGTTCGTAGAACAAAGACACAAGTAAACTTCCTTCGCTGATTTGGTTGCGACCCGCACTCTTCATTTGAATGGCAGCTCGTTGAATCAGACGATGGCAGGCAAGAGTAAATTCAGGATTCCACGACTCAAAACCACCATAAGATGACAACTGATCATCGGTGATCTGAGGAATTCCTACTTTCAAATGGTCACGAAGATCCTGACGAAGCTTTTGCACATTCACTGCGCAGGCTTCAAGAATCTCAACCATGATAGGGGATTCACTGAGCACTAAAAGAATATGCTCAAGAGTAACGAATTCGTGACGATGGCGTTTTGCAAGTTCAGTGGCTTCACCAAGTTTGCGTTCCAGTTCGCGGCTCATCATGGTTCCTCCTCCAGTGTGCTTTTCAGCGGATTCTGATTGAGTTGCGCGAATTGGTTGACTTGCATCACCTTCATTTCGGCAATCTCCAATGAGTAGATCCCGGCGACACCTGCACCCTTCTTATGAACATCTAACATGATTTGCGTCGCTTGCTCCTCTGTTTTCGCGAAAAAACGACGCAATACAAGGACCACAAAATCCATGGGGGTGTAGTCATCATTCAGAAGAATAACTTTATACATCTTCGGAGTGTCTAGTTTTGGTACGGACTGTACCGCCGACTCTCCCTCGGTATTTGAGAATGGATAATTACTATTATTGTCGTTGCTATTGCCCATGTGTTTATTCTACTCCAAGGTTCAATATGAGCACGTTATTCACGAGGGCAAGTCTAGTGGAATAAAAAAAGCTGGAATTAGGTCTGTAGAGAGTACGCTCTAGAGAAATAATAAAATTAGTATTATGTAAACATGTCTATATTTTTAGGCTCATATATGAGACGGCGTATTGCATTTAGAATTTAATTTTGACACACTATTGTAGTTAGACATTTTTGAAAGAAAAAGAACCATGGAGGTCTTCTAATGAATCACTCGTCTCGAACGTCTCAACGCGGTTTCTCGCTTGTAGAATTGATGGTTGTTGTCGCAATCATCGGTGTACTTGCGTCTATCGCTATTCCTAATATTCAGAAGTATATTGCAAAAGCTCGTCAAACTGAGGCTAAGACGAATTTGTCTTCTTTGTACACATCAGAAAAAGCTTTCTATGCTGAATATACTGCTTATCACTCAATGTTTGGTGCGATTGGTTACTCTCCAGAGGGTCAATTGAGATATAACGTTGGTTTCAGTGGTTCAACGACTGATGCTGGTACTGCGAATGGTTTCCAAACAGTTCCAACAGGCCGTGGTGCGAGCAGAACAACAGTAGCTTATTGTGGTACTGGTGGTACGGTAGTTACGACTTCTGCGGGCGGCTCTGGCTGTACAGTTCTTAATGGTGCATCTAACCAAGCTCCACCAACTTCATCTGATACAGGTGCTTCTGTTTCTTCATTGACTGCAACTGCTTTCACAGCGACTGCAGCTGCTGTTATCACGACTAATAACGTGACTGATGGTTGGTCAATCAACGACAGTAAAGTTCTTTTGAATCAAAGCCCTGCGATCCAATAACATGGTTCAAGCTGAATCCTTTCAAAGATTCTACTTTAAAATCCCAAGCCTGGTGCTTGGGATTTTTGCTTTGGGCCTTGTGGTCGCGACTCAGCTTACAACAAACCAAATATCGTCTCGCTCGCGCCAACTTATTTCGCCGCCACCGATGATTGAACATCTTAGTTTTGGTTATAACGAAATTATCGCGGATGTTTTTTGGATTCGCACAATTCAAGATTTCGATTATTGTGATCAGCCGGAAGCTGGCAATGTTTGCAAAAACGATTCTTGGTTGTTTCGCATGCTAGATGCGACGACGAGCCTTTCTCCGCACTTTCGCATCCCTTATGCGGCAGGTGGTTTGGCTCTAACAGTTTTAATTTCTGATATTGATGGCGCCACAAAAATTTTCGATAAAGGTGTTAAAGCCTTTCCACATGATTGGCCTATTCTTTACCGCGCAGCCTACCACTACCTTTACGAAGTAAAAGACAAAAAGCGTGCGGCAGAGTTGCTGATCCAAGCCGGGCAAAACGGCGCGCCACCGTGGGTTTTTGCGCTTGCGGGTCGTCTTTATTCTGACAATGGCGAGCTCGATTTAGCGCAGCAGCTGCTTCAGGAAATGAAGGACAGCGAACAAGATCCGACGATCATCAAACGCCTCGAAGACAAGATCGAAGCGATGAAAAAGACTCAAAAATAGTCTGAATATTCCAGTCGCGTTGTAACGCGAAACGCAATTGCACAAATTCACAGCATCTTCCTCGAAGAATCTGACCCGCAGCTTGACCTGGGCTGATTCGTCACCATATTTTGTCATGCTATGGCGCAAAGAGATTACTACGAAATTTTAGGCGTTGCCCGTGACGCAGAAGCTGATGCTATTAAAAAAGCTTACCGCAAGCTTGCGATGCAGTTTCATCCTGATAAAAACCCGGGCGATAAAGAAGCTGAAGAAAAATTTAAAGAGGCCGCAGGCGCTTACGAAATTCTAAGCGATCCACAAAAGCGTGCGCAGTACGATCGTTTCGGTCATCAAGCATTCAGCGGTGGGCGTGGAGGTGGCGGTGGCTTCCAAGACGTCGACGATATTTTCTCGCACTTCGGTGATATCTTTGGCGACTTCTTTGGTGGCGGTGGCCAACAAAGAGCTCGTCAACAAAATGGTCCACGTCGTGGATCAGATTTGCGCTACGTCACTGAAGTCACGTTGAAAGATGTGATCTCTGGTTTAGAAAAAGAAATCGAATTTGATACCGATGAAAATTGTGGTGAGTGTAAAGGAACGGGCGCTGAAAAAGGCACTCATCCAGACACGTGCCCGATGTGTAATGGCTCGGGGCAAGTCGTGCGTCAGCAAGGTTTCTTTGCGATGGCATCGACGTGTCCAACATGTCACGGAAAAGGCCAAGTCGTAAAAAATCCGTGCAAGTCGTGCAAAGGCAAAGGCCGTAAAGCCCAACACAAAAAAATCCGTCTGAACATTCCTCCAGGAGTCGACACTGGCACTCGCTTAAGAGTCGCAACTGAAGGTGAAGGCGGTTACATGGGCGGACCTCCGGGCGATCTTTATGTCGAGATTCGCGTGAAACCGCATAATAACTTTGAACGTCGCGGTGAGGATCTGTTCGCAGAGCTTTCAGTACCGTACGTACAAATGTTGTTGGGTGCCGAAATCGAAGTGCCGACAGTAACAGGAAAAGCGAAATTGGAAATTCCAAAAGGCGCGCATCCTGGTGACAACATCAAGCTTGCGCACGAAGGTTTGCCTTCATTGCGTGGCAGTCGTCGGGGCGATATTTACTTCCACGTCAATGTGCAGTTCCCAGACAAATTGCATAAAGACGAAGAGAAAGCATTGCGTGAGATTGCGAAAGCTCGCGGTCTCGATGTGAAGGGCGAGGGCAGCCTGTTCGGTCGCAAAAAATAGGCTTATTTTGTGGCAAAAAAAAGACCCTGGGCATGAAGGGTTGCGCCAGGGCCATAGAGGGGCTTAAATAAAATCAGTTTTATTTGTAAGAGAGGAGCGAGCAGTCATAATGGCGCAAGCTGCTCTCCAACACTAGTTAAACTCGTGTAACATATTGATTTTATTTATTAAAAACCTGTCATGGAAAAAGTGAGGTCCCGACCTTGACGAAGGCAATTCGGAACCCACATTTGTTTTAGCTATATATAGATATATTTTAGAAAATTCAGTTTTGAGATTCCTAAAATAGATAGCTTTTGAAGATTTAAATTTAGAGATTTTAATAAGTGATTTTTAGATAGGAGAAGGTAATGGGTAAAATTATTGGTATCGACTTAGGAACGACGAACTCATGCGTCGCGATTATGGAAGGTGGCGAACCTAAAGTTCTCGTGAATGAAGAAGGTGCGCGTACCACTCCATCTGTTGTTGCGTACACAAAAGACGGTGATCGTCTTGTTGGTCAAATCGCAAAACGTCAGGCTGTAACAAATCCTGAAAACACAATCTACTCTGCAAAACGTTTCATCGGTCGCAGATTTGATGAAGTTCAAGAAGAGATTAAACTTGTTCCTTACACTGTGGTTGCAAAAGGCAATGACTGTGCATTCAAGGTTCAAGGTAAAACGGTTTCTCCAGAAGAAATCGGTGCAGCGGTTCTAGCGAAACTTAAAAAAGTCGCAGAAGACTATTTGGGCGAACCAGTAACAGAAGCAGTTGTGACTGTTCCTGCTTACTTCAACGATGCTCAAAGACAAGCAACAAAAGATGCCGGCCGTATCGCGGGTCTTGATGTAAAACGTATTATCAATGAGCCAACAGCAGCAGCGCTTGCTTACGGTCTTGATAAGAAAAAAGAAGAAAAAATCGCTATCTACGACTTCGGTGGTGGTACGTTCGACGTATCAGTTCTTGAAGTAGGTGATGGTGTTGTCGAAGTGCGCGCTACAAACGGTGACACTCACTTGGGTGGTGACAACTTCGATACAGTGATCTTGGAATGGTTGATTTCAGAATTCAAAAAAGACCAAGCTATCGATTTGAAAAACGATAAAATGGCTTTGCAACGTCTGAAAGAAGCGGCAGAGAAAGCGAAAATCGAACTTTCATCTGCACAAGAAACAGAAATCAACTTGCCATTCATCACGGCTGACCAAACAGGTCCTAAACATCTTCAAATCAAACTTTCGCGTGCGAAATTTGATCAGATGACTGAAGACCTAGTAAAACGCTCTATGGAGCCTTGCCGTAAAGCTCTTGCTGACGCTGGATTGAAAGCAAGCGATATCGACGAAATCATCTTGGTGGGTGGTTCGACTCGTATCCCTGCAATCCAAAAAGCAGTAAAAGATTTCTTCGGTAAAGAGCCAAACCGCACTGTGAACCCTGACGAAGTGGTTGCAGTAGGTGCCGCTGTACAAGGTGGTGTCTTGGCTGGTGACGTGAAAGACGTGTTGTTGCTTGACGTAACTCCGCTTTCACTTGGTATCGAAACTTTGGGTGGTGTGATGACTGCGTTGATCGAGCGCAACACGGCGATTCCTACTAAGAAATCACAAGTGTTCTCGACAGCAGCAGACAACCAACCTGCGGTAGACATCCACGTTCTTCAAGGTGAACGTAAGATGGCTGGCGACAACAAAACTTTGGGCCGCTTCGAGCTAGTGGGCATTCCACCAGCACCACGTGGTGTTCCTCAAGTTGAAGTGACTTTCGATATCGATGCGAATGGTATCTTGCACGTATCTGCGAAAGACATGTCTTCTGGTAAAACTCAGCAGATCAAAATCACTGCACAAAGTGGTTTGTCTGAAGAGGAAATCAAAAAGGCAGTTCGCGATGCTGAAGGCCACGCTGAAGAAGACAAAAACAAAGCAGAGGCTGCGACACAAAGAAACAACCTCGACAACTTGGTTTACCAAACTGAGAAGTTGATCAAAGATTCTGGTGCGCAATTGCCTGAAGCTGAAGTGAAGTCTGCAAACGACGCTATCGGTGAAGCGAAAAAAGTTCTTGAGAATAAAGCGGCAAGCACTGAAGAGTTGAAAGGTGCATTCGAAAGATTGCAAAACTTGACTCACAAATTGAGCTCTGACTTGTACAAAAAACAAGGTGCTCAACCAGGTGCAGAAGGCCAACAAGAGCAAGGTGGCGGCGAAGCATCTTCAGACAACAAAGGTAACGACGACGTTATCGACGCTGACTACAAAGATGTAAACTAATCAGCTTTGCAAAATGTTAAACTTAAAAGGCCGAAGGAAACTTCGGCCTTTTCTTTTTCTGCGTGAGCATCCGCCACCAGAGCAACGCCTGCGGACGAAACTCCAACCTGAGTGCAGACAGTTGACGAGTTTGTAATTCGAGAACAAGCCATTTAGCAATTGACCCTTAAGCGAACAGGACTAGGATTTAAGTAGAATGTTTGCTCGGCGAATCTGTCAGTAACCAGGAATTATTTGTTCATATGACGATGAGCAAAAGTTAAAGCGCATTGAGGTGTCTATGCATAAAGAGATTTATCCCATCAATCCCGATATCGCGAAAACTGCGATCATCACTGAAAAGAAATACAAAGAAATGTATGAGGCGTCAGTGAAAGATCCAGAAAAATTTTGGGCAGAGCAAGCGAACCGTCTTGATTGGTTTGAAAAGTGGACAAAGGTTAAAGACACAAGTTTCAAAAAACCTGTGAGCATCAAATGGTTCCAAGGCGGAAAACTAAACGTTGCCTACAACTGTATCGATCGTCACTTGGCAAAAAATCCTGATAAAGTCGCGCTGATCTGGGAAGCTGACAACCCAGAAACTCCTTCAAAAAAAATCACCTATCGTCAACTGCACCAAGAGGTCAGTCGCTTTGCCAATGTCCTTAAAAAAATGGGCGTGAAAAAAGGCGATGTGGTGACGATCTACATGCCAATGATTTTGGAAGCGTCTTACGCGATGTTAGCATGCGCGCGTATCGGTGCTATTCACTCTGTGATCTTTGGTGGTTTTGCTCCTGATTCGATCGCTGACCGTATTGAAGATGGTGGATCGAAATTCGTGATTACTGCTGACGGTGGTTATCGTGGTGGTAAATCCCTTGCGCTTAAAGAGAACATCGATAAGGCCTGCTTGAAAACGGACAAGGTCGAAAAAGTTTTGGTCGTGAAATACGCTGAAATCAATATCGATATGAAAGCCGGTCGTGATATTTGGTATCACGAAATTGCCCCAACGGTCGATGAGACTTGTGAGCCAGAAAAAATGGATGCGGAAGATCCGCTTTTCATTCTTTATACGTCGGGTTCGACGGGCAAACCAAAAGGTGTGCTGCACACAACGGGTGGATACTTATTGTGGGCGGCAATGACTCATCAAGATGTTTTCGATTATCACGATAAAGATATTTATTGGTGTACAGCGGATGTCGGTTGGGTGACGGGACACAGTTATGTGGTTTACGGTCCGCTTGCAAACTGCGCGACTTCTTTGATGTTTGAAGGTGTGCCGAATTATCCGACGTCATCACGTTTTTGGGAAGTGGTTGATAAGCACAAAGTTTCTATTTTCTATTCTTCGCCAACGGCCCTTCGTTCATTGATGCGTGAAGGGGATGCGCCGGTGAAAAAGACGTCGCGAAAAACTTTGCGAATCTTAGGAACAGTCGGTGAACCTATCAATCCTGAAGCGTGGGCATGGTACTACGATGTGGTGGGGGATTCTCGTTGTCCTATCGTGGATACATGGTGGCAGACAGAAACGGGTGGTCATATGATCACTCCTTTGCCGGGTGCGATTGCTACGAAACCAGGTTCGGCGACGTTGCCATTCTTTGGTGTGCAGCCGAAAATTTTGACGTTAGAAGGAAAAGAAGTTCAAGGAGCTGGTGACGGCATCCTTGTGATTGCAGATTCTTGGCCGGGTCAGGCGCGCACAGTATTTAAAAATCATGATCGTTTTCAAGAGACTTATTTCTCTGCTTATCCTGGGTATTATTTCTCGGGTGATGGTTGTCGTCGTGATGAAGATGGTTACTATTGGATCACAGGCCGTGTCGATGACGTGATCAATGTGTCGGGGCACCGTATTGGAACGGCAGAAATTGAGTCGGCATTGGTGGCAAACAATCGTGTCGCTGAAGCAGCGGTGGTCGGTTATCCGCACGATATCAAAGGCCAAGGCATTTACGCGTTTGTGACATTGAAGGCCGGTGAAGTGGCCTCTGAGGATCTAAAGAAGGAGCTGGTACAAACGGTTCGTACAGAGATCGGTCCTATTGCCACACCAGATCTTATTCAGTGGGCGCCGGGCTTACCGAAGACTCGCTCAGGGAAAATCATGCGTCGCATTTTGCGAAAAATTGCAGAAAATCATCCTGATCAATTAGGTGATACGACAACTCTTTCGGACCCAAGTGTGGTCCAAGAGTTGGTAGACAACCGTATGAATAAGTGATAGCGTCGGCCGTATGACTACACGCACAACTACACTTATGACATTGGTTTTGATGGTTCTAGGCGCGGCTTTCACTCGTATGATCCCGCATCCTTGGAACTTCACTGCAATCGGCGCAACAGCTTTGTTTGGTGGAGCTTACTTCCCATCTAAACGTCTTTCGATGGTGATTCCTCTTGCCGCACTTTTCTTGAGTGATTTGGTTTTGGGATTTCACCCAACGATGGTTTTCGTTTATGTACCATTCGTGTTGATCGTGATGATGGGCTGGTCTCTTCGTGGTAACACAAGAAGCCCGATGCGTTTGGCGACGGCGTCTTTGGTTGCAAGCTCTGTGTTTTTCTTGATTTCAAACTTCGGTGTGTGGATGACAGAAGCAATGTATGCAAAATCTTTCCAAGGCCTTGTGACTTGTTACGTAGCTGCGATTCCGTTCTTCGATAATCAAATCTATGGCGACTTGTTTTTCACAGGCGTGATGTTCGGTGCGTTTGAATTGTTGAAGCAATTCGCCCCAGACATGTTTGCTCCAAAAGCAGCGTAGTACGAAAAATATATTTAAATCTTCGGCAGGAGCTGAAGAGTAAATGCAAACGGAGGCTTTAACAGGTCTCCGTTTTTTGTTTAAGATGTTAGTTAGGTGATATGAATCGTAAATTGGGACTGCATCGTCCGATTCTAGATGGCAAAGTGAATTTTCCGTTGTGTTTGGCACCCATGGTGGGGCTGACTCACGTGGCATTGCGCGAAGTGATTCGCGAATACTTGCCGTCCGATGCCTTTACGATCTGGCCGACAGAGATGTTGAACTCGCGTCGAGTGCCCGATGAAAATCTCGAAACCACACCTGAAACAATGCGCTCGGAATCTGAAACGGGACTAGTTCCGCAAATTCTTGGCAATGAAGAAGAACCCATCGCAAAAACCGTCAAACGTTTGATCGAGTGGGGTGCCGAAGCGATTGATATCAACATGGGCTGTCCCGTGCAAAAAGCGTTGAAGCATAATTACGGCGTGGCACTTATGGGTGATCCATCATATGCGGCAGAAGTTGTGCGCATGACCGTCAAAAATTCTACGGTGCCAGTCAGTGTGAAGTTGCGTGCCGTTGGTAGCACCAAAGAATTCGATGAACTTTTGACGTTCGTACAAGGTTTAAGAAATTCTGGTGCTGCGTGGGTGTGTTTGCATCCGCGAACGGCGGCACAAAAACGCCGTGGCTCTGCGGACTGGGAACAAATCAAACAACTGCACAAAGCTGTCGACTTTCCAGTGATCGGCAATGGAGACGTGCAAACGTCTGACGATGTGATCGCCATGCTTGAAGAAACGGGTTGCGATATGGCGATGGCCGGTCGCGCTCTAGCGGCTCGTCCGTGGATGATGTGGCAATTGGGTGAGCGTCTTGGTTTTTCTGCACCTGCAGGCAAAGAAGGTTTGCGCGCTCCAAGCACTCCAGAAGAAGAGGGCGCTGAATACGGAAAAGTTTTAGTGAGTTTGATTAAAAAATCCGTTCAGTTTTTCGGCGAAGATAAAGCCATGCGCAAAGTGCGTTTCTATGTCAGAACGACATCGGTGTGGCTGCCTTTTGGAAATGCCTTAACAAGCGTGTGCGCAAAAGCGCAGAACACAGATCAGATGATCGAAGGTGTTGAAAAATTCTTCTCGGTCCCGCATGAGATGTCGGCGCGAACGGAATTGCGACAATAGAACTACCGTGAATCAAAAACTTAGAAATAAAAAAAAAGGATCTAGCGCGAAGCCAGATCCTTTTTATTTTCCGCAAAATGTAAGGGATTAATTCCCTGCCAACATCGCGTCTAATTTGCCTTCATCATCAAGGGCTTTCAGGTCCGTGTAGCCACCAACCAGTTTGCCGTTGATCAAGATGATAGGTACAGTTCTCCAACCAGTTTCCGCTTTGATGCGGTCGATTTCTTCTGGCTTGTCTGTCAGATCGATAAGATCGTAAGTCAGATTTTTTCCGTTAAGGAAATTCACTGCACGGTCGCAATACGGGCATGGATTCTTCTTGTAAATTGTGATTTGCGCCATAATTACCTCGAGGTTATTTATGTACTCCGACAAAGCCGGAGTAGGTCTATAGCCTTGACCTTAACACTTTATTAGGAAAAAGTCAGGTATGGATTGTTTATTGTGTCAGGCTCCTCATACAGCGCCATTTAATGTGATTAAGAAGCCCGAAAAGAGCTATTTTCACTGCGCCTTCTGCGACCTGATCTTTATGAATCCGGCAGAGCGCCTGACGTCTTCCCAAGAGAAGTCTCGTTATGATCACCATCAAAACGAAGATATGAAAGGCTATCGCGCTTTCCTTGAGCCTTTGGTGAAGGATGTCGAGCAATTTACGAAAAATGTGAAACGTGATCCGGTTGATACTAGCATTCTTGATTTTGGCTGCGGTCCTACGGCCTTCTTAGGAAATTGGCTGACGGAAAAAAACTTCCGCGTCACAAATTACGACCTTTTCTATCATCCCGATCAAGATGCTCTTCGCAAAAGCTATAACATCATCACATCAACAGAGGTGTGGGAGCACTTGCATGAACCACGCATTGAAATCATCAAGATGTTGAAGATGTTAAAGCCAGGAGGAATCCTGGCGATCATGACTTCATCCCACAAGGGTGAGGCCGCATTCCATGATTGGTATTACAGACGCGATCTGACCCACGTCACTTTCTTTTCAGAAAAAACGATGAAGTGGATCGCGGACCATTTCAAATTGCAATTGCTTAAATCAAGAAGTCCTTATTGGATCTTCCAAAAAGCCGAAGCTCCTACTATTTAGGAGCCGGGCCCAACTTCTGCCACAAGTAAGTATACTCTAGTGTGTTCCACAGAATTTTCTGTTTGATATTCGCATTGCCTGCGTGACCACCTTCTGTGTTTTCGTAGTAGTAAACTTTGTGTCCTTGTTCTTTCATGCGTGCGACCATTTTGCGCGCGTGTCCTGGATGAACACGGTCATCCTTAGTGCTCGTCATAAAGAAGATTTCTGGATATTTCTTGTCAGCTTTCACGTTTTGATAAGGGGAGTACTGCAAGATAGCTTCTCGCATTTTCGCGTCGTCGGGATTGCCGTATTCTTCCATCCAGCTCGCACCCGCTAGCAACTTGTGATAGCGAAGCATATCAAGCAATGGCACTTCAACAAGAGCTGCATTGAACAAGTCAGGACGACGGACGACCGTGGCGCCAGTTAAAAGCCCACCATTAGATCGACCTTGAATTCCTAAATGTCCCGCATTTGTGATCTTTGATTTAATCAAATCTTCTGCGACTGCGATGAAGTCATCGTAAACTTTCGTGCGATTTTCACGAAGCACAGCTTGATGCCATGATGGACCGAACTCGCCACCACCACGGATGTTTGCTACAACAAAAACGCCGCCACGCTCAATCCAAACTTTGCCGATGCTATCAAGATAGTAGGGCAGGATCGGGCTTTCGAAACCGCCGTAGCCGTACATGAGCGTTGGATTCTTTTCGTTCAACTTCATGTTCTTTTTATGAATGATGAAGTACGGAATCATCGTGCCGTCTTTGCTTTTCGCCTCTTTTTGATCAACTGTCATTTCAGCCGAATTAAAGCGCGGTGGAGCTGACTTCAACAACGCCCAGTCTGAATTTTTATCCGCAGGCATACCAAGATAAATTGCCGAAGGACTTAGGAAGTCCGTGTAATTAACCAAGAAGGCATCATCAAAGGCGTCATTTGAATAAGCGCGTGCAACACCTTTGTTACCAAGATTCAAATCCGCAAGTTGCCAGCTGCCAGTTTCTTGACGGGTGATGCGTGCGACTTTGCCTTGAACGTTATCATTCAAATTCAAATAAATTGCCGTCTTGCTGATACCAACGTGACTTAAGAAACGTTTTGCTTTGGGTGTGAACAAAATGTCCAAGAAATCCAAAGCTTTTTCTTTAAGTTTCAACCGTTGCGCTGGTAACGCCACTAAGCTTCCCGCAGGAATCATGCGCGTGTTGGTTTTAAGGTCATCGCGCAACAGGAATAAGAAGTAGTCATCAAACACGCCAGAAAAATCGGCACTTGTCGGCACAGGTAGCAAAGTTCTGACACCTTTTTCGTCTTCATACCAAACTTCGTTTTCATAGAATGAAATTGTACGGAAGTGGAAGATATAGTTTTTCTTTGGCGTAAAGTACGTGAATGTTGAAGCACTCATGTCTTTTTTGCTACCTTGGAATACTTCTTTCGCGTCTTTCAAAGCCTGACCGCGTTTCAAAATTTTTGAAATCATCGGGTAGCCTGAATCCGTCAAAGAATTAGCACCCCAGTCTGTGCCCACGTAAAGAGTGTCTTGATCGATCCACGTCGCATAACTTTTCGCTTCAGGAAGGAAGAAGCCGTCTTTTACGAAACTCAAAGACGTTAAATCAAACTCGCGCGTGACCTTTGCGTCCTTACCACCACGAGAAAGTGAAATCAGGCAACGTGTGTTTTTAGGCGGCAAGCAATCCGCACCGGCCCACACCCAGTTTTCATTTTCTTTTTTCGCTAAAGCATCAAGATCAAGAAGGACATTCCACTGCGGTTTTTCTTTTTTAAACTCTTCAACAGAAGTTTTGCGCCAGATGCCGCGCGTGTGCTTCTTGTCTTGCCAGAAATTATAAACTTCGCCGTTCATCAAATAAACTTGCGGTAGACGATCATCGGCTAAAGCAATCTTGGTTAAATCTTTTTTGATAGAATTAAAGTTTGGATCTTTTTTGAAATGAGCGACAGTGCGTTTGCTCTCGGCTTTTGCAAACTCGAGGGCTTTCTTGCCTTCAACTTCTTCAAGATAAAGATAAGGATCTTGCTGAACGGATTGAGTCTCTTTTTTCACCGGCTCTTTTTTTACTTGAGCATTTTTGGTGATGCAAGATGTAAGTGCTAGGGATGCAGTTGCAAGAACGAACAGGAGTTTCATACGCATAAAACAGGAACCTCTTTTCGAGGCCCCATCATAGTAATTTTTCCGCCTGATGCAACTTTATACGCTGCTAGTCTCTTTCAAGAATATATAAATACGTATTATTTCCGAAGTCGCCACCGCCGCCACGCACGATGCGAATATCTTCATCGACGTAAACGTTTTGCAGAATTCCTTTTTTGCCAATGGGGCTTTGCTCTGGTGGAGCAGGGTTTTTATCGAATGCTCCAAATTCTGCTAACATGGCAAGGCGTGTCGGTTCTGAATAGCTCCAGTCGGGGTTTGTAACGGCTTTGGTAAATTCGATATTAAGAGCGTTATCGCCAACAGTGAATTTGCCGCGCAAATAACCCATATTTTTTGCTTCACCATATTGATCGCGGGCAACGTTCCAGTAGTAGCCCTCTGGAAAGACAACTTGCCAAATTGAATCCGCACGTGCGCCCATGCCGGGTTGACCTCCGGGACCATCGGCCCAGACTTGATACCAAGTGCCGATGACGTCGATCAGTTTTTCTTGCTCTGTGCGTGCCGGAACGAGACTCGCAAGCTCATCAACTAAGGGATCCAATTTTTGGCGAACTTCAACGCTGTTGTCATCGGTATCAAATTCACCTTGGGCATCAAAAGCAATTTGCAGAATTTCGTATTTAAGTTCTTTGATTCTGTCTGCTGTATCGTCAGCACGAAGCAGAGGAGAAACCAGGAATACTGCCATTGATAAGGCAGCCGCGAATCTTTTCATGGGAAGCCTCCAGTGATGAGTTTCTAGCACTGACTCTACATTCGGGGACAGATGATGCCATCCTGTATTTGTGCAGCGATAAAAATGCGTATCAGAAAATGGTCTAGCTGCTTGATTAAGACTTCATTACGATGCGGAGCTGCCGACAAGCGATCAAGGAGTCTTATTTGTTTCTTGTTCATTTGCTGGCCTTAATTCTAGTCAGTCTTCCGGGTATTTCCATTGGATCTTATCCATCTGGCTTGTCTGTCTTGTGCATGCAAACAAAATCCTGTTCATCGCAGACTCAAGAAATGCGTAAACTTGCGGTCGCTCAGTGCGAGATGCAAATACAAACCCTGGGGTGTGAAGAGTTAGGAAGACAGTTCCCAGAGATGAAAGATTCCATTCGCAGTTGTGGCTTTGAAGATCAATGCAAGGCTGAAGAGGATTACCAGAACAACGAAGAGATCGCGTGTTTGCGTGGTTATAAAAATTCGATCGTCGATACTGGCAAAGCGATGAAAGATATGGCTGTGTCTTTGGGTGAATTCATCGACAGCAGTTGGGAAAGCTTCAAGAATAGCGTCAAAGATCGTAACCAGTTTATCAAGCAGTGTAACAAGTCTCTTTCGTGTAAGCGTGATTTAGTGAAAGATGATCACCGTTATAAAAATCTTTCTGATGAACAATTGAACAAATACTCCGCAGCTTTTTTGTACGTTGAAGCACAAGACATGAAAGCGTGGCAGGCGTCGCTTGATCGTGCGCCGGGCAGAATGGGCGTAAAGGCGCCAACGACGCCTTTGACGCCAGCGCAGATTGATAAAATCGCGGATATGAAAGCGATGGTTCGTGAAAAAATCGAAACAGAATATCGCAAGTTTGCGTGTTATCGTCCCGTCGTCCAGGCCGAGATGGCTTGTTATGCGATTGGTAACGTCATCGATCCAACACTTCTGTTCGGTGCTGTATTCAAGGGAGCGCGCTTAGTCGGTGCAACCGCCAAAGCGATGACGGCTGAAAAAATTGCCGCGCGTGCAGAAGAGACCGAAAAGGCCGGAGCTGCACTACGCACCGCTGGCTTATCGCGTGAAAACTTAGTTAAAACATATTTGGAATATTCCCCGACGTCAGTTGCACAGAATGAAAAATGGATTTCAGTTGCGGAAAAGGGCGTCGCTTCCAAGACGAAGTTCCTTGATGTCGAGAACAGTCAGTTAAAAGTTTTGAACGATACTTTGAAAGATAAAAATCTGGTCACAAGTTTAACGAACTATCACAAGAAGATCTTATTCGATAAGATCGAGGATCTAAAAAAACAGTTCCCGGATCTGGTGATTGATTCGTATTCGGATTTCAAATCTTCGCGTTTTGCATTTTCAGGAAAAATTCCGGCAGATTTGGATAAGCGTCTGCAAGCGATCTTTAAAGACGCCAATAAAGAATTCACCGATTATGTGAAGTCAGAAAAAATCCTTCGTGAAGGCGATACCGCTGAAACGTGGTTCCGAGCTGGCACGGGCCAGTCGGCTGAGCAGGCCAACGTGGCTGCTCGTTATTCACGCATGGCCGAGTCGAATGAACTACAAAGTTATGCGCAGTCTAAATTGAATAATGATCTGACGACGAAATTGAATTCGATTGAAAGCAGTCGCCAATCTTTACAAACGCAATTGCGTAATACCTCCGCTGTGGATGGGAAGACTTTTGATTCTGACGTCTTTGATATCGTTCGAAAGAACATGGGTAATGATGATAAGATTAAGTCGGCGTTGTCACAACGTTATGCTTTGTCAGAGCTTTCACCAGCGACCGTCAAAGAATTGCAGACCTATGTCAAAACTTCGGATGAATTTTCACCAGGTATCTTTGTGCCTAAACGGGAAGTCGCGCATTTAGGAGAAGCCTCTCAGGGGGGCTTGTCTGCTGACGTGATTGGCCTTGGCGCTTCCAATATGAAGGGCACGGCAGACGCGTTGGCTCGTTCGAAAAACTTAGATCAGGTCCTTGAAGAAACGCGCAAGGCTGAAAAAGTCGTGACTGCAAATTTCCAGGCGCAGAAAAAATACTTTGAAGATGTGGTTCGTCAATCCGTCGATCCGGGTAAGTTAAAAACCGTGTGCTCAGGGGATGACTGCGTTGCGATTGCGGTAAAACCTTTGAATGAAACGGATAAAACAAAAATTTTAAGTGGTCTTGCAAACAGTCAATATTCTGGCAAGTTCCGCCTTGCATTTATTGAAGATGGCATTGCCGATTCCACAACTCGAAACATGCTCAGTACTCATGGTGAAAGTGTGGAGAAATTGTTGCGTTCATCATTAGGTTCCGTGATGGAACCACGCAAACTTCAAGGCCTTACCTTTGGTCTCGATATGAGAACGCAGACATTGAACTCCGGCGCCGTGAAGCTTCTGATGGGCGAGAACACCGCGGTGAAGCTTTCTACGCAAGAGCGCAAGTTGATTGAGCAAAAGTTTTCAGAGGCTTTGCAAGACTTCAACAAGAGTTTGCAGAAGCAGGGAATTAATTCGAATTATCGTCCGTTTTAACACGTTGATTCAATAGTGTTTCCATAATCCCAAAATATAAAAACAGACTCGCCGTGATTTGACAAAAATGCCAGCACAGAGCTTAATTAAGAAGTAAGAAAGAGGTTGGCATGTTCCCTCGCAAATCAAGCTTCTTATTCACTCTCACTTCGCTGGCAATTTCTTTTGCGAATGCGCAAGAAGTTTATACCTTCCAGCAAGCTGTGGATTTGGTAAAACAAAACAATGCGGATATTCGTTCTTCCGAGCAAAATCTGCAATCGTCAAAATTTACGATCGACAGTTATCGCGGAACTTATTATCCACAGCTTTCGGGTTCATTGGGATATTCGCAAACAGGTCCGAATGATCCTGATAATGGTTCAACGGGTGGCAGCTCTTATTCCGCGACTTTAAATGCTTCACAAAACATCTTTAACGGCTTTGCTGATGTTGCGAAGGTGGATTCGGCAAAAGCGCAAGCCCGCGTGTCGGAAGCATCTCTGGCTATCACAAAAGCAAAAGCAAGCTACGATCTTAAAGTTGCCTATGCTTATTTGCTTTATGCGAAAGATGCAGAAAAAATCACGAAAGACTTCTTAAAACGTCGTGAAGACAACTTACGCATGGTAGAGCTGCGTTTCGAAAGTGGTCGCGAGAACAAAGGTTCTTTGATGCTTTCGCAAGCCTACTTGTTACAATCTAAATCCGATCTGTTAAAAGCGGCACACGGTCGTGAAACAAGCGAAAGTGATTTGCAAAAGGTCTTGGGACTTGATGGCGACAGAGTTGTCGATGTGAAAGACGATATTCCTTTGCGTGAGCCCGCAGATAAAGATCCTGATTATCAACAGATCGCGATGACAACGCCAACACGTTTGCAATCGGTGGCGCAGGTCGATGTTTCTGAAGCCAGTGTGACGTCTGCAAAATCAAGTTTCTTTCCGACGTTAAATTTAACCGGTTCGGTGGGTAAACTTGATGAACAGTTTTTCCCTGATAATGATCGTTGGGCAGTGGGCGCCACATTGTCGGTGCCACTCTTCAATGGTGGTCGCGATTATTACAGTACAAAAAGTGCGACGTCGTCTTTGTATGCAGCAAAGAGTAATTTGACTAGCGTTGAGCGTTCGCTGCTTTCGACTCTCAAAAAAGCTTTCACTTCTTATCAAGAGGCGGTCGCTGATTTGAAAGTGAACGAAGCGTTCTTGAGCGCTGCGAAAACACGTGCTGAAATTGCGCGCTCTAAATATAACAATGGTCTTTTGACGTTCGACGATTGGGATATCATCGAAAACGATTTGATCACAAAGACCAAAACATATCTTCAATCTAAACGAGATCGCATTGTCGCAGAAGCAGCTTGGGAACAAGCACAAGGAACCGGAGCTATTCAATGAGTCAATCAATGAACCAGAACAGCAAGATGTCTAAAAAAGCTAAAATCATAATCGGTGTTGTTGTATTGGCTGTCGCTGCGGGTGGCTTCATCTATTATCGTTCAACAAAAAAAGAAACAGTCACTTACCGTCGTGTGGAAGCGAAGAAGGGTGACCTGGAAATCACAATTCTTGCGACAGGAACTGTGCAACCCGAAAACCGCTTAGAGATCAAAGCTCCCGTTGCAGGACGCATGGAATCGGTTTTAGTTAAAGAAGGTCAGAAGCTTGTGAAAGGTCAAGTGATCGCATGGATGTCGTCGTCCGAACGCGCGGCGATGCTTGATGCGGCCCGATCAAAAGGAGCTGAGGAATACAAACGCTGGTCTGAACTTTATTTGGCAACACCGATCATGGCGCCAATTTCGGGGACTTTGATTTTACGAAGTGTTGAACCAGGTCAAACGTTCACGAACACCGATGCGATTTTCACAATGTCAGATCGCCTGACCGTAAAAGCGCAGGTTGATGAGACCGACATTTCGCAAATCAAATTGAAAGAAAAAGCACAAATTGTTTTGGATGCCTATCCGGGACAAAAAATTGATGCGACCGTGGATCAAATTGCGTTTGATGCGAAAACCGTGAATAGCGTGACGACTTACATCGTTGACGTTCTTCCCCAAAAAGCGCCACCGACAATGTTAAGTGGTATGACGGCAAATGTGACTTTCTTTATCGAATCAAAGAAAGATGTTTTGTTGATTCCAAGCGAATCTATCAAGGTTCAAGATGGTCGTACCCTGGTGATGGTTGCGGGGCCTGATGGCAAACCTCAGCAGCGTGATGTCTCTGTAGGTTCAACAGATGGCCGTAATACTGAAGTGACGGACGGTGTAAGCGAAGGCGAAACTGTCATGATCGCGGAAGTTAAATTAAGTCGTGATGGTAAGAAGGGTTCAAATCCATTCTCGCCAATGGGTGGAGCACGTCCTCCAAGAAGATAGGCTTATTATGATTGAAATTCGCAACGTCCGAAAATCTTATCAAATGGGTGATACTCGCGTGGATGCTCTACGTGGAGTCAGCCTGACGATCGACGATGGCGACTTCGTTGCAATCATGGGACCTTCGGGATCGGGCAAATCGACATTGATGCACATCTTAGGTTTATTGGACGTGCCGACAGAAGGTTCTTACAAACTTCATGGTCGCGAAGTTTCTAAATTATCTGAAGATGAGTTGGCAATTCTTCGTCGTGACGAAATCGGTTTTATCTTCCAGCAATTTAATCTCTTACCCCGTATGCCAGCGTGGCAGAACGTATCGTTGCCGCTATTATATTCGCAAAAGAATTTTAATTTAGAAAAAGCACAAGTTCTTTTGGATAAAGTGGGCTTGGGCACTCGCACGGATCATAAACCGAACGAATTGTCAGGTGGTCAGCAACAACGTGTCGCTATTGCGCGCTCATTGATAAATAATCCTAAAATCATTTTCGCCGACGAGCCCACAGGGAACTTGGATTCAAAAAGCGAAAAAGAAATCATGCAGATTTTAAAAGATCTGAATGCGCAAGGGATCACGATTGTCGTTGTCACCCACGAAGAAGAAATCGGCGAACAAGCGAAACGTTTGATCCGCATGCGTGATGGCGAAGTACAATCAGACGAGCGTAAAGAGCCTTTGCCAGGCTTGGCGAAGCATGAATCAACACAGTCGTTATTTTCAAAATTTCATTTTGGTGAATTGATTGAACATTTCCATCAAGGCTACAAAACTTTAGCAGCAAATAAAATTCGCAGTGCTCTTTCAATGTTGGGTATCTTGATCGGTGTGGGGGCAGTGGTTGCGATGCTTGCGCTCGGCAATGGTGCGCAGAAAGCGATTGAAAATCAATTGGCCTCGCTGGGTTCAAACTTATTGATTCTGCGGGCAGGGAATGTTCGCGTCGGTGGGGTCGCACAAGAATCAGGCGTGCGGGTGCGCATCACGACGGATGACGTCGCTTCGCTAAAGACCCAAATTCCCGAAATCAGAGAAGTCGCACCAAATGTCCAAGGTCGTGGTCAGGTCACGTATTTGAATAAGAACTGGAATACGACGATCATGGGTGTCTCACCATCGTTTGCAAAAATCCGTAGTTCTGAACCGATCTCGGGGCGCTTCTTTTCAGATTCGGAAAATCAAAAACGCGCTTTGGTTGCCGTCATCGGTTTGACAGTAGCGCATGAAGTTTTTGGCGAAAAAAATCCGGTCGGTGAATATATCAAAATCAATCGTATCAATTTTTTGGTCATCGGTGTTCTGCCAGAAAAAGGGGCTCAAGGTCCACAAGACCAAGATGATCGTGTAGTGATACCAGTGCAGACGGGGATGTATCGCCTCTTCGGGAAAGACTATGTCGACTCTGTTGATATCGAAGTTTTGAAGCCTGAGTATTTAACCGCGGTACAAGATTCAATCAAAGAGGTTCTGAATAAACGTCATCGCGTGCCGGTGTCACAACAAGAAGATGCGTTTCAGATCTTCAATATGGCGGATCTGCAAGCGGCATTAAGCGAAAGCAGTAAGACGATGTCGTTGTTACTTTCATCTATTGCAGCAATTTCGTTGTTGGTCGGTGGTATCGGTATCATGAACATCATGTTGGTGTCTGTAACAGAAAGAACTCGCGAAATCGGTTTACGTAAAGCTATCGGCGCACGCAAATTCGATATCTTGATGCAGTTCCTAACTGAATCAGTGGTGGTGAGTGTCATCGGTGGCCTACTTGGAATTTTCCTAGCGTGGGCAGCAACGGTTGCCCTGTCGAATGCCCTTGGGTGGCCAATGCAGATTTCGCTTAATTCCGTTTTGCTGTCGTTCTTCTTCTCAGCATTTATCGGAATTGTGTTTGGGATTTATCCAGCGAAAAAAGCCTCTGATTTGCATCCTATCGAAGCGTTAAGATACGAATAGCTTAAGCTAATACCAATTCCGGATTTTCTGCTGGGGCGACTCGTGCGAGCAAGGCCGCTTTGAATTCGGCTGGTTTTTTTAAGATTTTGATTTCATCAAAAACGGCTTTGGCTTCTTGGTTTTTAAGCGACAAAGCTTTTAGCCACTGTTTGGTGCGCGATACTGCGAAGTAGTCGTTGATAAACAAAGTGGAAGCGTCGAAGAACTGTGGTAGCAACGGTTTGGCGCGCTCCCAATTCATGGTTTCAACGGTTTCGTTATTCAAGCTTTGTTTGATTTGATTAAAGATAAAAGGATTTGAAAGAACCCCACGGCCGATCATAAATTCATCGCAGGCTGTGACTTCACGGCAGCGATTGAAATCTTGCACGTTCCAAATTTCGCCGTTGGCGATAATTTTAATTTTCGAACGTTCTTTGATTTGTGGAATCCATTCCCAATACGCAGGTGGTTTGTAACCATCGGTTTTTGTGCGGCAGTGGATTGTTAACCACGTGGCATTCGCTTCTTCAACGGCTTTTGCAATTTCAAAACATTTCGATGGATCGTCAAAACCCAAACGAATTTTTGCGGTCACTGGAACGTGTGCGGGAACGGCTTTACGAACGGTATCGACGATCGTAAAAACGCGGTCACACGATTTCAAAAGACTTGCGCCACCATCATGGCGGTTGACCGTTTTAGCAGGGCAGCCGAAATTAAGATCAACGCCCAAGGCGCCAAGTTTGACTGCACGTTGCGCATTCAAAGCTAGGGGCTCTGCATGACCACCAAGAAGTTGCACAAACACCGGAGTCCCCCAGCGCGTGCGCGATCCGGTTTTTAATTCAGGACAGTTTTTATAGAACACACTTTCAGGATGTAAACGATCTGTAACGCGCAAGAATTCCGTCACGCATTGGTCAATTCCACCAATACGTGTCAGCGTGTCGCGCATTACCCAATCCACGACACCTTCCATCGGCGCTAAAAACAGTTTTACATCCGAAGCTGACATGAACTACAAGCCGCCCATTTTTTTAACGATATCAAAGTGCTTTTTATCAACAGGTTGAATCGAAAGACGCGAGCCCTTCGCTAACACCAACATGTCTTGCAACTTTTCGTTGTCGCGAAGTTCTTGCAGACTTACTAACTCAGGAAATTTTTTGTCGAATTTCACTTCAACACAATACCAGATTGGTTTTTCTTTCGTCGCTTTCGGGTCGAAATATTCAGATTTTTTATCGAACTGAAGTTTATCTGGCTCTGCCTTTTTTGAAACGACAGCAAGACCGGCAACACCAGGTGGTTCGGCGTTAGAGTGATAGAATAAAACATGATCGCCAACTTCCATATCTTTCATCATGAAGTTGCGCGCTTGGTAGTTGCGCACGCCTTCCCACCATGTCGTTGAATCTTTTTTCAACTGATCGATAGAGAAAACGTCAGGCTCTGATTTCATCAACCAATATTTCATGCTTTGGCCTCTTTTACTTTTCCAGATTTAAAGAACCATTCGCCATTTTGTTTGCGGAAGGTGCTTACTTCGTGATGGATGTATTCTTCGTCATCAACAGAATAGAAAGCTTTGAACTCAACAGTTCCTTTCGTGCCTTTTTCTTCTGCCTTCAGAATTTCAAGTTTTAAAAACTTCGCGCGGTCAGCCCACTCTTGATTCGCTTCTTCGTCGATGTTTTGCAAAGTTTGAGGATCAGTCGTGTCCTTCAAGTACTGCATTTGATTTTTCGCAAACGCACTGTAACGAGAACGCATCAACGCTTCGGCTGTTTCCGCTTTAGCTGCACCCGCATGAAGAGGCGCGCAGCATTCCTTATAATCTTTTTGAGAACCGCATGGACATTTCATGCCTCGTATATACCACAGCCAATGTAGGACGCCTTAGTTATTGCAATGCGTAACGTCATCTAAAAACACCGTGCGAGAATGCTTCCCAAACCCCTCTGACAGGCTCACCATATTCATTGAGGTGTATATGGCAAAATGGGCATTAATCACAGGCGCCAGCTCAGGCATCGGTTGGGCAACGGCAGAGGCCTTGGCAGAGTACGGTTTTTCACTTTTCATCACGGGCAGACGCTTTGAACGCCTGCAAAATCTAGAAAACCATCTGCGCACGAAGTTTCCTCGTATTGAAACGAAAATCGCAACTTTTGATATCTCTGACAAAGACGAAGTAAAACAATTTCTAAAAGCTCACTATGCAGATTTGGCGCACGTCGAAGTCCTGGTGAACAACGCGGGCCTGGCTCGCGGAATTGAAAAAATGCAAGACGCAAATGTCGACGACTGGGACGTGATGATTGATACAAATATCAAAGGTCTTTTGCACGTAAGCCGTGGCGTTCTTGAGCATATGAGTAAAAAGAAATCAGGCCACGTCGTCAACATCGGCTCGGTCGCCGGTCGTTGGACTTATCCAGGTGGTGGAGTTTACTGTGCGACTAAATTTGCCGTGCGTGCACTTTCTGAAGGCATGCGCATGGATCTGTTAGGTACGAATGTGCGAGTCACAAACATTGAGCCCGGCATGGTGAATACGGAGTTTTCGCTTGTCCGATTGGGCGATCAAAGCAAGGCCGACAAAGTTTATGAAGGCATGACTCCATTGGAAGCCAAAGATATCGCAGAGACTGTCGCGTGGTGCGTGTCGCGACCTGCGCATGTTAACATACAAGAACTCGTGATTTACCCAACTGACCAAGCCCATGTTGGAATAGTTAACAGGAGGACGTAATGAGTTTCCGAATCGAAAAAGACACAATGGGAGAGGTGCAAGTTCCCGCGGATAAATTCTGGGGTGCACAAACTCAACGTTCCAAAGAAAATTTCCGTATCGGGACTGATCATTTTCCTCGCGAGATGATTCGTGCTTTGGGCATTTTAAAAAAATGTGCGGCGCAAACAAATCACCAACTTGGTTTATTAGATGCAAAAAAAACCGACGTGATCGTGAAGGCTGCCGATGAAGTGATCGCGGGAAAACTCGATGAACATTTTCCTTTAGTGGTGTGGCAAACAGGGTCGGGTACTCAGACCAACATGAATGCCAATGAAGTCATCGCCAATCGCGCGATGGATATGATGGGCATTAAACTGCCAAGCAAAGAAATTCATCCGAACGATGACGTCAATAAAGGCCAATCTTCGAATGATACATTCCCGACGGCGATGCACATCGCGGTCGCAGAACAAATTCATCATCGCCTGATTCCGATGATGCAGAAGTTGCAGAAAGCACTCGAAGAAAAACAAAAAGAGTTTAATGATATTGTAAAAATCGGGCGCACGCATTTGATGGATGCGACGCCGCTTACGTTGGGTCAAGAATTTTCGGGCTACGCCACGCAAATGAAACATGGCATTCAACGAGTGAAAAACACTCTGCCACATTTGCAAGAACTGGCATTGGGCGGAACGGCCGTCGGTACGGGTTTAAATACGCATCCGAAATTTGCTGTTGAAGCGGCAAAGGCGATCGCGAATGAAACTAAAATTCCATTTACGTCGGCGGAAAATAAATTTGAAGCCTTGGCGACTCATGACGCCTTGGTGGAGGTCAGTGGTTCATTGAATTCAGCGGCCGTGTCGCTGATGAAAATCGCGAATGACATTCGCCTTCTGGGGTCAGGGCCACGTTGTGGGATCGGCGAGTTGCACTTGCCAGAAAATGAACCGGGAAGTTCCATCATGCCTGGAAAAGTAAATCCCACTCAAAGCGAAGCTATGACGATGGTCTGTGCGCAAGTGATGGGTAATCACGTTGCGGTGACAGTGGGTGGTGCGACAGGTCACTTTGAACTGAACGTCTTCAAACCAGTTATTGTTTTCAATGTGCTAAATTCCGTGCGTTTGCTTGCTGACGCCTGTGAATCGTTTACGGATCACTGCGTGAGTGGCATTGAGGCGAATAAAAAGCAAATTCAGAAACATCTTGAGCACTCTTTGATGTTGGTGACGGCTTTGAATCCGCACATTGGCTACGATAATGCCGCAAAAATCGCCAAAACTGCCCACAAAAATGGCACAACACTGCGCGAAGAAGCTATTAATCTTGGACTCCTTTCTGGCGAAGAATTTGATAAGATAGTCAGACCAGAGACAATGATAGGACGTTAGATGATTGATTTGCTGAAGAAAGCCGCTTGGCTCGAGAGCGAAGACATTAGACCTTATGTTTTCGTTCGCCATGAAAATGAAATTTCTCAACCGGGCTCAGCACATCGTCTGAATTGGTTTCCTCATCAACCGATTTTTAAGGATCCACTGGATATCACAGAAATCGCTTTTGCCGATCGTATTTACTCGATCGAAGAGCGTGCCTTCGGGCCTTCCAATATGGCGATGCCGCGTTGGGTGTTTTACGACTGTGCAGTGATGCCGGGCTTTGTGGCGGGTTTTGCAGCTCGTCCGCGTGCACTTTCTAAAATGGTGCGCGAAGTCTTAGATCCTAAAAAGCACCCAGCGACGAATTCTCCCATCAAAACTTCTGCGATTCTTAAACACATTGAGTCTTTGGATGAGATGGATTGGGTGCCTTTGTCGCTCTTTATCATCATTCCTACAATGCACAAGGGCGAATGGGTTGCGCACAACCTGTGCTCTGTGAACTCGCTTTTACCGAAGGAAGAGCAGTTTTACGGGCTTGGCTTCCTCTCAAAAGCCTTTGGTCTGTGGTATGCCAATGTGGAGCAGTGTTCTGGGATGACTCAATGGGGCAGTCCAGCATTGAAACTCCACTCGCATTATGGGCATTTAGAGGTGATTGGGGCTTACGCTCCGGTGCATTCTCATGCTAAAACTATTACTTATCGTGTACAGGTAAATACTCATTGCTGGGAAAAGTTCTTCAATAAAGAGCCTGACCTTGCCTTCTTGGAAGCCTACGGTCCCACGGGATCATTTATTGATCCAAAGAGTGAAGACAGTATGGTCGACTTGCAAAGACGAATTGAGATGGAGCAAGGACCTTTCTTCTTAAGTGCAGGTGAAATTGCGCAAAAGAAGCTCGATGAAAAATTAATGATTTATAGATTGAAACAACAATACTAGATAGGAAGAAAAAAATGACGATGAATACTCTGCCACCCGTCGCAAAATCTTTTTTTGCATTTTGTAAGAAGTGTGATGCTGATAGATACCACGTGGTACTAGCGCACACGACAGCGACGTCAGCAAAGATCAAATGTGAAATCTGTGGTTCACAAAAAACGTATTCTCTTCCTAAAGCACAAACTCGCACTGGCAAGCCATTGACGGGTGCTGCAGCGAAAAAACGTGAACAAACATTGAACTCACGCAAATCAAGCCACCGCAACGAATACGACATGTTGATGTCGAATGAAGGTGCTGCGACGGCTGCTTACAACATGAAGTCTAAGTTCGAAAAGAACACAAAACTTCAACATCCAAAATTCGGTTTGGGTTTCATCAAAGACGCAATGACAGACAAAATCGAAGTTGTGTTTGAAGATGAAGTAAGAACTTTGATTCACAACCGCGTATAGTTTGCGTCTGATAGTTCTTTGTAAAACGGTTGCAGGCTGAGGGGCTCGCAACCGTTTTTGATTTTTAGTTTTTGAGGGGAATGGTTTGTGGATTGGCTTAAAGGTTTAAATCCTGAACAGCAGAAAGCCGTTAAGCATAATTTCGGTCCATTGTTGATCTTGGCGGGGGCCGGATCTGGCAAGACAACCGTTCTTGTTTCACGCACGGGACGTATGATTTCAGAAAGGGTCGCCAAGGCTCCAGAGATCTGCGTTTTGACGTTCACAAATAAAGCAGCTCGCGAATTAAAACACCGGGTCGGGCAGAAACTGGGTGGCGCGGGCGAAGGCTTGTGGGCGGGAACGTTCCACTCTTTCGGTCTTCAGATTCTTCGTCGTTTTCACAAACATGCAGGTCTTTCACCGTACTTCGGGATCGTCGATCAAACGGATTGTAATGCCGTTTTGAAAGAACTCATCAAAGACATCAAAATTACTTCTAAAGATAAATTCGACATCGATAAAATTTTAACGATGATCAACGACAAGCGCACTGGTGTTGCGCCTGTACACGAAGGCCAAGATGAATACCACGAAGTTGTGGAAGTGCTTGCGCCAAAGTTCGCCAAACGTTTGGAACACCTGGGTGTCGTCGACTTCGAAGGTCTTTTGATTAAGCCTTTGCAGTTGTTTAAAGAACATCCTGAAATCTTAGAAAAAGTTCAGAATCAATTCTCTCAAGTCATGGTCGATGAGTTCCAGGATACCAACCGTATCCAAATGGATCTTATCCAACAAATCGTACGCACCCATAAAAACATCACTGTGGTTGGTGATGACGATCAGTCGATTTATGGCTGGCGTGGAGCGGAAGTAAAAAATATTTTGAACTTCCCCCACGAGAATAAGAACTGCGAAGTGATTAAGCTTGAACGCAACTATCGTTCTTCAGGTGAAATCTTGGCGGTGGCAAATGCTGCGATCTCGAAAAACAAAAATCGTCACGGTAAAGTTTTGAAAGCGGAAGCCGCACAAACGACCGGTGATCTTCCGGAAGTCTTCATTCTTGAACGTGAAGAAGACGAATGTGAATTTGTTGTCAGCGAGATTCTGCATTGGCAGCGCGAAGGTTTTAAATTGAAAGACTTTGCCGTCCTTTATCGTTCGAACACACAAGGCGGCTTAATCGAGGGTTCGCTTCGTCGTGCCGGTATCGCCTATAATATTTCGGGCGGTACTTCGATCTTCGATCGTAAAGAGATCAAAGATATCATGGCGTACTTGAAGCAGTCGTTTGCCCCGAATGAAGTGTCTCTGCGTCGGATCATCAATGTCCCTTCGCGTGGCATCGGGGATACGACAATCGAAAAGCTGACAGAGTTTTCGCAAAAACGTCGTGTCAGTTTCCTAGATGCTTGTCGCTTGTGGAAAGACGCTGAAATTCCCGATAAGACGGGCGAAGCCATCGAAGATCTTTTAGGTTTTATCGAATGGTTGCCAAAACATCTTTTAGATTTCCCAGTGGGTTCTTCACCTGGAGCCAAGCTTGTCGAGATGTTCGATCAGCTTGGTTATAAAGAATACGTCTATGCAAGTGCCGCGGACCCAGCAGGGGCTGAGAAAAAATGGATGGTCGTCGAAATCCTAGGTCGTATCCTTGATGCCTACTTAGGACGTCGTGCTTACGAAGTTGAATACATCAAATCGTTCGTCGATTCGATGATGCTTCGTGATGATTTGAATGATGAAGAAGAAGATAAAAACAAAGTCCAACTGATGACGTTACATGCATCGAAAGGTTTGGAATTCCCGATCGTAATTCTTGCTGGCATCGAAGAAGATCTTCTGCCACATAAAAACTTAGGATCGGATATTGATGAAGAACGTCGTTTGTTCTACGTTGGTGTGACTCGTGCGAAAAAGCGCTTGATCATGTCACGCTGTCAGCAGCGTAAAAAGAATGGCGTGGTCAGACCGTCTGTGCCGTCACGTTTCTTGCTTGAAATTCCAACAGAGCTTTATAAAGAATATCCACTCGGCGCTCGGCCGGTCAGTGGCCAGGCTCGCGAGGATTTGGTTTCAAGTTTCCTCTCAAAATTAGATAGCAAAATTAATAAATAGATCCATTTGAGACACTCTTCTGCAATGTCATGAAGAGTGCGCTCACTCTGTGGGAAGAAGATCCTGGATATGTTTAAATGGTAGAGTGTTTACCCCGATAAAATAGCAGGGGGATGCTGCCATGAACTTCCGGATCGTACTTGTTCTGTTAATGGTTTTGCCATTGCAAGCTCATGCATTAGAAGGAACCTATAAAGTCGGCGACAAACTGCTTGGTGTCGATGATCGAGAACGCATTCGCATGAATGAGGAAGCGAATAAGTCGGGTCTTTATAAAGATAAGCTTCCGACGACTCCTGCTGAACAAACGCCAGCGGGCAATCAGGGTTCTGGAGCGCAATCAGCGCCGCAAAATACTTCAAATCAACAAGTTGATAATTCCGGTGGTGGAACTACTCCGCAGCAGCAAGCGGCGCCCGAATATTATAATAACGCTGATGGTGTTACCAAAACGCACATCGAATCGGGTGAAATCGTTTTGCGCGATGACGGCGGTGGCCCTCGCACTTCAAGTAATCCGCAACCTCCACAACAAGATGCCTCGGCCGCGC
Organism: Bdellovibrio sp. NC01; assembly: GCF_006874625.1. Classification (NCBI taxonomy): domain Bacteria; kingdom Pseudomonadati; phylum Bdellovibrionota; class Bdellovibrionia; order Bdellovibrionales; family Pseudobdellovibrionaceae; genus Bdellovibrio; species Bdellovibrio sp. NC01. The sequence continues at coordinate 1,243,901 of NZ_CP030034.1, forward strand.
CACAACAACGCGAACCTTCTGCTCAGCAGATGGAAGGGCAGAATACCGAAGCCGCGACACCTGAAGTTGCTGCGGAAGCTCCTGCTGCCAGTGACAAAACAAATGTGGATGTGAAGCAAGCGGATGGCGAAGTTAAAAAAGAAGCGGCGGCTCGTGATGGCTCGGCTCACAATCAGATTATGCAAGCGACGACAAGTTTGATGGGGCTTCCGGCAAGAGCAGCCAGCGTGGGTTTGCATTTTCCGGGTGAAGCAAAATTAAAGTCCGTACAGGCCGCGTATAAAAAAGCTTATGAAAGCTGCGGTGTGGATAAGCCACGTGCGACGTTCTTTTGTATGGAAGAAACAAATCCAAATATTCAAAGCACTTTGCAAACTGTGAATATGATTATGGCGGGTGCATCAGCCATCGCAGTGAAAGATGCTTGCAGTAATATGGCCAAAGCACTGCAAGTGGCACAAACCGGTCTGACAGCCTACACGACCGCTTGTACAATTTTAAAAGTGAAGTGCGAATCGTCCTGCGGATCAAGCTTGAAAGCCTTGCAGGGAATTCAAGAAGCCGTGAGTGGTGCCGCCACATGTGAATTTGTTACGACTGTGGATCAGCAATTAAGCTGTCAAGCTTATCAAAAAGAGTACGTGGGCTTAGTTAAACAAACGATGATGGGTCTGAAGAAAGAAATGGGCATTGAGTCGCAAGGTTCAACAGCCCAATATAATAAAACTTGCGCCGTTGACTATATGAAATCTTTGGCGTCGGCAGGTCTTGGTATCATGCAAATCGTAAACTCCGCGAAGCAAGCCAATCAGTGTGAGGATAAATCAAGTGGGACATCGACGGCTGGCAGTTCCTCAGCGGCAGGTTCTGCGACAGCGGCCACGACAACAAGTGCGGCGACGTCAACTCAAGCGACGGGTACTGCGGAAGATTTAGCGGCTGCACGTGGTATTTCAACAACGCCGACATCATCTTTGCAAACGATTGAAGCCGTGCAAGCCACAGATCCAAAAATGACAAAAGGCCCGCAAGTCACGGCACCTTCAGAGCCTGTAAAAACAAAAGAACAGCTGGAGGCCGAAAATCCATACCGAGCTTATTTGCCCGGTGGTTCAAAAGCGATGAAGACTGCACGTGATCCCGCTGCGGAAGAATTCGCATTATGGCGCAAAGAGGTCACTCCTGCGAATGGCAAAACCAATTTTACGAAGATGCAGGAAAATTTCACCAGTCAGCGTAAGACTTTGTTTGATGCTGATTAGGTCTTCGTCTTATCCATCCACAAAAGCATTTCTAAGTCAGAGCTTAATATCTGCTTCTTAAGCTCAGCTCTGACTTTTTCTTGATCTTGCTTTTTTCTGTTCTGGCTTAATTTAAATTTTCCTTCGATCGTTTCAATGTGGATCTTAATGCCGGTAATATGTTTCACCAGTTGTTCACGAAACTTAAGCGGCAGATCATAGTTCCATTGAGTGTGATTGCGCTTTTCAAACGCAGTCACCGAAGCAGATAAGATATCTTCGATACCGCTAAAGTCTTTTACAAGTTCGATGTTACCGCGCACTTCGATGGCGGCATAATTCCATGTCGGCACTTCCATCTTGGATTCGTACCATTCGGGCGAGATATAACGATCGGGGCCTTTAAAAGATACCAACACCGATTTGTCGTGAAGGCCTTGAGTCTGCGGGTTCATATTGGCGATGTGACCGATAAGATCGCCATTGTCCGTCATCACGAAGGGCAGGTGACTGATTTGCGGCTCGTTGTTTTCAACCGTGATCATCATTCCTAAAGGATAGTGAGCAATAAACTCGCTCAGTAAACCGGTGTCGTCGACGTTAAAGGCTGAGGGTCTGTACATCGTACTTCCTTAAATAACCGTGCAGAGTTTTTTTGACGTTTTCCCACTCAGTATCGATGATCGAATAGCAGTGATAATCGCGTTTCCGTCCATCAGGTAAAAGCATGTAATTGCGCATTTCGCCTTCGAACTTTGCCCCCAGGCGTTTTACTGCGCGTTGCGAATTAAAATTCAAACAGTCGACTTTGAAACTCACTCGCAAGCAGCCCAGTTGTTCGAACGCATGTTGCAACATCAGAAGTTTGCTTTCGGTATTGATGTGCGTTTTATGAAACTCAATCCCGATACGCGTACGTCCAATATCTAAATTGCGATTCTTGCGGTTTAGATGCAGATAATTGCTATAACCGACAGCTTCGCCTGTGCGTTTGTCGATGATGGCAAAGCCGTTTTCAAGTTGCAGTTCTCGGGATTTTAAACAATGCCTAATTTCTTTTTCGACATCAGCGGGATGTACGCAGCCGCCGTAATCGTCCACAAAGTGCTGGGGAAACAACACATGCCGTGACAGGCTTTCTAAGTGTTGCAGACCAATGGGTTCAAGGCGAGTCGCCAGGCCTTCTAAAGTGACTGGGGCGGACCAAGGATCGGTGAAGACTTGATTGTTTTCCATGTTCTTGTTTTAGCGAATTACTGGTATAGTAAGAATAACCAGAAAATAATTAAGGACTATACCAGATGGCCAGCGCGACAAAGTACCAACGAATCTATGATCGTTTTTTAAACGAAATCAAAGAGGGCGTTTTAAAATCGGGCGAACGCATTCCCTCGACACGTGACCTTGCTAAAACGCATCGTTGTCACCGCTTAACCGTCATGAACGCGCTTCAGTCATTGGTTGCCGAAGGGTGGTTGGAAGCGCGGGAAAAGTCACACTATTTTGTTTCAGAAAAAACACCGATTACAAATTCACTGAAACAGGCAAAGTTGACGGCGAAGGTGCCAAAATTCCGTCTGAGTAAACCGGGCTTTTCACTGCGCGAAGAAAAAGCCAAACATCGCATTGAGTTTTGGGGCGGCCAACCCGATCTGCGTTTGTTTCCAATGAACGAGTTTCGTTTAATATGTGCAGACTCTTTAAAGCGGGTGAAACCTGAGCTTTTGAATTATGGTTCGTTTGAAGGGCTTGAGGTCTTTCGTGCACAAGTTGCGGATTACTTCCGTCGCAGTCGTTCACTGACAGACAAAAGTTATTTGATTACGAATGGCTCGCAAGAAGGAATTTATTTGATTGCACAGGCGTTGCTAAATCCGGGGGACGCGATTGCGGTTGAAGCAAAAGGCTATGCTCCGGTGTGGGGCTTATTTGAAAATCTCGGATTGCAGATTGTTCCGATTTCAGTCGATGAAGAGGGACTGAATACCGAGGAGTTAGAAAAAGCGATTTCTGCGAAGAAGATCAAAATGGTCTATGTGACGCCACTTCATCAATACCCAACGACCGTGACTTTAAGCCCGCGTCGTCGTCAGCATTTGTTGCAGCTAGCAGAAAAACATCAAATGCCCATTCTTGAAGACGATTACGATCATGAATGTCATTACCTTAGTCCTCCTCCGGCACCACTTGCGACGCAAAGTTCGTACGCGATTTATATCGCAAGCTTTTCAAAAATCTTATTTCCGGGTTCACGCTTGGGTGTGATCGCATGTCATGAAAGTTTGCTGAAGCCTTTGGCTGAACAAAAATATCTAGTATCGCGACAGACTGATGCCATTGCGCAATTAGCATTGGCAGCCTGGATGAAAGAGGGCGGCTTTGAAAAACACGTGCGTCGAATGACTCGCGCCTATGAAAAAAGATTCTTTCTGATGCAAGAGCACTTGAAGCAAATAAAGGCAGAACACGACATCTCGTGGTATCAGCCCAACGGCGGCTTATGTTATTGGGTGAATCTGCATACGAACTCGCGCCTTGTTGCCGAGGATGCCAGTCAGAAGGGCTATTTCTTTCAGAATGAAAAATCGAGTGATTTTAATAAAAAGGACGGCACTCATCTGCGTATTGGTTTTGCCTGTGTGAACGATGACGAAATTGCTGAAGGAATGCAGGCCCTAGGGCAGATTTTAAAGAAACGTAAAACTAAAACTTCCAACTTAAAATAAGAGGACTTAAAAAATACTGACCCCAGCGGTCCTTTTCAAGGTAAGGGGAAACATATTTAAAGTTTCCCTGCCAGAAGCCCCATTTCAAAGCCAGCGACCATTCTTGGCGATAGGGGCGTTCATCTTTGTATAACTGACTGTAGGTTTGAAAAACCAAACGGTTTTCAGCAGCAAAAGAAAAATTATCACTGAATGGCCAAACGAAAGAAGTTTGAATAGTGTAGTCCTCCATGACAATACTTCGATCGTAGTACACCGTCGATAGCAGAAAATCGTTCCACAGATAACCAAGCCCCACAGAACCCGCACCGTATGTGCCTTCTTTTCTTTCGCCAAAACGATCCCAATCATCAGGGGAAGCGACCATTTCGTGAATGGTGCGATAGATGTCGTCAGCGTGATAATTACCAAAGAAATCGCCTTCAAATGATAATTCAAACTTCATCCGCCCTATGAGGCGACTGTAAGAAATTTGTAAAGCAAGCCACTCGGCCAACACACCTTCGGGCTGTGGTAAATCTTCTTGATCAAAACGAGTTTTAATAATGGGTGTCAGCAGGCGTGAACCCAGAATGACGGCAAAAGCTTCGGGTGTTGGATCAGACGGATGAGCTTTTGTTTGTAGATTGCGATAGTAAGCAAGATTTGAAGAAAAGGTCAGAAGCTTGTCGGTCTGACCAATCCAATCGTTATTGTGAATTTCAAAAAGAAAACTGGGATCGGCTAAATATAAAGTTCCGGCATCACCAATCGCTGTACTGGGAGTATTGGGTAAGCCCCAGTCGGCAGCAGTTAGGAATAAAGCAAGTATCAATAAACCAAGGACCTGCTTTACTCTTTTCATCATTCGCTGCTATTTCCTGACTGCAGAAGTTTTCTAAAATCTTCCGGCAAAGGGGATTCGAATGTTTTTTCTTCGCCGGAAATTTTGATCTTCAATTTGGCTGCGTGAAGAAACATACGATCCGTGTCATAGATCTTTGCCATACGAGAATTGTACTTAGGGTCCCCATAACGAGCATCCCCGATAATACTGTGTTTTGCCATAGCACTGTGTTTGCGGATTTGATGCTGTCTTCCCGTCAGAAGTTTGACTTCAATCAAAGAAAAATATTTGGTGGCTTCAGTAACTTTATAATTCGTGCGGGCTTCGACGCGGTCCTTGGAAAGACCTTGCGGATTCTTGCGCCCTTCCGCTTTATCTGAAATTGGTAGAGTCCACGATTGATAATTTTCGTTTACGGGCATTGCTCCACGCAAAATAGCAAAATACGTTTTCTCGCAGGTATGAGCTTGAAACTGCTCGGCCAATTCACGGGATAACGTTGCATTCAGGGCAATCAGCAGTAACCCGCTGGTTTCTTTATCCAATCGGTGAACCGGGTGGATGTCTTGAAAAGTTCCCGTCTTCAATTGTTTGCGCAGAATCTGCGTCACGTCTTGAGGGTCGTTATGAACGCTGACACCTGCAGGCTTATCAATAACAATCCAGCCGGGTCCTTCTGCAATAATCGGTAAAGTCATCATGTTCTGATTCTTAGCAAGAAGATGGCTTTTTGTGAATGAAAAGACCGACAGCACGTCAAAATAGAGTGGTGGAGGGCTTGTTATGAACGAAAACATCCAAGAGTTCCTAAATTTTCTCGAACACGAAGATGACACCGACTATGGCGATTTCAAACGCGAAGTCGATCTGCATCTTTTAAGGCTCTCGGAAAGTTTAAGACCCCTCAGTAGCGAGCAGTTGTGGCGTCTACGCAAATTGCGTGAAGAACTATTGTGGATGTACCACGATGACGTTGAAGACATGCGCAGCCACCTTAAAGAGGAAATTCCTCGTCTAGAACCGGGACTCTAGCGGGGAGTCCCCTCTAGCGACGCACCCTTTCCAAACACAATCTCATCCTTCGCATTTGCGCGAAATAAGGCTAGGCTTTCTGCATAAGGAGGTCTTTGTGTCATCACTTGCGCAACAAGAGTTCTGCATCACCCTGAGTGATCTTGCTTCCTTTCTGGAAATCACTCCCTCTGAAGCAAAGAAAAAAGCCGAAGAAATTTTAGCGAAAAAACTAAAATCGCCATGGCTTTTGCCAGAGGAAGTTCGCCAAGTCATGTTGGCTTCGGGTTACAAATACCCTCACAAAGTCATCTCGATCCAAATGTTGAAGGGCGGAGTTGCCAAGACGACCTCGGTTTTGAATATGGGCCTTCGCGCAGCCATGTACGGAGCGCGTGTGTTGTTCATTGACCTCGATCAACAGGCGAACTTGAGTTTTTCATTGGGCGTTGAAGACGAAAGCCTACCAGTTTGGGTTGATATCGTCGAAAAAAAGAAAAACATCGAAGAGTGCGTGCAATTTATCGAGCCGCATGTCGATTTGATTCCATCAAGTTTGAATAACTCAGTCTTAGATCGCGTTTTGATGAACTCAAATCGCAATTGGGCGCAGGCGGTAAAATCGCCTCTAGAGAAGATTAAACACCGCTACGATCTGATTTTGATCGATACGGCTCCGTCTTTAAGTGCCACGAATACGGCGGTCACGGTCGCCTCTGATGAGATCATTTTGCCTGTGAATCCTGACAAATTTGCCTTCTTAGGACTCGAAAAGAACCTGGGGGAATTGGAAGATATTAAATTAGATTTCGACCTGAACTTTACAAAGAAGATTTTGTTCACAAAGTTTGATGGGCGAGAAAACACCAGTCATGAACTTTTACAGAAGTGCATTGATTCTTTTGAGGGTGACCTGATGAAGGGTTATATTCGAACATCCTCAGAGGTTAAAAACTCTGTACGCTCGGGAAAAAGCCTTTTTGCAGGTAAATCCCCAGTAAAAGCGGATTATGACTTTGTGACTCGTGAAGTACTTGGATTTACTTAAGACGTTTATGTCTAAAGGAAGGTGAGATATGCCAGATATTAGAAATTACGAAGGTAAAAAGAAGAGTAAAGAAAATCACCACGGTAAGCATCACAATAAGCATGCGAAACGTCGCCTTCATCAAGAGGCGGATCACGGTGAAGAAATCACTGATGACACTGAAATCAACGAACAGACAGCGGATATTATGGCAGAATCAGGCAAAAACAATAATGCAATGAACGAAGAAAACGACGCGATCAACACGGAAGCGCAAAATGAAGGTGTTCACGCTTCTTCTGGAAATCACCAAGGCAGCACCAACGCTGAGTCGACTTTCCAAGCGCAAAAAGAAATGATCAATGAAGGCGCTCCTGCTGATGGACAAGGTGACAAAGTTCACTTGCACTTCTACGGCAGTGAAGTGATCCGCGAAAAAGCTCCTAAAGTGATGGAAATCGCTGACACAGTAGCTGACGAGTGGGTGAAAGACGGTCAATTCGAAGGTCTTCCACTGGGTAATCCTTTGGCGCAAATGGCAGCGGCTAAAGTTTTGCGCAAAGCTAAAGACGTCGAAAAGAAATTGGAAGAAAAAGGCGTTTTCGCAATGGCGAAGATGGGTCTTGAGTACGCGAAGTCAGAAATCGAAAAAAGAAAAAAGCACTAGATAAATGACAGCTCGCGAACTACGTATTCGAGAAATTATTGAAGGCTCTCTGCATCCGACTCTTCTTGAGATCGAAAACGAGAGCCACATGCACTCTGGGCCCGGCAGCGAGACTCATTTTAAAGTCTTAGTCGTGGCTCCGGCCTTCGAGGGGAAATCCCGCATTGATCGTCAGCGCATGGTCAATGATCTATTAAAAAACGAAATGCAAACAGGCCTGCACGCCTTAACGCAAAGAGCATTAACGCCTCAAGAATTTGAAAATCAAAAAGATGCTTTGAATTTTATTTCGCCAGAATGTCGCGGTGGTAGCAAAAGGTAGGGTTGGTCTACACTTCGACTTCGTCGAAGTAGCACTGACTATTCTTCGAACGCGGCAAGTTTAGATTTTAGCTCGCCCAAGAGTTTTTTCACTTCATGAAGCTGCTCTTCTTCAGGGGAAACCTTCGTCGCCATTTGCTCCGTCAGCACTTCCCAAGTGTCTAAGGCTTGTTTCAAATCAGAGTTAAGGTTCCCGAATAAGGACTTGCGAGAGCCTTCTTTCGGGCTCTCTTTGGCGCTAGGGGCCAATGATTCGGGTTGTTTCTCTAAGATGTCATCACTCATTATGCTTAAAAACTATCCAGTTTTAACTATCGAAGCCGCTTCGTGCGTCTCTTCTACTTCTTGTGGAAGGGCGATAGTGTCTTCAAATGAACTCCATTTGACAAGTACTTTCAGCCTGATAAATTGCTGATTTTATACTTGAACCTAGGAGAGCGACATCATGTCTCAAGAGATTATCTACACAATGAAAGGTGTAAGTAAAGTATATCCTCCACAACGTTACGTTTTGAAGGACATTTATCTTTCTTACTTTTACGGCGCAAAGATCGGCGTTCTTGGTTTGAACGGTTCTGGTAAATCCACTTTGCTTAGAATTATGGCAGGCGTAGATAAAGATTTTATCGGCGAAGCTTTCCCTTCGAAAACAATGAAGGTGGGTTACTTCGAGCAAGAACCACAATTGGATAACAACCTGACTGTGAAAGAAAATATCTTCGCAGGTATGGGCGAACTTCCAAAAGTGATGGCCGAATACAACGCGATCAACGATAAATTCGCAGATCCAGATTTGGATCCAGATGAGATGAATAAACTCATCGAAAAACAAGGTGCACTTCAAGAAAAGCTAGATGCGTTGGGCGCGTGGGATGTCGATCAAAAGATCGAAATCGTGATGGATGCTCTTCGTTGTCCAGATGGCGACATGGCTGTCACAAATCTATCGGGTGGTGAAAAACGCCGTGTGGCTTTGGCGCGCTTGATTATGTCTGAACCAGATATCTTGTTATTGGACGAGCCTACGAATCACTTGGACGCAGAATCAGTGGCGTGGCTTGAGCAATATCTTTCTAAGTTCCCAGGCACAGTGATCGCCGTAACCCATGACCGTTATTTCCTAGATAACGTTGCGGGTTGGATTTTGGAATTGGATCGCGGTGAAGGTATTCCTTGGAAAGGGAACTATACTTCATGGTTGGAACAAAAAGATAAACGTACAGCGGCTGAACAAAAAGATCAGGCTCGCAAAGCGAAAACTCTTGAAAGAGAGTTGGATTGGATTCGTCAAGGCGCGAAAGCTCGTCAGGCGAAATCAAAAGCCCGTATCTCTAACTACGAAAATCTATTGAAAGAAGCATCTCCAGAGAAAATCCAAGAGATGTCTATCTATATCCCACCGGGACCTCGTTTGGGTGATATCGTTGTGGAAGCAAAAGGCATCACAAAAGCCTACGACCACAAAGTGTTGCTTGATGATGTGAGCTTCACAATTCCAAAAGGTGCGATCGTGGGTGTTATCGGACCGAACGGTGTCGGTAAATCAACGTTGTTCCGTATGATTACTGGTAAAGAGTCGCCAGATAAAGGAACTTTCAAAGTTGGTGAAACTGTGAAGATTGCTTACGTGGATCAAACGCGTGAGACATTGGATCCGAATAAATCTATTTTCGAAGAGCTTTCTGGTGGCGCTGATGTGATCCAGTTAGGTACTCGCGAAATCAACTCTCGTCAGTACGTTTCATGGTTTAACTTCTCGGGTTCTGACCAACAAAAGAAAGTCGGTCAATTGTCGGGTGGTGAGCGTAACCGTGTGAACATGGCGAAAATCTTGAAGCAAGGTGCAAATCTTCTTCTTCTGGATGAGCCAACGAATGATTTGGACGTCAACACAATGCGTGCGCTTGAAGAAGCGTTGCTTGAGTTCGGTGGATCTGCTGTGGTGATCTCGCATGATCGCTGGTTCTTGGACCGCGTCTGCACACACATCATGGCCTTCGAGGGTGAATCAAAAATTGAATTCTTCCCTGGAAACTTCTCTGAATACGAAGAAGACCGCAAAAAACGCCTTGGCGAAAATGCAGGTCCGAAACGTATTAGATTTAAAATGATCTAAAAGAAAAAGGAGTCGCAAGACTCCTTTTTTATTTTCATTATTGAGCAAGGGGAATACGGAGAGTGACTTTGGTGCCTCGTGGATTATTCCCCCGAGCTTCCTCTTTAGAAGTGATATCAATGCTTCCGCCCATCATGGTCAAATATTCTTTCACCAACGGCATTCCATAGCCGGTGCCTTTTTCCCCATGAGTGCCCGCACGAGTTGTGATGGCATCAAGGCTGAAGATCTTTTCTAACAAAGGTTCAGGCATGCCGACGCCATAGTCTTGGATTTCGATCACGGCTAAGGATTCAGCCGGGTAGGCGCGCAGATCAATGCGATCCCCGGGGTGCGAGAATTTCACAGCGTTATTTAAGAGATTTGCTAAAACGACGTTGCTTAGAATCGTTTTTTCGCCATTCACGAGCATTTTATCGCGGGTCAGATCCAGCGCGATCTTAATACCTTTTTGCGTTGCAACGGCTTCAGTCTTTTCTAAAACCTCATGCAGAACAATCGCAACCGACACCGGTTTCAGTGGCATCGCAGCTTTACCGTCCTTCACTGACTTCAAATGGCGAACCTGGGTCAATAGACTATTAATGTCGTTCACGGCGCGTTCCATCTTGTCCAGTTCAAGCGTCATAGGGGTCGCTTGCTCCTGGTCTTCACGGGCCTTCACTAAATTATAGGTCATCGATGATAGCGTATTTGCGACGTCATGCAGAAGAACGCGTAAGAGGTTTTCGACGTCCATATTCTGCTCTTGCATGCGTTTAACGTATTTTTGCTCACCTCTTATATAGAGGTGAGTTGTCACTGCTGCAAAAAGTAAGAATGTACAGACGTTAAAACTCTTTTCGAAATTGTAGTTCCCGTATTGCGCCACGACGTTGACGCCGCCACCTTGCTGTCTAAGGAGCCAGAACCATATCATCGTGGCAAGCACGATAACGTAGCCTGTGATGGCGCCACGCACTTTCAATAAGACGCCCATAACTAACGGGACGGCTGCAAGCCAGAAAATTCCTGGTGCCTCTACTCCGCCTGACAAATAAAGAAAATATATAAGGACGCCTGTCGCAAGACTGCTGCAAGTCATCGCAGCATAGGTATAGCTTTTAAAACCATACAGACAGAGTGGTGGGATTAAAGCCGTCGCGAACCACAGCGATAGCAAGCCTGGATTGTAAGTAGAGACGTGGTATTCGAAGTTGAACTTGATGAGGTAGACGCTAGAAATAGCCAAGCAGATGAAATAGATCATCTTTAAATAACGGAGGCGTTTCTGTTGAGCTTCCTCAGCTGTGATTCTGAATTCGAACATCTTAGTTGTGATTCTAGTCCTCTTCCGGGTTTATATCGGCATAAGCAGGACTCGACGGAAGAGGATTATCTTATATGTAATGTTGGGAGTGTCTCGAGATGAAACGGTCTTCTTATTATTTAGTGAAGATCGCTTTCAAACTTTCGTAGTGAGCTTTCAGCTCGATGAACTGCTGGGTATTGCCACCACGGTCAGGGTGGAGGATCAAAGCAGCCTGGCGGAACGCTTTTTTCAATTCGCTTTCGCTATAACCCTCTGAAAGATCATGGATCCAAGTCTTTAGAAACTCGAAAGACTGACGTTGTGCCGTCGAGAAAGAGTGCGGTTTTCTTTGAGGACGAACTTTCGGCGCTGCATATTGTCCACGGGGTTTTTGAAATTCGAAGCGACCGATATGGCCCATAAGATAGGCTAGGTTTGCAGGGTCGGCGCTCATCTCAGAGGAGAAATTCACTTGGGAACCAGTCCCTTCGTTCATCTTTTCCTTCAGAATTTGTTTGAAGCTCGTCTGAAAACTCATGCTTTTCTCTTCGGAAGAAGCGTGATTTGCACGAGTCTAGAGCTGTTTCAAGAGGGAAAATCGCTACAAAAGAGCAATTTTCAGAGGGGAAATGGCCGTTTTCCCTCTAGGAAAGCGCTTTTCCCGAGGGAAAAACAAAAAAAATGCATAAGGCTTGCATTTTTTTTTGGACAAACGCCTGGACTTAGATACACACTAAGCTCATTCGAGAGTAACAAGACAATAATCCTAACGGAGGAATTACAATGGCAAAAGCCGCTAAGAAAGCTACTACTAAGAAAGCTGCAGCTAAAAAAGCTGCTCCAAAAAAAGCTGCAACTAAAAAAGCTGCTGCTCCTAAAAAAGCCGCTGCTAAAAAAGCTGCTCCAAAAGCAAAAGCTCCAAAAGCTAAATCTGCTCGTAAACCAAACGCAGCATTCATGAAAGCTTTGACTCCATCTGCAGCTTTGGCAGCAGTTGTTGGCGCTTCTCCACTTCCACGCACTGAAGTTGTTAAAAAACTTTGGGCTTACATCAAGAAGAACAATCTTCAAGATTCTAAAAACAAAAGAAACATCAATGCTGATGCGAAACTTAAAGAAGTTTTCGGTGGCAAAACTACAGTTTCTATGTTCGACATGACTAAATTGGTTTCTAAACACCTTAAGTAATTAGGGTCTTAGATTAACTAAGTCATAAAAGAAACCCAGGGATAAACCCCTGGGTTTTTTTATTTCGTCATTGCTATGGGGGATGATGAAAATGGCCCGATCGACTGCGTTGTCGGGGCTTTTCCTTCTCTCCGACGTGGCGCTGCCACGCCTCCGTTTCGAAAAAGCCCCTCCGCCTTGCGCTCGAACCATTTTGATCATCCTAATCTTGCGGGGGTAGGTCTTTCTTAGTTTAAGGGTATCTTCGTAGTTTCTTGTCTTTTCTGGCTGGTGCTTCGCACTCCGCTTTTCTTTTTGGCTTGGCCAATATCGCTTCGCTCTATTGTTGCCCCCGCATTTTAGCTCTTTGTCTTCAGTGCTCTTGTTGTTGGGGGCTGGTGCATGCGATGGGGCGTTAGAATTGAATCTGATCTTGGCTTCTTTAGGTGTGGCTTCGTTTATATTTAATTAGGGTGGTTAGTACGCTTGGTTTTTGGGTTTTTGTGAGGGGTTTTTGCCTCTCTTTAGTCTGTTTTTTCATTCTTATGTCATAGGGTGTGGGTTGGTTACGCTCTGCTTTGAGTTGTAGGTGGTTTGTGGTATAGGTTTTGTCATGGGAATTAAGCCTCTGTCTCTTGATGAGATTAAAAAAATGACTGTGGCCTGTCGTATTGCGGCCGATACTCTGACTTATCTTGAAAAATACGTTAAAGCTGGGATTTCGACTCTTGAGATTGATGAGCTCGCGAATGATTTCATGCAAACGCGAGGAGCGAAGTCGGCTTGTCTTGGGTATCATGGTTATCCTAGATACACTTGTACGTCGGTGAATGAAGTTGTTTGTCATGGTTTGCCTGATGCTCAAACTATTCTTAAAGACGGGGACATTATCAATGTCGATGTGACGGCGTTGATGGATGGTTTTTATGGCGATACTTCGCGCATGTACTTGATCGGGAATGTCTCTGATGATGCTCGTGATCTGGTTGAAACAGCGATGCTGGCTCGTGACGTTGGTATCAAAGCGATTACTCCGAATGGCTATACAGGTGATATCGGTTTTGAAACGAACAAGCTAGTGACTCGTAAGGGTTATTCAGCTGTTAAAGAGATCGGTGGGCACGGTGTCGGACGCAAGTTCCATGAAGAGCCCTTCGTTCCTTCTTTCGGTAAAAAAGGGAAGGGTGACCGTTTGGTGCCGTTCCATTGCATCACGGTTGAGCCGATGGTGAACCAAGGAACTGATGAGTATGTTGAGTTCAACATCCCTGGTTCCAGCATTAAGTACTACAACACGGCCGACGGCTTGTTGTCTGCGCAGTATGAGCACACAGTGCTTGTTACTGACACTGGGTACGAAATCCTAACTCTGCCATAGCGGCTGGTGAAAAAGGCCCAATCGACTGCGTTGTCGGGCCTTTCCCTTCTCTCCGACGTGGCGCTGCCACGCCTGCGTTTCGGGAAAAACCCTCCGCCTTGCGCTTGGACCTTTTTGACCAGCCTTGGCTTTGGGTAATTGTTGATGGAATTAGGAATTTAGAATTAAGATTAAGAGCGTTTTAAATTAACAAGGAAGATTCAATGTCATTTACGACTACGAACGGAAAAGCAATGAAGAAAAATGCAAAGCCAATGAAAGCAGTAGCTGCGAAAACAGCACCAGCGACTAAAACTTCAAACCGTGATTTCATGGTTGTTAAAGAAGCTATGGAGAACCCAGAAGTTTTCGATAAACTTGCTAAATGGGGTCGCGAAGAAATCAAAATCGCTGAAACTGAAATGCCTGGTTTGATGGCTCTTCGTAAAGAGTACGGCAAACAAAAACCTCTTAAAGGTGCAAAAATCGCTGGTTGCCTTCACATGACAATCCAAACTGCAGTGTTGATCGAAACACTTGTAGAGCTTGGTGCGGAAATCCGTTGGTCTTCATGCAACATCTTCTCGACTCAAGATCACGCGGCTGTAGCGATTGCTGCTGCTGGTATCCCAGTTTTCGCTTGGAAAGGTTTGACTGAGCAAGAGTTCAACTGGTGCATCGAGCAAACTATCACTGGTTGGGGCAAAGATGGCTTCAACATGATCTTGGACGACGGTGGTGACTTGACGAACATGATGCACGAACCACGCTTCGCAAAAGAACTTAAAAAAATCATCGGTATCTCTGAAGAGACAACAACGGGTGTTCACAATCTAGAAGTGATGTTGAAAGCTGGAAAATTGAAAGTTCCTGCAATCAATATCAATGACTCTGTCACTAAATCTAAATTCGACAACTTGTACGGTTGCCGCGAATCATTGGCTGACGGTATCAAACGTGCCACTGACGTGATGGTAGCTGGTAAAATCTGCGTTGTTGCAGGTTACGGCGACGTAGGTAAAGGTTCTGCGCATTCATTGCGTGGTCTTGGTGCTCGCGTTCTTATCACTGAAATCGATCCTATCTGTGCTCTTCAAGCTGCGATGGAAGGTTTCGAAGTAACGACTATGGATGAAGCTGCGAAATTGGGCGACATCTTCGTAACTGCGACTGGCTGCTGCGATATCATCACTGATAAGCACTTCCAATCTATGAAAAACAACGCGATCGTGTGCAACATCGGTCACTTCGATATCGAAATCGATATGGCATGGTTGAACAAAAATTCAAAAGTTCGTGAAGTAAAACCACAAGTTGATATTCACACTTTGAAAAACGGCACTCAAATCATCATCCTTGCAAAAGGTCGTTTGGTGAACTTGGGCTGTGCGACTGGTCACCCAAGCTTCGTTATGTCGAACTCATTCACGAACCAAGTTTTGGCGCAAATGGAACTTTACAACAACCGTGACAAGTACCAAGAAATCGCAGTTTACCGTCTTCCAAAACACTTGGACGAAAAAGTTGCTGCTCTTCACCTTGGCAAATTGGGTGTGAAATTGACTAAGCTTACTCAAAAACAAGCTAAGTACCTACACATGAATCAAAACGGTCCGTTCAAACCAGAACACTACCGTTACTAAGAACCCGCTTTGAAGGCCCTTAGGGGTAGTCAAAATCTTCGGACAGTCCTCGCTCGAGGCTGTCCGTTTTTTTTTGCGCTGTTGGTATCCTCGCTTGCGGAACTTGATTTTGACTACCCCTAAGGGCCTTCAAAGCTGGCATGCAGTGGTACTAGTTGGTTTGAGGCGGGGTTTTTCCCGTGGTGGGATTTGTTTGAGTAGCTGGCGCAACGGCGTTTTTATTTTTCTGCGGTTTTGTTCAGATGATTTTTGATTGTAGGGTAGGCGTCTAGGTTGCCGCTGAGGCGTTTTTTTAGGGCGGCTTCGATTTCTGGGATGTCGGCTTTGAATTTTTTGTTCATCGAGAAATAGATTGGGACTTCGCTGAAGGGTTCTTCGCTGTGGGCAATTTTGCCTTTGGCTTCTGGGTGAGCGGCGACAGAGGCTAAGCCCACTTCTTCGATGGCGATGAAGTATTCTATTTTTCCTTCAAGAAGAAGTTGCAGGCTTTGAAATGGTGAGCCTGTTGTGATGTATTTCAGACCTTTTTCTTTCGCTTTGTTTTCCAAAGCCACATTGTTTGCTGTCAGTGCACCTTTATATTTTTTCAGCTTCTTTAGATTAATTTTTTTTGCGCTTTCATAGAAGACAAGTGCGCGGGTGCGAATTGTTGGGAATGATAATGTCACGACTTGATCGCGTTTTTCTTTTGAACCCAAATCGTCATAAGTGATGGCGTCGACATCACCGTTGATTAAAATTTCATAAGTGCTGGTTGCTGGAATTGTTTTGGTAACAACGTGAAAGCCGGCGTCGCGTAAAAAGTCAGCGTGGAGATTTTGAAATTCGATCAAGGCTTGATTGCGGGTGATTCGGTAGGGCATCCCAATTGTCATCGTACGCAACTCGGTTTGAGCTGCGGCGGAAGACAGATACAAGAATAGAAAGCCGAAAAGAATCTTCACTTTCTTAATCATATGCTCGACTTTCTATTCTTACAATTTCCTTCTAACGTGGGTGTACTTCCTCTGGACGATGGCTTGGAACTGCATTCTTCACAACGTCTGCTTTTTGGACGCGTGACTGGAATTTCCATCCCATCGAAGTGCGTACGACTTTGTCGTTTTTGAAGCTTCCAGTTTCGTGAATCAAGTGATCGTGCGCGCCAATGATCATGTACTCTGAATCCACATAGGCAGAGTCGACACTTTCACCTTCGCGGACAACGGTGTTAAATTGCACCAGTCGTTTGGAGCCCATGGAAGCATCGTGCAGTTCCTTCGCAAGATTCCTGCGCAGTTGATCCCAGTTTGTGATTTTTGATTTTCCATTATCGAAAGAGATCCCGCTCTTCGCCCAGCAATCCATCGCACCTTCTTCATCGGCACCATCTAAGCAGCGGTTGTAACGGGCACACAGATCTAAAATTTCAAAACGATCGTTTGCAGAAATCAAAGTCATAACAGACTCCTTATTTGCAAAGAGTCTTGCTTACGACGTTTTGAAAGCCAAATTACCAGACCATAAATCTGAGAAAATACAGAAATAAAAAACCCGCTTCATCGAGCGGGCTTTTTTTATTTTTTGAAATTTAAATTGTCGCAGTAATGACGAAGCTCTTGGATGCTTTCGCGAATGTCGTCCAAAGCGCGATGCTTATTGGACTTCTGATAGACATAATTGAACTTGTTGTTGATGATCACTTTCCATGAAGAAACGTCCACCATGCGATAGTGCAGACGAGCAGCAAGATCAGGCATGTACTTATTGATGAACAGACGATCTTGCATGATCGAGTTACCAGCTAAAACTGGGCGATCTTTTGGATCGGGGAAAAACTTTTTCACCATATCCACTAATTTGGCCTCTACCTGATCTGGTGGCATTCCATTTGGAACTTTCGCAGTTAAACCAGATTTAGAGTGATGCTCTTTGTTCCAAGCATCCATGGCCTCGAGATATTTTTGCGGTTGTTTTACGACGGTTTCGAAAGTTTCAAGCTCTGCAAAGTTTAAATCAGTGACGATAGCAGCGACTTCGATGATCACTTCTTTTTCGACATCAAGACCTGTCATCTCCATGTCGAGCCAAAAAAGTTTATTCATGGAACAAATCCTATTCTAGGGCACGAGCCCGGGTAGGAATCCATGATGAATCATCTTAATAGGGGAGACAAGGAAAGCTTACGGATTGCCTGAAGATTGACCCATTTGCAGTGCTTTTTGCACCGTGCGGATCAAATCACGCTCATTCCAGGGTTTATCAATGAACGCAAAGACGCCAAGACGTTGTGCTTCTTGAACCATCTCTTTTTGACCGTAGCCAGTGTGGATAATGAAGGGCGTTTCGATCTTATTATCGCGCATCCATTTCAAGACTTCTAAGCCTGATTTTTTAGGCATTTTTTCGTCAGACAAAACGGCGTCGAATTTTTCAGTTTGCAAAAGCTTGATGCCTTCAGCGCCATTCGCAGCTTGCAAAATGTTTGTCGTCGTATCCTCAAGCAGAGCAACCAAAACTTCGCGCAATTCTGATTCATCATCAATAATCAGTAGGCGGCCTTGAGGTAGATTTTGTTCTGAAGTTGCGTTTGTCATAAACACCATTATGACAAACACCATGATTTTCGTCACTCATGTCCTAGGCGAAGGCTGGTCAATTTATTTTGATTAAACGCTCTGATAAACGAATGTGAATCCGAACTCGTAAAGAGTTTTTTATTTGCTAGATTTTGAGCCGGTGATTTTATAATCGCCTGCTTTTGCCATCGCTTCTTGGATTTTTTCTTGAGAGATCGTAATGCCTGGTTTCGTAGCGACAACAATTTTGCCCATCGTAACTTCGCATTTTTCCATGCCGTCCATTCCACACACTTTTGATTGGATCATCTTGGCGCAACCACCACAGTGCATGCCCTCAACCTCATAGGTAGTTGTGTCGGCAAATGCAGCACTTGTAAACAGAAGTGAGATTATAAGAATAGCCTTGTTCATGGAGACTCCTTGTTAAGATGCTTTAAAGCATAGCTTTCGATGATGTTCAAAGGCGAACAAAACGGCAAAAGTCGCTGATTTTGCTCAAAAAACCAGCATTAAACACCTCGTAAAAGAATTTTAAAAAATGTTGTTGTCAGCAACCATTACAGTAGCTATAACAAGTCTTCCAAAACACCACTGGGGTGGTAGTTAAGTTGGTTATAACGTCCGCCTGTCACGCGGAAGGCCGCGGGTTCGAGTCCCGTCCACCCCGCCATTTTGTTCTTTATCCGTACTTTGGTTCTCCAAGGTGACGGAAGAGGAAGAAGATGGAACCCCACAAGATCGATTTAGGAAAAGATTGCCATCTACGGATGGCTTTTGTTTTTTTAGGCCCCTGTTTTTTTCAGGCTCTCCGTAAAGTACCAGTTCCAATTTGTTATCCTTGTAAACTTTAATCTCTTTTATCAGTTTCTCTATGAGGTTTCGTTTTTCTGTACCCGTAAGGGTACTTAAGCGCTCACCAAATGTTCTTACCGCTTTCTTGAGGTCATCCAAGCCCGTCTTACGCAGAATCTCGTCCCGCACTTTTCTAAAGCCGTCCAACTCAGTTCTTTTCTGAAGGCGCTCAGCATTAATTTTTTCAAGTTGCTCATCCAGCCATATTAACAAGCTTTCTTTTTTGATAGCCAAATTTACGATTTGATTTTTGAGATTGGCTTCTCCTGCAGCAAGTTCAGCAAGAGATTTCTCTATGCGTCCTATCAGGTTTTCGACTTTAGGAAGCTCGCTCTGGCGTCGTAGCAAAGCTTGCTCAACTAAGTTCAAAAAATCTTTATGACTTGTGATGTATCCCTTTATGCGCTTTTCGATCAGTGTATGAATCTCATCACACCGAATACGTAAATTGTGCTTTCTGTTGTGATAATAGCGGTACTCACGATTTTTAGCGCATTGACCGCTGAAATTGCTACCATCTTCAAAAATCAATATGTGCGATAGAAGGTAGATGTAATCGTTCGATCCTGAACGCTTACTTTTCTGCTTTGTATCTTCCAGCTTGGCATTCACCGCATCGAGCAACTCGAGGTCAATAAGTGGACCGTGAGGCAGAGGAACCAGCTGGAATTGTTTTGCAGGAGGAAGGATAGACTGATCTAAATCTTTATTCTCTTCATTCGCATACCAAAGGCCTCTGTAACGCCATTTCGCATTTGCAACAACGCCTTCAATAATTCTGGCGGTAAGAGTTCTGCCCCTTGGGCCTGTGATGCCCATTGTTTTCGCGGCCTCTAAGACTTTCTTTTTGCTTGATAGTTGAACAAACAAACGAAGTATTTTTTCTGCCATTTCTAAACCCTCCGGATTCATGAGGAAATGTCCTCGTTTGTTTGGGTCGCGATCAAGTCCCAGAATTTCGGCAGCACCGTTAATCTTACCATCTTTTAAAAGACGAGCCGCTGCGTTTTCGCGAACACGGTGTGAGGTCATTTTTCTCTCAAATTCAGCAAGTGCTACCAGAATGATCAGCAACATTCTTCCAAACACATCAGATGTGTCGAGGTTTAGACCGATGATAATTACATCGACTTTGTGTTTCTCGCAGTGTCCGATTAAGTCTAAAAAGTCGACGACGGAGCGACTGAGGCGACTTAGTTCTGTGGTAACGATAAATGTAATTTGCTTAGTGGATACAAGATCCCACATCCTTTGATATTGCGGGCGTGCTGTGTTTTTTCCGGAATACCCTTCGTCACTAAGAAATTCTATAATCTTGAGCTTCTGCTTTGGTCCTTGGGAAAGATATTCAACGTGCCTTTCACAACGTTCTTTTTGGGCCTCTGGTGAGGCATCGTCCTTCCTACGTCCATCTTCGTCTTCCATTTGCCCAGTAGTACTAACACGCCCGTAAGCGATACCTAACTTAGTTGTCTTCAAATGAGTCTCCTTTGTAAGAATCCAGGGTCGTATTAATTGTGGTCGTCATCTCAACATAGTCGACGATGCACTTTCGCGACGAATAATTGTGAGAGATGAATTGAGTTTCAACTACGTGGAACTCATCGATATTCAACACGGATCCAGATCTTGTAACTTGTAACGTCTTTCTTGCGATTTTAGTTTGCTGTCGGTGCCGCGTCTTTTTTGCTCGAATGCATTCTTTACAACTACTGTCTATGCGCCCCGGACCTTTTGAGTAAAAGTCAGAACCGCTTTTAACTTGACCACATGTTGTGCAAGTCTTAGCCAGGTTTTTTAAACTTTCATTTAAAGGTGGGGCGCGCATGGAAAACTCAGATGATTCTAAATATTTGTTTCAGAGACTATGTTGCGTCTTAGAGAAGGATGTATTAGGACCACTTCACTGACGGTTCCATTTGTATTTGATTTTAAACTTACTACTTTCGCGCATCCTGCTTTTTCAAGTAAAGCCATGCCTGAAATCACATCACATCTTTTCTTTAGTTGAGGCCAGTTTTTACGATAGATCTCACGGACGGTAAGGCCATTTGTGAGAGATCCCGACTCAATTTTTTCAAGTAAAATAAGAGACTTTGCTACCTCTGGGGAGCTGCATCCAAGGTATGTCTTGCGAGCATGAGCTTCGATGATTTCACCCCAGCGTATTGCAAGAACTAAGGAGTTGTATGAAATTGGTTCAAGCTTTTCGCAGTTAGTGGATAGCTGTTCGCAAAGGTGAAAGATTAATGCGAGGGTGCAGACAGTATTAGGATGCTTGCCTAGAAAGGCTTCAAGTGCTTCTGATTTAGATTCACGTGCTTCTTTTTCTATGTTTGAAATAAGCCAAGTTACAAATAGTGACTGTGCGTGTTGCGAAAAACCAATATATGGAAGACCGGATTTATCCATGGCCTCAATACCTTTGTTCTTTGCAGAAAAGGTCGAAAGATTTTTCATAACCGTTTGAAGATCGTTGAAGGCATCAATATTGGGTTCTCGATCAACGTATCTATAAGGAACGTCATCGGGCCAGATTAGAACAAAACGCGCCATGAGGCCGTCGGCACCGGAGCCGCCGTTGTTGGCCGCGCTAATATATTCTGCCAATGGACCCGGTTGGATCCCTCCAACGATTGATGCAACAGTTGCTTTAAGAGAAACCGCTTCTCTTGATCTTCTGCGCTCAACGTAAGGCACTTTGCCGTTGTAAAGTTCAAGATAAAGTCCGCGATCTTGCTCGCGACCTTTGATATTTAAACCTTTTAACCAGGCGGAAAGCTCGTCTCTAACAATTAAGAGGCCATTGGGATTATCCTTCAAAACATCGACAAGCGCTTCTTTAGTTGTATCACTTACGAAGTAAACCACCTCGGCCGGTCTCCCATTGCGCAACTGATACTCAATACGAGCAATCTGTTCTTTAATTTCGTCACGTGAATTATTAGAATTGTCTGAGTCTTCGTGCTCTTCAGTTCGTCTCCCTCTTGAGTTGAGGGACTTCAAAAGATTGTCACGTTCTTGAGATAAAATTTTTGATTCGGCAAGCCAGTCAGCATGATTTTTCTCGTTTTGATCATGGATCTCAGCACTTAGATTTTCCAGAAAAGCAATTCCGCAACCTAAAGCGGGTGACTTCTTTTTTGATGGTCTTCCGATGAGCATCGGCCAAAGAACTGGAACGATTGTCCAGGTATCTTTCAGTTTTGGACGTATTGCTAATTTACGACCGATGAGGCTGGCTGCGACAGCAAATACTGATAGTGAAATATACTCAATGGAAACGGAAATGCGTTCGGCACAGTCTTTTATGTAGTTGCGAAAAATCGCGGGTAAATCACTATCATCGATCTGTGGTAGAGGCTTAGATCCAAATTCAATTTCTTCAGGTTCGCGATCCCACTCGTCGTCGAACTTTTCAATCTGATCGCATCCCGAGAATCCTTTATTAATGAGGTCGTCTGGAAAGTTAAGATTCTTACCAATGAATCTTAAATATTCTTCAGCTTCAGGAGTACTAAGATATTCAAGTTCACACTTCCCTTGTAAAGCATCGTCCACGCCTTTGTAATCGTGATCGCTCCAGTAAAGGAACTGGACATTGTAACCTAAATTTTTAAGCTCACCAAAAAGTCGCGCAACCGGGCGGAAGACGCCATGGTTTTTTTCAATATCACGGTCCGGAGCTAGCACTATTCTTTCGGGTTTAAGTTCAGAGATAAGTTGTAAGGATCTGCGGCAACTGCTTATGCCTGGTAGGCCTAAAGCGGTGTGAGTGGGGAATTGCTGAGTGAATCTAGTGGCCTTAAATTCTCCTTCAGTGACAATTAAAGTTTTATTGTCATGTAAACTTCCATACGCTACATGAATATTTGGATCAAGTTTAACCCCATTGCGCAGGCTGAACCAATAATAACGGGAGCCGCTATCGTCTACTTCATCTACGCGAAGACGAAGTGAAGAGATTTGTCCTTTCAAGTTCATAGATGGAATAAAAATTCCGGATCTTTTTAAAGTTTGAACTTTTGTTATTCCATCCACCTGCTTTTTTGTAAAGCCTGGGACATCGAACAAACCATCACCAAATTCACTGTAAAGGCGTTGAACTGTGAGATCTAAATTGCGGGCAGAACTATACTTGCTCTTCTGAATCGTTTCTTTGAAAAAACCCCTCTGAAGATGTAGATGCTCCATATGATCGTCGTGAAGTAGGCACAGATCCATGAAACGACGATAGATTTTGTCTCTGTGCTCGACGGCTTCATCTTCGCCTAGTGGGCGGCGCGGAACATAGCTACGAGCAGAGAAAGTCTTGCCTTCCACGTAATTGGGACCTTTGTGAACAAAGTAAGGATCGCCGTTACTGTCGATCTTTTCTCTGATGCAGCCGTCGTTCTTAAAACGACAGTTGGTAAAGGAACCATTTGAGTCTGTGCTGCACCATTTTTTTGCTCCACAGATAGGGCAAGGACTTTGGCTATTAGCTGTTTGCCAGTTTGCTGAATTTGACATGGGCTCTCCTAATGAATTTTTGGAGAGACTTGCATAGAAAAGTATTAGGACAAAGTTAGCACGCAGGCTGGTTCGTTGTTAGATTATCCAAGTATTTTTAGTGGTCGCTGTTAGTTGTGATCTTTGGTAGGTATGACTATTACTTTGAAATCATTATTGATTTGAAGAAGTCCTTCCTTATTTTTTCTTTCGCCTGGCTGAACTGTTTCCAGTAAATTGCCCAATTCAATTGTTGAAAGAGATTTTCTGAGGCCGGTAAGGGCCGTTCTGAGAGCACCACCCGTACTGGCAATTTTCTTCTGTACAAGCTGTGATGATGCCTGTGGTGCCCGTGCTAGCTGGAGCAGGATATCAACCTCCTGGTTTTTAAGATTAACTTCACCATGCCCTGCTAAAGGATAAAGGCAATTTTTCTCGGTATTTAATATTATGATTTTCTGCCTTATCAAAGCATTGATGAGTGTGATTTCCTTTTTTAAACTTGAGATGTCCTCTTTTAAATAAGTGATGCCAAGCACGCCCTCAAGGTAATGCTCCAAAAAATTAAATTGATCTATTAAGCTTTCATCTGAAAAATTGAAATTTAGAAAATCCTGTGGACTTTGAATTTTAAGTGTAAAAAATTCGACTAATGCCCAATCCCAGGCATCCTTAATTGGAGGCCATTCAATTTGACGCCACTCGGATCTTGCAATGGCGGCGTGGACTAGTTCTAAAGGCGCAAAGAACACCTCTCTCAGAAGTTGGATGCAGAAAGCATATTTGCGCTTTAAAAACTCTTCAGTGCGGTCTTTGTTTTTGAGCTCTGTGTTGATAATTGGGTAGTCTTTGAGATTTTGATGTGAGTCAGCCAACTGACAGAACTGACACCATATTTTTTCGGAGTCCTTCTTTGAAGATCCATGTCGCGAGCTTTGTGACCACTTTTTTAGGTGGCATTTGATTGCTAATGAAAGAAGAATCCAATTGAAGTCATTATTGTCTGAGGTTTTCGGTGAGTGTTTCGTAAAGTCCCGTTGTATCGTAATATAATCGCGAAATGCTAGGCGAAATGGATTGTCATTCCAACCGTCAGAATCTGTGCGGTCGAATAGCTCTACGAAAACAATTATTTGACGGTTATTTAAAACTTGCTCTGCATCCACATCCAGACTCCGTTTGCTGGTTTGTAGGCTATCCTGTCAGTTCTGTCAGCTGTCGAAAGTACAGGAGCTAGTGAGATGAAAGAGAACAGGTATGCACATGGAGATTGTCGCGGCGGGTTACGTTATTTGCGCAACTGATCTTCCCATTTCTGTGACCCAAAGAAATTTAACTATAAATTTTTACGTTATGACCTAGCGCCTTTAAAGCCTTGCTAGTGCGCCCGTTACGGGGGGGATATCTATCCGGCATAGCCCAACCAATAATCTCACCCATGCAGCTCAATCCAAATTGAGGTATATGCCACTCGTCAGTAAAGGTGGCTTGCCATAAACGTTCACAAATATCGTCGGGGCTACCCTTGTAAAGAACGAAGCGAATGACGTCTACGACGTTGGAGTGATTGCCCGATTTTTGTGTCCAAATCCACTTTGAGACCACCTCTAGTCTTTTGGGTTGATTAAAGCTGGTGTTACTTTCGAGCCCCAATGTTTGGTTCTTGGTTTGGCGGGACGAGTGCCAGAATGCGAAAATACTTTGGCAGATCTTGAGGAACTCAGCTTCATTGATGTTTAGTAAGCCTCGTTCTGTCAGAATGTCCTTCAAGTAGGGAGCCTTTTCATAAATAGCTTTGTCTTCATCCTCAACTGGTTTTCCTAGCTCACGCCACCAAGACATGGCATCTTCCAAAGCGGCCTGAGGACGAGTTCTATTTTTCTCATAAAATTCTTCATGCTTTGAACTGTTGCCTGTTTTAATAAAACTGTAAAAGTATGCATGCAAAAATTGATCGACCTGCACGCCTTTGGGGACGTCTTTAGAGATCCATTTAGGGCGGTATTTATCTGATGAAACTTGTTCGGAAATTTGTCTAAGTATTTCAAGAGTATCATTCCATTCCGCCAAAAACTTGAGACGCTTTTTCTCGTTGGCGCTTTTCTTTGACACGACCGTAAGACCCTCAAACTTTGGTGATATAAAACTTCCAATCTTGTTCTCAAATGCCTTTTCTAAGTCTTTCTGTTGGATGCTTAAGTCAGAATATTTATTGTAAAAGGTATCTTCGACATCCTTTATCTTATTAAATAACTCGCGTGTTAGAGGAGCGGATCGTTCATCAATTCCCTCGAAGAGATCGTTTAGTTCTGAAATTAGCCCTTCAGTTTCAAGTTGTTCTTGAGAAATAAAAACGCCACATTCAATATTTTTATACCAGGCACGCTCTGTGAGATTCGCGGACCCAATGTAAACGCCATATTCTCCAAACCATATGATCTTTGGATGGTAAAACTCCCACACCAATTTGCATTTGAAACCAGGCCCGGAATTAAGGAACTTTTCCAGAACGCTTGTCCCTACGGAAAGACCACAGTCCATACGCCCCCAAAACTCTAACGGAATGGAATTGATGCGACAAAATTCAAGTAGCTCGGGTGTGCCACTCGCGTAGGCCACAGCTGCTTTAATCCACTCAACTTGGCCTCGTGAAGAATCTAGAATCTCTCTCAAATAGCTTCCGTTCAATCCATTGGCAATTAGCTTCATTTTCCCATCCTCTTTGTGAGATGCATGAGTATTTCTTATGCTTTTTAGATTGCCTCATCACAATGTAAACAAGAAGAAATTTCATAAGACTTTCGTCTTTGGTCGATATGACAAATTGAAGCCCTAGACGTTCTCCAAAATCTCAAAATCCATAATACAGGTTATAAGAAAATGAAGACGCATAAACCTAATAATATGGTGAAGATCACCGAAGAAAGGCATCGTGACATTCAAAGAATTGCCCATGAATCAAAAGCTACTTTTTACTGCGCATACGCTTGTTGCATTCGCAGGTTTGCTAGCAGCATACGCAAATATTCTTGCCCTAACTGAAAAAGGTGTGTTGCCTGCGGAAATTACAAGTACGAAAAACAACAATATTAATTCTAACTCTGTGTCATCTCAACAGAGAAGCCGCAGTGGATTTTTTGAATGAGGAGCATATGGATTTATACACTAGACGATTGATTGAGAGGCGGGCTCTGCAGCTCACCAGAATTTGCGAAGATTTTTTACTGCACAAAGAAGATCAATCCGACGATGTCATCGTTAATGGCTTTAAATGGGGATTTCTGATTCTAAGAAAACCCAAGCGTTATCTTGAGGAATTTAAACATGGATCCCTCTTGATTGATCCGCACCTCTTGCAACGAGCTTTCTTACGCCACCAAGACCAGATCGACGGTCATGAGGGCATGATGGAAGAGGAAAAGTTGATCTTAGAGGAATTTAGCGAAGAAGCCTCTGAATGGATGGCTATAAATCCTCGTACAATTTCATTGGTTCCTGAACTGGTGGAGCCGGATCGCTACACATACTAATTAAGCTGTGAAAAAAGCATGCAACATATCAACCCATAAGTTGCACGAGTCTTATTTCAGATCGAAAGGAAGTTATTTCTAATGAGTTTTTTGCCAATAAAAATCGAAAATTTTGTGCAACATATGGATCAGGATGAACTTCCTGCGCTGATTGTTCGGTACTTTCATGAGGAAGTCGTTGGTCGTTCTCCGCATACCCTCTACGCTAGAAAAACAGACCTAGGAAAATTTTGTCTCTTCTACCACGCCATCAATGGACACCTGCAAGTAAAAGGCTTAATGCCCCAAGATGTGAAATTGTATTTAAATGACCTCGAAGCCAAAGGGTATGCCGCGAACTCGCGGAATCGACAATTGGGCTCAATTAGAGCTTTTGGATCATGGTTACTTGAAAATGGGTTCGTGAAGATTCACCCATGTAAGTCTATTCGTGATGTCCATGTTGATCTCGGTGTTCCCAAAGCCCCACGTGATCGCGAGTATCATAGGCTTCGTAAGGCCGCAGAGGTCAGGGCCACAAATACAGGTTTTCGATTCTCTCAGCACTTCCGGGATATGGTGATTTTGGAAACATTGAATTCCAGCGGTTTGCGTATCAGTGAGCTTTTGTCCATCAAGTTAGGACAATTAAAGGGAAAGAGGTTCCATAACGTGAAATGCAAAGGCGGAAAAGTACGCTCGATTTCTATCAAGTCTGGCACTTGTGAATTGATTGGGACCTATGTTTCAAGCCACAGAACCGAAGGGAGTGAGTATTTATTCACCTCGAAAAATGGACTGCAGCTTGATCGTGTTACGGTATGGAAGTCACTTAAGAAAATTGCGCAAGCTGCTTCCGCAAATCTTCAGCCCCACGAGAAAATGACCTTGCATCCGCATATGCTCCGCCATCGTCACGGGTTCAAAAGCCGTGAAGCTAAGGATGCCGTTTTCGCGGCAGCCCGACTTGGGCATTGCTCACTAAATTTCGTACATAGATATACTCAAGAAACAACAGAAGAAGAACAAATCATTCTAGAGAAAATTGATTAGTCTTTATATCGCAAGCTCAAGGCACCGCAGCTGCGGCAATTACTTGTGTTCCGATCGCCCATACAGTTTCTGATACAGACAAAGCGCATGTTTTAGTTTCCATGTGGTCTCCTTGTTTCTCGGCTGGTGTTGATAATTTCAAAGCTATCATTTTCACTACGAACATTAGGACAAGAGCGACCAAAAGCACTTTCATTCCACAGCTGAAGCCCCAGGCAGTCAGCCCCTTCAGCTTGCGAACCTAAACGATATCATAGTTATGATTTTCGCAATAGTCCGTTCAGAGAGAATCTCATTGTTAGACAATTACTCGTTAGTAGAATCATCCCTTTATCCGGGTATAAGTCCTATGAGTAGAAGACAATGTCGTCTTCTATGAAATCGCCTAGATGGCGAAGGAGTATCTATGGACACCATCAACGAAAAGAAACAAAACAAAGTCTTGCGAAAACGCGAAATTGACTGGGTTGAGGCCGGAATGCAAGTCGCAATTTTGATCGGCACGGGAGCGGCCATGGCCCTCGGTGGATCGCTTGCGAACGCTTGTGTGAACAAAGTGACATCGGGCTTAAAGCCTTCCCGGCCTCTGCCTGATAATGTTGTCGAGTTAAAAAAGACAGTTAACGGATAATGCTATTTATAGCCAAGGATGGCGGCTTTGTTCAGCGGGTAGGACAGGACTCAAAAGGCTCTATAAAAGCCAGGTCTATTGCGCTTGCCAGGGAGTCCTGTGCGACTAATGAGACAACTGTGCGATTAATCGTTTCGACATACCCAAAAATCTAAACAAATCCGAAAATAAACTCGCATGAAAAAACTTAAACTTCACGAGACTATTCCAGCATTGCTTAAAAAACGTGGAATGACTTTACGTGCGTTAGCTAAAGCATCTAAAGTTCCGCCGTCCAATATTTCAGGATGGGCAGTTCCTGGCGCTAAGCCTAAAGACATTTTGCAAGTTGCTGCTGTGGCAGAAGCTCTCGAGGTCAGTTTGAACTTTCTTTTGTTTGGAAAACCGGAGAAAAAAATTGACCTTGATGAACTTCCTTCTGAGGTCGTTGTGAGTGGTGTGTACAGACTTCGTCTAGAACGCATCATTCAGCACAAAAACCAAGACGAAGATGAGGACTAACTTTAGAGTCAAGGATGGTATTTTCCCTTTTGATGTCCGAATCTAAATAATTTTCTTTTTAAATATTTATATGGAGGATTTATGTTCAAGTCTATTCTGGTTACGACCATTCTATTTGGAGCTTCATTTTCTCAGGCCCGAGTTGACCCTGCAGCGTGCTCTAAGCCTGGAGTTCGTAACATTCCCTCTGTGAAGAAAGAGTGTGAAGAGCTAGATCGTCAAAAAAATGGGAGCTTTAAACTCCCATGTCAGGAAACTAATAACATTGATAAGTGCTGCTTTAATAATACAAGTGCTTGTAAAGAAGCCGGAGAGCGTTTTTTAAATCAGGGTTCTCCAAAGGACGCCATAAAGTACTTAAAACCGGTTTGTGATTCTGCTATTACAACTTCAGACGATTGTGATCTTTTGGCTACGGCTTATTTCAACTCCGGCGAAGTAGATAAGGCGATCAATTATTCAAAAGAATCGTGTGAAAGCTACGGCCATCCCCTGGCATGTAAAGTTTTAGGATTCACCTACATTAATAAGGGCAAATATCGCGAAGCTGAAGTAATCATGGAGAATATGTGCAATACACACAGTCAAAAAGAATTTTGTATCGGTAAGGCTTATGCACAGTATGAACAAGGTAACATTGGAGAGGCTCTTAAAGGATTTAATGAATTTTGTGGAGCTGACCAGAGAGAAGCATGCGCAAAACGTGCCGATGCAAGTAAGCTGATTAAAGAGTTTTGTTTGCCAGATGACTTTGAGTCTTCAACGAATGACAAAGGGATCTCTGAGTGGAAGTGTGATCTTGGCGAAAATAAAGCGAAAGCCATAGAGTGGTATTCTCTGGATAAAAAATATGCTGAAGGTATGTATCAGGGTTTGGAAAAGTCCGGTATTTGGAAATACTACGATCAGAGCGGTAAAGTCACAGAAGAGAGCCAACAAGAAAGAGCGAAAAAAGTGGCTGGCGAAAAGAAGTTGAACCAACAAAAAGAGCAAAAGGCGCAAGCAGCTGCAGATGCAATTCGTAAGGAGCAGCAATCTGAATTGATTTGCAAGTGCCAGCAGTATGAGGCTTCTCTGAATGAAATGGTCGGCAAAGAAAAAGAAGTTGGGGCTACGGTCGGCGTAGTGAACAAGCAAAAACTTCACAAGCTTGGCACTCAACTTGTTGTGGTGAGAGACTTCATTAAGTATCTTAGAGCGCAGCCTGAATCAGCTAAGCAATGCTCAAAAAAGTATTCACTCCAGGTTCAATCCGAGTGTGGAATTGAGGCGGGAGCATTTACGCTAAAAAAATAGAGTATTAAGAGTTGTATTGCAAACTGGCTTTATTTTATAAGGCCGTCCGAAGTAGATGAAGATCGAAAAGAGCTTCTCTAAAATGTAAACGTTAGCTCCGTAGCTCATATTCATTTGACCCAAATGATAGGAGGCAAGCATGACTAGCGAAAAAGATATTTACCATAATATTAAACGTCAGGTAGTTGTTTTAAATTTGATAAAAGAGCGGATGCTTTTTCTGGCTTATAAGATCACTTCTGAAAAGGGGGCAATCGCTGACCTCATCGGTATTATCGATTGTTTTAAAGAAGAATTTCTTCTAAGTCATCCCACTCACAAACTGGATGGCGATGATGTCAATGCCTACGCCCTCATGACATTTGAAGATATAAATAGTCATCTACCTGAGTATTTAAAAAAAACAAAAGCCTCGCTGGGAGTGTTGAAACGACTTCTCTTCTGTATTCCGTTGTGGCGGGCTGAAACAAGAATGAAAAAAGTCGCCTTACTCGCTCAAGCAGTTTTAGACAGGCACAAAGAAATTAATTAATAAAAACTCATGCTTACATTTATATGGGGTGCGTCTATCTCCAGGGGTATGATGCGCCAGGCCGTGCGCTCGGTATTTCACTGCCTTGACGTATTTCATTTCGTGCCCAAATTAATTATTTGAGGAATATCTTCAATTTTTACAGGGGGAATATAATGTCTAACAAAACACATGCGCAGAAACTTGAGCAACTGATGGAAGAGGTTCACGATCTTTCGATTAAATTGCGTGAAAAGCAGATGATTGCAAGAGGGCTAGAAGACCAAGCCGGGGCAGCTAATGACACTGATGTTGCCCGAAAAGCACTAGAGGTTCACAGTGCTTTGGGGCAGGCCTTTAACATCGTCGACTCAATTAAGTAAATCAGCTATGGCAAAAAAAGATCATCTGCTCTCCATAGGTGAGCGACTTGAGATTGATATTGATGCTTTTGGCGAAAAGCTGGTGAAGCATATTTCGATGTGTAAAATTCGATACCGTGGAAGTCTTAGTTCCCACGGTATCGCCGTCATTGCTCCAGAATATTGTTGGGAAAGAAATGATCCAGACGACCAATTGATTGAGATGGGTTTGCTCAAAACATTTAAGTCTTGGTGGGAGATTTACGCACTTTTGTTTGCTGATGCTGGTGACTCGTTAACTAGAGAACTTGAGGCACTCCGTAAATCTTGGGAGACATGGATTCAAAGAACGCATTGGTTTGATATTCCAACGACTGCTGAAGAAGCACGCGAAAATCTTAGTATTACGTTTGACACCACCAAGCGTTTATTGAAGGCCTTAAGAAAAACAGGCACTTCTTTGGTCGTGTTGATTATCGATACTAACTCGCTCCTTATTTGTCCTGACGTTCAGGCATATCGTCAGTGTGTTGAGGAAACCAAATTCGCTGTGGTTATTCCGTCAACAGTGTTAGGTGAGTTGGACGAGTTGAAAGTCTTCGGAAAAAGCCCAGCGGTTCAGAATAGGGCTCGCAAGGCTATATCGAGGCTTAAGGGGTATCGAACTCAAGGCAGCCTAGTCGAAGGCGTGACGATAGATAAAACAATTAGTTTAAAAACTCTTTCGGCAGAACCTGACTTTAGTAAAACTCTTCAAGTTCTAGATAGAGCCAATAAAGATGATAGAATTATTGCTATGACGTTACAGGTTCAACGAGAAAACCCGTCACAGGTGGTGGTTGTGGTAACGAGCGATATAAACCTGCAGACCAAATGCGCGGCCATTAAGATCCCTTTTGTGGAACCACCGGAAAACATAGATGCTATGGTAGAAGTTGAGCATATTTGCTAAGCATTAGTAATGTGTTCGATTGCTGTTCAAATAACGGAAATATCTTATTTGAGGTTTAACGATGAGCTTGACGAAAAAGCAGCATTACGTCCCTAAGTTCTATCTTTCTAATTTTGGCAATCACGAAAGCATTAACGTCTTTGATAAAAAAGACTCTCGAAGATTTGGTGCGAGTGTTGATGATGTCGCCCAGGAACGCTATTTTTATGCGATTCCAACAGAGGGCTTATATACAAAAGAACAGCTCACTGCTATCGAAGATTACCTCGCGGGCATCGACGGCAAATCTGGTAGTGCGATATCATCTCTCCTCCGAAATATTGAAGCCTCTAAAATAATTTCCGTCGATGGTTTCCCGCGCTACGTTCTCAATGAAGATGAAAAAGTGGATCTTGCTATTTTTATGATCTTTCAGGAAATTCGCACGAGAGAATTTAGAGAGAAGCTTGCACAGATGGATTATCAGATTTCAAGATCTGTTTTGGATTGGGTCATTGAGGCTAATGGGCACACTGAAAATGTTGGTAAATATGACATTGAGCTTACTCCTGAACGCGAGGCTCACAACCAAATAGAAATGCTAACAAATCGAGATTTTTTAGCGAAGCTACTCGCGCATGCTTTAGACAAGCATTGGATGATTGGCTACAGCGTCGGAAATCGACCTCTTATTACTTCCGATCACCCAATTACTATGCGTGGACACAACCCGCACCCTCTTCAGAAAGGGATTGCAGCATGGGGAGCGCCTTTTACGGAAATCACAGTTCCCTTGAGTCCAAAGGTCGCCCTGTTGCTAATGTGTCATAGCCTTTTTGATAGCACTCCTGGGGGTAATGCGAGCAAAAGATGGACGCAAAATCAGGTTATCCCTTTGAATGATGAAAATATTCGCTATTGCAATCATCTTCAGGTGACAAGGTCTAACCAGTATCTATTTTCAAATACAGAGGACTTTCATGAAGTGGAAGATATTTTAAGAAAAGATCCTGAGGCGGGAAATCCAAATAGAAGGAGGGCTGAGATTTCCGGGCGCACATTTTCATTGCCGCAGCACTGGGCAAATAGGCCTCGAAAATTTGTTAAAGAAAGAGCCTAGTGATACAGAGCTTTTAAGGAAAAGGTAGGAGTTTTTTTGTGAGGGCATTATGGCAGTTACTACGTTAATTTTAGGGGCTGGTGCGAGTCTTCCTTATGGCTATCCTAGCGGTGAAAAACTGGTTCAAGATATTATTAAGCGTCTCGAAGAAACTGATGATGTGACCGGCACATTGGAGCGACTTAAAAAAGTTCGCCCATACTCCATAGATGAGTTTATTAATAATAATCCAGATTTGCGAAGACATCTTCTTTGTATAGTTACAGAAGTAATTACCAAGTATGAGGATATAAACAGTCTTTATTCAGTTGAAGCAAAAGATGATATCTATCGGAAAATATTTAACTCAATCCCTCTAGAGAAATTTAAAGACTATCGAATTATAACCTTCAATTATGACAGAAGTTTAGAATTTGCTCTTCAAGAGCACCTTGTGAAGAGAATGTATCGCCAGCCTTCTCACCTAATTAAGGCCAAATATGATGAGCTTAAGGTAATTCATATTCACGGCAGAATGCCACCGCTTGGATTTGAAACAGATGCCTCAAGTGATTTGCTTTTTGGTTATGGTAAAGTAGTGGAAAGGTTAAATGATTTTGGCACTCAAACAGACTGGCCGACACCCCTTGCCTGGAAACGCGCTCAATCTAAAGTTTTAGCAGAGGTCTGGCGCTGGTCCGAATCGCTTAATGTAGTCTATGATGTTGGAAGCCTCAATGTTGAGGCAAAAAAAATATTGGAAGAGTCCACAAGAATATTTTTTTTAGGATTTGGCTATCACCCCTTGAACATGCTTAAGCTCGGTTATGACTTCAGGAAGGTGTGCTCTACCAAAGTCATCGCGGGAACGACATATGGAATGCCTCGAACAAAATTGAGAGAGTTAAAGCGGCTGTCTCCCGGAGTTCAGCATCTTTACGACTGTAAAATTGTTGATTTTCTTAGCGAAGAGTTTGATTTGTCTGAACCAATGAACGATAGCGTTCATCCCGCTGGTATTCCTTCAATCGCTTTTGCTCATGATGTTGAGCCAGCGGAATCTTAGTCGCTATGGTAAGCCGTCCACTTTTACTGCTGAAACCACCCATAAGGCACTTTTCTCTTTAAAGCTGCCTGCTTATATGGAGATCTAATATTGATTTTGCTAGAACTTTGTTCGGAACGAATTTCCGCTGTAAGTGGAATATATTTGTCAGAAAAGTATTGTACCTCGAACCCATCTTTATCTGAGCTGTAGACGGCAATAAGAAATAGAACCTCTTGATTGCCAAGGAGTTCTGGAATCTTAACTATTTTTTTGGTTCCGTCATCAAATGGCGAGCTGATTAAATACTGCTCTGGTTGACCTTTGTCTTCAAAGGATTGTTTTATGGTTTTCCAATCATGCGAAATAGGATGTTTTATATCGCTGTAGAATCCTAGTACACTTGAACTCTCAAATTCAATTGAAGTGTCGTATAAAGCTTCTGATGATTTGTTTTTTACTTTAAAAAATAGAAAGCCAACTTGATTTGATAAGTCACTTTCCGGTTGTCTTGACCACTTAGATCTCACTTCTTCGGGATAGTTTACATCTCCAGACTCGTCCATATAATTTTCATCAATCCATCTCATGACGTTGATATCGTCAGGAGGTTTTGCCAAAAAATCTAGTCTGATACCTTCTTCATGATTGAACGAATATAGGTCCCAAAGTGGATCTCTAGCCACGAGTAACGGTGCGGAGCGCTTCACTTTTAAATTATGAAAAAATGAAAAAATTGGTTTCTTGAGCAGTACGAATTTATCTTCCCCGCTTGCGAAGTGAAGATTGGCATAGGGCCATTCGTCATCCGACAATCTCTTTTCTTCAACAGAGTATTCTTCAGCCAGGACCCTCATAATAAGGGGAACTGTCGCCCCTCCGAACAAACGCCAGTACTCAAAGGATAGTGGGATGCCGTCATTTTTTTGTGACTCGTGAACCTTTTCATAAATTTTTTTGGCTATTCCCCAGGTTACCGTGCCGATAGAACCAACAGCTAATAGTAAAATACCAATTTGAAAGTCTTTTTCCACCACAAGAGAACGGAGGTAATTCCACATAAAGATCGAGTCCTTTAGCTAATACGTGATTAAGGCGCTAGATCCTTATAAATGAGGGGGATAGATCGTCAATTAAGTGCTAGGCCGGATCAGAGCGTCAAAGCCTTATGGTCTTTTGAGCGCTCTGCCCACCGATGAGATTGATCGAATCTTAACTTCTGCCTTCAGAGGCACTCATATCAATAATCCTTTTAATCATTTGTGGATGCCAGGAAGCAGCGCCATTCTTAGTAGAAACCTTGAGGTTAGTCAGTATTTTAGCTATCTGCCTAAGGCTTAACCCTTGAGCTTTAAGCTGATTTATCGTGGCAATGACGTCCAGTTCTCTTTTGTTTTTCTGAAGCTTTCCGGCAGACAGCCTTGTTCCAAATTTTGCTTGAGAAGGATGACCGTGGTGCTGTGATGGCTCGCGAATAGGTATCTTGAACTGTTTTAACGCCTTGCGCACCGCCTCTTTGGAGGAAGAAATTTCTTCTGAAATTTGAGCGATAGAGTACCCTTCGAGGGTATATCTACGATGGAGGAACTCATGATTCCTGAACAACGGAGTATGTATAAATTCAATAGAATCAATAAGTTCTAAAGGAGGAATGATTGGTACGGAGTATAGAGCAGAAGCCCCGCCATTTTTTCCAAAAGATGGTCAAAATCACCGAAGCAAAGTCTTCGGTTTTTTTATGTCTTCTGCTTACCCATACTAATTTTCCAAAACTGATCATTTTGAATTCGGCCTGAGTACTTCAAATTGATTATGCTGTCGATATTCGCTAAATAACTTTTGCTTTGATAAATACGGGAGTTTGCATGAAGAAGATATTTTTGATGGCTTGTATGGTGTGCTCTGCTGGTGTTGTGAACGCAAAAACAGTACGTTTTGTGTACATCAATCATGGTGGTTTTGTAGGCTCGCTTAAAGTTTATTCGTTGCCATCTATGCAGGAAGTTTATGAGGGCCCTAGAGTGCAACTTGGTTATGGAGCTTCTGGCGAAGTGAACGTCGACGATTCCGTCACAGATTTTTACGCGGTTGTAAATGTTTTGCACGGCCGTGAGTGCATCATTTCTTCTGTTCCCCTAAAGGGAGATACGATCACTGTACTCTCCAAGGGGACAACACTTTCTAACACGTGTGAAATCTATAAGGCCGAGTGGTAGAAAACAAAAGCCCACAACCTCCTCGATTGTGGGCTTGAATTTATTTATCCATTTTTATCTCGAGAGTCCTACATAAACACAGCTTCACAACGAAGGCCTGTTAGAACTTGAGCCGACTCTTTCGCTGGGCGAACTCTTTCGTAGCGGACCTCGGAAGAATCTTTATCAACAGACAATCTTGCAACGACTTGGGTTTCGACTTTATCACGTCCTTTGCGGAACATGTTTATGATGGCGCGTTTAATTTGATAGAAGCTCAAAGGGAAACCCGCCGTTTTGTATTCATTCTTAGAACTTTTCACATAACCGTAGTGGATCAATGAACTTTGCAAGTCACCACGAGCTTCCGCAGCTTTTACAGCGGCATCAAAAACATCTAACGGCAACTTCACTTTACGGTTTTGAACTTTCTGATCTGTGACAAGACCGGCAGCACTCAACGCTTGCAAAGTGATGTCAGCGCAGTTGCAACCTTTCGCATCGTAGTTCATGCGACCTTGTGACCAATCAGCATCGATCTTTGTAAGCTGGGCGATCATCGCTTGTTTGCTTGCGTCCGTCATACCGTCGATACGAACCGAGATCGTATCTTTGGCGTAAGCTTGCCCCTGCATACCTGTGAACTCTTCGTTTTTATAGTATTCTTGAACCGAGTACAGATATTCATTCAAAGTCGTTTTGTGAATCACGTGTGGTTCAGAGCCACGTTCAGCCATGTGGTTGATCGTGTAAACCTCGTTACCAACACGAATCGCGATGTGACCGAAAGGATTGCTTTCTTTGCCATCACCTAGGTATTTTCCGTTTCTAGATTTTGGATAGCTCAAAAGAACTTCCACATCACCTGGGAAGTCTTTGTCCAGTTTCGCAAGCGCAGATTCAGAACCTTGAACGGCTGCACCTTCTTTAAGTCCAAGATCAAAGCGGATCGATTCCTGAGATTTAGGTTCTGCATTCCATTTCACAATATAATCAAGATTCACAGAGTTGCGGTATTCACGTTGATGCTCCATCATTTTTTCCATCAACTCTGGATTCGCCAAAACTTCCGCAGCTTTTTGACCAAGATCTTTTGAAGAGTTCACGATCTCTGCCATTTCGGTTTTCTTGAAGAAGACTGCGTTTTCAGCTTCGTGACCGCCGTACTCATTGATCAATACTAGGGGACGCATCAACAACGCACCTTCAGTTGGTGACAAGCCGCCGGCCTTGGTTACGTAAAGGTCTGCAACAGAAACCAGGTCGATCAATTGTTTGTTCGGGATAAAGCCAAGCGGTTTCAATTCAACGTTTGATGGAAGAGTGGCCGCCAATTTTTCAAGCTCTGCTTTTGCTTTTTCATTCTTCCCGCAAATCGCTACGATTTGAATTGGCTCTTTGAATTGATTTGCCAAGGACTTGATGGCAGTTGGGTAGTCCTTCAAGCCTTCAGATCCACCTGACATAACGAACGTCACCGGTTCTGCTTTTAAGCCCACAGCTTCAAGAACGGGTTTTCTTTGCGCTTCACCTGGTTGTGGCAAGTTGCGCACAGGGATGCCTGTGACCGCTACTTTATCAGCACTCACGCCCACATCTTTCCAAGAGTTCGCAAGTTCCTCATGACCTAGGAATGTTTTATCCAGACGTTGTGAAATACGTGGGAAAAAATGCTCAATATAATCTGTATGAACCCACGCTGTTTTAATACCTGGAAGTTTGCCTGATGTTTTTAAGTTGCCAAGGTTGATCGCTGATCCATAGTGAGTTGCGATCACTGTGTCTGCGTGAGAAGACTTAATATATTCCAACAATGCTTTCTCGTCGTAACCTGTTTTGATTTCTGAAAGATCATTCAGTTGCAGACCATTTTGCATGGATTTCAAATAGGCTTTATTAAATGTCTCTGGAAGATTTTTAAAAACAAACCAGTAGATCTTCTCGTCAATCTTACGAGCGGTTGGTCCCATGAAATCACGGATGTTTTTAAGCTCCACTTCGGCGTTTGGATTTTGCGCTTTGATTCGCTCTTCAATTGCGCGAGACGCACTCAAATGCCCCATTCCAATAGATGAATAAAGGATCAGAGTTTTTTGAGCAAAGGCCCAACTCGAGATAAATAGGCTTATCAGGAACGTCGCAACTATGTGCAGGGATCTCATGGAGTCCTCCTACCGCACTAATGTTCAAGGAGTAGGCCGAAGCTTCATTTTTGTTAAGGACGCGATTAATTTCTTTTGGATCCCGAGTATGCGTCAAGTTTCCCAAACTGAGACACAACAGAGGGCAAAAAGCCGTTAAAGAGTTAAGCGGCTCACTGCCGAAAATTGACATGAAAGGCTTCAGTTGAATTCTTCACCGCAAATGATATGACGAAGAGATAAAGGAACTCAATTATGGACGCCCACTACGGCAAAGTGATGCAAGCACGAGATCAAATTAAAACTGACGGCAGCAAATTGTATTTTGCGTATTCGGGAGTATTGGATCGCCAAGCTTTCGAAATTTGGGCAGAAGAGCACAGCTATCAGTTTTTCACATTGCCTGAAGGGCAAGTGGCCGAAGCCAAAGGTGTTGATTTGATTTTTGACTTTCCATCGCGCTGGTGGGGAGGCCGTGTTGCTGGTTTGACTGAAAAAGAAGGCGCATCTGTTTTTGGAAGACTGTTTGCAATTCCAGAAAAAGAATGGCCGATCATTCAGCACAAAGAAGGCGTTGTCACGGGAATGTCGGTGGAAACAACTCTGCGTGTTTTAGTCGACGGGCAAGAGTTTGAAGCCACAGCTTTCGTCACGTCGCCAAATCGTCGCAGTCTTGATGGCCCAGTCAGTGAGCGCTACTTGGAAGCATTGGTACGAGGCGCACGCGCTTCGGGATTGCCGGAAGAGTACATCGCTTCATTACCGGCGAAAGCGCAATGAAGCTTCCGATTTGTGTTTCCAAATAATGGCCAAGAATTGATCCCCATAGAGGCGAGATTTTTCTGGCGTGACGCCAATGATACGCGCCATCGCTTGAGCATCTTGGGGCATTTGTTCTGCCATCTCTGTAAGAGTGTGATTCTTAAACACTAAATAAGCCGGAATGTTTTCTTCTTTAGCCAAGCGATTTCTTTCGCGTCTGAGATCGGAAAAAAGTTTTTGGGAATTACCCGTCGATCTATAAGTGAAACGGACCTTTGGCTTTTGCACCTCAAATTGAGGACGGACGGGTGAAGTATATCGTTTGAATCCAACGCCCAAATAGTTTTCTAAAAGAATGCCTTTGTGTTCATCAACGAGCACTTGTTTTTGTTCTTTAAAGCTTGGATAGCGACCGTTTGCTTTTCTTTTCCATTCTAACCACGCGTGAACCAACTCGTGTTGGCGTCGATCCATCACGCAAAGATTTATTAATCTATTATCAGATCTTACGCCGTTGATGTGATGCACGACTTCGTTGGGAAATAATTTTCGCTTTAAGGTCCTCATGGCAATGAGGCGGTGTTCGTATTCGTCACGACCTTTCATCACGACGTAACCCTGGTCGTCTTTATATCTATTTTTTGATTTTCTTCTTGTGAGCGAGAAAAGGTAAGCGAATGAAAAGACGGTTGCTAACCCAATCCAGAAGGCTTTTGAAAGCGGATTTGTTTTTGGAATAAGAACGGTCGCTATTGGAATAGCCGTCATTAATAGAAGGGCCATGGTCCACAAGAGCTGCCGTATTTTTCGCTTCAACCATTGCATAGGCATCTGATCGACATTCGTCGAGGATAAATTCAAACAAAATTAAATGAATTTCAAAGCGGCTTCGTCTTGTTTTGAGAATGGGGATCACTTTGAGACGCTGCTAAGTTTTCATCTGCTGAAAATTCAGCGGCTGCTGAGATTTCAGCGCTTTTTCATCCTGCCTTCGCATACTTACGCACGAATTGGCGTGGCCCCGTCCTCGCAATACTCCTAAAGCATGAAGCGAGTTTGAATCGCTCATCAAATATCCAAGGAGGATTTATGAAGAAGGTACTCAGCATATTGGCAATCGCAGTTGCCCTGTCGGTCGCAGCATGCGCGCCAGCAGCCAAAGATGAAGGAAGCACAACAACGTCAGATCAAGTGTTTCCAGACAGTCTTAAATTCGTAACACCAGCAGGAGTGAAATAGTCATGAAAGACTTAATTAAAAAACTAGCAGTTCTTGGTATCGCATCTTTAATTAGTAACGCCGCTTTTTCTGCCGCTCCAACTGTTGATAACTATCGTGGTGTGGTTCGCGCAGTGTTGGCAAAATTCGACCGTGACTATTCACGCTTGAACCCGCAAGGGCAACCCGATCCAGGCGCACTGATG
This sequence comes from Bdellovibrio sp. NC01, assembly GCF_006874625.1. Lineage (NCBI taxonomy): Bacteria > Pseudomonadati > Bdellovibrionota > Bdellovibrionia > Bdellovibrionales > Pseudobdellovibrionaceae > Bdellovibrio > Bdellovibrio sp. NC01. The sequence continues at coordinate 1,284,658 of NZ_CP030034.1, forward strand.
ATCGTGGAAAAATTCTTGTCCGTCTTCAATGCTTTGAAGATCACCGGACCGGGAGAGTACCACTTCTTCATGACCGAAGCGTCCCCAATGCAGGGATGTTTTCAGGCCGCAGAGGATTGTCAGGAGTTAAAGGTTCTAGTTCGCAACAGTACTCATAGCGGTGATTCAACACTGTTTGGTGCTGCGAACGCCTTCACTTTCGACATCATCGTGTGGTCGAATTCGGGTAATGGCTTTGAAAGATTTTTGCTGGGTCACTACACCCCTGTATTGGGTACAGCTGGCAAAGCGAACATGACAGTGATCTCTTGCAGTGGGTGCTCGACAGTGGGTCATTCACAAATCGAATGGGATGGTACGGGAGTCTTCTATCATCTGCGCTCGACGATGTATGACACGCACATTGAAAACTCGAATGCAGACTCGGGTATTCAAGCAGATGCAGTGTACTCGCCACTGACAGGTCAGATGAAGGTTGCGATCTCTGGTAAGAATGTGTGTGATGTGGCAGCGATTGGTGACTCGATCTGTTCCCAAGGGCCGAACTCTCGCACGACTGGTTATGCAGCGATCCTTCATGCGAATACGATCACTGGTAACGTGTATCTGCAAGGTGTGCAAGGTGCGAATGACAGTGTAACTGTACCGACTCAGGATCCAATGTGCTTGAAGGCCGATGGGACTGAAGATGTGTCAGCAGCTGTATGTCAAGCCGATGCAATTGATAACTTCAATGGTATCACACCGTACTCTGCGAACGATGCACCAGTATCTTTCATCGCAGCAGGCAGCCCATGGCCGATGGCGGAAATCACAGACTCTCCAACTTTCTAAGGATGTTGGAGTAAAAGAAGAGGGAGTCGCAAGACTCTCTCTTTTAGTTTTCAGTGGCTGATTTAAAGTCACTCCATGCAAGAACCGGCTGTTGACTGCTTAAGACAGCAGTTTCAATCAAAGCTTCTAATTCACGATAATTTCCTGGGAAAGAACGTTTCGAAAGTTCTTCGATCACTTGGGGATGAACACTTTGAATTTGTTTGCCATAAAAATTGCCAAGGCGTTTGGCTTCCGCCAATACCAAGATCGGTAAATCTTCTTTGCGAGTGCGTAGGGGAGGTACCACAATCACGTTATCGCTCATGAACTCCCACAAATCCCAGCGGAATTTATTTTTACTCACGCGCATTTCAATTTCTTTTTCGTGAGCTGTTCCAATAATGCGCACATCGGCTTCATAAAAATGAGTACCGCCAGAGCGCTGAGTTTTCTTTTGATTAAAGACGCGCGAGAGCATCCCTTGGCAGCGTTTTTCGATATGATCGATGTCAGAAAGAATCAAACTTCCAAAGTGAGCTTTTTCAACAAGACCTGGGGTGCCGCGAATGCGCACGCCTACTTCCATGCGCTCTTCATTGCCAAAAAGTTGTGGTTCGTGGAATTCACCTGGCACCATTGAGCAATTAAATTGAATAAGGCTGTTTGAACTCCACGGACTGTTGTAGTGAAGAATCTGAGCAATCTCACTTAATTGACTGCCGGGTTCACCTAATATGAGGACGGGTGTACGAACCTTCAGATAGAGCTTAATACTTTTTTGTAACTCTTGAACCTGAGGACTTGCCCCTAACATGCTGGCCAAATGATAGCGAACGTCGAGGTTTTCTTTCAACGCACGATTCTCGGCACTCAATCTTTGATTTTCTTTGCGCAGATGGCGCTTTTCTAAAATCTTATTTACAAGGATTTCCAAAGTGCCCAGTTCAATAGGCTTCAAAAGGTAATCTTCAGCGCCATCTTTCATCGCATTGACTGCTGTTTCAATACTACCAAAGGCGGTCATCATCACTATCGAGACAGTTGGATCTTCTTTTTTTACTTGTTGAACTAATTCAAGACCACTTTCGCCAGCCAAGTTCAGATCCGTGAGCAATAAATCAACATTGGTTCTGCGAATCGCATCCAGGGCTTGGGCAATATTTGAGGCCACGATAGTCCTGTAACCAAAAGTATGAAGCGCCAAACTTAAACTGTCGCGAATGCGAAGTTCATCATCGACGATCAAAATTAACTCTCGACTTTCGCCTGAAGTATTTCCTGACATTGTGCTCATTGTTAAAATTTAGCATAATGAAAAACATTGGAGTACATAATTATATGCTTAAAGCACTTTCCTTTATCTTTGTAGGTGCGGGAATTTTTTCGGCAAGTTTGCTGACATCGTGTCAGAAAAAAACCTCACCTCCTGTTGCTGCACCGACGGTGGTGCCGACAGCTGTGTCCTCGGCAACTCCAACTGCGTCACCATCTCCAACCGCAACTGTGATGCCGCCTGCGTTAGCTAATCTTGTGACTTACAAAAACCAAGTCAGTTATCGTCGCGCCCAAGAGCTGGGATGGAATGATATCCAAGCCGAGTTGCCATTTTATCGTCAGGACGCGATTCACACCCTGAGCAAATCTCAAGCGCTCATTCGTTATGTCTCGGGCAGTGAAGTTGCGATGAAAGAAGATACTTATTTGATCATCGATGATGCTTCTTCTGACAACCCCACAGTGGATCGCGCCGTTATGCGTGCCGGGAAAGTCGAAGGGGAAACTTCTGGCGAGATGTGGATTTTAACATCATCCGCTTTGATCAAAGTTCGCGCCGATAAGAAAACACAGAAAGCTAAAGTCAAAATTCAAATTCAAGAAAAGAAGTCCTTGGATGTCGAGTTGAAATCGGGATTAGGGGAAGTCATTCTTGCCCAAGCTGACAAAGGACAACAAAGCAAATCTGCCGATACGGCCCAAGCTGTCGAACTTAAGACGGATAAGAATGTTTCGTTTCCATTGAAACAAAATGTATCTGAAAATTTTGGATATAAATCTGAATCAACGGATTGGCTTGAGACGGTGAAGGTTATCAAGGAAGCGATTCGTGCGAAACCAACTCCTAAAGTAATTCCAACCGTAGCAAAAGAAACTCCCACCCCAGCGCCGTCGGTAACACCGAGTCCAACGCCAACGGCTTCGGCAACACCGGTGGCTGAAGGTGAGCCCGCTCTTAATATCGCATCACCGGCCTATAAGGCGCGGGTGACTGAAGAAATAGTCAAGTTAACTGGTACAGTGACACCTGCGGGATCGACAGTGACTTTCAATGGTCAATCATGTCCTGTGGATCAAAACTTGCGTTTTACTTGTGACGTTCCGTTGCAGGTTGGCTGGAACTTTTTCATCGTTCAAATGACGACTCCCAATGGAAAATCCATCTTTAAAAAATGGATCCTGACAAGGACTCCACGCTAATGTTGATTCATCTTCGTAGTAAAATTATCGCGCTGGTCTTATTTGCTGTCGTGCTTGCAGTTGCGGGCACAGTTTTTTTTACGACTAAGAATTTCCTGGAAGATAAAAGAAACTATATCACTGATGTGAATTCGGTAGCTTCAGCCCATGCCTCAAAACTTTTAAGTCAGATACTGGAAAACTATCGCAACGAGTTTGAGCATTTAAACGATTTACTACCTCGCGGCGGCAACGCCTTTGCCGAGCGCTTGCAACAAATTGAAGGGCTAGAGCAAGTTCGCATTTACGACGTGAAAAAGAATCTTCTGCTCAGCGCAGGGCGCACCGGCAAAAACGAAGATATGAGCTGGGTCGAAAAAGACATCGAAGTATTTAAAGCGACTGGCAAAGCTCTTTTTAAAACTCCGAATGAAAAATCGTTTTTATTTATTAGCCAAATTGATAACCATGTTTATGCCGCAACCTTTGATAATCGCAGCTTGTTGTCTGGATTCAATCTGGCAAGTGCCCTGAACGTATCGTTGATTAATGGCGATGGTGAAATTCTTGTTGAAAATAAAGAAACGAAAATTTGGTCTGATCCCGCAATTAAAACTTTTGCGGCTGAATTCTTTGCGGCCCATCAAAATCAACAGGTGTGGGCGCGAGTGCTCAGCTTGCAAGAAGGGCCTCGTGTTCTTGTTGCCATCAGCCCCTTGGACGGACTTAAACAAGTGGGTGTGATTGTGTCGGTACCCGATGCGGAATCGGCGCATCTGGCTTCGCAGATTACTCGGAACTCAATTCCGTTTGTTGTAGGCATTTTGATTCTGGTTTCTCTTTTGGCGTTATTGTTTTCTTCGCGTTTAACTCGCTCGCTGGAAGATTTAACGAAGGCAACGTCTTTGATTTCTGGCGGTAACTGGGATGTGCAATTCAGTTATCGTTCCCGTGACGAAGTCGGACAGCTTGGAAAAGCCTTCAGAAAAATGGGTAAAGAGCTTAAGATTCGTGAAGAGGACCTTAGAAAAGCTCATAACAAAGTTTTACGTTCAGAAAAGTTAGCATCCCTGGGTCAGTTCAGCGCCGGCGTCGCGCACGAGATTAAGAATCCTCTGACTTCTATTTTGACGTATGCGCAATTAATCGAACGTAAATTGGGGGTTGAACAAGACAACCCTCATTCTCCTGGGCAGTTCGCGAAATACATTGTCGAAGAAACGTTGCGTGCAAATCGCATCGTGACGGATCTGCTTACTTTTGCTCGTCAGAAAGCTCCGACGTTGACTTCGCAAAACATCGTGGCCTTGACCGAAAGTACTTTGGCTTTGATGGCCCCGCAGTTGGAGACAGCCGCTGTGACGTTACATCGTCAATACGATCCGACAAGCACTTTAATGGTGGCCGTTGATGCCGATCAAATTCGCCAAGTGATGAGTAACTTAATTATGAATTCTTCACAAGCGATGGAAGAGCAGTCTGCTGAAAAAAAAAATATCACGGTCAGCCTAGCACAAGAGAGCGATGAAATGGTGATGAAGATCGCTGATACCGGCCCAGGAATTGCCCCTGAAAATTTGGGAAAAATATTTGAACCTTTCTTTTCCACGAAAGCCACAGGCAAGGGAACGGGCCTAGGACTTTCCATGTGTCATGGAATTATTCAACAGCATCAGGGACAGATTTCTGTAAATTCTAAAGTGGGTGAGGGTGCCGAGTTTGAAATTCGTTTGCCACTGGCTTAGTGCCTTCTTTATTACGTGCCTAGCGGGGCAAACATTTGCAGGGGTAAAAAAACTGTATCCTGGATCTGTATTGATTTCTGGAACCTTGAAGCCATTGACCTTGGCGATCAATGGGCAAAAGGTTTTATCGACGGCGCAAGAAGAAACACTGATCTATATTAACGGTCAGGAGGTCACTTCTGAAAATAAGGACGCGCATCGTTCTGTTTTTTATAAAACCACTGACGATCACCTTGAAATCAAAAGTGCGCAGAAAAAAGTTTTGATTGAAATGGATTTGCCATCTTTAAAAAAATTGAAGAGCAAAGATAACACGTTCGTTGCGACGGTTGCTCCAGAAACGGCTATCCTGAAGGTCGATGATGAAGTTATCCCAGCGGATGGGGCGGATCGAATTGTTTCTAGCGATAGCAATGAAAAAAGCGCGTGGTTTTCCGATGATCACGCCTTGACGATTATTGATCCCGTCAGCAAAGTAGAGCGCGTCTATGTCGCAGAAGTCAGTTATGATCTTCCGGCGCAGGATTTGCAAAGAATCGGCTTTGATTTTTCTGATTCACCGATATCTGCCATCGGCCTTGGAGTTGGAACTGGCTTTTTCTATGATCGCATTTTCAAAAATCATTTGTTGATCGGCGGAAGAGTTGCACTTCCATGGCCGAAGAGTGGTTTTTACGATCCCGACAATGGTTACATCTTGCAAGTGCGTGCGGGTTATCAATTCTTCCGTCAGTCTAATGCACCGAAATCGCCGGTGTGGCTTGAAGCTGGAGTTGGCGGTCAGTATGTCACTTGGAAAGAGGGCGTGATGGGAAGTCCGACTCCTCAGTCACAGAATGCAACGGTGCCATTCTTCTTTATACACACAATTCCCTTGGTGATTAAAGGCATTCAGTTTGGTTACACGATTCAATTTGGCAAGCGTGCCGCCGATTCAATTCCCAATGACGTGAACACGTTAATGGCTATTTACGAATGGTAAAGATTAAGCCGCGAATTTTTTAAGTTTGTATTGAAGGGTCCCGCGAGAGATTTTTAAAATCGCCGCCGCTTGAGTTTGATTGCCGTCAGCTTTTGTCATGGCATCTTCAATAAGTTTACGCTCCAAGCGTTCTAAGCTTTCATCAAGTCCAAATGATTCTTCATTCACGGTATTAATCGCAACAACATTGCTAGGCATTACACCTGTGATTTCCGGTGGCAATAAAGACGAGGGGATAAAGCCTTGACGAGGTCCTAGAACGGCAAGGCGCTCTAGGATATTTTGCAGCTCACGGATATTTCCAGGAAATGAATACGCACACAAAGAAGCCAATAATTCTGGCGGCAATTGCGCTTTAGAATTTGAATTCATGCGAGCTTTTTGCCAGAAGAACTCAATCATCTCTGGAAGGTCTTCTTTGCGTTCAGCCAACGTCGCAAGATTGAAGCTTAAAACATTCAAACGGAAGAACAAGTCTTCACGGAAGCGACCATCTTGAGTCATCGCTTTTAAATCACGATGAGTTGCCGCGACCACGCGTACTTCCGACTTAATTGTTTTCACACCACCTAAGCGCGTGAATTCTTTTTCTTGAAGTACACGCAAGAGTTTCGCTTGCAATGACAGTGGCAGCTCACCAATTTCATCAAGGAATAAAGTACCACCGCGAGCCAATTCAAATTTTCCGGGCTTTGAAGCGACGGCACCAGTGAAGGCACCTTTTTCATGACCAAAAAGTTCAGACTCAATCAGATTTTCATTCAGACTCGCACAGTTGATACCTACAAAGGGCATATCTGCACGAGTGCTCAATTCGTGAATTGATTTCGCCATCACTTCTTTGCCGGTACCACTAGGACCTAATAGTAAAACTGGGGCAGGGGCGTCAGCCACTTTATCGATAAACGCTTTAGCGTTATGCACGAAGTGAGAATTTCCTAAAAGACGCGTGTGATTTTTTTGATTGTCTTTTTCCACAGACAATCGTGCACGCCATTTACGCATATCTAAAACGCGTTGTACGCGATGCTCAAATTCGGGAATTTCAATGGGTTTTAAAAAGTAGTCTTCAGCGCCAAGTCGGATCGCTTGCACGGCTTGGTTGACGTCGCCGAATGCTGTCATCATCATGAACGATGTTTCGGGTGAAACCTCTTTCGCTGATTTGATGAACTCAAGGCCCGTTAAACCTGGCATTTGGTGATCCGTAATCACCAGATCAAAACTGGTTTTTTTCAATAGCTCTAAAGCGACAAGCCCGCTTTCGCAAGTTTGCACTTGATAAGTCCCAGACAGGACCGCCGCTAATGAATTTCGAAGATGAACTTCGTCATCGACAATAAGGATCTGCATTCCGTTCTTTTCGTCATTTTTTGACAACTTCTAAACGGGATTGGACCTCGGTCCAGCAGTTAATTCAAATCACTGTCTTTGTAGTATTTGGTGCCTTTGATGGTTGCTTCCGCGGCAAGCCCCGCGTCGGTCAGTTGATACAACCACACTCCAGGGGACACTGACATAGCCCCTTGGTAGGCGGCACCTTTGCCGCCCTCGGTCGCTGCTGCCGTCGCTTGTGCTCCTGCTTCCCAACCGGAGTTAATGAAGTCGTTCAGTTTCTTTTGATCTTCAAAAACAAAGATCACTCTGAATTTTTTCACTCCCAAGCCCAAGCCAGCTTGAACCTCTACCATCTTCATAAAGGTTTCTTTTTTAGTGCTTTGATTGTAAGCAATTCCTTTTCCAGATCCTCCTCCGGCAAAGAAGATCTTCATACCGAAATTGCTGAAGACGGCATAGCCAGCGGCGGATTTTATCAGAGCTTTGGCCGATGGTTGAGCCTTATAAAGCTGTGCAAGAATGTCTTTCGTGTTCTTGCGAATTTCTTGTTGTTGCTTAGCCTTGTCGGAAGCAAAGCAGAGAGTGGAAATAAAGAGCGTCACAATCAAGGCTGAGGTGATTTTCAATGTAGTCATGCTTCGAATATCCCGCAGAAAACGAGGACTCAAAAGAACATTGTCGCTTCCGTGATGTCTTACAGAGGATGTTGTGCGACCTAGACCTTTGTCTTGAATAATGCCTCAAGTCTATCTCAATTGTTCTCAAGTAAGAAAACCTGGCCTAAAGTAGGGAGCATTATTTCATCCGGAGGATTCATCCATGGGCAGTGTTGTTTCATTTATCAATCAAAAAGGTGGCGTTGCTAAAACAACGACAGCAATCAATGTCTCTGCACAATGGGCGCAAGAGGGTAAGAAAATCCTTTTGATCGACTTGGATCCGCAATCATCAGCAACGCGTGCGATCTTTGGTGATGTTGAATTTGAAAACACAATCTATGATGTATTGACGGGCGAGTTGGAAGCCCAAGATGCCATCGTTGCTTCGGAAGCTTTTGGTATCGACGTCATTCCTGCTGAAATCATGTTAAGCGGTATTGAAATTCACATGGCGACTAAATTCGGTCGCGAAAGCATTTTGAAAAGAGCATTGGCCGAAGTGAAAGAAAACTACGATATCGTGGTGATCGACTGTTCGCCATCATTAGGTCTTTTGACGGTGAACGCGTTGATTGCTTCTAAAGATATCGTGATCCCAATCTGTCCAGAGTATTTCTCTTTAAAAGGCATCGATTTGATTTTGGATACTTTGAAGCACATTCACACAGGCTTGGGACATAAAATTGAGGTGCGTGGTATTATCATTTCTAAATATCGCAATCGTCGTATCGTTGAAAAAGTGATCAACGATTTGCGCACGATCTACACAATTCCAGTATTCAATAACTACATCCCTGAATCGATCGTCGTCGAAGAAGCCCATCACAATCATTTGCCGATGTTGGAATACTCACCAAAAAATCCAGCAGGTTTGGCTTTGGCAAATCTTGCAGCGGAAATGTGGATCTGATTTGAGTAACGTAAATCCGCTCTTCGTAGATTCAACGAAACCCATTGGTGATAAAGTTGTCACCAATGTGGAGCTTTTGCATGTGACTTTACAGTCAGGTGAATCGTTGTTCTTTGAACTGACGGATGAATTTGGTTTCGTGCAAAGATTCGCAATGAAGCTTCTTGAAACCAAAAAGTCTGCGAAGTACACCGCAGAAGTTTGGCTTAAGTATCAACATCAAATTCAGTATCGTTTTTTGATTGTTGCTGAAGGCGTTGAAACACAGACTTCAGCAACGCGCGAAGTTTGCGTCGGCCATATCATTTCCGAAAAGTGGGAGCCTTGCACAGAGCCGCAGTTAATAAAAACGACGAAAGCCAAACGAGCCAAACCTAAATCGCCAGCGACGGCGGATAAGAACGCAGCTCCGACTATTAAAGCCAAGTCGGCGAAACCCTTATATGAGCCGCACTTGGTGGATCAAATTAAGTCTTTGTTTGACGACTTACTTTAATTTGGAATCGGCAGAACGGATACCGGCGCTAATCTGAAAGATTTTGCAGCTCTTCCGAATTGACCATAATCATCAAGGCCCGCTCCGTACCAATCTGTCCCAACTTTAATAAAGATTTTGCTCGAGCCAATAGAGATATCTGAATAAGCTCCTAGGGCCGCAAAGCCCGATGGCGCGATCGGTGTATAATAAGTTGTAGTCGCTAAACTTCCAACACCCATTTGACCATAGACATTGTCACCCCAGCATTTTAAGGACCCAGAATCTGTAACGCAATAGTTCCAGTTATTTCCTTTAAGTGACGTGACATTTGTAAGTCCTGAAACTGCTGTTGGAACTAATTTCGCACCAGAACCTGAACCGTGGGAAGTACCCCAACATGTTACAGTGTTATTGGCGAGTAGGGCGCAAGTCCCGCTTCCCGTTGAAGCAATTGCTACAGCTGTGGTAATTCCAGAAACTTGTGTATGCGTCAGACGTTCAACGTTGTCATTCTGACCAAGTTGTCCTGAACCGTTAAAGCCCGCACACCAAACAGTGCCGTCACTTTTTAGAATACACGTATGATAGGCGCCTGGTGCGATTTGAATGACGTCTGTACCGACTGCGGTGATTTTAAACGGAACTTTTTGCACCGTTTTATTTCCGGTCCCAAGCGCGCCGTAATCATTCAATCCCCAACAATAAGCTTCGCCAGACTTTACGGCACAGTTTGCTTCACTGAACGAGTAAGTTGCAATCGAAGTAACCCCTGAAGACATGCCCGTTGGCGTAATCGGATTTCCGCTGTTCGCCGTTGAATTGACGCCGCGATTGTTACCACTGCCGATGCACGCCACTGAGCCTGACGTATTCAGACTGCAAGCCCCGTGATCATTTATGATGACGCTTACAATATTCGACGTGGAATTTTTAACTTCCGTAGGAACTTGATAAATCATGTCCGTTAATAAATTACCGACGCGATTGTATGTGTTATCACCCCAACACTTCATTCCGCCATTGAAGATTCCACACATTCCATAGCCGCCAATCGCTAGTACATTGGCACCATTCGCACCTGAAAACATCGTGCCTTTAATCGGCGAGCTGATAGCTGGGTCGTAACCGTCGCCTAAATTTCCCATGCCTCCATACCCTGTGCAATAAGCTTGGCCGGAACGAATGAAGCATGTCGTATCGCCTTCTTGGTTGCCCGTGACATAAGTGACATTGGCTTCGGCGCCGATGACTTGCTGAAGAACTGGATTTGTTTTGCTGCCAGCGACGTTGTTGCCAAGACCGCCATAATCATTTCGACCTCGGCATTTCAGATTGCCATTGACGATACCGCAAAGGTTATAAACATAACTCATTTGTGATGCGTTTTTAAATTCTGGAAGCAGGGTAGGCAGCTCTTCAGCGTCCGTGACTGGCGACAAAATTTCGCCATCGCTGTTGTTACCAAAGCAATAGACATCACCCAAACTATTTTTAGCACAAGTACCATACGTGCCAGCCCAGAAGTCCACGACAGTGCCGATACCATTAACAGCAGTTGGCGTACTTATACCTGTCGTTTGAGTCCCTTGACCCAACTCACCTTGAGTATTTTTACCCCAGCAATACATAATTCCTGTCTTCAATGCACAGACATGATTCCAACCTGCGGAAATTTTGGAAACGCCTGAATCCATTGGTGCAGGAACAGCCAATGGCACAAGTGCATTTCCAACTTTAAGGGTGGCGTTTGGATCTTTACCAAGAGTATACAGTTGATCCGTACCCCAGCAATAGACGGCACCATCTTTGATCGCGCACATGTAATTGTAGCCAATGCCAACATCCGTCACACCAGAAGTCATACCCGTAACTATTTTTGGAATGCTGTTACTTGCGCCGGAACCGTTACCTAAAATACCATCGCCAAAAGTTGCGTGAGAACCCATGCCCCAGCAGTACAAAGCTCCGCCAGCTGTAATCGCGCAGGTATCTTCGTAACCAATTTTAATTTTAGTAACATCGGTAGTGCTAGTTGCAACAGTAACAAGTGTCGGAGATGGAATGGAGTTTTTAACATTCAGTCCCGTTTGGTAGTAATTGGATTTACCCCAGCAATAAACTTTTTTTGCTGTCGTTAAAGCACATGTATGAGCTGAGCCAGTTTCAATACTGACGACCTCGGTTCCCGCAGTGAAATCATTATCATTAATATAAACAGTAGCACTACTTGAATACAAAGTCGCACCTGTAGCGCTTGTTAGTTTGATCGGCACGCGTCTGTAAATTTCATCAGTCGCATTATCAACGGTATTGATTTGACCGAAGTCAACGTACGTATCACCAGAAGGGATTATCGCGGTTCCACTTGTTGCAGAAGTTGTATAGTCGGTTCCCTGAACAGCGCAATCGCTGCCCACACATGTATCCATACTCCAGTTGATAGAGACATCGCCTTTATCCGTCGGCGTTGATAGACTTGCACGGAACGATGAAGAAGCCCCTTCGGTTACGAAAATATCTTGAATCGTCACAAGAGGTGGATCGTCATCATCTGTGATCGTGACGGTATGCTGAGTGTTTGCACCCAAATAAGCCCCGGTCGGGGAGCCTAAAGTCATTCTGAACGTTTCATCGTATTCATCACGAATGTCATCATTAATGGGAATTGATATTGCGACAGAAGTTGAACCGGCGGGAATCGTGACGGTGCCATTTGTGCCCACGAAGTCTGTACCGATAGTTGCAGGATAAGTTCCCACGGCGGTGAAAGTATATGGTGCAGAAACCGCAATATCAGCCGCAGCCGCAATCGAAACATAAACTTTATGAGTCGGGCTGTCGTATTCAGAAATAGAACTTGTCGTCACCGTAAACTGGATATCCGGAGAATCTTTGGTCCAAGTTTTTGTTGTCGCACTGGCGTATGTCTGCCAATTTCCAGCAGAGTCTTTACCAACCACACACAAAGTGATGCTGCCATCACTGAGCCCCGAAATATTATCTGTGATATTTACGCTGGCATTAGTTTCCGCAGAATATCCCGTTGCGCTTGAGCACGTTGTCGAAGCTGTTAAACCCAATTTGTATTTGAACGTAATGACGTCAGTTCCCGCGACGTCGATGTTCATCGCATATTTTGCGCTTGTTCCAGTCGGGAAGCCGGTCACTGTCGCAGTCGGAGGAGTGTTATCAAAGGTCACAGCATTTGAAGTCGCCATCGCACTGACATTGCCAGCCAAATCTTTGACCCACGCATAAAGTGTTTTCGAATTATTTGTTGTTGTGACCGTAAATGTCGCAGGTAGTGTCGCACCCGCAGTCCACGCACAAGAAGCAACTGTTGTGCTGTTTTCAAGGATACACCACGACGTTGGAGATCCACCCACTGTCGTCGTTAAATTATAAATATTCGAGTTCGTAGGCGTGGTGTTTGTCACCGTAAACACACTGATCGTTGGTGCTGTCGTATCAATGACGATATTTTTTGAACCACCTAAAGAACCTGCGCCGCCCAAAGCGGGCAAAGTAATCGCTGCACCATTGCCAGCTAGATCGGCAATGGTTCCTGCCCCTAAACTCAATGCGGCAGTTGAAAGGTATTCAAGATCTGCGGAAGTATCCGTTGCCTGCACGGTATAGACAAAATTTAACGTGTTCGTTGCAGATCCTGTTGTATAAATGGCTGATCTGTTTGTCGGCGTTGTATTTAAAGCAAGCGATGGAGATCCCGTGACATTCACGACCTCAGAAAAAGTCATCTGAATATCGATAAGATCGCCTGCTTTATATGATCCATTAGCAGTACTTGAAGTCACAGCTAAAATTGTCGGAGCCTGCGTATCAATTGTGATAGAGTCAGAACACGAAGAATCAACGGTATTCGAAGCATTATCGATCGAAGTGATTTTGTAAGTGTAAGTGCCACCATGGACACCCGTAAAACTTTGCGATGTCGTCGCAGATGATAAAGCAAGCAACGAGCCCGTTGCACTCGTACAAGTCGCATCTGAATAGAATTGAATTTTTTGTGAAGCAAGAGCTGCGGACGGGGACTTCGTCCAGGTCGCAACTAACGCTGTTGTATTTGCAGGATTGCTTTGCTGCCATACCAAGTTCGATGAATTATCCGGAGCCGCTGTATTGTATTCAACCGTGTGATCCGTGCTTGTGGAAGCAGTGTTGGTATTTCCAGCCAAATCCGTAACAACACCAGCAGCGATGGATGGAATCAAAGTTCCGTTGCCTGCGGCAGTCGCCTTTAAGCTCCATACTTTATTGTTCGATGTCGTTAAATTCCAGACGATTGACGTTGCGGTACCACTTTGCGTGATATCAGCGACTGTAAATGAACTTGGTTCAATCACTTCACTAAACGTGATTGTGAACTCAATAGGTAAAGTATTCGTTGGGTCTGCCTGGCCAGCCTTTTGATTGATCGTCAAAGTTGGTTTGATAGAGTCGTAAAGAACACTGCGATCAGCACTATTGGCAGCCTGATTGAAGTTGCCCGAAACATCGCTGACTTCACCTGCATTAATTTGCGGAATCACTGTGCCGTCGCCAGTGATCGCTGTCGCTTTTAAAGACCACGTGACGTTATCTGAAGTTGCAAGACTCCAAGTAATCCCAGTTGCCGAACCCGTTTGTTGAATAGCTGCAGTCGTAAAAGTACCTGGCACAATCGGTTTATTAAAGAGGACTGTGAATTCAACCGGCGTGTTAGTTGCTGGATCAAGTTGTGTCAGTGCTTGATTTAGTGAAAGAGTCAAAGGTGTGTCATCAAAATGCCAATCATAGTGAGTGGCAAGATTGTAGGGCTGCCAAAGATTGTGACTTTCTTTCCCCACAACACACAGGCGAAGATTTTGATTTGTATAAGAAGATAGGGCATTCGTGATATGCGTCGCAACTGCGATCTCTGAAGAATAATCAGCGGAATCGCTGCAATCCGTGGAGCTCTGAAGTCCAAGTTTGTATTTATAGGCCGTCACATCAGTACCACTGACTGTGACATTCAAAGACGAGATATTGCTATTGCTTGTTGGTAGCCCACCCAAGGTTGCCGCGACTTCGACACCCAAGCCCCACAGTTGAACGCTTTTTGAACTATCAACATCGGGAGTTTTATAAGTGGCATTGAAGTTTAAATTATGCGAAGCAGGTTCTGTCGGCGCATAAGTTAAAACCATCGTACACGATTCGCCACCAGCCAATGTGTTTGCGCAAGTTCCGCCACTTCCAGGAAAGCTTCCGCCTTTGAAGGCGAAAGGCGCAGTCAAAGAATCCCACGCAATACTTTCTGCCGTCGCTTCGCCAGAATTTGTAACCGTCAACGTTCGTTCAATATTGCCATCTTTTAGAACTGCACCGAAGTTTAAGTCGCTGGCAGTCAGAAGAGCTTTGGTTGTTGTGTCGCGAACATGCAATTGGATTTTGAACGCCTCAAGATTTACGAAGTCGGAGCTTTCGAAAGTAAGTACGAAGTTCTGATCACCTTCGACATTGCCGTTACGTTTAACTTCAATAGGGAAACTAATTGAATTCGTACCTGGGGCGATCATCACCACGCCAGACGAATATAAGAAATAGCCGTTTGCATTTTCGATGTGCCATTGAAGTTTTGAAACAGCGTTATTAAGCTTGTCGCTATTTTCAACAAGCAGAGTGATTTGCAAAGCACTACCTTCGTCGATCACAAGCGAAGTGCCATCTTCCGACGGTGTCAGTTTCATTTTAAAGGCGGAAGTATCAACTGCAGACGGGCTTAACTGTGCATCGAGGGAACAGCCAAAGCAGGCCCAAAGCACGAGCAGAAACGAGATATTTTTAATGCGTGAGTATAGTACGTCCAAATTCACGCTTACTTATCGGGAGATCATTCAGTACATGTTAGCTTTTTATTAAGAATCTGTGTCTTATTTTGTCGCTAAATGAGTTTTTACTCATATCACCGGACTCACTTTTGTGAGCGGCTAGTGATTTATTGAAATGGTTTTCATAAGTTCAACCGTACCTTTTTTTGCCTCGGCAAATCGAACCTGAAGTCCCACGGTCGTTGGTGATAATTGTACAAGACCAACTGTCTGAGAGTAGTAGATAAATCCTCGGCCTTGAGGGACAGCCTTGTCGGTAATATCGTTAATTAAAAGCCAACTTGAATCCGGCTGAAGTTTCTTAAGCTGATTATCTGTCGTCAGCACAAAGACTTTGTCGTCAGTTGTAATAAGAATATCTTGTATATTTCCAGTGCTTGGCAGAGCCGACCATGACGTTCCACCATCCGTACTTTTTAAAATTTGTGCGAGCTGTTGTAAATAAACGGCTCCTGACGAATCAAAACCGATTTTCACATAAGGATTGTCAGTCGTGTTGGATTCACGAAGAACCTCTGTCCAAGTCACACCACCATCTGTGGATTTATAAAGAGCTCTTTCCGGTTGAGAGGAAGTATTAGATTCTTTGGACGAAAGCCAAAGTGTATTGTTACTACTGACCGTAAAGTCGACCAAGCTGAAGCCTTTGTAGGCACCATTTAATGGGAAGGTTTTTACTGTGCTCCAATTTTCACCGCCGACGTCACCTTTGCGAATTTCAACACCATAGGTGTTAGTCCCCACATTATAAAAGGCTGCGCCATGATAGGGGATATTGTTTTTATCCACGACCAAGCGACCCTTGCTCATCCAACTGACCGGTTCGGCGGGATAGGTTGGATGAACATAGTTTTCTTTCGTTGACCAGGTTTGCCCATTGTCGGAACTTTTGCGAATGATAGAAGTAAAGCTCGTCTCACCAATTCCAAAAACAAAGATATTGCCCAGTTGATCGTAAGCGACGTCATAAGTTGTAAGTTGATCACTCGGATCTGTGAATAGATCTGGATATATCCACGTCTTACCCTTGTCAGAACTCATGCCGGTGAACCAAGGATGGTTTGTCGTCGTTTTACTATAGTCGTTTGCAAAACCGATGGTAAAATAATTTCCAGAAGGCAGAACTAAAAATTTACTGATCTCGTTATAAAATTTTTCTGTGTATATGATATAGTCTTTTGCGACCCAAGTTGCACCACCATCATTCGATGTAAAGTGAGTCGCGTTGTCCTTGGCTGAGTTAATTGAATGAATGTCACCGGCATTATCTTTGAAAAGAAGGCAGCCATCTGCAAATTTTCCTGAGGTAACGGTGGCGACCGACCAAGTGGTGCCTCCATCTGTGCTGCGCGCAACTTTCACATCGCTGGGTCCGAATCCGGGAGGGTGGTAAGTTCCCATCGCCACAATAGTGCCATTGCTAAGGATTTCTAGTTCACCGGCATCGGTGCGAGAACCATAGTCAAAAACATTGCTCCAACTGACGCCGCCATTTGTTGTTTTTTTGATATTCCAGGTATTGCCAAATCTGGAATTTAAGAAAGCCGTATTGCTATCGACAATCGTGAGCTCTCCAAAAGTTTGATAATTGGTCGCGTTGGCGCTTCCAAAATTCACATTCATATCAACGAAATTCCACGCACCAGAGAATGTCCCTTTTAACAGAATGGCATTTGCAGGAGCAGGGGTTGTTCCAATCATCCAAATAGTATTGTCCGGAGCCACCTTCGCGTGCATGATGCCGACATTATACCCGCCGGGAATTTCTTGAGCATAAATATTGGACCATGTTTGGCCTTGATCGCGGCTTTCTCTTAAGATGCCACGAGGATTTCCACCACTTCCCAAACGATCAAATCCACCGGCATATAAATATCCCGTCGTAGGGGACACTGAAAGAGTTTGGCAAACACTATCATCAGCATCTGAATCTAAAGCGACTGTTGTCCAAGTAGTGCCGCCATCAGTGGATCTTCTTACCACCCAATAAGCCGTTCCTGCACCGTCGCTGTCCCATTGATAGCCGCAGTAGTAGGCGTTATTTCCCTGACTTGTCATAGCCAAAATATGCGCTTCACCATTATCGTAAGGCTGATAGTTATCAACGATCGACCATGTGGACCCGTTGTTGGTGCTGCGATAAATAGCGGTCCATTCCCAGCCGCCTGCTGAGTCAATATACGTGCTACCAAATAACATCGTGCCGTTGGCTAACTTAGTTCCAGCCTCGGGATAGTTTTGATCGCCATAAGTTTGAGGAGTTTCCATAATGAAAGACTCATCAAGGCCGTCAATTTTAATAGGAATATTCTGGGTGCCACCGTCTTCATTAGTTGCAAGAAGCTGCACCGTTCGCGAGTTCAGATTTTTCGGAATAATTAAAGAGTTGGTGTTTGAGTCATAGTATCCATCGGGACTTGAGAAAGTGATGCCTGCAACTTCGGAAGGATTGAACATTGAGGTTAGTGATAGTGATTCACCAGAATAAATATTAGTTTGGGATGGCACGAGGCTTGGTACCGTCTTGTCGACTTTGGAATTAAGCTCTTCAAGAATATTTGCATCAATCTGACAGGCGGTCAGAAGAGCGGCTGCGATACAGGAAAGTGCGAAGCGCCAAAATTGGTTCATACCTCATTATCGGAGTGAACCGCAGTGGTTTGAAACGATCATCCACAAAATTCTTCCAAAGTGTGGCTCGTACGACAGCCATGTCGCGAAGTTAAAATAGATCGTTTCGAAATGAACCGATCTATTTTACTTCTTCCGTGCCTAAAGAATACGGACTGCTAGCGATATGAAAATTGAGTTTCAAAAACGGAACGTCAGAATAGGAATTAAAGCTCAACGGCAGGAAGAAATTATTCAAGCCAAGGTCTTTGAGCTTTTTATAATTTTCTGGGATCCCAGCTTCATTTTTCGCATCCAACGATGCAATCATTTTTGCATCTTGAAACTTGCGCAGAGTTTTCGCCAGTTTTGTTTTTGGCGAACTCAAATTGAACTCTTTGATGACATATTTAAATGCATCCGTGTTCACTGAAGAGCGTCTGCCGATGAATCCATAGCTCCAGAATTGTCTAAGTTCTGAACCTGTTTTCATCGCAAGCTCAATGAGCTTTTCATCTTTCTTTGCATCGATACCGCGAGCATCAAAGAAGATTCCATCGATGTCATTGTAAAGAGCAAGATCATGAATCAACTGTTTTGTATTCGCAGCGTTTTTCAAATAGTGAAGTGGAATTGTTGCGTAAACTCTGTCAATGCGTGCGCGATTTTGTAGAACGTGTGCAACGCGGCCAAAGAAATTCGCTTTCACAGGCAATTGCGTTGTTGGGAAGTAAGCCTCACCATGAGCGCTGATAGCTTGGATCAAAGCCAGATTCGGTCTGACATCTGCGGCCTTATCATTCAACTTACCCAGGTGGGCGTTTGACTCTTCTTCTGAGCCAGCCCAAACAGAATCCAGATCAATCGATACCGCTCGAACGGGCGCACCTGAAACGAATGATTTTTTCAAACCTTCTGTGAAGTCAGAAAACGAAAAATGAGTGAGAACCATCGTGCGATTCACCAACGTCATATTGCTGGCGTTGTTAAGTCCATGTTCGACTGAAAACTGCATTGGCATTCCCAATTCAGTAGCAGCTTGTCGAGAAAGGCCGTTGTAAGTGCCGTAAGGCCAAACGATCAGCGGGTAGTTCTTGCCAATATGTTTAGTGATAAGTCTTTCGTTTTCCGCCAAGTCTGTTTTGACTCTGGCGAAAAATTCCTTTTCAGTCTCGTAGGATTTCGTCTCGTGGTTGTACTTTAAAAATCCTGCAGAAGCTTGTTCATTGCCTTGCGGATTAAAGACATGACCGTGGTGCATGTCGTAAGTATGAGACACAACGGCAACCAAGCCTGAGTCTGACATCTCTTTCAACTGCGCCCAGCTCGTCATCGGAGGGTTGACGTCAGCATACCCATAATCCGGAGATTTGCCGTCTTCAATCCACTTACCAACAACCGCGAAAACCGCTGGGAACTTATAGCGTTTCAAAAGAGGATAAGCTAACTCGTAAAAAGAGGCCAAGCCGTCGTCAAAAGTGATAAGGACTGCTTTAGGGGGAAGGGTTTTCTTCCCCTTAGAAGCCAAAATAACGTCGTCGATGCTAACGATGTTGTAGTTTTTTTGGAGGTATTCGAATTGTTCTTCCAACTGAGTTAGCGTCACACCGTAGGCGTCGCCAGGGTGAGTTTTGCTGATGTCATGATAGCATAAAACATCGAAATCATTAGGGCTTCCCAGGCTCTTAAGGGGAGTCGAAGCGATAAGCAACGCTACTGCAAAACTAAACGCCTGAGTGAAACCTTTAAACAAATTCATATATCCTACGATTCATGCATTGAATTGAAACTGACTCTTCATAGTAGACTGTCCAATTCAGGTCAAGAAAGACCCCTTATTATTCGGAATTTCTGAGAGCTTTTATAGGGTTTTTAATAACCTCAAAATTCAATTCTTACTTTAGTGAATATGGACTATAACAGAGTCAGATTAATCCTTAAGGTTTTTTTAAATGAGTAAACTACGTTTTATCCCAGAAGTAGAAGGCTTGAGAGGCATTGCTGTCCTTTCGGTCCTGTTATTCCACTTAAATAAAAGCTTCTTACCCGGTGGCTATCTTGGCGTAGACATCTTCTTTGTGATCTCAGGATTTCTGATTACTAGCATTTCTCTTTCCGAGTTCGCGGCGACGGGATCTATCTCAATTTCCGAGTTTTATCGTAAAAGAATCAAACGTATCCTGCCATTGTTCTGCTTGGTCGTTTTGGTGACTTTGACGGCGGGTTACTTGCTGTTTTTGCCAGACTATCTTTTGCTTTTGGGTCGCAGTATCGCAGCGTCGCTCACGTTTACTTCGAATTTCTTTTTTAGCCAAAGCCTGGACTATTTCGCCAATAACTCGAACGAATATCCACTGCTGCACACGTGGTCGCTTTCGATTGAAGAACAGTTTTATTTTATCTGGCCCTTGGTGCTTATCTTTACTCTGCGCAAATTTGATCTGAAGAATATTTTGAAAGGTCTTATTGTTGGCATTCTTGCAAGTCTGATCTTTGCCGATGTTTTGCGTCTGCTGGATGCCTCTTCGTCGGGTATCTACTTCAATTCCATTCCGCGTTTTGGGGAAATCGCCATCGGTGCGGGGCTAGCGATTCTGTTTAAACTGACGGATGCAGATTGGAACAGACAATATCACCGCCGTGCGAGCATTGCCGGCCTTGTGTTGCTTGCAGTGTCGTTTGTGGTTATCAACGATAACTTCTGGTTCCCAGGTTTGTTGTGCTTGATTCCTTGTGGTGGTGCAGCCTTGGTTATCTGGGGAAGCCGCTCTCAAGAAGGGCATGCGGGTTCACGCTTTTTAAATAATAAGTACTTAAGAAAAGTGGGCGACTTTTCGTACTCGTTGTATCTGTGGCATTGGCCGGTATTGGCTTTCACAAGATACTTGACGGGTGCTTATGATATTCCAGTGCATTTGTTAGCTATCGATCTTGTTTTGATGTTTGGTTTGTCCTACATCACAAGATACTTTTTCGAAAACAAGTTTATTGCGCTTAAGTGGAACTTCGCAAAGTCCTTCGCAATTCTTTTGTTGTTGCCGTTTGGTGCCTTTTGGCTGGCGACTTCGTCGATTGAAAAGTACGAAGGCATGCCGCAAAGAATTTCTAACGTTCAGCAATTTGAAACTGAAACTTCGTTCATTGACGATAAATACTGCCACAACCTAGAAAATGACGACTGCGAGTTTGGTAATTTGAAGTCGAAAAGACGCGTTTATCTGATCGGCGATTCCAACGCGGGACATTTCACGCCATTCATCGTTTCGGCGCTAGGCAAGTCCTATCATATCGAAGCGAAAACAGTTGATACATGTCCACCACTTTTGAGTCTGACAAGCACGACAAAAACCGATATCAAAAATGTTTCCAATGCGCATTGTTTGGCTCTTTTGGATCAATTCAAAGAAGATCTTGAAGACCAAGATATCATTGTGCTTGCGGCAAATTGGGGAAATTATTTTTCTAGCTTCAAAGATTTTGAACAGGACTTCAGAAAAACTTTGCAGCTGTTAGCAGGTCACAAAGTCCTGGTGATCGGCCGTATTCCGGGAGTGGAAAGTGCGCAGTACAATCAATATTTGCGCGAAACATACAGTCCTCTATATCAAAAATTTGAATTGAAGAGTCACGTTAGTCATGTGGATTTGCACAATGTCTTGAAACCGCAAACGGGTAGCAATGCCAAAGTGAAAACGATTGTTTCCGAATTTAGCTATGTCAAATTTTTGGATCCGTTAGAGATCAATTCGGACTTCTGGAAAACAGCACCGTTTTCTAGCGAACACATTCTGGTGTATAAAGATGGCGGGCACTTGAACCAGTACGGTTCGGATCTATGGGGAAAATTATCTTCAGCGAAAGTCCAACATATCTTCAAAGAGCTTTCGAAGATCAAAAGCAACAACGAATCTATCAACTAGTTTCTAGAATAAAAAAAAGCCCTGAGTTCATCAGGGCTTTTTTATTATTAAAAACTAGCAGCCGTATCTTTGATCCAAGTCAGATAACTTAAAATATTTGTATAGACGATATCTTTGTTACAGCCCAAACCGCTGCGGCTTGTGGCGCCGAAGAGTTGGTATTGATCGCCCACTTTAAGGTAAGCGGGACCACCTGAATCACCCGAACAAGCCGCGTGACCGTGAGCCTCATCCAAAATCACTTCCGAATCGTTTGCGATGTCAGTGATCTGAACTTGAGTCGCCTTCAAAACCGCAGGACCATCAAGTTCTTCTTTGATACAACGTTTCGCTTTTTTCGCGTCTTGGGAATCACAGAACACTTCATGCTGATCGATCAACTTTTGCAGGCCCGGAGTTTTTGGACTGACCGGAACAACTTTGTCAGAACTGACGCCGTAACCAGCAAGCATCGCCGTTGCACCCACTTTGATCAGACTTGCATCTTGAAGCAGAGTGGCCGGAACATAACCCGCAGGAGTTGTGCCTTCATATTTCATTAAGCCGATGTCGTTACCTGGCTGAGAAGGTTGAACTTCTGTCGTCCATTTCTCATGAGCTTTTAACGCAGTGACACGTCTTACCTGAGGAGAAGTCGGGAAGTCTTTCCCTGAATTCAGCAAAGTTTCCATATCAGGAGCGAAAACGATGAACACGCCATCCGCTTTTTCACCGATACAGTGGGCCGCTGTCACAACCAGGTTGTTAGGAAGTAAGGAACCCGTACACGTAAAGCCTTCGTTATCATCGTAGATACCAACGATGCTTTTCGAAACCGGAGAAGATGCTGGAACCAGAACTCCGCCAATAATACCGCTGGTGTGAGTGTTATCGTTTTCGATGTTTTGTTTTGAAGAGCCGCAACCCATAAGAAGTGCGGTAGCTAGTACGATGGAGATTCCTGAAATTTTCAACTCTGTGCCCTCGATTTTTAAAAAGTGAAGGTCCTTTTATAGAAAAAATCCGGCAATTCAAGAAAAATTATCAAAAGTTAATACATTTTTTTGGCCTGGAAACGGTGACCACAACTCTTGATTTACATTAAGGCTTACTTGAGGAATAAAGGAGCCCAGCGTTCATTCCCCAATTTGATAGGATAATAAATGAAAAACAAAAAATGGTTCGCCGTTAAAACTTTATATGTAACTCGTGCAGTAGGACGTTCTAAAGCGAAGGCAGCATTCGCTGAATTGTTAGAAGAGCGCGTAGTTCTTTTCCAAGCGGCGACTCCGGTAGCGGCAGTTAAAATGGCTGAAAAAGACGCTAAAGAGTACAGCAAGTACACGTACAAAAACTTCGACGATCAAGCTGTTCAAACTGAGTACCTAAATGCTTGTGACGTTTTCGAACTTTACGAAACTCTTGAAAGCGGCGTCGAGCTATTTGCTTCGACAGAAGTTTTGACTAAAAAGGTTTCAAAAAACGATTTGATCGCACGTCGTATGGGCAAAATGGAAACGAACGGCACTATTAAATTGCGCAAGAAATTCTTGAGCAAAGAATTGGGCGCGTTCCTTTAGTCTTTTAAATGCAAAGATCGCGGGCAGTCATTTCGAATGATCGGCCCGCGTTTACTAGAACGAATTAGAATTTGCAGCCCTGAACGATTTCATTTTTTTCGATCAATGAGCAACGGAACTTCTCGCGGATGATGATGCCGTTCTTATAGACCTCGAGTGTCTTTTTATAGCCGGAAATAAAATCATAGTCTCCGCAGGCCGAGCCACCTGGGCGTTTGCCACTATCGCTCAATTGATAGATCACAGCGCCGCCACTTTCAATGCGCGTGCTGCCGTCAAGATGCGCGACAGGTGTGAAATAAGAGACCGAATTGATTTGGATCGAAGAGTCTCCATAAGGAGAAAGCTCAATTGAACAAGCCGTTCCCGATTCATGTTGTGTATCTGTGCCGTTGTAAGTGGAAACGAAGGTCCCTTGTTTGCCCATCAGTTTAGAGATCTCTACTGGCACCTTTGCAAAAGCAGAGCTGCAAATGACTGACAACGAAACGACTAAAAAAGCATTCTTCATAAATTCTCCATTGTTAATGTTTTGATCGTTCACAAAGTTTTGGCCTGCAGCTGTGTCTGATGCGATAAGCATTCCTCTTCGAAATGGACTTAAATTTTTTAGGAAGCTGTGGCTATTGTCTAAGCCACGCTGGACTGACAACATTTGTCTCACGCCATGGATGGCGCGTGTTTGCACAAATGCATTCGCACCTGGTCTTGTTTGTCGCGCTTGAAGCGAAAGATAATTGCAGTAGTAGTGGATTACTCAACAAGGGAGTCTGTCATGAAATTCGTTTTTAAAAACTCACTGCTAAAAGCGATGATTTTAAGTTTAGTAGGCTCTTCGTTTTTAGGTCCTGCTGTATATGCGACGCAAAGAAGTAAGGTTCGTCAGGAGTCTCGCGATACCAGACAGACGGGACGGGATGACGCGCGAACTGCTAAGCAAGAATGTCGCTCTGCTGATGATAAAAGCAATGCGGCTTGCCGCCGGGATAAGCGCCAATCAAAGGGTGAAAACCGTGAAGAGGCTCGCGATATAAAGTATTAATTTCGAGCGCGAGTGGAATAGTCACATTGGGCTGTACCAAATATGGGTAATGCGGTAAGCATTGGCCAATGAACCAGCCCTTTTCTCGAAAACGCAAAACCATCAATCCTTGCCCGACGTGTTTCTTACATCGTCAGCGTTGCATTTGTGATTCAATTCCCAAGCTGGATTTAAAGACGCGTTTGAGTTTAATTATTCATGCAAAAGAAATGAAGCGTACGACGAATACGGGGCGCTTGGCTTTGCAGGCGCTAACGAATTCGCAAATGATTGTCCGCGGCAGTACGACGGAACGAGTGGATTTAAGTTCATTATTAGATCCAAACTATGAAACGTATGTCCTGTTTCCCTCGGATGACGCCCTAAATTTGGAAGATCTTCAGCCGCAAAAGCCGGTTCAGCTGATTGTCAGTGATGGTAATTGGCGCCAAGCTAGCAAACTCAATACTCGCCATCCAGAGCTTGGCCATTTGCCACGCGTGAAGATTGGTGCTGCCAATACGGCAAAGTATCATCTCCGTAAAGAACATTTCAGTGAAGGACTATCGACCCTCGAGGCTATTGCTTTGGCCTTTCGAATCGTTGAAGGGGAGGCTGTCGGTGATAGTTTATTGGCGTTGTATCACAAAAAACTGACGGCGACGCTTGAAGGCCGTGGCGTAAATTTAGAAAAATAGTTAAGCTTAGTGCAGAATAAAGGAACCACCATGAAGCTCGCCGATATCGTTAGCGTTATTGCAAAAGAACTTGGGACATCTGACATCAAAGAAATTAATAAGCTTTTAAAAGCAGAGCCTGCTGTGAAGTTTCGCATCACAAGTAAAGCATTGGCGCACTTTGGCTTTACCGGTCACATTAAAAGTATTTCTGAAGAAGGCATCAAAGTCTTCATGGCCAATAAAGTATCCTTAATTCGTTTGGCAGAGATTGAAACTTTCGAAAAAGCCAAGCCCCGCGAAGAGCGCCCGGTCAGAACCGGGAAACCGGCAGAGAAAGTCGTTTCAACAAAGCCTGCTTTAAAAAACAAAAAAGCCGCCGCAAAACTTGAAGACGATATCGATGATGAGGACGACGACGAAGCCGAAGGATTCGATGACGACGACGTCGAAGAAAACTTCCGCGCTAAAAAGAAGAACAAAGCAAAAAGCGTCGGCAAAAGCGGCAGTAAATTTATTCCTAAGAAATAGGAGTTTGTTACTCTTTGGATTTGTTGCCACCGTTAAACATATCAGAAATCAAGCCACTATCGCCGCGAACTTCAGCGGCGATGACTCCAGCAATATGTGCCACGATAAATGCATAAAAGAACCAAGCCGCCGCTTCATGAAGCTCTTGCAGACCATCTTCTAACGTTTCTGAAAGTTTCAGTGCGTCTTCAAAGTAAAGAGTGATGCCCGATAGCACCATGTACAGGAGCACAATGTAAAACAAGGCATACGCCGTTTTGACAAGGGTGTAGTGGCTTGCTTTAAACTTTGATGGTCCCGTCAAAGTAGGGATTTCTTTGACTCCCGTTAAGATTTGATTTTTTAAGCTGGTATTTTTATTTCTAACAGCAACACAAATCCGCCATAGAAGAAGAAAGCTTAATACAAATCCCAGATAATAATGCCAATCCCACATTTGATCGCGAAGTGATTTTGCGATGGTGTTTGCGACATTTGCATCTAAGACGTGGTTGGATTTTTCTTGGATGATCTGGCTGTTCGCCCGCCAACTTAGAAATGTTTTTCTAAGTACAACAGTTGCGACCAAGCCGAAAATCGTAAGTGCGTTCAGCCAATGCCATAAGCGCAAGCTTAACGGTTGATATTGTTTAAAGCTGTACTTCATGAGCACTCCAAGGACGATTGAGTTTCACTCATAATATATCAACTTTAGTTGCCTGAAAATATGATCTAAATCATGTCCAAAGAAAAAGTCGAATTGTCCGTTGGCTAACGTGGTTCTTAACCACCCAAGCGGCCCCAGAATCTATTGTAATGGCAGTCGGTGTAAGTCGCACCAGAGCCCATCGTGTAGTAAATGGACATGGTTTCGCCGACGTTCATGTAAGTAGAAATGGTTCCTTGAATCGTTTGCCACGTACTGGCTGTCGGTTTCTGCGTAATAATACCGTCGTAAAGAGCATTGTTTTTAAAGAACTCATATCTGAATTCGCCGGTTGCGGCGTTGTTTAACAGAGTGTTGAAACCAAATGTGTAAACGCCTGCAACGGGAGCGGTGAATACTCCAGTTGCGGCATTGTAGCCATTGCCGATGTTGCTTATCACAGTTTCCCAAATCATAATGGCCGGAGCATTAACCACGGAACTGCAGAGCTTGGCTTCAAAGAAAGTTTGGCCAGGAGTCAGAACGTTGCCATCACCGCGAACATTCAATCTTGTGTTGCCATTAGCACGAACATTTAAAACATTGGTCGCTGGATCTGTCGACGCCGTATAAATTTGTACGCCGTGCGCATTAGCTGATGTTCCCGAGTTAAAGAGGTTCGCAACGTATCCAGCGGCTGTCGCTTGCCAGCTCATACCACCAGGGCCAATTCCGTTACCAGCAATCGCACCGATTGTTCCGCCATCACCTAAATTGGTACTCGTATTACCGAACATACCCGCAGGGTTGTTTGTGTTAACACCAACTGCACCCGTTGTCGCTAACACAAGCTGATTGCTATTCGTGGCAGACTGAAGTTCAAGATTTTTTGGTGTGGTTCCAGTGGAAATAATTCGATAGCCAGATGCCGCATAGCCATTATCGATGGCTAAATAGGAACCGCTTAGATTGGTGTCAGTGATTCTGAACAGTGGTGTGCTACCTGCATTTTGATTCGCACCATTGATATGCAATCCCGCCGTAGGAGACGCCGTACCTACACCCACAGAGCCCCCGGCAGAATTGATAATGACGTTACCTGGTGTCACATTGCTAGTTCCCGCCAACGTCAGAGTATTACTTCCGGCTGTACCACCATAAAGAGTTTGTCCACCAGCACGCCCCGCAAGCAAAGCATACTGAGTAAAATTATCTCCAGAGATCGCGGCAAAAGAAGGCACACCGGAGCCATTCGTTAACAACACCGAATTGTTCGCCGTCGCAAGTCCACCGACAACGTTATTCGCAGAAGAATACAAAAGCTGATTCGCCGTCGTCGTAGCAGGATAACTTGCAGTAGAAAAGACAGGTCCCGTCGCACTATATTGCAGAATCGAACCGTTGACTGTTCCCGGCACCGAAGTCAAAGCTGTGCCAGCAGAGTTCGATGCAATCACACTGTAGTTTGCAAAACTATTTGTATTGGTACCACCACTCGCAACAGGAAGCACACCGCTGACATCAGCAGTCAAAGCGACAGAATTGCCGCCTGATAAAACTCCCGCGGCTGTATTTTTAACGATACCCGCAGTGCTAAAATTTGAAAGAGTCAGTCCCGCAAATGTTGGCGTTGCCGCTGTATGAATATTTTGTGGTGTTGATAATGTCACAGATCCCGCAGCATTTGCGACCGTGATTTGGTTTGCAGTGCCGTTCAAGGATTTATATTCGTAACCGGTTGCTCCCGAATTCATTCCTAAAATCTGATTAGCAGTGCCAAGACCAGACAGTCCACCCAATGAAAGAGTAGGGGTCGCACCACCCGTAGAACTCAGCGGCGACGTTGCACTGACAGAAGTCACTGTGCCGCTGGTTAATGTTTGCCATGATAAATTTCCAGAGCCATCATTGATCAACGCTTGTGTTCCCGAACTCTGTGATGTCGGAAGTTTTAAAACATAGCTTGTGCCAATCGCGCCAGCAGGTCCTTGGATAGTTGCAGTGTTAGCACCTGATCCCGCCGTAAAAATATCGCCCGTATTCGCGCTATGAGTGATATTGCTTGCAGCAAAATTGCCAGAGCCATCGCGTTTAACCAAGGTCGAAGGTGTATTTGCATTGGTCGCGGCATTCGCAAGTAGTTCGGCATTATGAATGTTCGCCGCCGTTGAACCGCCTACGGCATTCACTGTCGCAGCAACAGAACCCGAACCACTTGCAGACACGTCGCTTGTTAACGCCGTGATGGTGCCACCAGTACCATTGGCGGTTGCAAGAACTGCCCACGCACCGGAATTAAATTGATAGATTTTAAAAGTATCCGTCGCAAAATAGATGGCGCCAGCTGACGGGGAACCAGGCTTCGCAGCATCAAGACCTGTTTGGATAGATGGAGTTCCACCCGCGTTACTCACAAGTGGATCGTTAATACCATAGCCACTTAAAGAGTTCGGTTTGCCCGTCGTGATTTTTGCCCAATCCAGTGACGGAATATCCGCAGCAACAAGAGAGCTAGCTCCGGAAGTCACACGACCTTTAGAGTCCGTTGTCACCTTATAGTAAGTACCTGCAGTTCCCGTTGCCGCTAATGTCAAAGTTGCTGAGCCCGCACTTGAAGTCACATCTCCGGTAAATGCGGGAAGATTTGCAGCCGGAAGAGTTCCACTTAAGTCACTCGCCGCTAACGGAGAGTTCACAAACGCCGTCCCATTGAATTTTAAATAGTCCTTATTAGCAGGCGCCGTCAAAGTCAGAGTAGATCCCTGAAGTTTCGCGACCGTCGCCGCTGCGGAACCAGGCCCACTTGCTGTCACATCACCTGTTAAAGCAGTGACATAATTACCCGCAGCTTGCTTGCCATTAAAAGTGTTCCAATCGGAAGAAGACAAGTAACCACTCGTTGAAGTTGTTGCTTGGGCAATCGTTATCGAAGGCGTCGTCGTTGCATTCGTTACAGACAAAGGAGCCGACGCACTGACCGAAGTCACAGTTCCAGCAGGAATATTCAGCGTCGCTGGAATCCACTTAGAACCATTCCACTGTAAAACTTGATTTGTTGTTGGTGCCGTCGTGTCGACTGGATTGTTTTGCAGCGCCACAACTTTGGCAGCGCCAATAGAACCTGTGACGTCACCAGCAAGACCGACGTTAATCGCCTGACACAAAAAACTTCCAGACACAGAATTCCAATACATCGTCTGACTTGTTGAACAACTTGCCGAAGCGACGTAGCCATTAAACGCAGATTGTGAAACGTAATTCGAAAGCGTTGAAGAAAGATTTGAAACATCAGCGGTTGTTAAAGTATTCGCTGACCAATTCGTACCGTTATATTTTAGAACTTGTCCCGAGGTCGGTGCAGCGGTACTAACGCTGACGCCTTGAAGGGCTGCAACCTTTGGATTCGGATAACTTCCTGAAAGATCGCCACCAGCCGAAGCACCTGTTTGCAGGGCATTGGTGATACGCGAGTCATTACCGGCAGCAACAGTGTTGGCTGTCGTACCAACATTCAAAGTTAAATTGGGTGTTGAAGTTCCATTTGTCACGGTCAAATAAGAATTTGCGGAAGTGACATCGGTAACCGTACCGCCGTTAGCTCCAGAAATTCCAGAGCAGCTTAACGCAGACCCATTCCACGATAAAAAAGTTCCCGCAGCACACGTCGGGATTCCCGCTTTCGTAAGAAAGTCAGACGCGATATTAGTACCAAGTTTTTCCGCCGCTAAAGCATAACCCGCAAATGGTACAGATCTAACAACGCTATCAGGAGAAATAGTTTTCCACCCTGAGCCATCATGAAACGACACACGAAGTTTTCTAATATCGCCCGCCGTTGCTTGATAGGTGCTTGAAGTATTCGCGCAAGAGTAAGTCGCGCCGCTCGAGGTACAAGTACCGCAATTGAAAAGAGTCGTGTTGTTAAAGGCATCAAGAACACTGCTTAGACCTAATGGGAACTGAATGGAACCCGTGCCGATAGGAATATCGAACACGCCACCAGAATTCACCATGTTGTAACCAGAAATTTGTTCTTGATAGATGATGCAACTGCCAGCCGGATTTAAAATCTGAAAAACGAAAGAGACGTTGTTGTACTCAAGTGGTGTCCCGCTGGTATTGAGGATGCGACCTTGATACGTCAAAGCCGAAGGAGAAGCTTGAGCTGTCGATGAAATTGCAAAGATTGCCAACAAGGCTGTATAAAGCCCAACAAAAAGCTTTGGCAAAGAAGGACGCGTAAGGCGTTTCATGGACGTTCAAGAACCTTTCAAAGCAGGTATTCCCTAATAAAATCGGCATTTTTATTTGTTTTCTGAAGTGTTCCTAGGGGCATTCCTGCCCCTTTTAGCATTACGAATGATTTAGCCTTTCAACCGTACACTGGCTTTTTTTGAGACAAGCTGTTATGGTCCCCGCGATTCAAAACCATTAGGAGAACCCAATGAAAGCTCTAATCAAAAAGGCTGTTCCGTTCGTGTTTGTTCTTTCTTCTGTCGCAGTCGCTGCAGGTGTTATCACTAAAGACGCCGTCAATGCGAAGGTTGCGGCTTTAGCATCTGCTTACAATGACGACTCGACAAATATTCAGGTCGTGTTCACTGATCTGAATGTTGATTCAGTTCGTGCTTTGGATTTCGGCGTTAAAGGTTCAGTGAATAAAAAAGGCACTGAAAATACTTTGAATCTCAACGTTGAAGGCGTGCAGTATCACTACGGTAATGGTGCAAATCCAACGGTGACAGGCAAATTGACTGCGCAATTGGATTTACTAAAAGCATTTGGCCAAACATTCTTAAACAATGCCGGCACTGAATTCGAAGAGCTTGCGAAAAACGCGGCTGCAACATTCGGCCAAAGCTATGGCGATGCTTTAAGTGTTGATGCTAAACTAGTTGATTTGACGAAAGACCAAGCTGGTAACGTTGTATCAGCGAAAGTTTCTGTTCTGGCCGTTGTCGATTTCAGTAAGTTACCAGCGACAATCAAAGTTGAAGATGTTGAATTCAAATCTTTGCAAGTTGAATTAGCAATCAATCGCGCTGGTGCAGCAGGTGCATTCAGAGTCGTGATGAATCCAGCCAACAAAAGCTTCAATCAAGATCAAACAGGCATGAAAGAAGTCATCGAAAAGATTTTGAGCGAAGATGCAGAAATGTATCAGCATATTAATGGCTTTATGAAGTGGTTAAATGATGTTGCCACTGAACTCGTAAATCAAAAAGCTCAGCAATAAAACTACCTAAAAGGCCGCTGTTAAAAGCGGCCTTTTTTATTTTAGGCGCAGTTCTTGCTCTTTTATAATTAAAGTCAACTAACTCCGGGTTCTCGGGGGCAGTTTCCCTCGAGCATTCAAAGCGAAGGGGCAATTATGGACTTACAAAGAAACCAACCAGATAAAAGAACTGCACCAGTCACTGGTGGCAGTCCTGAAGCAGAGCTTCGTCAATTCGTCGATCACTTCGTAGAAGCCATTCACGATCAAGATCTTGAAGCAATCATGGCTTGTTATGCCGATGATGTCGTTGCGTTCGATATGATGACACCGCTTCAATTCGTCGGCAAAGATGCATATCGAAAATCCTGGCAAATGGCCGTGGAAAATACCAACCCAGACGCCGAGTTCACTTTACATGAAACAAAAATCACAGCCAGCGACAGCGTGGGATTTTGTCACAGCCTTTGTCACTGTGTCGGATCAATGAAGGACGGGCAAAAAATGGACATGTGGATGCGCTGGACGGATTGCTTCGAGAAAATTGATGGCAAGTGGCTGATTACTCACGAACAAGTCTCGGTACCGGTCGACATGGAAAGTGGTAAAGGTGCTTTCAATTTAAGACCGGAAGGCAATGTAGTTGACCCAGGCTTATATTATACTTAAAACTGGCAAGACTTAACCAAACGAGGCTCGATGCTTTACCGCTTTCAAATTGAACTTTCCGATATCGATCGCGGTGTTTACGAATCCTTGGATTTCCGCGTGGCGCAACATCCTTCGGAAACGTATCCGTATATGCTCAGTAGAGTCCTGGCTTATTGTTTGGCTTATCAAGATGGACTTGAATTTACACCCGGTGGATTGGCTGATCCCGATGCACCGGCGTTACGCAAGCTTGGTGGTTTAAATACCATCGACCTATGGATCGAAATCGGCAATCCTTCGGCTCGTAAACTGCATAAAGCAGGGAAGAGTGCCAAAGAAGTGATGGTCTTCACTTATAAAAATCCTGAAGTTCTTTTGACGGAAGTTAAAAATGGCGATGTTCATCGCGCCAGCGATCTGCAGATTTCTGCGTTCGATGCAAAATTCTTAGATTTATTAGGCGAGAAAGTCGAAAAGAACAATACCTGGTCACTGCTTGTACAACAAGGACAGATGGACATCACGGTGAAGGGTGAAACCTTCACCAGCGACGTCGGTCAGTTTTCAGTGACGTAGACTAAAACAACTGATTTTGTACCGCCACGGCAGTCAGAACTTTGGGTGTGCTCTCTTCAATAAATTTTATATCGAATTCTTTATCTTTCAGAATTTTCGATAATTCTTCTTCTGTGAAGAAATGAGTGCTATCCGCTCCGTGCATGATTTCTGTTTCGCCGTGTTCACTTTTTCTTGGCACTGTTAAGAACAGAACTCCCTGTTCAGGAAGCATCATGTGAATGATTTCAAGCGTGTGCTCGAAATCTTCGCCTGACATATGTTCAAAGGCGGCTCCACCCCAGATGCCTTGTAATTCGTTGGGAACTTTTGTGGAAGCGAGTTTTTTAAAAGTACCTTGAATCATTTCGATGCCTTCGGCCTGCCATTTTTTGCAAAGCTCGGGATCTTGTTCGACACAGATCACGTGAAAACCGTTGTCTCTGAATTTCTTAAGCAATTCTGTTTCGCTCGCGCCGAGGACCAGAACAGTTTCGCCGGGCTCCAGGTAAGTTAAGAAAGTGGTAACGGCATCACGGTATTCGCGCGGAATAATTTCGTTGGTTACAAGTTCCATATATTCTCCTGCCTTAATAATTTATCCAGCACGGTCAGCAACGATGTGAACCTTGCCGATGTTTCCGGAAGGATCTTTGATCTTTCTTTTAGGAAGTGTGATGGATTTGTGTTTTAGTTTCTTGTATTCAATTTTTTCTAAAATGTGATTGATAATATTTAAGCGAACCCTGCGCTTGTCCTCAGAGATCGCGACGTACCACGGAGCCCACGAACTGTTTGTCGCTTTAAACATTTCATCGCGGGCTTTGGTGTATTCATCCCACAGATCATACGATTTGATATCCATGGGTGAAAGCTTCCAGATTTTTCGACCATCATGAATGCGATCATGCAAACGGCGTTCTTGTTCTTCGGGACTGACTTCAAGCCAATACTTTAATAAAATGATTCCAGCGTCGACCATCGCGCGTTCGAACAACGGCACGGCTTTCAAAAAAGATTTCACCTGTTCTTTCGTACACCAACCCATGACATTCTCAACGCCAGCACGATTGTACCAACTGCGATCAAAGATCACCACTTCACCAGCGGCGGGAAGATGCGCGACATAGCGTTGAATGTACATCTGACTGTTTTCTCGCTCTGTGGGCGCGGGCAGGGCAACAACCCGAAATACACGTGGGCTGACTCTTTCAGTAATGGCTTTGATGGTGCCACCTTTGCCTGCGCCATCGCGGCCCTCAAAGATAATGCACACCTTAAGTCCCTTATGAGCGACCCACAGTTGCAAATTGACAAGTTCGATATGGAGTTTTTTAAGCTCTTGTTCGTAGACTTTAGAGCTTAAAGATTCTTTGGCATGAGCTTTTTTTTCGATTTTGCTTAAGCTTTTTTTAGGGGCCATACACTTCTCCGAAATGAATAACCTCTAACCAGTTTAAATTTGAAAATTTCGAATAGAAACAAGTTCGTCGGCGCTCTGTTGCGACACATCCGCCTTACGTGTTACTTAGCAACTGAAAATTCAACGCTGATGGTGTGACCTTGGGCTGTGCCGCTCATCGTAGCAAAGGGGCCTGCTTGCAGACGCTTGACTCCGGATTGGCCGATAGTTGTTGGAAAGGGCGTGTTTGCTTGCAGGTACATGCTGGAAGAGTACGACGACAATTCATTTTTACTATCGAGGCGATATGCATACATCTGAATCGACATATTTAATTTATAGCGCGCGACCAAATTCGCTGGTGCTTGGTAACGGGTGAAGTAGGGCGCTAGTTCTGAATTGATATTGCAGATGAATAGACTTTGTTCGCGTGAATAAATCGTCGTTTCGCAGTCGTTATCGACACACCATCTTGCATGCAAAACGATATCGGGTGGTGTCGCCGGTGGAATGTCGGGCTCCATCGTTTTGTTGGTGCGAGAATAAGGTGTGCAACCACTGACATCGTTGCAGATCTTCAAAACATCGTTTTCAACCGCGTATGAATAAGAAAAAACCGTGCGAGCTTTTACATCCAGAAATTTTACGGTTTTCCCGTCATCGCTTAAGATTTGCAATTTCTGTTTATCGTAGTGCGCACCTAAAGTGATAATGGCATCCACTGTCTTATCAGAAACAAAGTACCAGCCCTTATAATAAGCTCCGTAACCACCGTCATCGGCAACGATGTGTTCATTCAACCAAACGCCTTGCGGAAATGCCGCGAACGCAGAACTGAACGAAAGAGTAGCAAAAATTAAAATGAGGACTTTATTCATAGGGTGACTCCGGACCCACCCAATCTGCGCTGGATGTTCCCAGGAGTCAAGAACGCTTGGTTTTTATTTGGTTTGCAAAAAGACGGCTTAGCGAAGCGCTTTTGCCGTCAAATCGAACAGAACTTTCTTTGTAAGCGGATATTCGCGAGTACCCATGACGTACGTATCAACACCACGAAGCGTTTCGCGGTGGTTGGCCCAGGCGTAGTTATCAAGGCCGATGATGCGTGAATCGTTGGCAGCAAAATCAAAGTGCATTTGCATGCGCTTTGCCATGATCACATCACGATCAGCAGGCGAAAACTGCTGCAAGAACTCATCTGTACCATCAGGCACAAGGACGATCGGTTTATCAGTCACGCGTTTTAAACGCTCGACCGAATCTACAACTTGGGTTTTGAAATCCACATCGTCAAAAGACGGATCGCGACGCAGGTACCAGTCAAAACCAACCCACGTTAAACCGTCCGGAATACCACGCTCGCCCGGCAAGCCACAGCGTTTGTCCAATTCCGCAGAGCTATCAAAGCACAGATAATTCCAAACGATGTAAGTGGGAATGCCCGGAAAACGTTTGTTCAGCGCTTTGATCACAAGATTCAAAGACGTGCGCGTGATGCCCCAGCCGTTTGGTTCGTCAGCGATATAAAAAGCCAAAATAGTTTTCTCATAACCATCGATATACTTCGTGCCTAAGAGTTCAATAGTCTGTTCGTAATTAGGCAATAAACTGCCATCTTCGAAATTAAAAAGTTCGTCAGCTAAATCGAAAATCACTTGTTGCGGTTGTAAAGAATCGCGCACAGAACCAAAGTATTCCGGTCCCAAGTGCACAGTCGTTAAGCCTTCAAAAACTTCATGCAAATAATTTTGATCGGGGTGAGTCGTGCCCGGTTGCAAGTACGTCGCAACAAATTTCAGGTGATCGTTTTTTGCGAATGACAGTGACGAAGCAAGCACGACAATCACTGCGATAAGAACCTGGTGAAGTCCCAATTTCATAAAACGCTCCAAGGTTAAAGGAGGCTGAAATATAGTAGGCACACACAGCAGTTTCAATAAAAACCGTGAATGGGTCGTTCTAGGAACGCTGATAAGGGATTTAGAGCAGGTTCGGGTAATATTTTTTCATCAGTGCGCGCCGAGGGTCACCTAAGCGTTGGCGATCTTCTTTGGTCAGCCACTTATCGACACCGTCTGAAATGTGCTCAAGAAGTTCTTTATTGTTTAGAACTTTGTCCACATCGGCGATAATTTTCTTTCCCCATGGACTTTTCGGACACGCGACGACGACATTCGTGAACGGGCGATTGTCAGTCAAAGGAATATGAATCACTGAATCCTGAATATCGAGCAGTTTGTTATAATAGACCGCTTCAAACGGATATCCCAGGGTGTATTGAATACGATCGCTCGCGATCATCTGGTGCACTCGCAAGCTTGTAGTGATCGTCACGATTTTTGGATTCTTCAAATAATTGTTCTTAATAAGAACGTCATCAATGCCTTCGCCGTACAAGCGACCTACACCTAATTTCCAATTTGGTTTTTGATCTAAAAATTTTTGTAAAGAGTAGGGTTGAAGATTTCTAATATCTTTTAAGCGGCTTTCTCTAAGCAGGACACCATTTGAAGGAATCACGGTGAACGGTTTCGAGAAATAAAATACCTTCGCCCACTCTGCGGTATCAAGCCAACCGGCATTGCAAACTTCAGCTTTACGTTCTGCTTCTTTTAAAACGCGTGGAACAGTGCCATCGGTTCTGTTATGCTGATATTTCGGTAAAGCTTTTTGCACAAGGGCTTCAACGTTGTCGAGCAATCCCAAACCTTTAAACGGGCCCGAGTTAATAAAAATCGGAGGATCATCCCAGCGAATCCAAGTGATGACCGGACGAGATTTTGTGTTATCAGCTGCATGCCCCTCAGCGGAATAGAACGCCATTGAAAAAAATAAGATGCAGCAAGCATGCACAACGAACTTCATCGCTCTAACCTAATTGTTCGAAATCACATTGGCTAGATTTTTATTTCGCAAATGAACTCAGTCCGCATTGCCCACGCTCTAATTTGTTGCTGATTCTCAGAATTCGTAGACAGTATTGCGCAAGATTTCTGCTTTTAGGCAACAGCCACATTCTTTGTTCGAGATTTTCAAAATTAACGAATCAAATACTTTGGACAAAAGTCGATGCGACTTCAAAACAACCAAATTGAAAGGACTCGAAAATGAGACGTCATTGGATGCAAGGTATTTTATCGTCAGCAGTTTTGGTAGCGGGTGTGGCTCACGCACAAGCACCTATCACTTACCAGGAATACGGTTACACGCCATTGGCAGCCGCCGATGCGCAACCTGCTTTTGAAGGCATTGGGAAAATCACAGACGTTACACGCAAAACCGGCGGGGCTCTTTATCAATTAGATCTGTCGAAACCCTTGCCGCTGTCTTCGCTGAAGGCTAAAGCA
Source organism: Bdellovibrio sp. NC01 (assembly GCF_006874625.1). Lineage (NCBI taxonomy): Bacteria > Pseudomonadati > Bdellovibrionota > Bdellovibrionia > Bdellovibrionales > Pseudobdellovibrionaceae > Bdellovibrio > Bdellovibrio sp. NC01. The sequence continues at coordinate 1,322,026 of NZ_CP030034.1, forward strand.
AAACTAGGTAAAGCGAAAATTTTAAGCGTCAACCTTGTCACTGATAAGAGTGAACGCATTCCTGTAAAAGCATTAACGAACGTGGTCCTTGCTGATGCGGATGCAAATCCCGTCGTGTCAGAAAATATCAGCGTGCAATCAAATATCGTTGCGATTGAAATTCAAGCTGAAGCGATGGGCGGCAGTGCCAATATCGACATCATCGCCGTTTCAAGTAAAGAGATTCCACAACTAGCTTTGCATGAAGAGTTTTCGTGCAGCAAAAAATTTGATGCCTTGTTGAAAGAGAAATTGGATGTCGTTCAAACATGGGCCGCGCGCGCAGAACAAAGTGCGCCAGGTTCTTGGCAGGAAAAATACGCAAGCAAAGAGTTCTCGAAATACGTTGCTGATTTCGTGACGACTTTGAAAGCAGATAAATCAGCCGTCGCGTCAACGGACTACACATTGACACTTTTGAACTTCTTTACAGAACGTCAAAATGCAAGCCGAGCGGACAGTGCAGCTGACATTGGTTACAAAACAATGGCGACTGAAACTTTTGAAGTATTCTTGGCATCTTTCCAGGCGGAACAAACGTGCCGTGTGGTCACAAGTGATGCTTTGATCACGATTGCTCTGGATTTCCAAAAACGCCAAGAGGCGAATAAACCAGACAGCCGCGCACGCAAAATGTATGAAATGATGATCACGAAAATCGGTAAGTTGATTCCAAATCAATATCGTAAAGAGTTGGCGACTAAAAATCTTTCATTCCGTCAAGCTGACAATGAAGGCTACAAAAACTATAAGTTGTTCAACACAAGCAAGCCTGAAAGCTTCTTGAAGCCAACTTATCAAGAAATGAGTTCAAATGCGTATGCACTTGCTGAACAGGCGCTAGCTCGTGAAGTAAAAGCATTGGACAACGAGCAAACTTATCAGCTGATCGTTGAATACCAAGCGAAGTACAACGATGCTGCGAACTATCCGCAAGATGTGATGATGAGATATTTGACTGTACTTTCTGAGCACAGCTACTTCCTAAATAGCCAGCAGAAATAGATAGTTAGCAATACATCTAAACTCAGGACCCGTGACTAATTAATCACGGGTCCTGTATTAAAGTTCGACATAAAAACCACACTTCTAAATAAACAAAAATAACTCTCGAAAAATACAAGCCTATCAACGAGTCATTTTGAAGAAATTCTGATTCTCCTATCGTGTTTCTGAAAAAATTGACCGAAAATATGTGAGTAGAAACGGGAGTTCAGGAATGAAAAAAACACGAATCAAGGGTTTTTTAGGAATCTCAGTGTTGTATCTTGTTGTGTGTTTGTTCTATTCAAACTGCGCGATGCGCGAAGAGCCCACAGCAACTGGTTCACTGACGACGTTAGGGAAGTGATTCCCAAACGTACATGACATCAACGTAGTCCTTGCCATTGATAGGCCCGATCTTTTCTTTACCACTTAGTTTTGCACCACTTGATTCATAAAACTTCGCCGTAAGATTATCTTTCAACATCCAACAGTAAGCTTTATTGAAGCCTTTGCGTTTGATGGCTTCAAAACCAGCCAGCAACAAATGCAAGCCGATCTTTTTACCTTTGAATTTCTGCAAAAGGTAAATCGCTTGCACCTCTGCCCATTCCGGCATGTCTTCATCACGCCCAGGGGCATTCACGGAAATAAATCCGACAATCCCGTGCTTGCTTTCTGCCACATAGACATTTTCAGGATGAGTCGGGATGTATTCTTCCCAGTGATCTTTGCGACGCTTAAAAGAGAAATGCAGGTCATCTAAAAAATCTTGATCCAATTGTCCCGCATAAGCTTCACGCCAAGAATTTAAATGGGCATTTGCAATTCCGGCAGCGTCGCTGACAACGGCACGGCGAATTTTTACGCCGTCAATTTCGATTAAAATTTCCGGCGCAGTCAGTGGGTGAGTATGTAAGTTTTCCGTATACCATTTAATCGCACGCTCATAACCGTCATAAGATTTTTCGGGCATGTCTAAAGTTGACTGCAATAAGATCTCGACAGCTTTTAACTCTTTGCCCAGCGAATGGAGTGTGAAAGCATAGAAGACTTTCAGCGCCGGGTAGTGCGGAAAGTGGGAAATACCTTCGCGCAAGATTTTTTCTGAATCTGAAAATTTAAAATTATTGCGAAGTGTGCTGCCAAAGCCCACGAAAAATCCCGGCTGCTCGTGAGCGGCCAATTTGTTCCAGCCCAAGTGATACGTCTTCCAATAGCAGGCTCTGCTTCTTTTTCGAACCCGCAGAAGTCGTAACAGCCGGCCAGGTCATACCACGCAACGGCGTCGTCGGGATGAGTGTTTAAGTAGTCATGAAGTAAAGGAATGCACTGCTTGCGATCGGCTTCTGATTTTGAATCTTTAAGTTTTTCAATAAGAGCTTTTTGATCGTCCATAAATGCGTCCTTTGCTACAAGCCAAAATCTTATTTCACTCTTGAATATCTTCAAGGACTATTCTTGCTAAAACTCAAAGAAGAATTGCATGGCAGATAGAACAGCTAAGATTGTTAACATTTCCCGGACCTGAAATTCTCTTAGCCATTCAAAAATGTTCGCTGAAATGTACAGTGGGGGAGAAACCTAAAGAGGAGGATGCACCCATGCAACCACAAAGCAATGTTCTAGAGGTCGGTAAAAAATTAGTCGACTATTGTAAGCGCAACCAGCCGTTAAAGGCCGTTGATGAATTGTATTCCGAGCAAATCGAAAGCCAAGAAGCCATGGAAACGCCAGGAATGCCTGCCAATGTTCGTGGCCTGGAAGCGATCCGGAAGAAAAACAAACAATGGGAAGAGACGATGGAAGTTCATTCATCACAAGTCGATGGCCCATTCCCATTAGGTGATCGATTTGCCGTGCACTTTAAGTACGATACGACTGATAAAAAAACCAATCAGCGTTGGCAGATGGAAGAGGTCGGTCTTTATACCGTGAAAGACGGGAAAATTATCAAGGAAGAATTCTTCTACACAATGTAGAAATAAAAAAGGCTCAAGTCACTTGAGCCTTTTCTTTTAACTTTTTGATTTAATCCATTTGCGATATTCCGCATTCAGATCTTTAAGATTGCAGTAAGTATCCAGGTAGCTATCCATTTTTCGACCGACACTTAAACGCAATAAATTTCTAAGATCGCATTTCGCCGCAATCATCTCTGCCAATGCTTGCGAGGCTTCGTAATGATAGCGCAAGTAATCGTCATCGCCACTGAACGGATGGGTTAATTCGCGAA